>NZ_AJLL01000047.1 GCF_000317225.1 Fischerella thermalis PCC 7521
GGTATTACCTCGTGGTAACGCTCTCTAGACCTGGCGTTTTGGGAGCCGGACGTGACCAAGATTCCACCGGATTTGCTTGGTGGGCTGGTAACGCCCGTCTCATTAACCTCTCCGGTAAACTACTGGGCGCGCACGTTGCCCACGCCGGTTTGATCGTCTTCTGGGCTGGTGCGATGACCTTATTTGAGGTCGCTCACTTTGTTCCCGAAAAGCCCTTGTACGAACAGGGCTTAATCCTACTACCCCACTTGGCAACTTTGGGATGGGGAGTTGGTGCTGGTGGTGAAGTTGTAGACACCTATCCCTACTTTGTCATCGGTGTACTACACCTAATCTCCTCTGCCGTCCTGGGTTTTGGTGGAATATACCACGCAATCCGTGGTCCAGAAGTCTTAGAAGAGTACTCCTCTTTCTTTGGCTACGACTGGAAAGACAAGAACAAGATGACCAACATCATTGGCTTCCACCTGATCATTTTGGGACTTGGTGCCTTTTTGTTGGTGCTGAAGGCAATGTTCTTCGGTGGTGTCTATGATACTTGGGCACCTGGTGGTGGTGATGTACGTGTGATTACCAACCCCACATTAAATCCAGCTGTCATCTTTGGTTATCTGCTTAAGTCTCCCTTTGGTGGTGACGGCTGGATTATTGGTGTTGACAACATGGAAGACATCATTGGCGGTCACATCTGGGTTGGTTTAATCTGTATTTTTGGTGGTATTTTCCACATTCTCACCAAGCCTTTTGGTTGGGCACGTCGTGCTTTTATCTGGTCTGGTGAAGCTTATCTATCCTACAGCTTGGGCGCTTTGTCCTTGATGGGCTTTATTGCTTCTTGCTTTGTTTGGTTCAACAACACCGCTTATCCTAGCGAGTTCTACGGTCCAACCAACGCTGAAGCTTCTCAAGCTCAATCTTTCATTTTCTTGGTTCGTGACCAGAAGCTCGGTGCTAACGTTGCATCCGCTCAAGGTCCCACCGGTCTTGGTAAATACCTGATGCGCTCTCCTTCCGGTGAAATCATCTTTGGTGGTGAAACCATGCGCTTCTGGGATTTCCGTGGTCCTTGGTTAGAACCTCTGCGTGGACCTAATGGTTTGGATCTCGACAAGATCAAGAACGACGTACAGCCTTGGCAAATTCGTCGTGCATCTGAGTACATGACCCACGCTCCCAACGGTTCTATTAACTCCGTGGGTGGGGTTATTACCGAGCCTAATTCCTTCAACTACGTCAACCCCCGCGCTTGGTTGGCAACTTCTCACTTCGTATTAGCTTTCTTCTTCCTAGTAGGTCACTTGTGGCACGCTGGTCGTGCTCGTGCTGCTGCTGGTGGTTTCGAGAAAGGTATTGACCGTGAAACTGAACCAGTATTGTTCATGAAAGACCTTGACTAGGTTTTAAAGTTTCATCACTGACAATCAATAGCTAACAGGCTCCTGTGTAAAAGCAGGAGCTTTTTCATTATTTCCACTAATAAATATTAAAATAAACACCCATAATCTATCTATGTCCATCTGTGTGCATCGGTGTCCATCTGTGTTCGATTTCTAACACATTCTTTTATTCAAATCCATCACTCACATTATCAGGACTTACGCAACTGGCACATTGCGATCGCTAAAAAATAGTACTCCAGTACTAAAAATGAAACTATTCCGGGTTACTATTTCTACCAACAGAACGGATCGTGTCGCTACTTAATTCAGCAACTAAAACGCCGAAGTATTCTTATATGCTTGGTTTGATTGAAATTGTTCCGTGGCAGGGCTGCGCCCTGCCCGCTATCTATGTCAGTTGCGTGAGTCCTGTTATTAACCAACCACTAACCACTAACGAACTATATTTATTCGCTGGCAGTTGGGGGAGTAACTGTAGTACTAGATTGTTGACTACGTTGTTCACGTTTTTTGCGATCCGCTGAGAGCATATCTGCCATCACTACCAATGCTTGGGCCATTTTATCTAGATTGGAACGATAAAGTTCCAAATCTTTATTGAGTTTGTCATCAGAAATATGCAAGCCAGCAGCAATGGATTTAAGTGCCTCAGTGCGTTGTTTTTCGTCTTTGACTAGTTCTGGATCTGACAGTTCTAACAAAGAGAATAAACCAATCGCAAACAAACGGCTGTATTTAAATTTAGGATTACTGGCGATCGCTTGCAGATGGGATTGTAAGTCAGTATCTCGATTTAACTGAGTTTGTAGGCTTAAAGCAGCAATTAAATCTTGAGGTGGCAGACTTTTGGCTAGTTCTTGCAAGCGTTGAGCATCCTGTCGATAGATTTGCGGATCTGCTTCTATTGCCCGCAGTAGGGCGTTGAATATCGATTCCTTATCCGATTCTGGCTGATAGCCTTGCATGAATCGGTCAAAGGAAGTAACGACGCCCAAGGCAAAAATTGGGTTATAGCTGAAATCAACATTTACTGCGAGCAGGTGCATTTCTACCATTAATTCCTCTACCACTCGCCGATAAATAGTGTTAATCGGTCGGGTATGGAGAGTGTGGAAAGTGCGCTTTGTGTCTGATACAGTACGAACGTTATTCACAAAAAATTTTAAGATTTTAGGGCGACGTATGTTTATTTTCTCGCTTCCAGGTCAGTTTGCCAAGTTTAGGTTTTGAAGGGATCGGAGATTGGGGATCGGAGATTGGGCATTGGATACTACTTCGGTTAAGCTAAAATCCGTCTTGAAAAGCTTTGATTGCCAGTTTGTGGCGCTCAAACTTTTGGCAAAAATCCAAAATCCAAAATTTTATGACCCTTGCACCAGAGTTAATCGCCCTAGCTCAATACTTAGCAGGTGAATTTGACAATAGAGAGCAAGCTTTGGCAGAACCTGCTTGGTACGTCCACTTACGTTTATGGCAAATACCTGTACCTCTATTTTCAGAAGACAGTCTGACCCTATTTGCCGAACAAGCCAATATTGTGAAATTAGACCAACCTTATCGACAAAGAATCATGCGGCTTACCTCAGGAAACAACCAAGATGCACCTCTGAAAGTACAATACTATATGCCTAAAGATCCAACAGCTTTACGTGGTGCTGGTCGTAACCCTTCATTACTTCAAACCCTAACACCTGACCAACTAGATTTACTACCTGATTGTGTTCTTAACGTCACTCAGAAAATACTGACTCCTAACAACTATGAGTTTACTGCTACCCCACCTGCAAGCAATCGTTGTTGCTTTAGTTATGGGGGTAATACCGTGCAAGTTTCCCTCGGATTTGAGGTTTCTCAACAAGAATTGAAAACTTACGACAAAGGAATTGACCCCGCTACTGGCAGTGCAACTTGGGGAGCGATTATGGGCCCTTATCGCTACACCAAGCGAGAACAGTACTAAATTATGAATTTGAAGTGTCTCTATTTTGGACTCTTCCTGTTCGTGTTTGACTTGGAATTAGCTGGCGATGCTACGAGGTACACCTTCTAAAGCTTCCTGCTCGGTTTCAAATATTTCAAACACCGTATCCATCATCGTCACTTCAAAAACTAGTTTGGCTTCTGGGTGAACATTACAAATACGAAAACTACCCTTAACTTTGTCGGCATCGCGCATTCCTGCCACTAGGGAAGTTAAACCAGAACTGTCGATAAAATTAACTTGACCAAGATTTACAACTACATGACGGCTAAGTTTAGAAATACACTCCTGCAATTTCAAACGAAATTGCCATGCTGTGGTGATATCTAGGCGACCTCTAGGTGTTAATACGATAACATTATTGCCGTCTTGGGTTGTGTAGGTTTTTTGATCTATATCTATCACTTTGCCTCCCCTTGGCATTTCCAAAATCTACTAGTTAGTAGTTAGTAGTTAGTAGGGGTGTAATCTACCTTGAAACCATTGGTTAATTATTTTACAGGCTATTAACTACTATCCACTATCTACTATCCACTAACTACTCACCTCTAGTAGTTTAACTCACACTCTTTACGTGTGGCTTGGTGTCCAGTTTATCCAATCTTGAGGTTTGAGGAAGGTTTCGTACAACTCAGCTTCGGGCGTATTTGGTTCAGGTGTGTAGCCATATTCCCACCGTACCAAGGGTGGTAGGGACATCAAAATTGATTCCGTGCGTCCGTTGGTTTGTAAGCCAAAGATTGTACCTCGGTCATAAACCAAGTTAAATTCAACATACCGTCCTCGACGATACAGCTGAAAATTGCGTTGGCGATCGCCATATTCCATCGTGTGTCGGCGTTGGACAATGGGTAAGTAGGCTGGTAAAAAGGCTCTACCACAACTTTGCACAAAAGCAAATAAATCTTCCCAACTCCGGGATGCTACTGTTCCTACTTGGTTGCTGTACTTAGCCGCTTCACCATCTGCATGGGGACCACGATACAAAGTACCTTGACCATCTTGATAATCAAAAAACAGACCACCAACTCCCCGGGTCTCACCGCGATGTTTTAAATAAAAATATTCATCACACCAGCGTTTGAATACTGGATAATACTCTGAGTGATGGGCATCACAAGCTTCCTTGAAAGTTTTATGGAAATGAATGGCATCCTCAGCAAAGGGGTAATAGGGGGTGAGGTCAGCACCGCCACCAAACCACCATACTGGGCCAGCTTCAAAATACCGGTAATTAAGATGCACAGTAGGTACGTAAGGATTACGGGGATGCAACACCATCGAAGTGCCAGTGGCATAAAAACCATGTCCTGCTGCTTCTGGACGTTGAGTCAGAATTGATGGTGGTAAATGGCTACCCCAAACTTCAGAAAAATTTACACCACCTTGTTCAAAGATCGCGCCATCACGCATCACACGCGATCTACCGCCACCTCCTTCTGGTCTTTCCCAGGAATCTTCTTGAAATTTGGCCACACCATCCAATTTTTCCAAACCTTGTGTAATTTCGTCTTGTAGTTGTTTCATAAACTGACTGACCCTATCTTTAGCATCAGTCGGAGGTAAACAAGTAGATGATTCTATTGGTAAAGTTGGGCTTTGGGAGTTTGTCACCATAAGTTCAACGACCTAAATTAACAGTTTGCAAAAAGCACAATTTTTAACTAAAAATGCATGGTAGCTAAAAATCCGCCTAAAAATGCCCACCTTGCTTTTTTCCTGAGAATCAGGCATTTTGGCAGTGGGTCGGTATGACTAGAGTTATTGTCCCTTAAATGCGTATGAGGTTGTATATTGATTGATTTTTTGTAACTGCCAAAGTGGAACCCTTCCTAGCTAGGCTGTTACTATTGAAGCTCAAAATTTAGTAAAGCAAAAATGGCAAAATCAGGTACTCAACTGCCGTACAATGAACTCTATCCGGCATCTATCAACCTGTTAACGTCCATGCTCTGTGACTATTTGGTACAAATTCTGACTGCCCGCGTTTATGATGTTGCCCAAGAAACACCATTAGAATACGCTCCAAATTTGTCTGCACGGCTGAATAACAAGCTGCTGCTGAAACGCGAAGATATGCAGTCAGTATTTTCCTTTAAGTTACGTGGCGCTTATAACAAGATGGTAAATCTGCCACCAGATCTACTTGCTCAGGGTGTGATTGCTGCATCTGCGGGAAACCATGCTCAAGGGGTTGCTCTTGGTGCGCGGAAATTGGGAACACGAGCTATTATCGTCATGCCTGTAACTACACCCCAGGTGAAGGTAGATGCAGTGAGGGCCCGTGGTGGTGAGGTAGTACTATATGGGGATACATACGATGATGCCTATGCTTACGCTCGTCAACTAGAAGCAGAAAAAGGCTTAACTTTTATTCACCCCTTTGATGATCCCGATGTCATTGCTGGACAGGGAACCATCGGGATGGAGATTTTACGGCAATATCAGCAACCGATTCATGCAATTTTTGTGGCGATTGGTGGGGGTGGATTGATTTCTGGGATTGCAGCTTATGTGAAACGGTTGCGTCCAGAGATCAAAATTATTGGTGTTGAGCCAGTAGATGCAGATGCTATGTATCAATCTTTGCGAGCAGGCAAACGAGTACGTTTGTCTCAAGTCGGCTTATTTGCTGACGGTGTAGCAGTGCGGGAAGTCGGAGAAGAAACTTTTCGGCTGTGTCAGCAGTATGTGGATGACATTATTTTAGTTGATACAGATGACACTTGTGCAGCAATCAAAGATGTATTTGAAGATACACGCTCTATTGTGGAACCTGCGGGGGCATTGTCGATCGCAGGTGCGAAAGCTTATGTAGAACGGGAACAAATCCAAAGACAAACATTAATTGCTGTTGCCTGCGGCGCGAATATGAACTTTGATCGCCTCCGCTTTGTGGCAGAACGGGCAGAACTGGGTGAACGCCGTGAAGCCATCTTTGCAGTGACAATTCCAGAAGAGGCGGGTAGTCTGCGTAAGTTTTGCCAATGTATGGGCAGACGCAACTTAACTGAATTTAACTATCGGATTGCCGATCAACAAGAAGCTCATATTTTTGTAGGTGTGCAAATCGAAAATCGTGGCGATCGCGCAAAACTAGTTGCAACTTTTGAAAGCTGCGGGTTCAAAACTATCGACTTAACCGATGACGAACTAACAAAATTACACCTACGCCATATGGTAGGCGGACACTCTCTCCTCGCTCAGAATGAATTGCTTTATCGTTTTGAGTTTCCTGAACGCCCTGGTGCATTAATGAAGTTTGTGGATTCTATGAGTCCCAACTGGAATATTAGTATGTTCCACTACCGCAATAATGGGGCAGACTACGGCAGAATACTGGTAGGGATACAGGTTCCTCCCCATGAGATGGAAGAGTGGCAGGCTTTTTTGGATACTCTCGGCTATCGTTACTGGGATGAAAATAAGAATCCAGCCTACAAGCTGTTTTTGGGATAGGAAAAGGGCAGACAATTGCACTTTGACACTCTCACCCACTTCTGGCGGTGGAAGTGTCACAAATTACTCACAATACAACAGATGATCGGAAATGTTGAGTTTCCGTGATTGCGTCAACTTTTAGGAAATACGGTACAAAACCTGCGATCTTTGTAATTGCACGTTGCAACTTACACAAATCCCTATCAGGGATTGCAACAAAATAAAGAAGGCTTGTTGAAAGCAATAAAAAGTTACTATCAAAGCTCTTCACTTCTTACCCTTCAGCATAGCTGCCATCTGCCATCTGCCATCTGCCTTCTGCCTTCTATAACACCCCTTTAGAACTGGGGATTAACCCAGCACGACGGGGATCAATCTCTATTGCCATCCGCATCGCCCTCGCAAATGCCTTAAATGTGGCTTCTATAATGTGATGAGAATTAATCCCATCCAACTGGCGAATGTGCAGCGTCATCTGACTATTACCTGCCAAGGCTACAAAAAATTCTCGTACTAGCTGGGTGTCATAAGTTCCAACTCGCTGGGTAGGAATTTGCAAACCGTAGCTGAGATGGGGACGACCCGAAAAATCCAGTGCTACCTGAATTAAGGCTTCATCAAGAGGTGCAAGAAAATTACCAAAGCGGACAATGCCTTTTTTGTCACCTAATGCTTTGCTTATAGCTTGTCCTAAGGTAATGCCCACATCTTCGTTGGTATGATGGTCATCAATATGCAAGTCTCCCGTAGCTTGGATGTCCAAGTCAATGAGTCCGTGGGAGGCAATTTGATGCAGCATGTGATCTAAAAATGGAATGCCTGTAGCTGCATTACAAACTCCTGTACCATCTAAATTAATCGTAACGTGGACATCCGTTTCCCCCGTAGTGCGGCGTACAGAAGCAATACGGGGAGTTTGTGTGAGGTTGGTGGGTGAAGATAGAGTTTGGCGATCGCTTATTTGCATAGTCTTTAAAACTTGTTGCTAGTTGGTTGTTGGTGGTTGGCTGGGACAAACAACAAACAACCACCAACAACTAACAAATTCTTACATTCCCATAATTTCATATCCTGCATCAACATACAGGACTTGTCCTGTAATTCCACTTGCCAAGTCGCTACACAAGAACGCTGCTGCATTACCTACCTCGATCTGTGTGACGGTGCGTCGCAAGGGAGCTACTTGCTCGACATGATGAATCATATCTAAAATACCGCCAACGGCACTAGAAGCTAAAGTACGGATTGGCCCGGCGGAGATGGCATTGACGCGGATATTGGCCGAACCTAGTTCTGCTGCTAAATAACGCACACTGGCTTCTAATCCTGCCTTGGCAACTCCCATCACATTATAGTTGGGAACTGCTCTGACGGCTCCTAAATAAGAGAGAGTCACTATGCTTCCGCCTGCGTTCATTAAAGGCTTGGCTGCACCAGCTAGTTGCACCAAAGAATAGGTGCTGACATCTAAAGCTGTACGAAAGCCCTCACGGGAGGTTTGGCTAAAGTCTCCACTCAAATCATCTTTATTGGCAAAGGCCAGACAATGAATCAAAATGTCTAAGCTACCCCACTTCTCGCGAATTGTCTCAAAAGTAGACTTAACTTCCTCGTCATTTTGGACATCACAAGGTAAAAACAGAGTAGGATTGAGTGGTCTTACCAATTCTGCGACTTTCTTTTCGATTTTGCCTTTTTCGTCGCTGAGATAGGTAATGCCAAGGTTAGCTCCAGCTTTGTGCAGTTGTTGAGCAATACCCCAAGCAATAGAGCGGTTATTAGCAATGCCTGTGACAAGGGCATTTTTTCCAGTCAGATCCAGCATAGAAATTATTGATGTGATGTTTCATTAGGAGCATACATGAATCTGAGCTTGGTTTGTCTTCGTTTTATAATTTTGATTTTTGATTGCACTTGCGGGTGGATGTAAGAGAACAGACTCAATCTTGCCTCAACTAAAATCGGATACAAACTGCTTGTTTTAAAGATGGATGATCAAAAGGATTTTTCAACAGAGTAAAGGTTTTAGAAAAAGATATTTTTCTCTACAGAGTAACTAAATTTATTTGTGGTTTCCCTTGCACCCCTGTTATCTTAAATTTTCACATCCGTATTTCCGACATCTATAGTGCCAAAATTGCTTTTTACCATCAATTTACCATTTTATGTTTTCATAAATTCTCTATGAATCTTACTTTTTTCTTAAAAAACTTATTGTTTACAATTTTGGAAGTACCTAACAAAAAGTACTAGATTCCTGCACTATAAATTTTGTATCATGTTAAACAAACGTCAATTAGACAAAAGGTTAAGTATAGGAAAGTACAGAAAGGTTGACAATGTTTTATTGAATTTTCGAGTGTATTCTTAGGAAATCCATATTCGTTTTTCCGGCATTGGGTAGGGGAAGGGAGATAGATGATCGTGACACAAGATAAAGCCCTAGCAAATGTTTTTCGTCAGATGGCAACTGGAGCGTTTCCACCAGTGGTGGAATCGTTCGAGCGCAACAAGACGATCTTTTTCCCCGGCGATCCTGCTGAAAGAGTTTATTTTCTCTTAAAAGGTGCTGTTAAACTCTCCAGGGTGTACGAAGCAGGAGAAGAGATAACTGTAGCGCTTCTGCGGGAAAACAGTGTATTTGGGGTTTTGTCCCTACTAACGGGAAACAAGTCTGATCGTTTTTATCATGCAGTTGCTTTTACGCCTGTGGAATTGCTGTCAGCACCTATTGAACAGGTAGAGCAAGCACTCAAGGAAAATCCAGAATTATCGATGTTAATGCTGCGGGGTTTGTCGTCGCGCATTCTTCAAACAGAGATGATGATTGAAACACTCGCTCACCGTGACATGGGTTCAAGATTAATAAGTTTCTTATTAATTCTCTGTCGAGATTTTGGTCTTCCTTGTGCAGATGGAATCACAATTGACCTCAAGCTATCTCATCAGGCGATCGCTGAAGCAATTGGTTCGACTCGCGTGACTGTCACTAGGCTACTAGGCGATTTGCGCGAAAAGAAGATGATTTCCATACACAAGAAAAAAATTACTGTCCACAAACCTGTGACATTAAGTCGGCAATTCACTTAACTGCACTTGGGGATCAGAGTAAATATAGACACTCTTGTAAAAATAGGTAATGGGTAATGGGTAATAGGTAATGGGTAATGGATAAATACTTGTTAATTCCTTTTCCCCTTTGCCTTTACCCCTTCACCCAGTAATTTACCAACCTGCAATTCGCCACAGAAAATGCCTGAAAGTAGTAGGCTGTATCTGGAAGGATTTCTTCGGTAAATACAAACAGATGGCCACCGGGTACATCCTCATTATTGCAATCTTAGTTTTGGGAGGCGTTATTGCTACCGTCGGCGATCGCATTGGCACGCGGGTTGGCAAAAAACGGCTCTCACTTTTCAACCTCAGACCCAAAAACACAGCGGTATTAGTAACAATATTGACGGGGTTGGGCATTTCCGCATCAACCCTGGGCATTTTATTTTTGGCTGATGAAGGCTTGCGCAAAGGAGTTTTTGAGTTAGAAGATATTCAAAAAGACCTTAGGCGTAAACGCGTACAACTAGAAAATACGGCACAGCAACTTGATACAACCAAGGCTGAACTAGAGCAAGCCAGAAAAGAACAAGCTAAAGCTCAGCAGGATCTGCAAGAAATTAACAAATCTTTACAAGCAGCCAATGCTAAGCAACAGCAAACGCAAGCTCAGCTTAACCGTACGATCAATCAACAAGCACAAACTCAAGCTCAACTCCAAGACACTCAAAAGCAATTGAGCCAAGTGGCAAATCAATATGAAAAAGCCATCGCCCAGCTACAAAACGTTTATCAAGAAAGGAACAGACAGCTAGAGGAAATTAAGCGACTCAAAGCAGAACGCCAAAAACTTTATGAGCAAGCAAAACAAGCGGTTGCTGAAGCGCAAGCTGCTATAGACAAACGCGATCGCGAACTAGCTAAGCGTCAGCAAGTGATTCAACAGCGTGATCAGACAATTGCCAAACTAGATGCAGTCATTCAAAAGCGTAATCTTGAAATTACAGCCAGGGAGAAAATTATTGCTCAACGAGAAACCCGCCTCAAAGAACTAGAAACACAACAGACCTATCTCGAACAGGAAGTCGCACGTCTGGAGAAATACTATCAGTCTTATCGTGACCTACGTCTAGGAAAACTGGCTTTAGTCCGGGGTCAAGTTCTAGCAGCTGGGGTTGTGCGTATAGAAGAACCTGCTGCTGCTCGTCAAGCAGTCATCCAGCTATTAAAAGAAGCAAATAAAAATGCCAGTATGGAATTAAGTGAACCTGGCACTACTACCCTCCCAAATTTGCAGATACTACGTGTCACAGAAGAACAAGTTGAACAGTTAAGTAATCAGATTAAAGATGGTCGAGATTACGTGGTGCGGATTTTCTCTGCGGGTAACTACGTCAGAGGAGAAAAACCAATCGAATTTTTTGCTGATGCATCACTAAATGAAATTGTGTTCTCTGGAGGTGAGGTACTAGCTACAACTACAGCTGATCCCAAAAACATGACATCCTACCAACTACGACAGCGCCTAGAACTGTTGATTTCTGCTTCTCAATTTCGCGCACGGAATGCTGGAATTTTAGAAGATATTCAAATAGATGGTACTTTTCTGCGCTTTATTGCTCAGTTGCGACAATATGACCAAGCAATAGATATTAAAGCAGTTGCGGCACAAGACACATATACCGCTGGGCCGTTGAAAGTGAAATTGTTAGCAATTAAAAATGGACAAGTGATTTTTAGTACTTAATATTATGTCTGTGGTTGGTTGTTTGTTGTTTGTTGTTTGTTCCAACTAACCATCAACAACCAACAAAGAACAAAAACCGTTTAATCGTATTTAATATGAATTTAAATGAATTTACACCAACTCAACCTGTGATCTTAGGGTTCGACCCGGGTAAAGATAAATGTGGCTTAGCAGTGATGGGACTGGATCGAAAGCTACACTATCATCAGGTTGTACCTTCGACTGAAGCGATCGCTACCATTGAAACACTGCGACAAAAATTTCCCATCTCTCTAATGGTTATGGGTGATCAAACTACGGCTAAAGGTTGGAAACAGCAACTACAGCAACAATTGTCAGATCCGTTAAACATCATGTTGGTCGACGAACGCTACACCAGTTTAGAAGCACGCGATCGCTATTGGCAAATGTTCCCACCCAAAGGAATCACCAAACTTTTACCACAAGGAATGCGAACACCTCCAAGACCAATAGATGACATTGTTGCTATTCTCCTCATCGAAAGATAT
Source organism: Fischerella thermalis PCC 7521 (assembly GCF_000317225.1). GTDB lineage: Bacteria > Cyanobacteriota > Cyanobacteriia > Cyanobacteriales > Nostocaceae > Fischerella > Fischerella thermalis. The sequence goes on from NZ_AJLL01000047.1 coordinate 12,133, forward strand.
CTTAGTCGCTTGACAGAATCAGGAAAATGAATGGTGAATTATGAAATTTTTGATTATTCATAATTCATAATTTTTATAATTCTGCCCGAATAGTAAAAGCATAGTCTCCTCCTGGTTCTAGTTGATAATCTTTTTGCTCTAAAAAACGACCAAGAGGCTCTTTAATTAAAGCACGACCCTGTGATGGTTTAACAGACAATTCTCCTCGGCGAAAATGCCATTGAAACTGCCATTCAAAATCCCCCGCTCTTACTTCTCCTTCTAGTAAGCCCTGTTGCCAAGATTGACGGGTAATCCTAACATGGGCAGTTGTTTGTGGTAAACGCTTAGCACTCACGTTGCTTGATGTCAAGTAACAATAACAGATGATCAGTTATAGCTTTACATTTACACACAATACATCAAATATACCTATGGAAGTAAATCAAATACTTTAGTATCTTAGCTTCATGACTTTTGCGGTTGGGTCAAAGTTAACACAGAAGGAGGAAGAGAATTGCACAAGCCAGCAAAAAATTTTCCTTTACCTCTTGACAATCACCTCTTCATCTGACATATTTGTAAATATGCAAAGTTTGCGGGTATAGCTCAGTGGTAGAGCGTCACCTTGCCAAGGTGAATGTCGCGCGTTCGAATCGCGTTACCCGCTTAAGGAAAGAGATTTTATAAATATAATTCACAACTGGGGTGCGAGAGTTTTATTCTTTTGTGCCCTTACACCCATTTTTAAGCCAGTATCATACGATTTTGGGAACTTGTAGTATCTCTACGGATGCAGATTGGAGATTTTCATTTTTTCTTTTGTAAAGCTGCACTTGATAGGCTTGCAGCGCATGGGACAGGCAAAGCAGTACTATTAGAAATCGTCTTAGCTTGCAGTCCTTTAGGTGTAGCTCCCAATAATTTACCAATAGCTTGTTAAACTTGAGCTAAAAAAATATATATTGCTAGCTTTGTATCTTATTTGATTCTTATTTTCTTCTTATTTTTTTATTATTTTTAATTAATAAGATTTTAAAAACCTAAAAAATAAATATGCTTGACCTCATGTCATCGTGTCCGCTTAAACATTTATATTATGCGTCAGATTCAGTAGTTTTAAACAAACTTCCCTACCAAGTTACCAGTGATAAAACACGATATCGTAAGTAATTGACCGGACTTGATATGAAACTCCTACTAATGACGAATGACTCTATGTGTCGGTCTGCTTAAAAATTTGGCAGATTATTATTGATTTATTAAAGCATGAAAATTGATGGAATAAAAAATAATGAAATTATGGCATAGAAAATTATCTATGAATAGTGTTGCTGAGCAATGGAGGGTCTAACCCTTCATTTTTAGTTTATATTCATTTGAGTGCTTTGAGTAAACTTTAGCTATTAGTTAACATAGGTTTATCAGAGTCGCCCACTTATTTCAATTTGGGATAATAAGGCAAAATTAAACTTTTAATAAAGAGGGGTGAAACCCCTCATTAATTAACCAATAGTATCATCGATATAAAGGCTTTGAGTTAGATATGATAACAAGTCAGTCAAAGCCTTATTAGGTCTCTTTTTGAAAGCCTAAATTCTATATTGCTCAGATAAATTAGTATGCTTGAGATTTAAGTATTAAAGGTATTTTTGTATCAAATAGAAAGTGATAGCCAATTGATACAATTTTACCAATCTCTTGCTTATTACTTTTTTCGTTATTCAGAATTATTTATGCTGATTCTAGGCAAATAATTATTGATACAAATAAATATTTTCTACGGAGAATAATCGCAATTTAGCAAAAATTAAATATAAATTGTTCACTGTTTTTTCACAAATATGGCATAATATTGTGTTGGAGCAACAAGGTCGTGATATTTAGAAAGAGAGTACTCTCAAACTTATCTAACTTAGAAAATCTTTTTATGAAGCGAGTGAATAGTGAGGAGTGCTAACCTCAGCAATTTTTTGTTTTGCAATATTTTTGAAGTATGTTGCAATGTTTTTGTAGGAAAGTTAATGAATCGCGATCGCAGTCGTAAACTGTTTTGTTTATGCCAGATTGATTTTGAAATAGTGTATGTCATCTGCCAAGATAATTTGAAGCATTACTTAGACTTAGTTGCTGTCATTAAAATGCAACACGATGGCTTGTCCCATCTGTCTAAGCATAGCTTGCCTTTTTCAAATCAATATTTTTGTCCCATTTCTGCAAACAAGTGGTAGAAATTAACGTGGATAAGATAAAAATAGACAAATTTGCACAGTCAACACAGGAAATGGACAAGCGTATAGCTAGACTTTACGAAAATGTCGTCAAAAAGCCTGTGATGTCACATGAAATGCCGGAAGCTTTGACCGAACTCAGCTGGGCTTCACAATCAGTACATTTTGCAATCGAGGAACTTTATCATCAGCATGAGCAATTAGAAGAAACCAAAAAAACTTTACAAGCAGAGTGTAAACGTTATGAGGAATTATTTGAGGAAGCACCAGATGGCTATTTAGTGACTGATGCCCAAGGTAAAATTCAACTAGCTAACCGTAAAGCTACCAAATTGCTTAATTTAAAAAAAGAATCTTTGGTGGGTAAACCGATCATTAATTTCGTTGCCTTAAAACAGAAACATGAGTTTCGTAATTTCCTCACCCAAGTAAGTCAAAACGGTAGAAGCCAAGAGTTAATTATAGCCTTGCAACAACACGGCAATGAACTCTTTAACGCAGCATTAACAGTGGCAATTTCCTATAACAATCAAGGTAAAGCTCAAACTATGCGCTGGCTGCTACGCAGCATTAATGAAAGCAAACGAGCAGAATTAGTAAAAATTACAAAAGACCGTGACTTTGATGGCGATCGCCCCATACATAAGTATTCCAAAGGAGATACTATTCCTCTCAACACACAAGTAATTTGGTATGTTCGTCAAGGCTTAGTAAAACTGACTACTCTTGGTGAAACCAGTGAAGAAGTACTAGTAGGGTTAGCAGTCCCAGGAATGGTTTTCGGTTCTTATCTGACTTCCCTACATACTTACCAAGCCACGGCTATATCCGATGTGAGGTTAGTAGCCATAGATGTTTCAGAAATACTAGCTTCCCCAGCCTTAAGCCATGCCTTTTTACCAAAGATAAATCAACGGCTACAGCAAACAGAATCTTTTTTAGTTATTTCTGGATTGCGACGAGTACAAGACCGCTTATATGGTCTTTTGCAGCTTCTAAAACGTGAAATTGGTGAAAAAGTAGCTCAGGGAACTCGCCTATCGGTTCGCCTAACGCATGAAGATTTAGCTAACGCCTGTTGTACTACCCGAGTCACGGTTACACGATTGCTATCTCAGTTTAAAAAACAAGGAAAAATTTGTTTCGACCATAAAAAACACATAATTGTCAGAGATCTACCCCACATAGGTTAGTTAATCCATAAAGATTGAATGACAATGAGGCAAAAAATGAGGCGTTTTGCCTCATTGTTATTTGGTCAACACATCAGGTGAGACTACCAATTTTTAGTTCTTTTTTACTAAGTTTCAACCTTTTCCACAGCAACTTAATTTGGCTGTAGGCTTCTTCAGGAGCAAGTTTTCCACAAAGCCAGCTATTTCAAGCAGAGAATACAGTCTGAAGCATCATATATTTTTATACTTTATATCCTTAGAGCAATTCAAAAAAAGAAAAAGTCAAGGAGTTATAGCCCCTTGACCAAACTTAATCAAGTTTTACAACACACAACCACACATAACTAGTGAGGTCTACAACTATGTTAAATAAATCATAGGCTTTAGTCCAAAAAGATATGCCTTAAGTTGCCACTCTTTTAGGACAAGCGATCGCAACGAACAGTGAAACATGCTTGTTTTATAGATTTGTAGTTAAAAAACGTAAAAAATTACACAATAGCCAGATACAGGGACTATCATATAAACCCGTTGGGTACACGATTGCACACTAGAGTTAAAACTGTTATTTGCCATCACTCTATTTAATACAGAAGGAGAATAAGTAGGATGGCTCGAAAGAATAAAAGACCATTAGGATTTGGGTGTGAGCATCAACAACATTCAAGATGCCCTATTTGTTGTGTTATACCACCTCACATGCTCGAAAATATCGTAGTTAATGGTAATGAACAACAACGTAGTTGGGCGTTTCACACCTTAAATATTTCGTCACAATTTCGGGGACGGCGAAATGTGGTAGGTGCAGTCAATTTTGCAGTTTCTCCTGGTGAAAAGCGTCGGACAATTTTTGATGCCAAAAGTACCGAACAACTCCCTGGTAAGTTGGCTCGTGGTGAAGGCGACCCTCCTAGCAACGATATTGCAGTTGACGAAGCTTACGATGGAGCTGGGGCTACCTACGATTTATATTATGAGGTATTTGAGCGTAATTCTATTGATGATAAAGGTCTGCGCTTAGACTCAACCGTGCATTATGGGCTCAAGTATGATAACGCCTTTTGGAATGGCGATCAAATGGTTTATGGTGATGGGGATGGTGAAATATTTCAACGATTCACCAAGTGCATAGATGTTATTGCTCATGAGCTAACACATGGGGTAACCCAATACGAAGCAGGTTTGCAATATTATGGTGAATCTGGAGCTATCAATGAGTCATTTTCTGATGTATTTGGTTCATTGGTAAAACAATGGGTCAAAAAACAGACTGCTCAAGAAGCTGACTGGATCATCGGAGAGGGTATTTTTACAGACAAGGTTAATGGTGTGGGTATTCGTTCCATGAAAGCACCAGGAACAGCATATGATGACCCTGTTTTAGGTAAAGACCCCCAGCCTGCACATATGAATGATAAATACACTGGTTTTGAAGATAACGGCGGAGTACATATTAATTCGGGTATTCCTAACTATGCATTTTATTTAGCAGCAACAGAGATTGGCGGTTTTGCTTGGGAAAAAGCTGGAAAAATTTGGTATATAGCTTTACGCGATCGCTTGCGTACTAGAACTAACTTTAAACGTGCTGCCAATATTATCATTCAAGTTGCTGGTGAACTCTACGGTCAAGGAAGTCAGGAACAAAATGCAGTGCAGAATGCTTGGCAAAAGGTAGGAGTTATTTAGAATGTGAATTATGAATTATGCATTATGAAAAATTAAATTTATATATTTCTAATCCATAACTCATATCTCGCACCTACCCGACCGCCAGAGAATAAATTCTCTGGTCAATAGCATAAGTCCGTTGAAACGGACTAAAATCTTGTTGCAGTCAGATTCATCTGACTTTAGCTATGAACTAAGAAATTTATTTCTTGGCGTTCTGAAAAGCTGATACAAGATCTAAGATAATTTATATTTTGTTTTGGTCTTTTGTTGTTAAACTGGGAGATAAAGCTTTATCTTCCCAGTATTTTTGTTTATAGCAAAAGCTATTACTACGGAGAGGAAAATGCGGATATCGCTTCAGCGTACGGGTGGTTTTGCCGGAATCAGCAAGAAAGCGATCATTGACACGACTAAACTGTCTCCAGAAGAAACTCAGCAACTATATCAACTATTAGAAGCCGCAAATTTCTACAGCTTACCTCCAAAAATTAATGCTCCTGCTAACCAACCTGACCGCTTTCAATACACTTTAACTGTGGAAGAAAACAATCAACAACATACCCTTATAGTTGGTGAAGCAGCACTATCAGAAACCTTAAAACGTTTAATTGAATGGGTTAATAATACAGCAAGCAAAAAATAAGAAATTATATCTATAATATGGTTGTTTTTTGTTAATTGGTAATTGGTAATTGGTTTTCAAACAATATCCCAGCTTTTTCCTTTGTAGCCATATTGAAAAATTTCTGGATGTAAAATTTCTGCTAAAATTTCTAATGAATCTACCAGTCTTGGCCCTGGGCGGTTAAAGTAAGCATTACCATCAGTTATGTAGATTCTACCTGTTTGATTGGCATGTAAGTTCTGCCACTCTGGACGTTTACTTAACAACTCCGCATCTAAACGAGTACGATTTAAATCAAAGCCACAGGGCATAAAAATAATTATGTCTGGATTACTCGCAATCAAACTTTCCCACTTTAACTGCGTCGAAGCCTGACCTGTAGTACTAAATAACGGTTCTCCTCCTGCTAAGGCAACTAATTCAGGAATCCAATTAGCAGCAACCATTAAAGGATCAGTCCATTCAATACAGGCTACTCTGGGCAACTTTTCTGTTTGGGAAAGTCCTTGCGTTTTTTGGGCAACTATTTTGACACGAGCTTCTAAGTTTTCTAGCGCCTTGACCGAATCTACTTGAAAAATGTTGCCTAATCGCTCAATATCAGCCCAAACGTCGTTAAGAAAATTAGGTTGCAAGGAGATAATTTGCGGCGAAGCGTGGGTAAGTTTAGCTACAGCTTTTTCTACCTCTGATAAACTAACAGCACAAACATCACATTGGTCTTGGGTAACAATATGAGTGGGTTGTAGTCGCTCTAGAACATCTGTTTTAATTTCGTAAATACTGAGGGCAGATTGTATTAATTTATTAACTTCGTTATGAATTTCACCGCTAGAGACGTTGGTATCAAGCCTGGGTTGAGTACAAACAGGACGACTTTGTATTTCTGGAGGATAGTCACACTCATGCGATCGCCCAACAATAGCATCTGTTAATCCCAGTATGGCTAAAATCTCAGTTCCACTGGGAATTAGGGAGATAATTTTTAAGTTGCCATCGCTCATCGCTTCATCCCTACAACGATTGCCTATACTCTTATTGTCCCAAACTCACAAAGGCTTTGTATCTGCCTGTGGGTGGGACACAGGAAAGAAGATGGGGAGGTGCAAGAGAGACAAGGGAAGGGAGAAATTACCTATTTCCTATTCCCTGTTCAAAGTTAAGAGTTCCCTCTTACCAATGACAAATGACAAACAACTAACCACTGTACAGACGTGCCATGGCACGTCTGTACAACAAACAACAACCAAAAATCAACAACCAAATTTAGTAAACCTGTATTTATTTGTGAACTATGCTCATAATTTACGAAGAAACTAGAGGCGAAATCTACTATTTCAAAGCTTGCCAACTGTGGTAAATACTGACTAGAAATTATGGAACGAATGATTAAAAAGGCTTTGAAAATAACAGAACTATAATTACCACAGTTAAGAAAAAATTATTCTTTCTGGTTCTGAAAAACCACAGGAAGTAATTGTAGTTAAAAAAAACGGCTTTTCGTTTTTAGTCACAATGCAAGAGAACCTCACTCCTGATCAGGGACAAAAAATGCAGTTAGTATCACTTGGAGATATTACAGAACACAAGCGAGTGGAGGAAGCACTGCAAAAAAGAGAAAATTGTTTGCGAAAACAAAGTAAAACACTAGTGCAACTAGCAAAAAGCAAGACTTTACAGCAAGGAGATCTCAGCGCAGCATTAAGAGAAATTACAGAAGCCGCTGCCCAAACAGTAGAAGCAGATCGAGTCAGCGTCTGGTTATACAATAGTGATCACTCAAAAGTTGAATGTGTCGATTTATATGACACAATAACAAAACGTCATAGCTGTGGAATGTCACTTTTAAAAGCAAATTTCCCTGCATACTTCCAAGCTTTGGAGGAACAACGCAGCATAGCAGCCCATGATGCTTGCAATGATGATAGAACCCAAGAATTATCAGAGCCGTACTTATCTGCATTTGGGATAGCCTCTCTGCTAAATGCACCGATTTGGTTAGGGGGTCGTTTAGTGGGGGTGGTGTGTCACGAACATATTGGTCGGATTCGCCAGTGGACATTAGAAGAAGAAAACTTTGCTGGTTCGATAGCAGATTTTGTGACTTTAGCAATAGAAGCTAGCGAACGTAAAGCAGCACAGGAAGCGCTACAACAGAGTGAGGCAGAGTTTCGAGCAATTTTTGAGCGTTCTTCAGTTGGAATTGGATTGGTAGATATGAAAGCGCGGATTGTAGATGTAAATCCGGCATTGTGCCAGATACTAGGCTACAGCCGAGAAGATTTATCTGGCAAGCGTTTTACAGATTATATTTTCAAGCAAGAGGGAGATTTAGAACTTTACAAACAACTGATTTCGGGAACTTGCGATCGCCTAGAGATGGAAAGGCGCTTTTTACACAAAGATGGTAAATTTGTTTGGGCTTTGCTGAGTATTTCTTTGATTTCCAGCCAAAATGGTGAACCTCAGTATTTCCTCGCCATGATCGAGGACATTACCAAACGCAAGCAAACGGAATTAGAACTCTGTGAAAGTAAAGAAGCAGCAGAAGCTGGTAGTCGCGCCAAAAGTGAATTTTTAGCAACCATGAGTCACGAACTACGGACACCTCTCAATGCAATTATGGGTTTGTCTCAGCTGCTGCAACAAGAAATGGTGGGGTCTCTCAATGACAAGCAAAAAGAGTATGTCAATTGTATTTATAGTAGTGGCGAGCATCTATTGGCACTCATCAACGATATCCTCGATTTGTCAAAAGTAGAAGCAGGTAAAGAGGAACTATTTTTATCTAAATTGTTAGTACAAGAATTGTGTGATTACGTGATATCAACAGTACGCGATCGCGCCGAAGAAAAGAAATTACAACTGATCGCCGAGATTGACGAACAAGCAGACTTTTGTATTGGTGATGAACGGCGAGTTAAGCAAATGCTACTCAATCTGCTTACCAATGCGATTAAATTTACTCCAGCAGGCAAGGTATGCTTAGAAGTTAAAAAAGTACCGCAAGGCATTACATTTACAGTATCAGATACAGGCATAGGTATTGATCCAGGTCAGTTTAAATTCTTGTTTGAACCGTTTAAACAACTTGATAGCCGGCTCAATCGTCAGTATGAAGGTACGGGTTTGGGTTTAGCTTTAACACGCAAGTTAGCACATTTGCACGGTGGTGATGTCACAGTAGAATCTGTGCTAGGAAAAGGCAGTAAATTTCAATTGTTTTTGCCAAATCAACCCCCTGTAGAGGGAGACGCAAGACGCTTCTGTGAAGAGATTTTCTACCTTGATGAGGAGCAATCTACTCAACAGCAAATTACAGTAAAAAAACGTAGTCTTAATATTAATGAAGTATCTAATAATACTAATTATTCTTTATTTTATGAAAAGTCATGGCAATCAAGGGGCGACAAGGATGACTCGTCATCGACTTGTTCACGACGTACGCAATTAACTTCTCGTCAGCCTGCCACTTCTGTAACAAAAAATATTCTTTTGGTGCAAGATGAAGAAAAAACTGCTGCCCTACTGCGAGATTATCTTCAGGCAATTGGCTACCATGTTGAGCAAATCAGCACTAGCAATGATTTTTGGGAGCGAGTGCAAAACCAACAACCTGATTTAGTTCTGTTGGATTTAGAATTAGCAGGAGAGACAAACGGCTGGGATTTGTTGAGTAAAGTGCGACAAAACCCAGATTTACAAGATTTACTTGTGGTAACTATTGCATCAAATACAATGGTAGCAAACAGCGATTATCCAGTCCACACTACACCAGACGGACTACGTGATCGCGCACTCCAAATTGGTGCTAATGCATGTCTGTGCAAGCCAATAGGTATTGTTCAAATTGAATCAATACTGATGCAATATTTTGGTTAGTGGTCAGTAGTTAGTAGTTAGTGGTTAGTGGTTTACTACTCCCCCCATCTCCCCACCCTACTCCTGTGCAGAGTAGAACTGTTGGGCGTAAAAATGAGCATACCGTCCTCCCTTAGACAAAAGAGAGGTATGAGTTCCAGACTCAACAACCTGTCCCTGTTCTAGAACGAGAATGCAATCAGCACGGCGAACGCTGCTGAGGCGATGGGCGATAATAAAGACGGTACGATTTTGCATCACTCGCTCGAGTGCTTCTTGAACTAGTGCTTCCGATTCCGAATCTAGGGCGGAGGTAGCCTCATCTAAGATGAGAATTCGTGGATCGTGGACAATTGCTCTTGCGATCGCCAGTCGTTGGCGTTGTCCTCCAGAGAGGTTAACTCCACGCTCACCCACCCAGGTGTGATAGCCTTGGGAAAATTGGGTAATAAAGGAGTGAGCGTTGGCAATTTTTGCTGCTTCCTGGATCGCCTCTAAATCCAATTCCTCCTGACCGTAACCAATATTTTGAGCGATCGTTCCCGAAAATAAAGTAATATCTTGAGGAACAATCCCAATTTGACGGCGGAGACTGTTTAGTGTGACGTTGCGGATATCAATATCATCAATCAGAATTTGACCAGACTGAGGATCATAGAAACGAAGTAACAGATTAATTAACGTTGATTTACCTGCACCAGAAGAACCAACCAAGGCAATGACATTGCCAGGAGAAGCACACAAACACAGATCCTTTAAGACTGGTTCGCCGAGATTGTAGGCAAAACTGACATGACAATACTCTACCTTACCAATGACTCGTGGCAGTTCTTTGGCATCTGGTTTTTCATTGAGACTAGGCTGTCTTGCCATTAATTCAAAGATACGCTCTACAGAGGCTTCAGTCTGCTTGTACTCGTTAAAATTGCTGATCATCAGATCAATGGGCTGAATTAAGAGAGCCACAGCAGCTAAGAAACTAATAAACCCTTGAGCTGTCAGGTTTCCTTGGGAAATTTGCCATCCTCCCAATAAAAACAGCAGCATAATACTAACTGCTTCCAAAAAACCTACTACTGGAAACTGAATAGATTTAAGTTGTTGAGCGCGATACTTAGCTTGGCGATTGCGTTCTGCTTCCTGATTAAATCGCTTGACTTCATACTCTTGTGCTGCAAAAGCTTGAACAACCCGAATACCGCTAAATACTTCAGTTAGCATCGCAGACAGATTAGAAACATGATTTTGACTCTGACGAGATAAGACAAGTAATCGCTGACCAAATAGTCCAATTAACCAAGCCATCAAAGGAGCCAAAAGCAAACCAGCCAGAGTCAGCGGCCAATTCAGGTAGAGCATGTAAGCGGGAATCGCGATTAACTGCAAGAAATTGGAGACAAACTGATGAGATAACTTGTCAACAATCTCCCCTACCCGGTCGATATCTTCAGTCAAGCGATAAGTCAGATCACCCGTCTGTGTGGTTTCAAAATAATCCAATCCGAGTTTGTGCAGATGAGCATAGACTCGCTTACGCAAATTTAAAACCATGTTCAGAGCGGCAGCGATCATAAAGATATTCTGCCCGTATTGAAAAAGCCCGCGAACCAAAAACACCAGAGTGGCTAGTCCGAGCCAGTAGGCAATCTGGTTAACATTTCCCTGACCAACAAAAAAAGCGACCTGACCTGCTAGGTAGGGCAGTAATAAGGTAAACAGCACAAATCCTAAAATACAGACTGACCCCTTAACTAACAGCGGCCATTGGGGCCACAGATAAGGCAACAGTTGCCAGTAACTAGAGCGGACTTTCATATCTTTAAAATTACTTCTTGAGAGTTGGCAGCTTGAGCAGCAATTTCTACTAAGGAACGCGAACTAAATAAAATACACAACCGCACCCCCCAGTCCCTCTCCTTGCTCTTGCTAAGGAGAACCTCACCCCTACGCCCCTCTCCTTCCTAAGGGAGGGGGGCCGTAGGCGGGGTGAGGTAATATGTAAATTAATTGCATGTTATTTAGTCCATAATCCTAAGTTTCCCCTAGATAGGTTAGCAGAAAGCGGGCAATTCTCTCAGACGCACCAGGCGGGCCAAATCTTTCCGGGCCATTTTCTTTGCATTTGGCGAGGTAGTCAGAATCTTGTACAGTCTCGATGACTCGTCGAGCTGCTTGCTGTAGAATCTCAGGGGTTGCTGGCTTAGTGCCGATGGTTTGGGCATTTATACCCAACAGCCGCGTTTGCGCCTCTGCAAATTGATAGGTAAATTGAGGGCCTTCTCCGGGAATTTGGATCACAGGTTTTCCACTCGCCACTGCTAGATCCACCGCCAAGCCTGCCATACCAAGAATGAGGGTAGAGTAAAATACAATGTCATTAAACGCATCTGAGTAACATCTCACTTCCACAGGAGAACTTCCAGCAGCAGCATAGGTGAGTATGCCTTGCTCGTGCTGCCAACCTTGACTTTTAGCAATGTCGTCTAGTTCCGACATCAAATTTGGTACTAAAGCTGCGTAAAATTGTAGTTTTTGCCCGGATTCCAATTTGGCAATTTCTCGTACCAGTTGCAACTGCAAACAAAAATTTCGTGCAGCTTCAGGCATCCGTGACCCTGGCAGAAGAGCGATCGCGGGAACATCCGGTATCAGGTGTAAGTTTTTACCGGTGGGGACAAGCCTATCTAAAGCAGGGATACCACCAAATTTAGCTTTAGCTAAACCTTGCCGTTGCAGGTCAGAAGCTGTATAGGGATCTCTGGTGAAAACTGCCAGACAACGAGAAGAATTGAGGTCGTGCCATAGAAGCGGATTGAGACGCAACCGCCCTTCGTAGAGAGCAGAAAGACAAGAGATAAAAGAGACGAAAGGGCGCTTTGTTAAATAAGCAAATGTTTGGGAAATAAAATCCCCAGTAGCCATAATCAAATCGCAGTCGGGAGCATACTGTAACACCGCTTGTAACTGACGCCACGTTAACCCAATCAATCCCGATTGAAAATCTTTGAGCAAGTACAGACGCTTCATATAGAAGAATCCCCCAGAGGGCATTGTTTGTGTCGGCCCAATAATGGGGATGTTCAAGCTGCGGTAGGCTTTTCCCTCCCCCACAATCGGCATTGCCGCCATTTCCAGAGAAGGACACAATTGGCGCAGGGTTTGAATAACATGAGAGGTGTGGTTGTCCTCTCCATGACCGTTACTGATAAACAAAATTCGCTGAGAAGGCATATTGGGAATTGGGGATCGGGGATTAGGGATCGGGGATTGAAGTATATTTTGAAAATAGAGTATCAGAGAGCTAACTGAGCGGCAAACCCGTTATCCAAAAGGTCAAAGTCAAAAAATGGCTTTTGATTTCTAAGGCGGCTAATCACAGGAAAATTCCACAACGAGGGTATGAAAAATATAACGTAGACGCGTAGCGGCTTCGGTGCAGGGTACACAGATGGATCATGAGTTGGCTCCTAAGTTAATCTCCTATTTTTATTTTCAAGACAGACAGGCATGTAATAAATCACACAACGAGGGCATGAAAATTTAACTCCTCCTACACTCCTACACCCCCACATCCATTTTCAAAACAGTATTACTAGGCTCTTAACTTCTGAAAAATCTCCCATGCTCGAACTACCTTTCCTTGCATGAGTGCAGCAACTCCATGCAATGCTTGAATTTCTTTTAAGTCAGGGTTTTTAGCCAAGCTCGGTTGGAGAGATTTTTCCGCAGCACCAGGCTGCCAATTATAGATTTGCACAAAGGCTAAATATGCCCAAGCGTAAGGATTTTCTGAGTCTAGCTGAGTAACTTTTTCTAAAGCTTCTATTGCACCATTAACTTTTTTCTGCAATACGTTGGCTAAAGCCAAGGCGTAAGCCCAATCACGGTTTTGCGAAACATGCTGCAATCTATATGCCAAACTCAATCGCGCCTGTTCCAAATAATCTTGGATAGGATCGTATTGATTAATACGTGCAATTTCTGTAAATAATTGCTCTAATGCCTTTCTACCTTGAGGTAAATTTGCTGCTAAATTTCTTAATTGCGTGATTAAATCCAACTCTGGCGCAGTCGTAGCAGCGGCTTGGGAATCAATTTGCAATGTTACTTTTGGTACAGGGATTGAATAACTTTCCCCCGAAACTCGGTTGAGGTAAATAGCCTCTAAAATATAATTTCCTGGCGCAATATCAGCAGGTGGTAACATTGCCATTCTTTCAGTAACTTGGAATGTACCTTGAGGTTTGTTTGCACCTGCATATAAATTTCCCATGCCGATACCATGATCATGTATCCATGAAATCTCCTCCTTATCCTTGCTGAGGTTTTTCCAAGTGAGTAATACTATCCCGTTTTGCAGTTCTTCCCAAGCGCCAGTCCACTCATAAGTTACAGATACTGGTACTCCTGGTGGAGTTTTTTCTGGTACTGTGACTTGCAATAGAGCAATCTTAGTTTGTGGTTGTTCTGGGGAAATTGCTTTGACTTCTATGGGCGGGGTTTTTTGATGATAAAGCTTAAGAGTGCTGCTATCGACAATCCAAGACTTGTGAAGTTGGAAATCGCCATCTTGCTCTACACTTTTAACTATCAGAGCTTGGGCTTTTGGGACTGAACCTTGTTTGCCTGTTTTGGTGAGGAACCATGAAAGTGATCGCGCATCCTGTTTGACAAATTTCTTTTTTATTCCTACCTGTCGTCCGTAAACTTGAGAATTTGCCAATCTACCGTAGTAATTTAAATTATGCTGGTTAATTTTTGTGGTGGATGGCAATACTCCCAATGTGGAACGCAAATATGGTTCTGTGGCAATGATTTGGGCAATTATCTGGCGATGAGGTAACTCCTGTTTCATATAAGGGTAATGCTGGGCATTGGGACTCAAAGCTAATGTCATTCCATTACCAACCAAGCCACCAATGGGAAACAAGTTAAATACCATTAAAAGCACTGCCAAACCAAAAGTACCCCAGCGAATCCGCTGCGCCCAAAGACTTCGGAAGCGGGTAAATCCATATGCTAATAATACTGAAAGAGTAGGTAAATAAGGCAACACATATCGAGCATCTTTGTTTGGGTTTAAAGATGACAGGAAGTAAGCACCTACCAAAAAGATTGCTAACCATTGGAGTGAGGAGGTACTCTGAGGCACAGATGTGATGAAAATTTTCTCTTTGTCTCCCACTCTCTGCGTCTGAATGCCTTTTAATGAACGTCCCCAATAAATCAGCAATGCAACTATCGGTACAACTAACAAAGGCAATGACACCTGTTGTGGTAATTGTTCCCAATAGTAAGTCCAAGCTTGCAGTGTATTCAGGGGTGCATCACCTTCTGCGATCGCAGAATCTATTGTTGCCCGTTTGCCAGAGGTCAGAATCAGCAACCAATTGGTGCGATACCAGGGACTAAACACCAATATCGACAAACATAAAGCCCCTAGTAACTGGAATAACTTTCCCCAACAACGTTGACGAAGTGCGCCAAACCCTACCCATACTATCGGTGTCAGCAGAAAAAATAACGCTGTCTGCTTCACCATTAATGCCAAACCCAAGGATAAGCCAAAAGCTGCTGCCCAGAGGATATTGGGAGAGTGAGAGAATTCACAGCTTTCCACCTTCTGCCATCTGCCATCTGCCATCTGCCTTCTGGCTTTGACTTTCCAAAGTGTCAGGCAAAAAAAACTGAGGGTGACAACAGCTGCAAGGGGATAATCGAGGAGAAAATCTAAGCGTAATTTATAAAGCGCAGGCATGACTTGACAGAGTGCAGCTGCCCACAAACCTACAGTTTCGCTAAATAATATTCTACCTAATCCATAAATTGAACCTAATAAAACAGCACTAAATAACAGCATAATTAGTGCAGCTTGATCTGGCCCAGTGCCAAAAATATTTTGAACAACAGCCCCAACAATGTAAGTTAAGGGTGGGATTTTAGAAGATAACATCCAAAAATTTTGCCACCATTGGCTATCCCAGAATTGGGGATTCTGCAATGCTTGCCAATAAATCAAAGTGCCAGTTAAATAATCTGCCTGATCCCAAGCTGGAATAGAATTGTCTAAAGCAAACCAGATGCGATCGCACACCGCACCCAATAGCCAAATCATGCTGAGTATCAGTAAATTCTTAAACTGTTTGCGCCGATTTTTTGGATGATTCATAAACCAGGAACACTATAATGGTTAGTTATTTGTTGTTTGTTGTTGGTTCTTCTCAACAATCAACCATCAACTACCAACTAACAACTAACAAATTAAATTTTTCCTCATTTTTACATGAAGAATTCCAGCTTCTTCAAAAACTTCTCCTTCTTGCTGAAAACCTAGTTTTTGATATAAACCTTTTACATACTCTTGAGCATTAATTAAAACTTCTGGGATATTTTTACTAGCTATGACTTCGAGTGCTTTTTCTGTAATTTTCTGACCAATGCCCTGTCCTCTTGCCATTCCTAACACGGCTAATCTTTCTATTTTTGCGGTTTTCTCATCCAAATATCTAATCCTGGCTGTACCTACGCATTCTCCATTTAAATAAGCAATCAGCTGATCACATATCTCATCTAGACCATCAAAATCTAAATCTTGTTCCACTCCCTGTTCTACCTGAAAAACTACCCTTCTAATTTTCTCAATTTCTAGTAACTCTTCAGGTATATGAGCAACTCTGATTGTTAAATTACTGATCATTTCACTCTAAATTTTCTGGTTTTACCCATTTTTTCGTCCGCCAATAAATAAATTTCCAAGGCTCAAAGCTCAAGTAAGCTAAAGCTTACTGGATATACATTCGAGTTAGTTTTAACGAACTTGGGCTATGAACCTTGAACTTTAGTTGAGTGGCTACAATATTATTCTGCTCCTTCAATCGGCGCAAAACCTTGCCTTTGAATATTCTCGGTGATCGTACGCGGTTCTAAAAATTGCAGTAAGTAATCAGGGCCACCAGCTTTAGAACCAACTCCAGAAAGCTTGAAACCACCAAAAGGCTGTCTTGCGACTATAGCACCGGTGATGGTGCGGTTAATGTACAGATTCCCGACTTCAAAATCTTCTTGTGCTTTTTGAATGTGGGATGGCGTGCGAGAGTAAAGTCCCCCAGTCAAAGCATAGTTGGTACTATTGGCAATTGACAAAGCCTCCTGGAAATTGTTCGCCTTGATGACGGCGACGACAGGGCCAAAAATTTCTTGTTGAGCAATTACTGCATTTGGCGATACATCTGTAAAGATTACCGGGCCAATAAAATACCCATTCTCTGGTGCAGGCATTTCTAAAGCAACCTTTGCTTCTGCTTTGCCTTTTTCGATATACTCGCGAATGCGATCGCGTGCATTAGCATCAATCACGGGCCCTACCTTAGTACCAGGTAACTCTGCTGCACCGATGTTTAGCGATTTGGTTGCTTCTGTAAAACGCCGTACAAAGCTATCGTAAATAGCAGTGTGAACAATCACCCGTGAACAAGCAGAACATTTTTGACCGCTGTAACCAAATGCCGATTGCACAACACCCATGACAGCTTGGTCTAAATCAGCACTTTCATCTACGATAATTGCATTCTTGCCTCCCATCTCTGCAATTACTCGTTTCATATGCTTTTGACCGGGTTTTAGGTTGGCAGCTTCTGCGTAAATTCTACACCCTACTTCTTGAGAGCCAGTAAAAGCAATTACATGGGTATCGATATGATTCACCAAATAAGCACCAACTTGGGAACCCTTACCTGGCACGTATTGAAATACACCTTTAGGTATACCAGCATCAACCAAGACTTCCGTCAGTTTTGCTGCAATCACCGATGATGTTTCCGCAGGTTTGAGCAGGGTACAATTACCAGCAACCAAAGCTGCGACTGTCATTCCCGTGGCGATCGCTAGCGGGAAATTCCAAGGAGAAATGACGACTGCAATTCCCCGTGGCTGGTAAATATAACGATTTGTCTCGCCCGCAACGTCGTAATTATAACCTTGCTCCAGCCGTTCCATCTCCATAGCATAGTAGCGACAGAAGTCGATCGCCTCACTGACTTCTGCGTCTGCTTCTCGCACTGTTTTTCCGACTTCCAGCACAATCCAAGCAGCAAGTTCGGCGCGACGCTGTTCCATTAAATCAGCAGCTTTGTACAAGATACCAGCACGTTGTTGAACGGGTGTTTTGCGCCAACTAGGAAAGGCTGCTTTTGCAGCTTGCATTGCCTGTTCTGCTTGTTCGACACTTGAAAGACCAATTTTACCAACTACTTCAGTGTAATTTGAAGGGTTAACAGAATTGATCATTTCTTGGGTGTTAACATACTCACCATTAATTAACGGCAGATAGGTTTTACCAAGTTGCTGGCGGACAGTTTGCAAGGCTTGTTGTGATTCCTTTCTTGATTCTTCCTCTGCATAATCTGTATCTGCTGCACCCACAAATTTGACAGCAGTTTTTCCGTTTTCTTCTAAAGTTCTAAATTCTCTTCTCCCTTCTCCCCTGGCAACTTTGTCGTCTGTGTCTGTTGCTACAAGTTCTCTTCTCCCGTCTCCCCTGGCGACTTTCTCTTTGTCTTCCTGTTTGAAGGTTGGGGGTGCTAGTAGTTCTTCTACAGGACGATTTTCCAAATTTTGTCTTAAGAAGGAACTATTGGCAGTATTTTCTAACAATCGACGAATCAGATAGGCCATTCCGGGGAGAAGTTCACCGTAGGGACAATAAACGCGGACGCGATAACCCTGATCAACTAAAGCTTTGGCGAGTTTGTCACCCATCCCGTAGAGGACTTGCATTTCAAAGCAACGACTAGGAACTTTTAAACTTTGGGCGATCGCTATAGCATGAGCTTGCGATCGCACGTTATGGCTACCAATGGCAGCATAGACATATTGATGATTTTCCAGCAATAACTGGGTAATGTTCTCAAAGTTGGCATCCGTTGCCGCTTTGTCGTTGTAAACTGGCTGTGGCCAATGTTTCTGTTCTGCTTTGATGGTTTCTTGATCCCAGTACGCACCTTTTACTAGGCGAATTGTCATGGGATAACCACGTTCTTTTGCCCAATCAATTAATGCTTTAGCATCTTGTTCGCTGTCGCGCAGATATGCTTGGATGGTCATGCCAATATCTGTACGGGCGCGAAACTCTTCTTCTAGTAAAAGTTTTTTCAGAATGTTGAAGATTAAATCTTTGTACTCATACTGTTCCATATCAAAGTGAACAGCAACACCCAACTCCTTAGCACGACGCAAAAGAATACGAATGCGATCGCTTACCCTTGCTTCACTACCTTGAGGATCTAATGAATCAAACTGCGAGTAAAACGCTGTCAACTTGACAGAAACCTGAACTTTCGGCAATGGTTCGCCATCTGCTTGATCAATTAACGGCACAGTTGCCCAATTCTTCGCTGCTTCTGCTAATTGTTGCATCAAATCAAGATAGCGTTCCAGGTAAGATTGTGCTTCTGCTTCCGTAATTACCGCCTCACCTAGTAAATCTACGGTGAAAGCCATCTTGTCTTTACGCAGTCGCTCAATCGTCTTGAGTACCTGTTTAATATTTTCTCCAGCAATATATCTATGAGCTAATGTTTCTACTGCTGTAGCCACAGTTGTAGCAGCAACCTGTCCTGGCATGGAATCAGGATTGGCAAAATTTAACATTCCCTTTAAGGCAGATGGTAATTCTACGGTCTCATCGCCTAAATATTCCTGTAAGTGTGCGGCAATTTCCGATTTGCTATGTAAAGCAGGTAAAGTATCTATGAAACGAAATAACTGCACTCGCAATCCGGGATTGCTCATCGCCCAAGCCAGTATTCGATCATCCCAGCGCATCTGATCGCGTAACGCCGAGAAGAAATTACGATTTTCTTGGGTTACTCCTAGCAAAATTTTGGCAATTTCTTGGGTTTTTGCTTCGTAGGCACTAGTTTTTACTTGTAAAACCACAGATAACAAACTCCTTGTATAACAGTTATCATTTATCAGTGATCAGTTATCAGTAAACTTAAAAACCCCAACCCTCCCCTTACCAAGGAGAGGTAGGTAATTTATTCTTTTCTCCCCCTTAGCAAGGCTACGGTGTTAAACACAAGTCTGAAATAGCTTATGAATCCTGGTTTTACCCCACCCTAACCCTCCCCTTTACAAGGGGAAGGAACTGGATCTTTTGTT
>NZ_AJLL01000048.1 GCF_000317225.1 Fischerella thermalis PCC 7521
CCCTCCCCTTTACAAGGGGAAGGAACTGGATCTTTTGTTTCTCCCCGAATATCGGGGGGATTAAGGGGGGTAAATCCAACTTGTTTATACACGGTAGCTTAGCTAGGGAGGATTTAAGGGGGTCTTTCAGTGATTTGTGTAAGAGATTTACTAAAATAACTAATCACTGCAATACCTATGTATTCTATTTTCGCTCTTTGATTTTGTAGCCACCACATCCAGATTTGGAGGATATGAGTTATGCAAAATTGCCAAAAAGCTTCATTTGTTTAACCGCCATGACGCCAAGAACGCTGAGGACTGTAGAGTGTGCGTCAGACTTAAGCAGTATGTAGACAAGGGTTACAGCTGATTCTCTGGTTTATGCATCAACATATCTTTATGGTAGTTTAAAGATAAGTACACATTTTGCAACAAATTACTCTGACCCTGATGACTGGAGAATAAAACCTTGGGAGTAGAACTACGCAGTTTCGTATTTCTGGATAGCTTGCAACCTCAACACGCAGCATATATGGGAACGGTAGCTCAAGGTTTTTTGCCATTACCTGGGGATACATCGCTGTGGGTGGAAATCTCGCCTGGGATTGAGATTAATCGGATTACAGATGTGGCGCTGAAAGCTGCTTCTGTTCGTCCGGGAGTACAGGTAGTTGAACGACTATACGGTTTACTGGAAGTTCATTCTGCTTCCCAAGGGGAAACACGAGCAGCTGGTCAAGCAATTTTAGCAACACTAGGAGTCACAAGAGAAGAATGTCTCAAACCGCGTGTTGTTTCTAGCCAGATTATCCGCAACATTGATGCTTACCAAACGCAATTAATTAATCGCACGCGTCGCGGACAATTGTTACTGGCAGGACAAACGCTGTATGTGTTGGAAGTTGAGCCTGCTGCTTACGCCGCCCTCGCTGCGAATGAAGCTGAGAAAGCAGCAGCGATTAATATTTTGGAAGTGCAAGCGGTGGGTAGTTTTGGACGGCTGTATTTGGGTGGACAAGAACGGGACATTCTTGCAGGTGCAGCCGGAGCATTAACGGCAATTGAAAGTGTAGCAGGTAGGATCAATCCCCTGGCAGTGCGTCAGGAATAAAGGAGACAACATGGCAAATCAAGAGCATCTGGCTTTGCTGAAAGCTGGTGCAATCACGTGGATGGAGTGGAGAGAAAAAAACCCCGATATTGAACCAGATTTGAGTGGTGTTGATCTCTATGAAGCAAATTTGGCTGAAGCTAACTTGAGTTTTGTTAATTTTAGTGTTGCTAATTTAAGTTTTGCCAAACTTACCCAGGCAAATTTGAGCTATGCCAATTTGATTGGGGTTAACTTGAGTCAAGCCAATCTCAAAAACGCTGTGCTTGCTGATGCTAATTTAATTGGGGCTGAGTTAAAAGGTGCAAACTTGAGAGGTGCTGATTTGGGTACAGCCAAGCTGCACCGCACTAATCTCTGTTTTGCCAACCTCATCGAAGCTAATTTGATAGGGGCAGATTTGAGCAAAGCAAACCTGCACGAGACGGAATTAATAGGAGCTAATCTTTATAAGGCTGATCTTTATCAAGTAAATCTCAGTAAAGCTCATTTGAGTAGTGCTTATTTGTTACGGGCTAACCTGAGTGGAGCTGACTTGCGAGGTGCTGACTTACGATGGAGTAACCTTAAAGGGGCAAATTTAGCAGGTGCTAACCTCACAGGAGCGAAGTTAGCGGGGGCTAATTTGAATGGTGCGAATCTTCAGGATGCGATTATGCCTGATTATTAGTAAGGCTTTGCGTAAACTTATAATTTTTTTTAAACGCAGAGAGAAGTTTGAGCGGAGGTTTCCTCCGTTCGCGTAGCGTCCCGGAGGGAACTTCAAAGCTTCGGTGGGGGCGCAGAGTTTTTCAAAGTACATCGGTGTTTATCGGTGTGCATCGGTGTACCCTGCGGGAAGCCGCTTGCGCGTCTACGATTTATAAAAAGACTATCTTTTATGGGCATTCCTACACCCCTTTCCAAGTACCGTGAAAACTATGGGGAATCACACTTGGTAGTTCCAGCTTACACACAGGTTCTTCATTTAACCGATGGGCGTCAAAAACCCAAACTTGACTACGATCGCAATTGCCATCATAGACAACAGTTAAAATCCAAGCTTGTTCTGGGTTGTCGGCGTCTGTAGCGTAGATGGGTTCACTAGGATAGCGATTTTCACCCAAGTCTGCTTCGGTGAGAGTTTCGGTTTTGTGATCGTAGCAGGCGATCGCATTTAATATTTCTTGGCTAATGTCTGTTTCTTGTCGAGAGATGGAAAAATAAGTGTAGCGCGAGGCTTGTCCGACGTTTTCAGGTGGGACGCTGGGGAATTCACAATGGCGATCTAATATTTTTTGAATGTTTGTTACTGCACCGGTTTGAGGATTTATGCGAACTCGCGTCAGTGTACTCTTGGCTGGTGTGTGAGTCTCACCAAACGCTACTTCTTGCAGAAACAGGTTTGTCTGAAAGTCCTGATAGCGGGCAATATCTACAACGACTTCACCGCTAGCATCTAGATAACCATTGGCAAAATGCCACTGGAACCAAGGTTCTGTTTCTCCCCGACTTACCAAGGAAAGTGTTTGACGATCAAAGATTAAAATTTGCGTTCCTACCTGGGGTTGCCATTGGATACACTCACTATAAGTATTTATCCCAAGGACAACGGGAAGAATATTCAACCGGACAGCAGGAACAAAAAAGACAAGATATGGCCCTGCTAGGACAAAATCATGTATGACAGGCAATCCTTCTAGGGGAAACTGCGCTTTTTGGATAATCTTACCTGTCCAGTCACTTTTAAAAAGATTGAGTGTGCCATTATTGCCAATGGAGACACCAAAGTTAAAAATTTCTTTGGTGTGTAAATCTACACTAGGATGAGCAGAATAGGGCAAGGCTTTGTCAAGTCCGCCCAAATTGTCTGAACCTTTGGTTTCTAGTGTTTCTAGGTCTAAGGCATAGGGATGACCACCTTCCCACAGAGCCAATAATTTATCAGGTAATGCTAGTACTGAGGTATTGGCAACATTTTTAATTGGCTTTAACCATCGATTCCAAAATGCTCCCGGTGCTGTCATACCGTAGTTGCCGTAGAGCATTTTACCTGCTACTGTTTCTTCTTTGTAACCATCTGTTTGGACGTAGCGATACACAGCAGTAGCACCCCCCCTGTCCCCTCCTTGGTAAGGGGGGGTAAGAGAAGAGGAGTTGAAGTGTACTCCCAGAATTGCACCATCTCCATCAAACCAGTGTCCCACATGAATCCCGCCCCGCTCTAGTCGTGCCGGACCATTGCGATATAATGTGCCGCGTAAACCAGGTGGGATTGTGCCAGAGATTACAGATAGGGGGGTAAGTGGGAATTCTTGGGCGGGTTTAGCGATCGCATTTGCCCAAGGTTTTTTTCTTAACTTTTCGTTAATTAAAGCCATAGAAAATTTACCGAAGAAAGAGTGTAAGGAGGTAAGGCTGTAAGGGTGTAAGGAGGTAGGAAAATAGCTTGAATTATACTCCTACATCCCTATACCCCCACACCCCTACACCCCGGATCCTATATCCCGATTCAACATATGCTTAAGCTATTTAATAACAAAATAATTGCCTTTACTGTCACTGTCTTAGTAGCTATATTAGTAGCCTGCAATTCCCAAAATCTAGTTAAAATAAACTCCCGCCAAGGGAACGTGATCTTTATCCATCCGGATGGGACAAGTGCATCTCACTGGGGAGCAGCGCGGATGCTTTACCTTGGCCCTGATGGTAGACTCAATTGGGATAAAATGTCTCACCTGGCTGTGTATTTGGGACACATGAAAAACCAACTCACTGCTACTTCTAACGCTGGTGCGGTCACTCACGCTACAGGAGTGAAAGTCAATGCTGACTCTTTCGGATTGAATGAAGCTTTGCAACCCATAGTAGCCTTTTCTGGTCAACCTCAAACGATTATGGAAGAAGCGATCGCTAAAGGCAAGGGAACGGCGATCATAAACTCTGGAATGATTCACGAACCGGGAACAGGTGCGTTTGTTGCCAAAGCAGCCAATCGTCGCGAATTTACCGAAATTACCAAGCAAATTGTTCTGTCTGGAGTCGATGTGATCATGGGTGGTGGCGAGATGTGGTATCTACCCAAAGGTACAGCCGGAAGACACGCCACTGCTGAACAAACTCAACGCCGAGATGGCATAAATTTGATCGAAGAGGCTAAAAAAAAGGGTTATACCGTGGTTTATACCCGCGATGAACTTTTGCAATTACCAGCAAATACTAAGAAAGTATTAGGTATTTTTGCTGCCGACGATACCTATAATGACGCGCCAGAAGAAGAATTGAAACAGCAGAATTTGCCCTTGTATGTACCGACAGCACCGACAGTTGCGGAAATGCTGGATGCAACTTTAAAGATAGTGTCGCAAAACTCAAATGGTTTTTTTGTGGTTGTGGAAGAAGAGGGTAGCGATAACTTTTGTAATTTTAATCACGCAGCTGGTTGCATAGAAGCAGTCAAACACGCTGATGATGCTGTGGGCGTGGCGATGAAATTTATTGAGAAAAATCCGCATACTTTGTTGGTGACAGCCGCAGATAGCGATGCTGGAGGATTGGAAGTAGTAGGAGTCACACAGAAGGATTTCCCTTTAGATAAACCTTTGCCAGAAAAAGGCGAAAACGGTTCACCTTGGGATGGAAAAGATGGAACTGCTACTTTACCGTTTGTTTCTGCACCAGACAAAGAAGGTAAACGCTTTCCGTTCGCGATCGCTTGGGCTGGTTTAGGTGATTTTACAGGTGCTATCGTAGCAAAAGCACATGGGTATAATGCTGATTTGCTACCCAATACTGTAGATAATACAGATATTTATAAGTTGATGTACCGGACATTGTTTGGTAAAAGTTAAAACTTTTGGCTTGATAATAAGACAGAAGGCAAGATAACCAGCATCCTCCCCGATCTCGCTTAGGGTTGGGGAGGGGTTTCATATTATTCATGTGTTGCATTCTTTTTTCAAACTCTTGCTTGTTTAAGACAGTTAAGCCATAGCATCAAAAGCGATCGCCCAAATTAGTTAACCTAGACAATAAGATTAAATCTACCCCAAGTCAGATGCGAGCAAGTACTTGGAAGCTTTACCTGGGGTGTGGTCAAATAAATAGATTAATACATTTAAGGAATGTTGCCACTTATGAAACGAACTATGACTTGGACAACAGCATTCTTAGCTTCTTGTACTCTCCTACTTGCAGCCTGTGGTGGTGGGAATACTGATACAAGTAATACCGGTACAAATACAGCCACCAACACCTCAACAACAAGTATATCTGGCCCCATACCCATTGGTATTGCCTTTGCCCAAACCAGCAACGTCGCATTACTTGGTCAAGAAGGGGTGGCGGGTGCAAAAATTGCTGAGAAATATTTTAATGACCAAGGAGGAATTAACGGTAAGAAAATTAAGCTGATATTTCAAGATGCAGGTGGCGATGAAGCTGGAGCAATTAACGCTTTTCAAACTTTGATTAATAAAGATAAAGTTGTCGGTATTATCGGCCCGACTTTATCACAACAAGCCTTTAGTGCTGCTCCGATTGCTGAACGGGCAAAAACACCAGTAATTGGTGCATCTACTACAGCTAAAGGTGTTCCTGAAATTGGTGATTATATTGCTCGTGTATCTGCATCAGTTTCTGTTGTTGCACCTAATTCTGTGAAAGCTGCACTGAAGCAAAATCCTAATATTAAAAAAGTAGCAGTTTTTTATGCTCAAAATGATGCTTTTAACAAATCAGAAACAGAAATTTTTCAGAAAACAGTTAAAGATCAAGGACTAGAATTAGTAACAGTCCAAAAATTTCAAACTACTGATACCGATTTTCAAGCCCAAGCTACCAACGCCCTAAATTTAAAACCAGATTTAATCATTATTTCTGGTTTAGCTGCTGATGGTGGTAACTTAGTACGGCAGTTGCGAGAATTGGGTTACAAAGGCACTATTATTGGTGGCAATGGTTTAAATTCATCAAATGTATTGTCTGTGTGTAAAGCTCTCTGTGATGGTGTTATGATTGCTCAAGCTTATAGTCCAGAACATCCAGGGGAAATTAACGCTGCATTTCGCAAAGCATACGTAGAGCAATACAAAAAAGAACCACCCCAATTTAGCGCTCAAGCTTTTACAGCAGTGCAGGTGTATGTAGAAGCTTTGAAAGCTTTAGATCAAAAAACCAAAATTAACACCCTTCCTATAGATAAACTGCGGACAGAATTAAACAAACAAATACTGGCAGGTAAATACAAAACACCTCTTGGTGAAATTTCATTTACTCCAGAAGGCGAAATTGTGCAAAAAGACTTTTATGTTGCTCAAATTAAAATGGAAAAAGATGGCAACAATGGAAAATTTGCATTTTTAAAATAAGTCACGCCTAATGTGAATTCAAACAATGGCAAAAATCTTGTTTTTAGAATCGTAGACGCGCAAGCGTCTTTCCGCAGGGTACACACATGCACACCGATAATCTATCTGTGTTCATCTGTGTTCATCGGTGTTCGTTAATTAAAACTAATTACAAACACCACAAACTTTATGTGGTTAATTCCTAGCCTCTCACTTCTAACTTGCAGTGAATATCACTCTATTTTTACAACAGTTTTTAAACGGTTTATCTATTGGCAGTGTCTACGCCATCTTTGCTTTAGGATATACCCTGGTTTACTCAATTTTGGGCATCATTAATTTAGCTCATGGTGCAATTTTTACACTAGGTGCATATTTCACCTATACACTCGTTGGTGGCAGATTTGGATTTAATGGTTTGCTAGCAAATGCAGCCTTACCTGTACAATTACCTTTTGCTTTAGCCTTGATTTTGGGAAGTATCTTGGCAGGATTAGTAGGGGTAGTGGTCGAACGCATTGCCTTTTTACCCTTGCGCCAGAGGGGTTCCGATCCTCTTTTAACCGTTGTTTCTAGCTTGGGTGTGGCAGTGGTAATTGTCAATTTAATTCAATATCTAGTTGGTGCAGAAAGTTATACTTATCCAGCAGATACTTATGGTAATCTACCACCTGCAATTAACTTCGGTACAGCAGCAAACCCAATTCCCATCCGTACTGTACAGGTGGTAATTTTTGTAGTTTCAATGGTATTTGTTGCTATCCTGACTTATTTTATTAGTCGCACAAAATATGGTAAGGCTATGCAGGCGATCGCAGAAGATGAAACTACTGCCAGTTTATTAGGAATTAACTGCGATCGCTTTATTATTTTGACGTTTTTTATCAGCAGCTTTTTAGCAGGAGTGGCGGGAACTTTAGTCGCCTCCAGTGTGAGTATAGCCGGGCCATACTTTGGCATTGGTTTTGGGTTAAGGGGTTTAGCAGTAATTGTCTTGGGTGGTTTAGGTAGTATTCCCGGTGCAGTACTGGGGGGTTTGGTAATTGGCTTAGTGGAAGCGTTCGTTCCAGCAGAATACTCTGGCTACAAAGATGCTGTTGCTTTTGGAATTCTGTTTATTATGCTTTTAGTTAGACCACAGGGTTTGTTAGGAAGGAAGTTTATTCAGAAGGTTTAAATCAGTGAACAGTGAACAAGGTATTAACAGTTTGAGTTGTGAATTGAGGTGGTGACAGTGGTTATATTTTTTAGGAGTCGAACACCGATGCACACTTATGGAACACGGATGGACACAGAGATATTTGGCGTAGGATTTGTAGTTAATTGATTATGATTATTGATCCTGAACAAGTTGCATTAGAAACGGGTTCTAATTACCCTGATGAATTTAAATCGATGGTTGCTGGAAGGATACGCCAACGGCTAGGTAATTTTGCTGGATTGAAGAACTTTGGGGTAAATTTGGTGAAGTTAGAACCAGGAAGTTCTTCTGCTTTGCGACATTGGCATTTTCGTCAAGATGAATTTATCTATGTTTTGGAAGGTGAGTTGACATTAATTACAGATGCAGGTGCAGAAGTTCTCAAACCAGGAATGGCGGCGGGATTTCCAGCAGGTGAAGCCAATGGACATCATTTGGTAAATCGTACATCAACAGTTGCAGTTTATTTGGAAGTAGGCGATCGCACTCCCAATGATGAAGTGATTTATCCTGATGATGATTTAATCACCAAAGCCAGTCCTGATGGTAAATCTAGAATTTTTGCACATAAAGATGGAACACTGTATTAAGGGATCAGGGTGTGGGGAGTAGCGAACAACTAACTACTAACTACTAACTACTAACTACTAACTACTAACAAATGGCTGATTTTATTGGTACTTATGGTGCTTTAATTGTCTCTATGGTTTTGGGGGCGCTGCTAGGACTATCCCTGTATTTGCCATTAATGGCTGGGCAATTGTCTTTAGCTAGCCCTGGATTTTATGCTTTGGGTGGATATATAGCAGCGATTCTTTCCACAACAGTTTTTACTTCTAGCGATAATCTTTTTCCGATTCCATTACTGTTGTTGGAAATGTTGATTGCTGGGATAGTTTCGGGATTGTTGGGTGTAGCAGTAGGAATTCCTGCTTTACGGTTGCGGGGAATTTATTTAGCGATCGCCACTATTGCTTTTGTAGAAGTTTTACGGGTTCTTTCCCTGAATTTGGAAATTACAGGCGGCGCTGTGGGAATTTTTGGTATTCCCCAACCTTTCCAAACACCTATTGAATATTTGTGGATTGCCCTACCATTACTAATCATTAGTATGGTGTTAATTTACCGTTTAGAACGTATTCGTGTGGGTAGGGCTTTAACTGCGATTCGTGAAGATGAATTAGCAGCAAGTGCTATGGGAATTAACCCCACCTACTATAAAGTTTTAGCTTTTACACTCGGGGCAATTTTAGCTGGAGTAGTTGGTGCAATTAGCGCTCATTTTCTCAATACCTGGAATGCGCGCCAAGGTACATTTGATGCCAGTATTATTTATCTAACTTTTGTCTTAATTGGTGGTTCGAGAACTTTTTTAGGTGCGGTAGTAGGAGGTATGTTATTTACAGCTTTACCAGAAGTTTTAAGAAGCATCGCAGATACAGGTGGTTTACCAACTTGGTTAGCACAATTTTTAAGAGATGGCAGATTAATAATCTTTGGTTTACTAATAGTTTTGGGAACCATCTTTTTCCCCCAAGGACTTGTCACTCCAGATATTTTTAAAAGACGTAAATTTAATCAGACAAAAGATATAATTCAGCAAACAAAATAAACAAATTTTTTTTCTAAAACCTTTATCAATGACCAATGACCAATGACATTATTTTAGAAGCAAAAGCCTTGACACGCCGCTTTGGTGGCTTAGTGGCAGTCAATAATGTATCTTTTCCTGTTAAAAAACATGAAATATTTGGATTAATCGGCCCCAATGGTGCTGGAAAAACCACATTATTTAATTTGATAACAGGCTTAATTCCACCCTCAAGTGGACAATTAACTTTTGATCATCAAGAAATTTCTCAACTACGTCCCCACCAAATTGCTGCTTTAGGTATTGCCCGAACTTTTCAAAATATTCGCTTATTTGGTGAACTTTCAGCCCTAGAAAATGTAATTATTGCCCGACATTTGCATATTCACAGCAATATATTTACAGGTGTAATCGGAGTACCACCAGCATCCACAGAAGAACGTAAAAGTCAGCAGAAAGCTTTGGAATTATTAGAACTAGTTGGTTTACAACAGCGCGCGGAAGAAAAAGCGAAAAATTTTGCCTATGGTGATCAGCGGCGGCTAGAAATTGCCCGTGCTTTAGCCCTAGAACCGCAAATTTTGCTCCTTGATGAACCCGCAGCCGGAATGAACCCTAGTGAGAAGCAAAAATTGAGTGAGTTTATTCGCAACCTGCGCGATCGCTTTGATTTGACGATTATTTTGATTGAACATCACGTACCCTTAGTCATGGGGTTGTGCGATCGCATTGCTGTTTTAGATTTTGGTCAATTAATTGCTTTAGGAGAACCTGCTGTGGTTAAAAATAATCCAGCGGTAATAGAGGCATATTTGGGAAATGATTAATTCATATCATCTTTGTGTCTTAGTATCTTTGTGTTTTATTAACCACCAAGACACTAAGAAGACATACCGAATGTTTGAACAACCACAGATGCACACCGATGAACACAGAGAATCAAAAAAGCTACCCAATTTTGGAAATAAAAAATCTATATGTTAATTATGGTAGTATTCAAGCACTGCAAAATATTAATTTAGTTGTCAATAATGGTGAAGTAGTCACTCTCATCGGTGCTAACGGTGCAGGTAAAACTACTATTCTTCGGGCTATATCTAAAATTATCAATCCTAAAAGTGGTGAAATTATTTATAGTGGCCGCAATATTACCCGCCGTCAACCTCATGAAGTTGTACAATTGGGTATTGCCCATTGTCCAGAAGGACGTAGAGTATTAGCGCGACAAACTGTTTATGATAATTTGCTTTTGGGTGCATATGTTCGTTCTCAGCAAGCAGAGATAAAAAACGATATTCAGCACCAATTTGAGCTGTTTCCACGTTTAGCACAAAGACGCAATCAACTAGCGGGGACTCTGAGTGGCGGTGAACAACAAATGTTAGCGATCGCCCGTGCTTTGATGAGTAGACCAAAAATTTTATTATTGGATGAACCAAGTTTAGGTCTAGCACCAGCAATAGTTAGGGAAATATTTAGTATTATTGAGAATTTACGTGCCACAGGCGTGACTATTTTATTAGTTGAACAGAACGCCAATTTAGCATTACAGATTGCAGATCGGGGATATGTTTTAGAAGCTGGTTGTATTACTCTTACTGGTGCAGCTTCCCAATTAATTACTGACGAACGAGTGAAAAAAGCTTATTTAGGATGATTTAGTAACTAAAGATTTGGGAGACTAAGACATATGGTATAGTTACCAACAAAAACCCTAAGTTTGGATATGAGCTGAACAACTAATCCCCACTTCCCCACTCTCCAATTCTCAATTCGGCAATTTGGCAAGTCACAGCTTCTTAATACTGATATTTTTTTGATTGTGCAAGAGGTGTAGTAAAAAGTCGCCCCGGCTACTAAGTCGGGGTTTTAGTCTTTCAAATGATATAAATCAATCATTGTAAACTCAGGCGTGCAGGAGTGAGTGTTGTCAAGAAATTACAGGTCAAAGTCTTTTTCCCGCGATTACAATCAAACAACAGTTTGTAATTAGGTAGATTCATTTGATGATTCCATCTGTGCAACTACCCTTATACGGTAAGCGTATTCTTGTCACCGCACCCCGCAACTACGCCGCTAGATTAACATCACAACTTATCAATCAAGGTGCTTTACCTGTGTTAATGCCAACCATAGAAACTTGTGCATTAGCAGATTTTACAGAATTAGATACTGCACTGATGCAAATAGATACATTTGATTGGATTGCTTTTAGTAGCAGAAATGGCATTGATGCATTTTTTCAACGTTTAGAAGCTTTGGGAATAAGTGTTTCGGTGCTGAAAAATTGTCGAATTTCTGCGATCGGCAAAGATGCGGAAAGATTATCTGATTTTGGCATCAAAGTAGATTTAATTCCCCAAGAACCTAGTCCCAAAGGAATTATTGCTGAACTGGCTAAAGTTCCAAATATCAACAAGCAAACTGTACTAGTACCGGTTCCAGAGGTAGTTGGGATTGCAGAACCGAATGTTATTCCTGGGTTTGTGGCTGGTTTAAAAAAATTGCGTATGAGTGTTACCCGTGTACCAACCTATACAACACGCTGTTTAGACAAAAGTTTATACGAGGTGGAGTTAAATTTAATTCGTCAAGGCAAGATAGATGTGATTGCCTTTAGTAGCACTGCTGAGATATCTGGCTTCTTGCAAATGGTCACTTCAAAAGCAGATTATCAGCAGTGTGTAATTGCTTGTTTTGGCCCCTACACAGCAGCTAATGGCAGAAAACTAGGTTTGAACGTCTCTATTGTTGCCGAAAACTACAGTTCATTCGCGGGTTTTGCAGAAGCGATCGCTAACTTCATGCTCTTGCTTTCTTCTAAGTAATAACACTAGTGACAATGTTACCATTACAGGATAAAACAGAGAAACAATACTCATATGTGTGTTACTGGAACTAATAGATTTTTCCCAGAAAACCGCAATAAAAGAGCAATAATTTTTACAAAAATTACAACCTAGAGTTGATTCAGTAAATATTATTGTCTCTGAATATATTGATATTCCGGCTTAAGCGTTTGCTTTGGCTGGGAAATTTGTGTTTAAAAACATACTTTCTTCCATCACATCTTTAAAAAGAACCATGTTTTCACTTTCACATCTACCAAATGTCTTTTCTCCCTCACCTAAAACAGCTGGTTCTAGCTTGGAATACCAACTTGAAGAGGTAGGTACATTCAGAAGTTCCGGTGCTTCTGCTTTATTACAGTCTCTGGAACAAAATTCTCATGATGTAGAAGTCTTAACAGATGCTAGTGCTGTATTCAAAAGCGCTTCATTACTCAAATCTCAAAAGTGGAAGTGTATACATACCTTCACAGGAAATTCCCAAGCTATTGCCCTCAGCCCAGATGGTAAACTCCTGGCAAGCGGTAGTTCGTTTATTAAACTGTGGAATCTGGAAACGGGACGAGTAATTTGCACCTTAAAGGGAAATACAGGTATTCTCAAGTCTGTTGCTTTCAGCCCTGATCGCAAAACACTCGCTAGTTGCGGTCTAAGTCAGACTATCGAATTGTGGGATCTAGAAACAGGACAGATAATTCGCCAATTCACTGGCAAATCCTACGGTGTTAATTCTATTAGCTTCAGTCCAGACGGACAAATTCTTGCCAGTGGCGATCGCGGTAGATCTGTTCAACTATGGAATCTCAAAACAGGAAAAACAGTTCGCACTCCCTCTGGAAATATCCCAGTCATGGAACATGGAGATTGGGTTAATTCTGTAGCCATTAGCCAAGGGGAACTAGGAGGAACTGTAGCCAGTGGTAGTCACGACAAAACTATCAAACTGTGGGGTCTCCAAACCAAAGAAGCAATTGCTACCCTCAAAGGACATTTATCCCTAGTTTATGCGGTAGCCTTTAGCCCAGATGGACAGATTCTTGCTAGTGGTAGCGCGGACGAAACTATTAAACTGTGGGATATTCAAACAAAAGAGGAAATTTGTACTCTCACTGGACATACGGATGAAGTTTATTCTCTAGCCTTTAGTCCAGATGGACAGATTCTTGCTAGTGGTAGTGCTGACGGAACTATTAAACTGTGGAATATTCAAACAAAAGAGGAAATTTGTACTCTCACTGGACATACGGATGAAGTTTATTCTCTAGCCTTTAGTCCAGATGGACAAATTCTTGCTAGTGGTAGTGCTGACGGAAGCATCAGGATTTGGTTGGTTGAATACCAAGTAGAACGAGGTGAAAAACCCAAACTATGTCAAGATAAGTAAAGAAACTGATAGCTGATGACCAAGATGATGGGATATAAGCCTCGCCCTAGAAGGGCGAGTTTTTAATTGTTCAAACATAGACACCATCACTGATCAAGTTGGTACTAACTCGCCAGGACGTAACTTAGACCACTTACCCTGTTCTCGTTTAAAACTGAGACATCCTACCACATCCCATTCCATTTCTATCACGTCGCCTCGGGGACGGATGTTGACATTGATCGATGGCTCATTTGGCTCAAAATCTGGTGTGTCAGTCAAATTGGGCTGTTGGTGTTGGTTTTCTACCGCGTGGTAGGTGACACAACGGTCTACATAATGACAATTTACACAAATGCACATAATATCAACCTACTCCAGTGCCTTTATAGTTAATCTAGCTTAAGCTAAAGCATTATTCATTAGCTGCTGGATTTATTTTTATTACATGGCGATAAATCATTTGGTTCTTTCGACCTTAGCTCCTGAAAATTGGCCTTTTAGCATAGAATCTTTACCGCAACCAGCTTATCTAGTGGGTGGTGCTGTCAGAGATGCCATTTTGGGAAGAACTCGCGAATATTTGGATTTAGATTTTGTTTTGCCAGCGAATGCTGTCAGTGTAGCGCGTCAAATCGCCAAGCAATATAAAGCTGGTTTTGTTCTCCTTGATTCCGAAAGACAAATTGCGCGGGTGGTGTTTGCTGATGCTACTGCTGACTTTGCTCAACAAGAAGGAATTAGCCTGGAAACTGACTTACATAGGCGAGACTTTACAATCAATGCGATCGCCTACAACCCCCACACCCAAGAAATCATCGATCCTCTGCAAGGTTGTGCAGATATAGAAAAGCAGTTGTTGAGGATGGTATCAGCAAAAAACTTGGAAGACGACCCCTTACGATTACTGCGGGCTTATCGTCAAGCTTCCCAACTAGACTTTACCATAGAACCAGATACGCAAGCTGCTATTCGTGGTTTGGCATCACACATAAACAGGGTTGCAGCAGAACGAGTCCGGGTAGAATTGGGCTACATGTTAGCAAATTCTCAGGGTAGCGTTTGGTTAATTAATGCAGGGAAAGACGGTTTACTGACACCTTTTTTCAAAAATGCAACAGAAGAAAACTTGCAGAAACTATCGGCGGTTGACACAGCAGCTACTCAACTCACACATTTCTGGCCACAACTCGGTGAACAACTGCAAAATCCTGTGCGCGATACCGTTAAAACTACTTGGCTAGGTATTGCTAAGCTTGCTTGTTTAGTTAACCCCAACCCAGAGATAGCAGAAATAGAACTGCAAGAACTAACTTACAGCCGCGCTGAAACCAAAGCCATCACCACCGCCCTGAAACTGTTCCCACAGTTACAAGCACCCCTGATGACATTGCGAGAACAGTATTTTTTCTTTCAGGAAGCGGGGACTGTATTTATATCTACAGCAGTCTTATCCGTAGTACACGGTCAGTCAGTAAAAGCGATCGCACCTTTAGTCAATCGCTATCTTAACCCTAATGATCTGGTCGCGCATCCTACCCCTTTAGTGAGTGGGAAGGACATAATGTTAGCACTAAACATTCCTGCTTCGCCAGTAGTAGGAAAGTTGCTAACAGAAATAGCGATCGCTCAAATTGAAGGTAAAATTTATACAGCAGCACAAGCAATAGAATTAGCAGCGCAATTAATTAATACTTAATTTCATTTGAACAACAATTTCGCCATCTTCTACTTCACCTGTTAGTACAAATCCGAAATACAATACAAAATGAAATAAATACCTATTGAGACGAATTTCGGATTTTTTTGTCGATTAACAAATTATGTGAGTCAGAGAAGATTAACTAAACCCAAATCTCAGTAAACAAGACTATTTTCTTCTTTGTGTCTTTGTGTCTTAGTGTTTCAAAAAAGATTTTTTACCACAAAGACACCAAGACGCGGACTGGGAACCCCACAAAGAAATCATAAAATTTCAATCTCATCGAGTTGATTAATCACCACATCCGCACCTGCAACATTTTCTGGTTTACCTATCCAAGTAATACCAACACAACCAGCTGCATTAGCGTTACGTGCCATTTGCATGTCACCCGCAGAATCTCCTACCATTAGTGTCACGCCAGGTTCTACTCCCAGTTTTTCACAAGCTTGTAAAAATAACACTGGATCTGGTTTACTTGGCCCTTCATCTACTCCCATTTCTAGCTGAATATAATCACTCAATTGGTGATTTTCCACAAATGTTCGGACTTCAGCAGTTGTTGCTGCTGAAAGAATGCCAAGTTTTAATCCTGCTCGTGATAAATACTGGAGGACTTCCAAGCTACCAACAAATAAAGGTGAGGGAGTTTTACCAACGTATTTTTCTGCTTCTGCTAAAGCTTGCTGTGCTAACTTCAATGACTCAAACCATCCCCGTCCAGTTTCGGCTATATATGCGGCGGCGGCTATTTCTGTTTCTCGACGACTTGCGACTGATACCAAACCTGCTGGATCGAGAGTGTCACCATTCACACCAAACGCCATTAACAATGGTTCCCCGATTCCGGGAAATTGTGCGTCTATGATTCTTGCTGCTTTTTGAGCAAGCGATCGCAAGAACACTTCTGAGTCTTCGAGAGTACCATTTTTATCAAATAAAATAGCTTGGATATCGGAGAATGTGAAGTTTTTACACTTAATAGTTACCAAAAGACTACTCCTAATTTGTTGTTTGTTATTGGTTGTTTGTTGGTTGGACAAAAGACCTATTAACTGATACAAAAAAAGAGGGAAAATCAATCCCTCTTTGCCCGATAACTTTTTATCTTTATAACATCGTTGCTAATAACTACGACGAGAAATACATTACTCTTCAATAGCGGCGGGAATTTCTTCTTCAATAGCGGCGGGAATTTCTTCTTCAACAGCAGCTACAGGAACTTCAACAGCTTCATTAGGTGCAGCAGTATTACCCTGCTGTTTAGCTAATAGTTGTTCGCGATATTTAGCAGCCATTTCTTCGGCTTTGTCATAAACTAGATCGCGGTTCTTAATCATATCACCCGGTTCGGGTTCCAGTTGCTTTGTAGACAAAGATATCCGACCCCGTTCAGCATCTAAGTCAATGATCATAACTTTCACTTCATCATTGACGTTAAAAACGCTGTGAGGTGTATCAATATGTTCGTGGGATATCTCAGAAATATGCAATAGACCACTGACGCCGCCAATATCAATAAAGGCGCCATAAGGCTTAATACCACGCACAGTACCGATTACTACCTCACCAACTTCGAGGCGATTCATCTTACGCTCAACCAAAGCACGGCGGTGAGATAATACCAAGCGGTTACGTTCTTCGTCTACCTCTAAAAACTTCAGTGGTAGTTCTTCACCTACTAAATCTTCTTTGGGCTTGCGAGTGCTGATATGAGAACCGGGAATAAACCCACGTAATCCCTCGATCCTCACTAAAGCTCCACCACGGTTGGTAGCAAATACACCAGAACGAACAGTAGCATCTTCTGCTTGCAACTGCCGCACTCGCTCCCAGGCTCGCATATACTCTATACGACGAATGGAAAGAGTTAATTGTCCCTCTTCATTTTCATCGCTGAGTATGTAAAATTCCCGTGTTTCGTTTGATTGTAAAACTTCTTCCGGGCTGTCTACCCGGTTGATAGACATTTCTTGTATCGGTATATATGCTGCGGTTTTGGCACCTATGTCAATCAGAGCGCCGCGTGGCTCTATACTGAAAACCGTACCGGGTACAATATCACCAGGGCTAAAATGATAATCGTATTTGTCCAGTAAAGCTGCGAATTCTTCGTGAGTAAACCCAATCTCGGTAATAGCGGTTGATTTCTGATTGACCATGCTGATTGTTTCCTGGTTTTTAGTCTCCGTAATCGTTTTGCCACAAGCGCGATGTATGTGCAAGGGTGACATAGGATGTCTACACCTACATCCTTAACCATCCTAGCGCAGAAAAGCTGACTTAGCGCACATTAGTTCACAGATAGCAAATTATATCAGATATCAAATGTTTTTATGTAAAAGTTGGGGAAGAAGGGGGAACTCACCGGTCCCCGGTCGGGGATTAGGGGGCGAAGGAGGACTAGGGAGAATTATTTTGTATCGAGATTTTCCTTCTTCCCTTTCCCTGTTTCCTGTTCCCCTATTGTCAAAATAGTTCTAAATAAATAACCGCCGCTACTGAATAAGTAACAGCGGTTATTTGTTTCTAAGGATCGATATCAAAAATTTGGCAACAAAAAATTAATCCTCTTTCTTTTCAATGCGAGGAGGTTCGCGGAATGCGATCGCAAAGAAAAGAGTTCCAATTGCCAAAGTCAAAATTAAGATATATGCCACGCTTTCCATATCACAAGCCCCTGCATATCTAGAAATTTGACATTCTCATAGCACCATACCTATGAGATTCTTGCTTCACTGGGAGTCAATTGACTGTACCCTTTACAAGCATCCACCGTGTGTCTCACGGCAGTAATTTATAGTATACACTCAGGTAGGGATTAGGAAATTACCTAGTCCCTAATCCCTAATCTTCTCAAGCTTTAGACAGCTTCCTTCTTGCGGGTGGACAAGTCACCCACTTTCGCAAACACACCAAATTCGACTTGTTCTTCCAAATCTGGGTCGATACCAGCAAACACGTCTCGGTAAATTGTCCGAGCGCCATGCCAGATATGACCGAAGAAGAACAATAATGCAAAGCAGGCATGTCCGAAGGTAAACCAACCTCTGGGACTGGTGCGGAATACACCATCAGAGTTTAAGGTTTCTCTGTCAAATTCAAAGACTTCGCCCAATTGAGCTTTACGGGCCCACTTCTTCACATCAGCAGGGTCTGTGAAAGTTTGACCATCTAAGTTACCACCGTAGAAGGAAACTGTCACACCAGTTTGCTCAAAGCTGTTTTGAGATTCTGCCCGACGGAAGGGAATG
Source organism: Fischerella thermalis PCC 7521 (assembly GCF_000317225.1). GTDB lineage: Bacteria > Cyanobacteriota > Cyanobacteriia > Cyanobacteriales > Nostocaceae > Fischerella > Fischerella thermalis. The sequence continues at coordinate 18,381 of NZ_AJLL01000048.1, forward strand.
TCAGCGCGGACGATACCATCTTTATCAGTCAGAATTACAGGGAAGGTTTCAAAGAAATTAGGCAAACGACGTACTTCTAATTCCCGACCTTCAGCATCTTTGAATACTGGATGACCATCCCAAGACTGAGCAATCCCATCACCCTTCACCATTGGGCCTGTACGGAATAAACCACCTTTAGCGGGGCTATTACCGACATAATCGTAGAATGCCAATTTTTCAGGGATTTGTGACCAGGCTTCTGAGAGATTAGCACCAGAAGCAAGGCTTGCCTGTACGCGACGCTGAATCTCTTGCTTAAAGTAACCTTGATCCCACTGATAACGAGTAGGGCCAAATAATTCGATTGGAGTAGTGGCACTACCGTACCACATGGTTCCAGCAACGACAAAAGCAGCAAAGAATACAGCAGCAATACTACTAGAAAGTACGGTTTCTATATTACCCATCCGCAGAGCTTTGTAGAGCCTTTCGGGTGGTCGTACTGACAAGTGGAATAAACCAGCAATAATGCCTACGATCCCGGCGGCAATATGGTGAGCTACAACACCACCAGGATTAAACGGATTAAAGCCATCTGGCCCCCACTCCGGCGCAACTGGTGCGATGTGACCAGTCAAGCCGTAGGCATCGGAAACCCACATTCCAGGCCCCCACAATCCTGTGAGGTGGAAAGCACCAAAACCGAAGCAAAGAAGACCAGATAAGAACAAGTGAATACCAAACATTTTTGGCAGGTCAAGAGCAGGTTCGCCTGTACGGGGATCTTGAAACAGTTCTAAGTCCCAGTAAACCCAGTGCCAAACAGCAGCTAGGAATAATAGACCAGACAGAACAATATGAGCGGCGGCTACACCTTCAAATGACCAAAAACCAGGGTCGTAGTTGGCAGCGCCAGTTACGTTCCAGCCACCCCAAGAGCCTACGACACCCAAGCGTGCCATGAATGGCAGCACAAACATACCTTGACGCCACATGGGATTGAGAACTGGGTCACTGGGGTCATAAATAGCCAGTTCGTATAGAGCCATTGAACCAGCCCAGCCGGCCACCAACGCTGTGTGCATCAAGTGTACAGAAATCAGTCGTCCTGGATCATTCAGAACGACTGTGTGTACTCGGTACCAAGGTAGTCCCATCGACTACGCTCCTCCTCGATGAGTTTGTTTACAAAGCAATTTTTCTGTGTTTTTTTTATTGCCAGAGCTTGAATTTTCCACAGCTTGGTCTTAAAAGTCAGACAGCGTGGTTACTTAAGCAATCAACAACATTTGGGGGCGTTTGATCCCAAGGTCGCGATCGCCAAGCAAAAATGAGAATGTTTAAAAAAGTGTAACTATTGATGGAGCTGTTTGCAAGGGTATAAAGGCATTTAGGGTTAGTAACTGGTTAGTGGATAGTAGTTATTTGTTGGTTGTTGGTTGTTGGTTATAATTTGTAACAAAAAATTAACACTTCAAAAATATCTTGGATATAACCACAAAGGCTAAGGGCAAAAGGAAAATTCCATCCCCTTACCCTTTTACCTTTTCCCCCTAATAATTACTGCACCACTGATTCATGACTTTGTAGCTGACATCTAGCTGAAGCAGTCTCCAAGCGCTCTATTACTTGCTCTGCACTCATTAACCGCCTCAGTATAACTTGACCGATCGCTTGACTAGATACACCTGTTTGGGGTGATGTGATTGGCTTCACTTCTACGGTGATCACAGCATCTTCTACTCGGTAGAGCCACATGACTTCGCCTTCTTCTAACAGACAAATATTCATACGTTGAATATCTGGTTGGCGTCGCCATGCAGTTATCTGCCAAAGTCCTTCAGATGCCCAAACTCTACCAATTGTCCATCCTTCAGATAAAAAGAAGTACTTCACACTTTTTGTCTCGCTGTTAGATTCTTCAAGATTAGTTATTAGCAATACCGTGAAAACCTCAGTTATATATGTATAAATTGAGGTTTGTACATTATAGCTATTGGATCAAAAAAGAGTGGAAACTACAAAGAGGACACATAAATCTGACATGCAAAGTCATAGAGTTTGGAGCAAGGAGTAAAGTTGATTAAAAGTTCCTACTCCCTCTGTGCCCCTTTGCCTGTTACTTCCTCCTCAATCATTTCTACATTTGCGAAGATGCACGATCAAGCTGTTCTACTAAGACCTAACAAACCTCTTCTTCTATCAAATCCGAATTTAAGACTAGCTTTTGTTATTTTGTAATTTTAATTAAATTAAACATTGTCTTTTATTAAGAGATGTTAAGCAATGTGTTTTTTATCTAATTTTAAAAAAGCTAATAAAATTCAAAATTAGGCAATAGGGAATAGGGAATAAGGAATAGTGAAAATATTTGTGTACTTAATTAAGTAGCTATCATCAACTGTACATATCAATAACGAATGGAAAAACTTTCTTCCCTTCTCTTGTGATCTTTTTCAAGTTAGTCAATCATGGGACAATCCCGCAACCAAGTATGAAAATTTAACTGCTCCTACAACCCCTATACCCTTACACTCCCACACCCATTTTCCAGTGTGATTGTGCGTGATGATAATGGAAGTTCACATCCAAAAAGCCAAACCGTAACATTATTTTGGAAGTTATGTAGTAAAATTACAAACCATTCATACCAAAATTTCATATTATCCATAATTATGCATTGGTCTTTTTTGTCTGCTAGACGATGGGTGCAGATAACACAAGTACTTACTGTTTGTTTGTGTTTATTTGTAGTTGTAAGTTGTAGTACTAATCCACAGACAACCACATTAACATCTGGTGATGGTCGTATTACTGTTGGTACAACACTAAAACCACGTACTCTAGATCCAGCTGATGCCTATGAATTGGCATCACTATCACTGGTTTATAACATGAGCGATCGCCTCTACACTTATGAACCAGGAAGCACAGAAATTAAACCGCAGTTAGCTACCGCCTTCCCAAAAGTCAGCCCAGATGGTTTGACTTATACCATCCCCCTACGTCAAGGAGTGGTATTTCACGATGGAACTCCCTTTAACGCCGAAGCCATGGCTTTTACTATACGCCGCTTTATCGAAAATAAGGGTAAACCTGCTTTCTTGCTGGGAGATGTGGTAGAGTCGGCAAAAGCTACAAGCGAATACGAATTAACAATAAAGCTGAAAAAGCCATTTGCAGCATTCCCATCATTGCTGGCTTTTGCTGGTGTTTGTCCTGTATCGCCAAAAGCTTATGAAATTGGCGAAGGAAAATTTACCCCAAATATTTTTATTGGTACTGGCCCTTACAAATTAGCAAAATTCGGCCCTGACTCATTGCAGTTTGATGTATTTGACAAATATTGGGGAGAAAAACCATTAAATCAAGGTATTAATGTCCAAATTCTTAGCAGTGGTGTGAATTTATATAACGCCTTCCGTAAAAAAGCTGTGGATGTGGCTGGCTTAAGTATGGATCCAGATCAAGTTCGCAGTTTGGAAGCGAGTGCAAAAAAAGGGTTTTGGCAAGCGATTCCTAATCAAGGTAATGTGGTCAGTTATCTGGCTATCAACCGCAATCAAAAGCCAGTAGATAATCCAGCAGTCAGAAGTGCGATCGCGGCAATGATTAATCGACCAATAATATACGAGCGAGTCTTGTATGGTCAAGCAGAAGCACTTTATAGTTTAATCCCCAAAGCATTCAGTGATTATCAACCAGTTTTTCAACAGCAATATGGTGATGGAAATATTCAAAAAGCCAAAGAATTGCTGCTCAAAGCTGGCTTTTCCCAAGATAATCCAGCTAAAGTCGAAATTTGGTATCCCTCTGGTTCTCCAACTCGGAGTTTAGCAGCAATAGTCATCAAAGCTCTTGCTAAAAAAACAATGGATGGTATTCTTCAATTTGAAATTAATACTGTAGAGTCTACCACTGCTTTTAAAAACATTGCCAAGGGCTTATATCCAACATTTTTACTTGATTGGTATCCTGATTTTTTGGACGCAGATAATTATATTCAGCCATTTCTATCTTGTAATCAAGGTTCACCAGAAAAGGGATGTGAAGATGGGGGAAGCCAATCTCAAGGTTCTTTTTACTATAATCCCCAGATGAATCAATTGATTGACAAACAACGTCAAGAACAAAATCTCGAAGCACGCAAGCAAATATTTGCAGAAATCCAAAATATTTTGGTACGAGATATCCCTTACATTCCCCTATGGCAAAGTAAAGATTATGTATTTGCTCAAACAGGTATAAGTGGTGTACAACTAGATCCCACTCAAATTTTGATATACAGGAATCTCAAAAAATAAAACATTGGTAATTGGTAATTGGTAATTGGTAATTGAGGATGGTATGGGGAGACCTGATTTTGAAGAGTTGCAGGTTTATAAATTAGCAGAAAAGCTGGCTAATAAAATCTGGGAAATTGTTATTAGATGGGACGATTTTGCTAAAGATACTATTGGCAAGCAAATTGTGCGTGCTGTCGATAGTATTGGAGCTAATATAGCAGAAGGTAGGGGTCGTTATAATTATCAAGACAATAAACGTTTTGTCAAAATGGCCAGGGGTTCTATGAATGAAACAATTCACTGGATGAGACTAGCGTATGCTCGTAATCTACTAAAAAGTGAACAAGTAGACATCATTAAACCAATTATTGATGAATTATCTCCCAAGCTAAATGCCTACTTAAATTCCATTGGTAACAGTGATAAATAATAAGTAATATCTAATGTTTAATAAATAATAAAATTACCCATTACCCATTACCAATTACCCATTACCCATTACCCATTACCCATTACCCATTACCCATTACCCATTACCCATTACCCATTACCAAAATTATTATGTCCCGTTCCAAAGCATTAACATATTACATCACAGCCCGTTTATTGTTGGCTCCGCTTCAGTTATTAACGATCATTACTATCGTATTTCTTTTACTAAGAGCAACACCTGGAGATCCTGTTGATGCAATTTTGGGTGCGCGGGCTCCAGAAAGTGCTAAGGAAGAAATGCGAAAACAGCTAGGTTTAAATTTACCTTTGTGGTTACAGTACTTCAAGTACATAGGCGACTTACTGCGCTTCGATATGGGTAAATCTATTTCTAGTCGCGGACAACAAGTTTGGGATATTATTTGGCAATATTTTCCAGCGACAGCAGAATTAGCAATATATAGTATTGCGATCGCTTTAATTGTTGGGATTGCAGTTGGTGTGATTTCTGCTTCCCGTCCTGGTACAGCTTTGGATTTAGGAGGAAGATTATTTGGAATTATTACCTATGCACTGCCAATATTTTGGGCAGGAATGATATTACAATTAATTTTTGCTGTTCAGTTCGATTTATTACCTTTAGGAACCCGCTACCCTGCAACTATTTCTGCACCGGATACTATTACCGGATTGTATAGCATAGATAGTCTTTTAAAAGGTAATTTCACGCAATTCTTGACTGCTGTACAATATCTCATTCTTCCTTGTTTTACCTTGGGAATTTTGCTGAGTGGCATTTTTGAGCGTATTGTACGTGTAAATTTAAAGCAAACGATGAAAGCAGATTATGTAGAAGCCGCCAGAGCAAGAGGTATTCCTGAGAAGACAATTTTATTTTCTCATGCTTTTAAAAATGCTTTGATCCCAGTTATTACTGTCTTGGGATTAACTTTTGCTTCTCTATTAGGTGGAGCAATTTTGACAGAAGTAACTTTTTCTTGGCCAGGTTTAGCAAATAGATTATATCAAGGAATTTCAGAGCGAGATTACCCTGTAGTCCAAGGAATCATGGTATTTTTTGGAGCAATAGTTGTGGGTGCAAGCATTTTAATTGACATTTTAAATGCCTACGTAGATCCACGCATTCGATATTAGTTTGTCTTTATTGCAATCAAAAGCCAGCGGCTTTTCTTCCACTGGCAAATATAAAGCAAAAGGTGAAAGCGTATTATGCTTATTTTTTTGAAAATTTAAGCATAATGAACTAAAGTCGAGCATTACAGGAAATGACTATTTTGTCAATTGAGATGCAACTTTCATACAACACCATGCAACATAGTTGTGACCTATCAATATTCGTTTATTTTGACACTTATTTTTGATTTTATTCAGGGATTACAATTTTGTTGCATATGAGTTGCAGTTTAGTATCTCATTGGCATAAAATGCGTATCAATACAAGTTAGAAGAAAGAAACTTGAAAAATGTAATAAATTAGTTTTTTTGAAGCTTGTATAAGCAATTTATTTTTTGGTTCAAAAGCTTGGGATAGTTTAAATATTTTAGACCTAATAAATACTAATTTTGTGTAGACAATTATTCATTTATTTTTGATAGGTTATGCTGATTTTGCTTAATGATGCAGATTGCAAGAGTGAGGCGAAATTGCTGCACTGATAAACAATTGAAGCAAGAGAAAGATTGTTATTGCGTCAACTTTTTGTCCTTTGCATTGTCACTTATCCTAGCAGAATTAATGCTTTGAAATCACTGTGTCAATAAAGTAATCAAGGCTAAATACGAGGATTTTTTATTTTTCTGCTGAAAGCGATTAAAGAATTTTAATGAGTTTGAGGTAAACCAATGAACGAGTTAGCGATCGCTATTTTTGGAGTTTTGGTAGTTTTTGTGGTTCTTCAGACATTTTATGTACTGGCTTTTATATCATCATTCTACTTGCCAAGCTTGAAAACTATCAAAGACGAGTTGTTACCTAAAGCGGCAGTTATCCTTTCCTTACGAGGTGCCGATCCATTCTTAAGCGATTGTGTGCGTGCCTTGCTCCACCAAAACTATCCACAATACAACTTGCACATCATCGTTGATAGTCAGCAAGATCCAGCCTGGAATATAGTTAACAAAACGATCCAGCAAGAGAGAGCAACACATGTTCAAGTCAGCCCTTTAATTACTCGGCACAACACTTGTAGTCTCAAAGGCAGTGCATTGGTGCAAGCTATCGATGTACTAGACGATTCTTATGAAGTAGTGGCTTTTATAGATGCTGATGTCATCGCCCATCCGAACTGGCTGCGTGAACTAGTTGTACCCCTAATAGATGAGCGGGTAGGAGCCACTACAGGAAATCGTTGGTATATGCCGCAAACTGGACAGTGGGGTTCGCTGGTTCGATATCTATGGAACACAGTAGCCGTGGTTTTTATGTGTATCCACCAAGCCCCTTGGGGAGGCTCAATGGCAATGAGGCTTTCTGTTTTGCAGCGAGCGCGCCTGTTGGAGATATGGAAACAAAGCGTTTCCGTCGATGTCCCCATCCATAAAGCGTTACAAGCAATGAACTTAAAAGTAAAATTTGTACCCACAGTTATAATGCCCAATCGCGAGGAATGCAATTTAGCTCGATGCTTGTGCTTTATTACACGCCAATTACTAGTTGCACGGCTATACAATCCTCAGTGGCCACTCATTGTCACGCAAGTATTCACGTCCACATTAGCTATTGTACTGACAATAGCGTTACTACTGATTGCGTTAATTAACAGCAATATGGGTACTGCAATTGGGATAACAGGTGGGCTCATCTGCTACATCTTAGCAATGGCTGTGCAACTAGTATTGGTGGAGCATGTTGTGCGGCGAGTGGTTCGGGCGCGGGGTGAATCGATGACACGATTTTCAGCCCAAATGATGGCAAAAACTCTGGTGGCAATTCCATTGACACAGTTAGTTTATGCAGTCACGGTGGTATCGGCGATATTGATGCGAAAAGTAGAATGGCGCGGCATTATGTATCAGATCAAAGGGCCTTGGAACATTCGATTAATTGAATACCGACCTTATCAACTTTCAAGCCAGTCAGTTGGCAGTAATGCTTCACTTTAACAAAATTTAGACAACTCTAAAACTCACCTTACTAACCTGAGTTGCTCTACTTGTAGGCTCTGCAATTTAAATCTTTATCAAATCCCGCTTTAATCACTCAATGCTAAAACTTCAGTTCACTAATTTAACAAAAATCTAATCATGAATTCGACAACTATCAACTTAGGTACTATTCAAGAGACCCTGCTGATTACACTATGGGCACGGGCGGTTGAGATGAAGCAACTCGATCCCATCCTAACTGATCCAAAAGCTGCCGAACTCTTGACTCAAATTGACTATGACTTCCAGAAATTCTTCCAGGAGAAAAGCTCTCAAACTGCGGTGTGTATTCGAGGCAAAGCATTTGACAAGATAGTTAGCGAGTTTCTGCAAAAGTATCCCCAAACTCCTGTTGTAGAAATTGGCGCGGGTTTAAATACCCGATTTGAGCGATTAGATAATGGCAGCCTGCGCTGGTTTGATTTAGATTTACCAGATGCAATGACAGTAAGAAAAAGCTTTTTTGAGGAAAGCGATCGCCGTCAGTTCATCTCAGCTTCAGTGTTGGAAACAGGGTGGATAGAGTCAGTCAAAGCTTCAACAGATGGGCCAATCTTGTTCATTGCCGAAGGAGTGCTACTTTTTTTTTCTGAGCAACAGGTCAAGACTCTGTTTGCTACATTAGCAGAACAATTTCCGGGTTCTTGGATTGTGTTTGATGCAATTTCCCGACTCTTGCTAGCAGTTCGACACAGATTTGATGCAGTCAAACATACGAGTGCTAAATTCCAGTGGGGAATTTGGAACATTCAGGAAATAGAGACTTGGGACTCTAGATATCAGTTGTGTCGATCACTATATATTCCAGGAGACTTTAACCAATACTTGACGAGATTTCCCTGGATGGAATATGTATTGATGAAGCTATTTCCTGGCTTCCAACGTATGTCTGGAGTTCATCTAGTTAAATTAAGCTCAAAGAACAAAGGCAAAGGGCAGTCCCAAGCATGAAAAAAACTCACAAGAGATACCCCTCTCCAAACCCACGGAGAGGGGTGTCCTTTATCCTAAAGGCTGAACTTTTTGCTGTTGATAACGTTCTTTAAACATCTTTTGCTGTAGTTTATGATCCACAATTGGAGCAGGATAACCAACAGCCTGACGTTCTAAAGGTGTAATTTTACCAGTAACTAAATACTCGGTATCAAACGAACGCAACTCAGGAACCCATTGCCGAATATATTCAGCTTCTGGATCAAACTTTTGTGCTTGACTGGCGGGGTTAAAAATACGTACTGGTTTGGGATCCATACCACTAGAAGCACTCCATTGCCAACCACCATTATTTGCAGATAAATCACCATCAATTAGTTTCTGCATGAAGTATCTTTCCCCCATTTGGGGATTAATGAGCAAATCTTTAGTCAAGAAACTGGCAACAATCATCCGACAACGATTGTGCATCCAGCCAATTTCATTCATCTGACGCATTGCTGCATCAACGATAGGATAACCAGTTTTACCCTCACACCAAGCTTGGAAATGTTCGTGGTTAATCTCCCAAGGAAAATTTTTGAAGGCGTCGCGGTAAGCACCCGCTGCTAATTCGGGAAAATTGTACATAGCGTGTTGATAAAATTCCCGCCATGCTAATTCTTGTTGCCAAGTACGGATATTGCTTTGTGTTTCTTCGCTGCGACTGTTTTCCCAGACTTGTTGTGTAGCTTGCCAAACTCTGCGAATGCCGATCGCACCAAATTTTAATGCTGCACTCAAGCGAGATGTACCGTCAACTGCTGGGAAATTTCGCTGTTCTTGATATTCGTTAATCGCGCGATCGCAAAATTCTTCTAAGCGTTCTTGTGCTGCTTGTTCTCCTGGGGCAATAATTAATTCTCCATCCCAGACAAATCCTAAATCTTTAGCTGAGGGTAGTGCAATAACTCCAGCACTTTTAGCAATTTCTTTTTCTTTTTCTGTTAAACCCTCAGCATTTTCTAGAGTTGCTACTGGTTCTGCCTTTGGTTTGCTAATCCAATTTTTCCAAAAGGGTGTGTAAACAGTGTAGGGTTGATTGGAACCAGTGCGAATATCTTCTGGTGCGTGCAATACTTGATCCCAGTTATTTTCCAGGAACTCAATACCTTTTTCTTTGAGTGCAGATATTATAGTGCGATCGCGTTCTTGAGAATAGGGTTCTACATCCCAATTCCAGAATACAGCCTTTGCACCTAATGCCACCGCCAGTGCTGGAATTGCTTGTGTCGGATGAGCGTGGAGTATCAATAACTGGCTACCAGCTTGTGCATATCGTTTTTGTAGTGCTTGCAAACAACCAATCATATAAGTCACTCGCACAGGGGCGACATCATCCCGTTCCAGAATATTTGGATCAAGGCAAAATACACCGACAACTTTTGCACTACGTTGTCGTGCGGTGGCAAGCCCGGTATTATCAGAAATGCGTAAATCGCGACGATGCCAAAACAGAATTAAGTCAGACATTCACTCATCTAAATAGTTCGCCTGTACTAGATTAGACCTAATAGTGCTAATTAGCATCAGTCTGCGGAAAAATTCTGCTGTTTGTGGAAGGGGAGGGTTAGGGTGGGGTAAATTTTCCACCTCTGTGCTGCCAAGGTATAAAGTAGGGGTGGGTGATTCATAAACTTGAGGAAAAATCTGTATGGCAACTTACCAACCAAATCCGGAAGCGATCGCAACTGAAGAACTGATCAATGAATTGGTCACAGATACCGCAACGATCAACCATGTAGAAGTAATTGAAAACGTGATTGATTCGCTGGAACAAAATGACAGTGCTATGGTTAGCCAGTCTCCAGAGGGTAATTATCTCTGGAAATTTACTTATGGCAGTGTAGAAGTTTTTGTCCAGCTTACTGGGACAACAGATGAGGATACGATCACAGTGTGGTCTCCCGTACTAAAGCTACCTGCTAAAGATGAACCTAAACTAATGCGGCAATTATTGGAAATGAACTGCTCTAGTACTTTTGAGTCTCGTTTTGGCATTATTGAAAATCAAGTAGTTGTACTGGCTACGCGCACATTAGCAGAGTTGTCTGCTAGCGAAGTCTCACGCCTGATCACTGTTGTGGCAACAATCGCCGATACTAACGACGAAACTTTACACTCAGAATTTAGTATAGCTTAAGTAATTATATGGGGATTTGCTGTATAAATGCATAACAAGCAGATTTGGCGACTAATTCCTTTACTAGAAGCCAGTGGCAATATGCAGATGGCTATTGATCATTGGTTATTAGAAAAGCACTTATCGGGACAGCATCCCCCTTCTTTGCGATTTTATACATGGTCGCCAGTCGCTATTTCCCTTGGCTATCATCAACACAAGTATCCTCAACATTGGCAGAATTTAACTTGGCAAGGTCAAAAAGTAGATTTGGTAAGGCGTCCCACTGGCGGACGGGCAGTTTTGCACCAAGGTGATTTAACTTACGCTGTCGTCACATCTGGACTCAGTGGTAATCGCATTGAAGCGTACCAAAAAATTTGTGAGTTTTTAATTCAAGGATGGCGTCAGCTTGGCATAGATTTACACTACGGTAGCGCTGGTCGGGGTTACATCCACAACCCAAACTGTTTCGGTACTACTACTGGTGCAGATTTAATCACAAAAGATGGTTATAAACTCATTGGTAGCGCCCAGTTACGACGTGGTAAGGCTATCTTGCAACATGGTTCAATGCGTTTGCAACCAGATGTAGAATTATTTGCCGAAGTATTTGGCAGTGAGTCATTTAGTTGTCTGCAAATTCCGCAAAATTTGAGCATGGAAAAGATTATTGCAGTTTTGCTCACTACTGCTAGTGATTGCTTTGATATGCAGTTTTCTGTGCAACCACTTTCTGAAGATGAATGGCAAGCCATTTTGGCGCTAAGTCAACCAACAGAATAATTCCTATTCAAGCTTATTCCATATCCTTTCTAACATTTCAATTTGCTTTTTCCTTTCAATACCAATCTGTTCCTCAGTATTAGAGATCATCTTTTGTTGATTTTTCAAGTTTTCAAATTCTTTGAGGATCTGAGTCATTTGCTGTTCACGCTGCTTTTTATACCTATTGGACTGATATTTTCCTAAAATAAAACCCAAGATTAAAGAACTAATGAAAACTACTGCAAACAAGCCGATATTGTCATTTGTTTGCTTAACAGAGGTTCCTTGATTAGGCTTTTCTGTTGCAGAAGGGACTGTAACAGAAACAGCTTGTATATTTTTAGCGGCTTTTGCAATCAGCATAATTACAGCATTATTTTCAGTTATCAGTTATCAGTTTGCAAATTCTATTACTTACTGTTAACTGTTCTACTCACCTCTTAATTTTAGGCGTTGCTGAATCAAAATATGAATTTACGGCGTTGCAGAGAAAGCGGGATGATTTTATTTTCTCTTTTAATTGAAAAACTCAATTGTTGGCGTTCTTGGCATCTACCCTACGGGAAGCCGCTTGAGCGCGTCTATGGCGGTTCATTACACCCTGCGGGAAGCCGCTACGCGTCTACATCCCCATTTTATGCAACGCCGAATTTACAATTTACGGGTGTGACCAGACGTAGCAAATAGTTGTAGTGAGCCAAAGTACTAAAGTTTGAGTGTTGGGATTAGCAACCTCAGTTCAATGATTCAACCGCGATCGCGTTCCAAATCATCAATCACTTTTTCCATGTACCATTCTTCTGACATTCCAGGATAGTATCTCTTGGCTTGATCAATTAACCTCTGGGCTATTTCCCAATATCCTCCGACCAGTCTCAATAAGCGTTGCCGTAGCATGTTATACTGAGTTTGCTTAGATTCAATGCTTGGAGACTGGATTTTTTTGAGACTTTCAACGACGTGTTCGTAATTTTTCCAGTCTTCTTTTTCACAAAATATACTTGCTGCTTGCTGATAATCTGCTATGGCACGTTGCATTTCTTCCATGTGGGCATAAGCAAGACCGCGATTGTAATAGGCTTGAGGATCATCAGGGTTAATTTGTAGAGCTTTAGTATAGTCAGTTACCGCACTGACATAATTACCCATTGCTCGGTAAACATTACCTCTGGCAATATAAAGCAGGGCATCCTCAGGTTTTATTTGCAGTGCTTGGTTAAAATCTGTGATCGCTCCTTGATGATCTCCTAGCTGAAAACGCGTCCTTCCTCGGTTGCGATAGACAATCGCATCTTGAAAATTGAGTTGTAGCGCTTGGTTAAAATCTGCGATCGCTTCACGATAGTTTCCCTGTTTATAACGTACCACCCCACGACAGCAATAAGCTTGTGCATCTTGCGGATCGACTTGCAACACCCAGTTTAAATCTTCTAAAGCTTGGCGAGTATCCCCCTTTTCTGCCTTTTCCAACAACTGAGTGAAATATTCCTGTGGCGACATAATCGGTTTAGTTGGGGTAGGGCGTTGCTGAACCACAGTCAGATTTTGTTTAGGTTGCAGTTGTTTAATTTTTTCCAAACACAGACGACAGTTATCTTTATCCTTTTGCTGTAGATATAAATCCGCAGCTAACTTAAAGTTAGCGATCGCATCATGGACACGGCCCATTTTGCGGTATATAATCCCCCGTAAATTATAAGCCGCAGCATGATTGCGATTGAGACGAATAACCTGGTTCGCATCTGCAAGCGCCCCCGGGAAATTTTTCAGCGCCACTCTTGCCAAAGCGCGACAATAATAAGCCTCAACACTTTCAGTATTTAGTTGTAGAGCTTCCGTATAATCAGAAACAGCCAAGAGAATTTCGCCAGAATCATAGTATGCTAAACCCCGTTGGCAGAAAGCATCAGCAAAGTGAGGGTTGATCTCAATAGCACGAGTAAATTCCGCGATCGCTCCAGCATAATCTTTTTGCTTTGCTCTAGCCAATCCCCTATTGTAAAAATCATCATTCATATAACTACTAACTACTAGCTAATGACTACCGACTACCTTTACTATTACCCAACTTTATACCCTGGTATTTTACTCAGACGCTATAAACGCTTTTTTGCTGATATTGAACTTGCTTCTGGAGAGGTAGTGACAGCACATTGTCCAAATACAGGACCAATGACAGGAGTGTGTATCCCTGGTAATGCAGTGCAGCTTTCTAAAAGTGAGAATCCTAACCGTAAATTAGCCTACACCTGGGAATTAATTCAAGTGCATGATAATGAACCAACTTGGGTAGGCGTTAATACAAGTTTGCCTAATCGCGTTATTAAATTAGCATTAGAAAAAAATCTTTTCCCCCAGTTGGGTAAATATAGTCAAATTCGTGGTGAAGTCATCTACGGACAAGATAAAAAAAGCCGAGTAGATTTTTTTCTATCTGCAACCGCAACAGTAACCCAACAAGCAAATTCATTACTAATCGACGTAGATAAAACAATTTTATCTGAAGCATCATCACGAGAAGACAGTAAATTGCTAATCACAGATTATCATCGTCCGATTTATTTAGAAGTAAAAAACACTACTTGGGCCCAGGACAAACTCGCCCTATTTCCCGACACAGAAACAACAAGAGGACAAAAACATCTGCGAGAATTAATGGCACTCCTTCCCCAAAATCGGGCAGTGATGCTTTACTTCATTAATCGGGGAGATTGTGAAGATTTTGCCCCTGGTGATAGCGCCGATCCAGTATATGGAAAATTGTTACGGCAAGCAATATCCTTAGGTTTAGAAGTTCTACCTTGTCGTTTTGAAATCTCACCTATAGGTATCCGCTATTTAGGTTTAGCGAAACTTAAATTATCTTTTACGTCGAACTCACCTAACATTAAGATCTAAAAGAATACCAATAATCTATCTGTGATCATCTGTGTGCATCGGTGTACCCTGCACCGATGCCCTCCGCGTACTCTACCTTGAAGCCGATGAGCGCGTCTACGATTTAAAAAAATTTTTGTCACAGTTTTAACTCATATCAAACATTAATACTAATGGTTATAAAACAACTACACCCCCACACCCATTTTCAAGTCAGTACTATTTCCGATTGTCAATCTGTGCTCTTTGCAAGCTACCAGAAAAATCTACATAAACTGTCTTCCATTCTGTGAAAACATCCAAGGTGGTAGTTCCGGCTTCTCGGTGTCCGTTACCTGTTTGTTTGACGCCGCCAAAGGGCAAATGTACCTCTGCACCGATGGTAGGGCCATTGATGTAGGTGATTCCCGCTTCGATATCGCGCATGGCTGTAAAGGCACGGTTGATATCACGGGTATAAATTGAGGAAGAAAGACCGTATTTGGTGTTGTTGAGGATTGATATCGCCTCCTCAAAGCTATTAACTTTTATTAATGCTACTACTGGCCCAAATATTTCTTCTTGAGCAACTCGCATTTGCGGCGTTACTTCGTCAAGGATTGTTGGTTGAAAGAAGTAGCCGTTTTCTAGTTCCCCTTCTGTTGCTATTTTTCCACCTATTAATACCTTTGCTCCTTCTGCACGAGCAATATCTAGATATTGGCTGATTCGTTGCAGTTGTCTTTCGTTGATGATTGGTCCGACTTGTGTGTTTGGATCACTACCAGCACCCAGACGTAATTTGCTGGTACGCTCTTTGAGCATAGCAGTAAATTTTTCTTTGATGTCTTGATGCAGAATCAGACGACTAGTAGCAGTGCAGCGTTGACCGGCTGTACCAAATGCTCCCCAAACTGCGCCATCTAGGGCTAGTTCTAAGTCTGCATCTTCCATGACTATTTGAGCATTCTTACCACCCATTTCTAGACAGACGCGTTTGTGAGTCTGTCCACAGATGGAACCAACCTCTGCACCTGTTTCAGAAGAACCTGTAAAAGACACCAAATCTACATGAGGATGAGCAACTAGAGCTTTTCCAACCTCTTCACCCACGCCATGTACTAGGTTCATGACTCCTGGTGGTAAACCTGCCTCGGCAAAAATTTCCACTAGTTTTGTAGCACAGGCGGGGGTATCTTCTGCTGGTTTAAAAATAACAGTGTTACCGCAGACTAAAGCTGGCATGGCTTTCCAGCAGGGAATAGCGATAGGAAAGTTCCAGGGAGTAATGAGGGCGCAGACTCCGATGGGCATCCGTACTGTCATAGCGAATTTGTTGGGCATTTCTGATGGTGTGGTTTGTCCAAACAAGCGTCGCCCTTCGGCTGCGCTATAAAAAGCACAGTCAATACCTTCTTGTACATCTCCCCGTGCTTCTGCTATGGGTTTACCCATTTCCCGACAGATTAACTGTGCCAGTTCTTCTTTGTACTTACTTAAAAGTTCCCCGACTTTAAAAACATATTCTGCTCTGGCTGGGGCGGGAACTAACCGCCAAATTTGGTAAGCTTGACGGGCAGCAACCACTGCTGCTTCTACGTCAGTGCCAGTAGAACGGGGAAAAGTAGCAATGACTTCACGCTTGTTAGCAGGATTGCGGCTTTCTAAAGTAGCTCCCGCAACAGCGGTTAGCCATTGACCATTAATATAATTACGACAAGTTTGTGGAGTGCTCATTCGATTTTGGATTCTGGATTTTAGATTAGTTCTACAGATGAATCTGGGAGGTTTTACCCTTTTCTATACCCCCACGGGCAATTGCCCACAACGAGGAGATGAAAAATTAACGTAGACTTAGACTTGCACCTACTTTTTCGTCCGCTAAGAAATTTATTTCTTGGCTCAAAGCTCAAGTAATATCAAGTTCAGCTAATTGCTTACAATATAATGCTTCGGTGTTGGTCATTGGTTTTTCCCATTACCCTTCGGGTTCGCTACTTTGCCATCCCGGCATAAGCAAAGACGGCAAGTAGTCTCACCGATTACCCATTACCTATTACCAGCCCACGGGACAGTATAAGTATTTAAGGGAACATGATGATAGGTTTGCTGTTAAGTTAATCCCCAATACCCATTTTCAAGATAGTCATTCACGCTCCTGTTTTGGCATAAACCTTGCTATGAAAATTCTTACCCCCTTTTGCCCTCTGCCATCTGCCTTCTTTTCAAGACGACTTTACAAGAGATTCTACTGAAAGCGCGAAGATTACGGACGTAGTTATGGACAATCAGTTTCTATAATTAATAAAACGAAAGGGAGAAATCCACGAGGCAATAAATGAAACTCAAAAATCTGTCACTGATAGTCACAGCAGCAGCAGCCCTCAGTTTTACAGTCATGCCCCAGCGCTCTGTGCAAGCAGAAAGCGCTCCAAAAGTTCCATTACAACTTGCACAAGCAAACCAACAACTACAACCACCCCGTATACAATTATCACAGCAACAACAACAAAAGATAGCTCAAATTCGTGCTAACGCTCGTAATAGTATTGAGAAGGTGCTTACACAGAAGCAGCGTGATCAAATCAAGACTGCGATGCAATCAGGTCAGCCTCCTCAACAAGCTTTTGCTGCATTAGATTTTACCCCACAACAAAAAACCCAATTGCAGCAAATTTTGGTGTCTTCACAACAGCAAATGGAAGCTGTTTTAACTCCCCAACAAAAGAAACAACTAGACCAATATCGGGAGAATGTAAGACGCCAGCAGCAACAACAAAGGTAGTAACTGAGACTATTTCTTAAGCAATTGTTAGCTGTTTGTTTTTCTATAGCCCGCTTGTGCGGGCTTTGTTTTTATGCTTGTCTTTGCCTGTTACCATCTTTAATTGCATCATTATTAGCTTGGTCATACCACTAAAAACTGTAGCAAAATCTGCGGCTAACGCATTACGTGTGAGGTGGGGACAGTATCGTTCAATTATCAGTAATTAGTTGGCAGTGAGCGAATTTTACACTCACTGTTAAGTGTTAAATCTTAAGTGTTCACTGATTCTGAAGCATCAATAACTAACTACTAACCACCGCTATACAATCAATCTCTACCAACACATCCTTAGGTAAACGTGATACCTGTACACAGGCCCGTGCTGGTGCTGTCGCCTCATCAAAATACTTTGCATAGACGGCATTCACCGCCGCAAAATCATTCATATCAGTTAAAAATACAGTTGTTCTCACCACATCAGCAAAACTAGTCCCTCCAGCTAATAAAATCGCTTCTAAATTAGCCATTACCTGCTCGGTTTGTTTTTTGACATCTCCTTCACCGACAATAGCACCAGTATTTGGATCAAGTGCAATCTGTCCAGCCACAAATATCATCTTTCCAGCAGCAGCGATCGCCTGATTATACGGGCCTACTGGTGCTGGTGCTTTCTCTGTACGAATAATCTCTCTACTCATAATTCTTCTGTTGATAGTTGGTTGTTGATAGTTGGTTGTTAGTAGTTATTTAATACTTACTCCTCACACCCCTCATACTCCCCATCACCCCATTGCCCCATCTCCCCAATCCCTACCTCGGACGTATCCTATAATGCCGATACTGCCAATAATCTCGCAAAATTATATCGTGATCAAAACACAAATTCTCCGGTACACGCCAAGATTCAAAAATTTCTATGCCTTTGGCATCATCTCCCGCCTTTGGTTCTCCTTTTGCCGTTGCTAAAAACACTATACTGATCGTGTGTTTGCGGCGATCGCGTGCCGGATCAGAATAAACATGAAATTGCTCAATCAACTCTACCTCTAAACCAGTTTCTTCCAAGGCTTCACGCCGTGCTGCTGTTTCCACAGTTTCCCCATAATCAACAAAACCACCAGGTATGGCCCAGCCTAATGGCGGATTATGTCTCTCAATTAACACTATTGGTCGATGAGGTCGGTCAAGCAATTCGATGATGATATCAACAGTCGGAACAGGGTTTTGATAACTCATAAAACATCAATTGTGACAGCAAATCTGGTCTTCCAGATAACTGAAAGTCAACAACTGTTCCATGCTAAATTCAGTGGATATCTTTGCTCTCTATAGTTCAGGATATTTATGCCTTTTCCTAGATCCAGTGGTATTTTGCTACATCCAACCAGTTTTCCCGGTCGCTATGGTATCGGAGATTTGGGTTTGGAGGCGTATAAGTTCGTAGATTTTTTGGCTCGCAGTGGGCAGCAATTGTGGCAAATATTACCCTTGGGGCCTACGGGCTTTGGCAATTCACCTTATATGTGTTTTTCTGCTATGGCAGGCAATCCCCTGCTGATTAGTCCGGATGTATTAAAAGATCAAGGCTTGTTAAGTGAAGATGATCTGCGCGATATTCCAGATTTTCCGTTGGATCATATAGACTTTGAGCAAGTGATTGCTTGGAAAATACCTGTGTTACGGAAAGCTTGTGAAAACTTTAAACACAAGGCTAGTCCAATACAGCAGAAAGAGTTTGAGGGTTTTTGTCGGGGTAAAGCAAATTGGCTAGAAGACTACACCCTGTTTATGGCCTTGCTTGATACGCAAGGAACAACAACCTGGACTGAGTGGCCTGAAGAGCTGCGCAAGCGCAAACCAGAGGTACTAGAACATTGGCGTCTGCAATTGACAGACGAGATATTTTTCCATAAATTTCTACAGTTCGAGTTTTTTCGACAGTGGTCTGAGCTTAAACTCTACGCTAACGAACAAAATATTCAGATTATTGGCGATATTCCCATTTACGTTGCCCATAATAGTGCAGATGTCTGGGCCCATCCAGAGAACTTTATGCTCGATCCCGAAACGGGAGAAGCTACTGAAGTCGCAGGGGTTCCACCAGATTATTTCTCAGCAACGGGTCAACTCTGGGGAAATCCAATTTACAACTGGAATTACTTACAATCAACTCGTTTTCATTGGTGGGTCAGACGTGTACGTGAAAACCTCGCTCATGCAGATTTAATTCGGATTGATCATTTCCGAGGTTTAGAATCTTATTGGTCGGTTCCAGCAGGAGAGGAAACGGCGATCAATGGCAAATGGGTAAAGGCACCAGGCTATGCTTTGTTTGAGACAATTCGTGAAGAGTTAGGCACCCTACCGATTATTGCTGAAGACTTAGGCTACATCGATCAGCCAGTGTTGGATCTCAGAGATCATTTTGGATTTCCAGGAATGAAGATTCTCCATTTTGCCTTTGGTAGCGATGCTAACAATGCTTACTTGCCATTTAATGTAGTTCCTAACAGCGTAATCTATACTGGAACCCACGATAACAATACAACCATTGGCTGGTATTATCAAGATGCTTCTGATTATGAACGCGATCGCGTCCAAAAATACCTTGGCTGTAATGGTCCCCACGGCATTGCCTGGGATTTCATCCGATTGGCAATGAGTTCTGTTGCCCATCAGGCAATTATTCCCCTCCAAGATGTCTTCAATTTGGGTTCTGATGCTCGCATGAATACCCCTAGTAAAGCTGATGGCAATTGGGATTGGCGCTATCGAAGTGAAGCCTTAACTGAGGAATACAGCAACCGTCTTAGGGAGATGGTTATGATTTATGGGCGTTATAAGGGGTAATACCGTTTCACTATAAGTCTGATACATTTCGCAAGCAAGGAGACAAGGAGGACAAGGAGAAGAATTTGTATCAATTATTTTGTGAATGTGAAATGGTATAAGACAAATACTGCCCTTTTGGAATCGTTTTGGTTAGTTAGGGTGGGTATAACCCACCTAATTTCAACTAGACGACGAGTCAGAGCGATCGCCATTTCTTCTCCTAGTCTCTAGTCTCTAGTCCCTAGTCTCTTTAAATATGCGAACAATTGCGGAAATTAACGAAAAAATCAGCCGCAAACGCGCGGTGGTGTTAACTGCTGAAGAATTAAAAACCAGAGTTGCAGAAGTTGGCGTGACAAAAGTTACCAAGGAGGTCGATGTAATCACTACCGGCACTTTTGAGCCAATGGAATCTAGTGGTGCAATTATTAACCTGGGACATACTGATCCGCCAATCAAAATTCGTCGCTGTTGGTTGGATGGTGTGCCAGTCTATTCAGGTTTTGGTGCTGTAGATTTATACTTGGGTGCAAGTTCTGCTGTAGAGGTGATGGAGGGGGAAGAAGTCCGAGAACGAGGCGGCGGTCATGTAATTGAAGATTTGATTGCTGGTAAACCTGTACACGTACGCGCTCAAGGACAAGTTACAGATTGTTACCCCAGGGCTACTTTTGAAACAACAATTACCCGTGACACTATTAATCAGTTTTATTTATTTAATCCGAGAAATCTTTATCAAAATTTTATTGTAGGAGTGAATGGAGGCGATCGCCCACTTTTTACTTATTTAGGTCCCCTACAGCCGCGTTTGAGTAATGCAGTGTATTCTAACCCTGGTGCTATTTCCCCTCTGTTCAACGATCCTGATCTGCAACTAGTCGGTATTGGTACACGAATTTTCTTGGGTGGGGGTATTGGCTATGTAGCATGGGAAGGAACACAGCATTTCCCCTTACAAAAACGCTTGCCCAATCGCACACCTATTGGTCCGGCTGCAACTTTAGCCTTAATTGGTGATGCCAAGCAAATGGATACTCGTTGGGTACGGGGTTGTTACTTCAAACATTATGGTCCTTCTTTAATGTTGGGTGTAGGCGTACCATTTCCCGTGTTAAATGAGGAAGTAGTAGCCAAATGTGCAGTTAGTGACAAAGACTTAGTTGCACCCATAGTAGACTTTTCCATTCCCCGGCGAGTACGCCCCACCTTTGGCTTGGTCAGTTACGCTCAACTCAAAACCGGACGCATAATCATTGAAGGCAAAACAGTACGTGTTGCGCCCGTTGTGAGCATACTCTTCTCTCGACAAGTCGCCCAAGAGTTAAAACAATGGATTCAAGCAGGTACCTTTACTCTTACCGAACCAGTCGCCCAAATCTCAATGGAACGCTCTTTTCTTCCCCAAGATCGGTGGACAGAATTTTAACAAGAGATGGGGAGATAGGGAGATGGGGTGTAATTTTCTCCCCATCTCCCCACCGCCCCACCACCCCATCTGTTTACTCCTGCGTTGGTTTCGGTCGTTTCACAGGCTTGGGAACAGAACCTTTGGGTATAGGTCTGGGAGGTGGCGATGCTGATGGAGATTCGCCCACTTTTTTAACTGGACGTGGTGAACCTTCTCCGTTTCGTCTTGGGGGATAGGGCTTTCTACCGCTGGGACGGCGGCTTCCCCCGCCTTTAGCTCCACGTTTGAACTGTGGTTTACTGCTACGTTTTCTGGGTAATTCTGCGATAAATGTCGCCTTTTCTACAACCAAAGATTCACCTTGTCGCTGGACTTGCAAGTCCCAAAACTTTCCTACTGCTTTGGTTTCTAGCTTGCCCTTGAGTTTCAATTTGAAATACTTGGGTTTATCATTTGGCTTACGGGCAGATTGCTTAATCTTGATTACCAAGTTCTCTGTGTCGTATGACTGGTAAACTATTTCGCCACGAACAGAAAAACCACCGTCTGAAATTTCTGATGATGGTGTCGGTTCTGGTGAGGTATTTTGGGGTGTTTTCTCTAAATTCTCGGGTGAATCAGGATTTGCTGTTTCCTCCTCTGATAAGGTCAACTGTTGCTGCTGTTCGGTTATGGAACTTTTAGCCAGTTTTTCTGGCTCCCATACCCCTACAATTTGAAGATGCAATTGGTCATTTTCTTGACGTGTGCGCGGATAAACAACCCACAGATGCTCTTGCTCTAAATCGAGGTGGTTTTTGACTAAACTCATGATTCGGCCAAGTAGCACGGTATCTAATTTAGTGCCATCTGGGGTCAACATTACACCTTGGGTAAATTGTTCACTGCTAGCAATGTAACGACCTCGGACTAAGCCAATCGCTCGATACTGCATCGGTTCGCTGGGAGGTGGAATCGGTTGCTGTCGATTCCCTAAGTTCCCATCATTAGCAGTTTCGCTTGGCATTACAGACGAAGTCTCACTTTGAGATGCTTCGGCTGCTACTACATCAGTAGTAGTTGCTTCTTGACTAGGTTTAGCTTCATCAGAAGCTGTGGAATTTGACGATTCAGGGGACGGCATTAAGTCGGAATTCATAAAAACTCCTTGCGGCGGAGACACATCCCATTGTGGGATTTTATTAACGCAACAGGGAAGAGCGTTTGTGCGGCTGCTCAAAGTATATTTACTTTTAAAACAACCACCATCGTTTGCCCTGTTATGATACTGAAAGACGCGATTTTTCGCATACATACTAAATGTGTAATTTAGCGTCTTTACACTAGTTTCGGAAGCATACCATAGCTACAATTTAGGCGTCTCCTCTTAAAGTCATCTCTTGCTTAAGCATCACAAATGGCTATTTGTTATAAAGTTCACAGTTTGTTAGCGGTATTCCGCAAACTTTTCCAATTTTTTAATTTTCTCAATTTGTGTAAACAATAGTTTTATTAGAGTTAAGGACGGTTTTGTGTCTCAGCCGCGTAATCGTTGGTTAGTCAAAGTAGTTTTAGTGTTGGCAGTGATAGCTTTTGTTGGGGTGTCTATGGTTCCCATCATAGCCGCATTTAATGATACGCAACAGCCCAGCTCAAATTCCGCTAGCGGCAGAGGAAATTCGTCTTCCTCAGATCAAAAAGCAAAATTGGAAGATGCAGCAAGAGGTTATGAACAAGTTTTACAGCGAGAACCGGAAAATCAAACAGCACTGCGAGGCTTGTTAGAAACTCGTTTGCAATTACTAAGTCTGGGTGCGGGTAACATTAAAGCAGTAATTGAACCTCTAGAAAAATTAGCGAAGCTCAATCCGGAACAAACTAGGTATGGCGTGCTGTTGGCACAAGCCAAACAACAAATCGGCGACAAGGAAGGTGCTGCACAGGCTTATCGCTCTATTTTGGAAACCAAGCCAGGAAATCTTGAGGCTTTGCAAGGAATGGTAGCTTTGTTGCTCAACCAAAAGCGCCCGGAAGCAGCAATTGGGTTATTACAAGATACCCTTGCTAAATCCGGTCAAGCAAATAAAATTGAACCCGGTAGTGTGGATACTGTTGCTGTGCAAGTGATGTTGGGTAATGTTTACGCTAGCCAAAAACGCTATCCTCAAGCCTTATCTTTGTATGATCAGGCAGTTAATATAGCTCCTGATGATTTTCGACCTGTTTTGGCAAAAGCGATGGTTATCAAAGAGCAAGGAAAAGCTGATGAAGCAAAACCTTTATTTGATAAAGCCGCAGCTTTAGCACCAGCTCAGTACAAAGACGAAATCAATAAAAGAAGTTCTGAGTCTGTGACTCCCACTCCTGCTGCGACGTCAGCACCAACACCCTAGATAAGAGGAAAAGACAAGGAAGACAACTCCCGTGTCCTCCCTTGTCTCCCCGTTCCCCAACTTTCACGCTCCTTCTACAGCAGCGACGATACCAAATAAAATAAATAGGAATCCGCCTGCTATGGTGAGTGTTCGTTCCGAAATTCGTCCTGCTAACATTCTTCCACCAATCACAGCGATCGCTGCACAAATGGCATGTCCTAAAATTGCACCTATTGTTACCCCCACAGGATTATTTGCTGCTGCTAGAGTAATGGTGGCAAATTGTGTGCGATCGCCCCACTCTGCCATAAATGTCAATACAAAAGCTTCTAGTAAAATTGCCCAAATACTTTTTTGATTTTTCAGTTGCTTTTCTGCCTCAGCTACTGCCGTTTTTGCTTCTTCTACAATTTCAGTATCGCAGGTTGCGGCAGACATTTTACTACCTTCATACAACAGCTTAATACCGAAGGCAATAAACAAAACAATTTCAGCATAATATATGTAAAGCTTTGGCAGCAAGGACACTGCCTGTCCAACTCCTACGGACAGTATTGTCATCGCCGCTAAAGCTGCTACAACACCCGCAAATACAAGCCGCCGCGAATGCTGCATAGACAAAATTACGGCGATAAAAAAGGTTTTATCACCTAACTCAGAAACTGTAATGAGTAATAAACCTGCGGTGAAAGCTGTTAGCACTCTCTTAAGCTCCAGACGAATCGTTTACCCGTGTGTGAAGCTCAATGAGACTAGCGAAACCTCACTGAACTTCACACTTTATTTTTTGTGTGAACTCAGTGAAGGTCTCGCTTCCAACTAGCTTATTGCTTGATTGTCATCTAAACCAGGCTCATCACCAGTATGTTGATTTAGATGGGCTGGCTAATGTTTTGCCAGCAGCTACTCCCCTTCTTTATTTATGAGTAATTATACATCTATCTCAGGTTGTAGTAAAGGAATTTTTTAATGATTGAGGATGCAGGAACACGAAGGATATGTGAGTTATCTTTCCCCCTTGTCTCCCTTCTCCTGCTAGCGTTAAACTCACAAAGCTGGTAGTCTGAATTGTCGAGGTTACTTTTGAGTCAAAGTTCTCAGATTATTTAATTATGACTATTACCATCGCTCTCAATTCTGACTCCATTAATAGCTTGGATCTATCTCCTGTAGCAACGGTAATTGAGCAATTACTGCAACAAGGGGTGATCGCATCCTATGAACAACAGTTACGCTTTGACATTAATTATTCCCAACAAGAGGACGATCCGCGAGAATTTCCAGAAATTCCAGAAGTGCGGCTGTGGTTTGTTCGCCTCGACGCCCGTTATCCTTGGTTACCATTTTTACTAGACTGGAAAACAGGAGAATTCGCTCGTTACACAGCTATGCTAGTACCGCATCAATTTAGTTCCAAAGAGGGAATTCAGTATAATCCTGAGGCTTTAGAAATCTTTTTGATGCATAAGATTTTTATTTTAAGTGACTGGCTAAAACAACACAACATACCTAGTAAATCACGTCTACAATCAATGGCTCAAATGCTAGGATATGAGCTAGACGAGAGTTTTTTAACAATGTTTTAATTACAAAGACGGGATTGCAAAACAACTTCCTGAGAGAGAGTTATTTATCAAGTAAAAAACTAAAGTTAAAAATCAAAATTGATATTGATAGAATTCAAATTAATTAATTCTACATATTAAATCTAGAGCAGCACTGAAAGCATATTCCACAGCTTTAGATTTGCTAGGTAAGGATGATTGCCATAGAAGATAATCGTTATGCTCTATAATTAAATTTGCAATTTCGCCAATTCTAATATTTTTCAATACATCATATTGACGTAATTCAAAATCAGTGATGGTGCTACCTGTTTCCAAAACTTCTCGTCCTAGTTGAATAAATTTATTTATAACTGTGTTCATATATTTTTTGCCGATATTTTCTGCAAACAGAGATGAAGAATTCAACGCCTTAAATTCTTCCAAAAGCAGATTAGCTATTGCTTTACCGGTGATATTATCCCAATCCGAAGGAAGAATAACATCTAAATATTCACTTTCATAAAATTTATATTTAAGATACTCATAAATACCTACAGCATCTTGAACTAATTTTTGACCAGCTAACAATTTTTGTAAATAATTAATACTTGTATCTATAAATTTATCTCGAAATACCTTTTCTTCACTTTCTGCACATTCGTACACTAGATAAGTCCAAATTCCTGATTGCACTTCATCAGTATTGAGTGCTTGGTAAAAAGTAATTGTTCCATCTTCTTCACACTCAAAATAAGTACTTTCTGTATCCATCAGTTTACTTTCATACTTACTTCCGCATAAGCAGAGCATTTTTCTCAAAATACCAGTAATATGATGGGGCTGGCTTTGCACTTGAATGTAACGTTTGGCACTACTAGTAAAACCATGTAATTGAATCGTCATTTGTTTTCCCTTTGAAAATTTCATGACTTTCTTGGTGGATTTTTTGCTAGTTAGCAAGATTCAAAGTCAAGCAACACAGTTAATAGTGCATTAGATGCATCCAAAAGCTAATCACACTAGGCAACTTTGGCAACTATAACCGTTAAATAGCTGGGGATTTTCTGTTTTGCTGAACTCAAGTGACAAAAACTGATAATAGAAATTGATATTTGTTCTAGTCTAAATCTTTATTGTTGATGAATGAATTTCTTTACATTTAAGATACCTCATATAGTCTCTTGATAAAAATGAACTGCTTTTAAGAGTTTTTTATTAAGCAGTTAAGCAGTTAATAACTACTCATATTTAAACTCTTATACCGTAAACTTTAAGACAATGTAAGTATTTTAAAACACTTTTATTCAAGTAATTTCACTTACAAGAATGCAAAAATAGCTAAATACATGTATTACAAAAGTCACTTTTGTAATAGTAGAGTAGGGTAGACAATATGAAACCTCCTTTTTGCTTGTAAATTTATTTCTAGAAGCAGAAAGGAGGTTCAAATCCCCACAACGATCAGGCAAAATGGGATTAATATCAAGATGTCACCCCGTCCTATTGAAATACCTCTGTCCTTATTTAAAGAGAAGAGTCAGGTTTCCTCTGGGAATTAAGGGCAAAAGGTGAAATTTTTCATCAGGACAACCCTTCAGGGAACCGCACTCTGTGCATCTACTCAAGAGTGTACTTTTGACTTTACCCCAAGCAGTACTAACCACCCCAGATTTTTTCCAAAATAGTTTTGGGCGAAATATCTGCTATTTTGCCTGTAGAGGATTTGATTGCAATAATCTTCTCGCTTTTGGGCAATAACTTCGCTGGATCTGTCGAACCAAACAAGGCAATAGTGTAAGTCTGAACAGCAACAGCAAGCTGCATAGCCGCACTATCTGTACACAACAACAAATTGGCTCCTGCAATCATTGCCGCTAACTTGCCCATATTATCTGGGGAAGTAATTTTTATGTCGGGTATGGACTGCTTGAGCTGAGCGACAAACTCTTGTTGGCCTGGTTCTTGAACTACCATCACAGGTATATCTGGTTGCTTCTGCTGGCAATCTTGGATAATGTCCAGCCAATTCTCAGCAGGATATGTCCTATCTTGACCTTGATTTGCTGGCAACTCATTCACACCATTGTGAATCAAAATATAACCAGTTTCTTTAACTCCCAACCTTAGCTGCTCTTTGTCTGCCCAATCAATATCTAATTTAGGTACATTCACAGCTAACTGTGGACAAGGGGATTTAATGCCCAACTCTTGCAGCAAAGTGTGATACACATCAGCAGCGTATTGTTCTTGCTTGAGAGGTACGGTGTTAGTGAGAAAAGCTGCTCCCTTGCCTTTGTAACCAATACGTGTGGGGATTCCAGTCAACCATAGTAAAAGACCCATTAACAAGCTTTGTGTCAAGGCAATAGCAACATCGTATTCGCGATCGCGAAGTATGCCTACTAAGTTAGCCCAATCAGCTAAGCTGTTACGGTCTTTATAATCAAACATCAGTACATCGTTCACTGACTTGCTCACCCGGTAAGCAGCCTTTGACCGGGGTTCCACAACGACATCTATCTGAGCGTCAGGATAATTACGCTTCAGGTCGTCTAGTGTCGGAAAGAATAAAATTTGGTCGCTTATTCCACCAGGGACAAGGGCTACTATTCGCATAATATTTAATGTACGCCTACTCGCTCCCTATTTTAGGGGAAGATAGGGACTAAGTAAGAATAATGAATACTGAATGCTGAATGCTGAAAATTTCATAATTTATAATTCACCATTCACAATTTATTGTTCATCATTTTTTAAAGATTAAGGGACTCTGTGCATTTATTAATTCCAGCTGCCGGAACCGGACGAAGAATGGGGAGTCATCGCAATAAACTCCTCTTACAAGTGCGATCGCAACCAATTATTGCTTGGACGCTGTTAGCTGCACAAGCATCAGATCAGATTAGTTGGATAGGAATTATCTCTCAACCCCATGATTGGCAAGACTTTAAGGAAATTATTGCTGATTTACAGTTAACTAAACCTGTGAAATTAATTAAGGGTGGTTCCAGCCGCCAAGAATCTGTTTACAATGGCTTGCTTTCCTTACCAGCTAATGCTGAACAAGTTTTGATTCATGATGGAGCTAGATGTCTAGCTACACCAGATTTACTCAACAGATGTGCTGAAGCAATTTGTCATTGTCTTGGTTTAATAGCCGCTGTGCCAGTCAAAGACACTATCAAAGTCGTAGATGAAAATGGCATAATTCAGAGTACACCAGAACGAAGCCAGCTGTGGGCAGCACAAACTCCCCAAGGTTTTGATGTTAAGCTGCTCAAAGAGTGTCACAGCCAAGGTGTAGCTCACGGTTGGGAAGTCACAGACGATGCCGCTTTGTTTGAAAAATGCGGCTATCAAGTGCAAATTGTC
Source organism: Fischerella thermalis PCC 7521 (assembly GCF_000317225.1). Classification (GTDB taxonomy): domain Bacteria; phylum Cyanobacteriota; class Cyanobacteriia; order Cyanobacteriales; family Nostocaceae; genus Fischerella; species Fischerella thermalis. Next base: position 47,244 of record NZ_AJLL01000048.1, read on the forward strand.
CAAGGAGAGGAAACAAACTTGAAGGTAACAACTCCACAAGATTTAGCGATCGCTGAATTTATCCTCAACACTAGATTTGATCAGAAGTAGGGTCGGGGATCGGGAGATGGGGAGATGGGGAGATGGGGTGGTGGGGAGTGTGAGGAGTGGCAAATAACAACTAACCACTAACCAGCACATTGACTTTTGTTTTAAATTGTGCTATTAGAGTCCTTACACTTATTCTTTCCTTGTTCGGTTGTCAATTGTCAGTTGTCCTTTGCTGTTGACTATTGACTATTGGCTATTGACTAGTGACTATTGATCAATGAATGCAGCGACAAAAATAGAAGCAATTCTTTATTTGAAGGGCAAACCCCTATCAATCAGCGAAATTGCTGAGTATGCCGCGTGCGATCGCGCTACTGCCGAAGAAGGTATTATTGACCTGATTGACGACTATGCTCGTCGAGACACTGCCCTAGAAGTCGTAGAAACTCCAAACGGCTACTGCCTACAACTGCGGTCTGATTTTCAAGATTTAGTACAAACTCTGATACCAGTAGAATTGGGGGTGGGTGCATTGCGAACTCTAGCAGCGATCGCCTTGAATAGTCCTATGCTCCAAACTGACCTAATTAACCTGCGTGGCTCAGGAGCATATCAACACGTGCAAGAATTAGTTGAGCTTGGTTTTGTTAAGAAACGCCGAGATAGCGACTCTCGCTCCTACTCATTACAAGTAACACCCAAATTTCATCAGTATTTCCAAATCGAACAACTTCCCTCACCATTTTCTAGTTCACAACAGCAGCGACAATTGGAGCTAAAACTAGAAGCAGCCTCGGAGACAGAGTAGGTTGGGGTGATGAGGGGCTAGGGATCCCCACTTTGTGGGATTAGGGGCGGTGGGGAGTGTGAGGGGTAGTGAACAACCGCCAACCACCAACCACTAACCACTAACTATCAACAATCAACTACCAACTCTTACTGCTACTCCTAGCTGAGGAAATATGTCTTAACTCTATACAATGGTTTAGAGTAGAATTAGCAACTCCGCTAAACTTAAATTGCCAATGGTGTTTGATCCTGACTTTTTGAATGACAATTTTGAAGAACACCCTCGTCAGCATCTGAGTGACAATTTTGAGGAACACTCTAATCAGTTGCTCAAATACTTGCAACATCAGCCCCCGGAAGTTTTGGCCAGCGTCGCTCAGTCCGTTAGCCCCGAAATCAAGCAAATCATTTCGCAAAATGTCCAGGGGCTAGTTGGGATGCTGCCTGCTGAAAACTTCAACGTCCAAATTACAACAGATCGAGATAATCTTGCTGGTCTTTTAGCATCAGCAATGATGACCGGCTATTTCCTGCGCCAGATGGAACAACGGATGCATTTAGATCATTTGGCTAATAATCATTAGTCAAGAGTCAATTGCCAATGGTCAGTAGTAAAAAACTCTTGGCTCTAGACTTTAGACTCTGGACTAATGGCTATTTTTGGGGATAGGCTCCTAACTGTACTGGAAAAGTTTGAATTTTGCCGTCACGGTTAACTTCAATTTGCAGAGTGTCTCCAACACTGCTAGATTCAACCAATTTTTGTACTTGAGCAGCAGTTTTGACTGGTTTGCCGTTAAATTTTTGGATTACATCTCCAGAGCGCAGTCCTGCTCGCTGTGCAGGTGATTTGTCTAGAACTCCCTTGATGGCAATACCAGTATTTTGCTGGATGTTGAGACGGTTTTCTTGATTGATTTGCTGTTTTTTGGTAGGAGAAAGGTCTACCATTTCGATCCCTAAAAAGGGATGTTCCACACGCCCCTTGGTGAAAAGTTCATTAGCAATACGCGCAGCGGTTTCTATCGGAATGGCAAAACCGAGTCCTTGAGCATCAGCACGAATTGCAGTATTTACTCCAATTACCTCGCCTTGGGAATTTAATAAAGGGCCCCCAGAGTTACCAGGATTAATGGCGGCGTCGGTTTGGATAAAGCTAACTCGTTTATCTGGTACGCCAACTTGGGAACTGGTGCGATCTGTGGCGCTGATGATGCCGATAGTAACAGTATTATCTAAACCTAAAGGATTTCCAATCGCGATCGCCCACTGTCCGGGGATCAAATTTTGTGAATTACCCAATTTCACGTTAGGTAATTGCTTGGCAGGAATTTTCACCACTGCTACATCTGTCATGGGATCAACTCCCATTACCTTGCCTTCAAAAGTTCTGCCATCTTTGAGGGTAACTTGTACTGTATCTGTGTTTGCTACTACATGAGCGTTGGTCAGAATCTCTCCATTCTTACTTAGGATAAAACCAGAACCCGTACCACGCTCAATTCTCTCCTGTGGAATTGGTTCTTCATCTTCGCCAAAAAATCGGCGTAAGAGAGGATTTTTAAAAGCTTCTGAGATAGGATTTGCTACTTTGCGTGTCGCATTAATTCGCACGACTGCTGGTCCTGTTTTTTGAACGGCAGCAGCAATAAAATTAACACTCTCACCCCCTGTTACTTCTATGCTTTTTCCCCAAGCATTGGTAACTACTGTTTCTGACGGCGCGCCCATTGTCACATTCCTCAGCTCCTGAAATGTACGCCTCTGTGTCAGGAGAAAGGGACTGGCTAGCAACACTGCACTACCGCCGAATACGCCGCCGCCCACAACTAATGAAAAATAAACGGCCAGTTGTTTCTTTGATAACTTCATAATCACTATACTCAAGGACAGCAATGCAGATGCTAATTTCTAAGTGTAGTCAAGCAACAGCCAAGTGGACAGATTAATTTTGATCATTAAAGCGGTGAAATTGTAGATTTTTGTTAATCGTTGGTGGTTGTTAGTTGCTGGTTAATACCAATCAACAATCAACTATTAACAATCAACAACCAACTAACTATAAAATTTAGCTAGAATCGCAAGAATGCTCCCACCATACCCGAACTGTTGACGTTGAGTACTTTAATTTCGCTCCACTTAACATACATGACTGTTCGCGATCGCCTACTTCTAAGAATTTTCTCTAGCTTAATCTCTGCTTTGGGACTCATATCCACACGCCCAAATCCTGTACTAGCACAGGTAGCTAAATGCCCAACTCCAGCTCTGGAACGTTTCCAGCGCCATCGAGTTGCCCCTGGCGAAACCTTGCAGAGCATCGCCCAGCTCTACAATTTAGCTCCTGATACTATTATCACCATGAATCCGACTTTAAAAAACGGTAGAGTGAGTGCGGGTAATAATATTCTCATCCCTCCCTACGATGGGATTGTGGTGGAAGTAGCTCGTGGTGAAACTTGGCGAGAATTAGCACAAAGGTACAAGGTTCGTGCTGATGCTCTTTTTGAGTTGAATGGCTGTAAACCACCATCTCAAATCGCATTTATCCCTACACCAAATCAAGCATTAAGTCGTGCGAATGTCTCCACATCCCCAAGTTCTAGTGGAAACTCCCCTGCTGTGCAAATAAACGGCTATCCCTTACCATCAGCAGTTCAAGTGGGATTTCCCTATGGTTGGCAGCTTAACCCAAATAACGGTGAAGTCTTCTTTCACAGTGGTATTGATTTGTTAGCTGCTATCGGAACACCTGTAAAAGCGATCGCACCAGGGACAGTAGTTTTTGCAGGCGATCGTGGTACGTACGGTAACTTAGTAATAATCAATCATGGTAACGGATTGCAAAGCCGTTATGCCCAGTTAGAAAGTATCAAAGTTGGCGTTGGTCAGCAAGTTAAACAGGGAGACTTGCTAGGAACCGTCGGCAAAACAGGACAACCAACTATAACTCAGCCCCATCTCCATTTTGAAATACGTTCTAACTCTTCTTTGGGTTGGGTTGCTAAAGACCCAGCAGAACATTTGAAGTCATCACAATAGCTTTTTAACCCAGGGAATAATAGATATTTTCTCTGCGTTACTCTGCGTTAGAAAAAGCTGATTAACTGGGTAGACTTAACTATTTTCATTCCTGCATCAGCAAATCGTTCAAACGCCTTATCTGCTGCTTCTGTGTAATCCACCACACCCGGAACCACAACAGCAGAGGTACAATCTTCCAGCAGATAAACTTTTTTCGCCAATTTCATATCTACCTGCCGAATTTCTGTTAACAAATCATCGATTGTCCAGGCGACACAGTGACTTTTTGCTTGTCCAGCTATAATCACAGCATCAAAGTTTAATAACTGCTGAATTAACTTTTTATTAGTTTGAGCAATAGGACGAGAATCAAAATCTTCCAAAACTTCTGGACTTAAAACAGAATAGTTTTCTGTTAAAGGATTATTACCCTTAATCTCAAATTGCGTTTGACTATTACGCGCAATACAGTGGAAAAAAATTGCTTCTTCCACAGCAGAAACCAAAGCATGACCAATACCACCCAAAATAGAATGATAAGGCCATACTGTTAAGGGATATTTACCATTTTGAGTTAACTGTTTAACGTAGTGGTAAGCGTATTTTTCTAAAAACTCATAATCAAATCCTAGACTAAAAGCGACATTAGGATTTACATGCCAAATTCTTTGTTCAATATCTGCTGGTGTAATGTTAGTTCCAGCAGGAATTGGATGTTCACCAGCAGCATTCATCCAAAAAATAGGATGAAAAATTTGCATCGCTGTATGGGTATCTAGAGTTGGTATAATTTTTGTAATTATTCCCAAGTTACGATAAATGAATTCACACAAACGAACATTATCATCTACTGCACCATTACCAGATTTTCCTCCAACAAATAATTCAAATTCGGGGATGCAAAAAGTGTTCTGCACATCGATTAGAAGTAAGCAAATCCGAGTTTTATCTTCAGATGCGGGTTTGATTTCGTGTTGTTTTGTCCATGTTTGTGCAGCTGCGGCGCGTTGTTGGTAAGGGACACGCCAGACTGCGCCCACTGTTTCGGGGTTGAAGTGTGGGGGTATGGGTAGTTGGGTGGATGTTTGATTATTCATACAAAAATTACAATTCGCAGCTAAAATTCGGGTTTTTGCTACCATCTTCATCTAATTAATACGTATTATTTCGCTTAAGAATGTAGTTTTCAGTACCATACACGTATTAATTGTATACTTATCAAAGACAGTAGCAATTAAGTTGCACCTTGAGAAAATGAATTAGTGTTGGGGATAAAAGCAGGGTGGATAAGTAACAATTATTGTTACTACTTATGACATTTATAAATCAGTATTGGTAATTGAGAAATCAAGCGATCGCTATTTTGCCAAAACAATGCAGAACACATATTTTTAACATTGAAAAAAATCGTCAATATCTACTTTTTTCTTTCATTATTTCCCGATAGCATTTTTTTGCTAATTCTTTGCCCAAAAAAGCACTAACTATGGCAATCTGGGAAACAGAGCGTTTTCAAATCCGATATTTTCGCTACCGCAAAATTACCTAAAAGATTATGCAAACTCTGCCTACACCCATTACTGCAAATACTTTATCCAGTCAACCTACTTTTGACACAACTATTAAAAGACGGAAAACCCGTCCAGTGAAAGTAGGAAATGTCACCATTGGGGGAGGTCATCCGGTAGTGGTGCAATCTATGATCAACGAGGATACTCTTGATGTTGATGGTTCTGTTGCCGCAATTCGGCGTCTACATGAGATAGGCTGTGAAATTGTCCGTGTTACAGTACCAAGTATGGCTCATGCCAAAGCTTTGGCAGAAATTAAACAAAAATTAATTAAAACCTATCAAGATGTGCCAATTGTTGCTGATGTGCATCACAATGGCATGAAGATAGCTTTAGAAGTTGCTAAGCACATAGAGAAAGTACGGATAAATCCAGGACTGTATGTATTTGAAAAACCGAATCCAAACAGAACCGAATACACTAAAGTCGAATTTGACGAAATTGGTGAAAAAATCCGTGAAACTCTAGAACCATTAGTAATTTCTTTGCGCGATCAAGGCAAAGCCATGCGGATTGGGGTAAATCATGGTTCTCTAGCTGAAAGAATGCTATTTACTTACGGTGACACACCAGAAGGGATGGTACAATCTGCCATAGAATTTATCCGGATTTGTGAATCTTTAGACTTCCGCAACCTAGTGATTTCCCTGAAAGCTTCGCGAGTACCAGTGATGATCGCTGCCTATCGTCTTATGGTACAGCGAATGGACGAGTTGGGTATGGATTACCCCTTGCACTTGGGTGTAACAGAAGCTGGAGACGGTGAATACGGAAGAATTAAATCCACAGCTGGTATTGCTACTTTGTTAGCTGATGGCATTGGCGATACAATTCGGGTGTCGCTGACTGAATCTCCAGAAAAAGAAATTCCTGTTTGCTACAGTATTCTGCAAGCCTTAGGATTGCGGAAAACAATGGTCGAGTACGTCGCTTGTCCTTCCTGCGGACGTACTTTATTTAACCTAGAAGAAGTATTGCATAAAGTCCGTGAAGCTACCAAGCATCTCACTGGACTTGACATCGCAGTCATGGGTTGCATTGTCAATGGTCCTGGAGAGATGGCAGATGCTGACTATGGTTATGTCGGTAAGACTCCAGGTTATATTTCTCTGTATCGTGGCAGAGAAGAAATCAAAAAAGTCCCAGAAGAACATGGTGTAGAGGAGTTAATCAATTTGATCAAAGCAGATGGACGTTGGGTAGAACCGTGAAGAAGTCAGGGATCTGAGGATCAAGGGAGAACAGGAGGACACGGGAGATAAGGAAATATTACACTCCTTACACTCCTCACACTCCACCCTACGGGAAGCCGCTACGCATCTACACACTTCCCCCATCTCCCCACCTCCCCAATCCCTAATAACTTTGTAGAAATAACAAGATATGTTCATTCTGTACAGTATTTGCCTGTGTTAGATTGAGCATACTGACATATAAAATTTTGTCCCTAGCCACGCAGCTGTCATTATGGTAATTACAAGAAATGGACTTGTTTTGGGTGCTACGGCGGTGACGCTATCCACAATCGCAGTTACAAGCCTTGGCATTCACTCGCAAGGACAAGCTCTTTTTAAAGAAAGTCCTAAGGAACTAGTAGATGAAGTTTGGCAAATTATTAATAAACAATACGTAGACGGTACTTTTAATCAGGTAGATTGGAAAGCTGTTCGGAGTGAGTACCTGAATAAGTCCTACACAAACAAGGAGGAAGCATATAAGTCCATCCGGGAAATGCTGAAGAAGCTAGATGATCCATATACCCGGTTTATGGATCCAGAGGAATTCAAAAATATGCAAGTTGATACCTCTGGTGAATTGACGGGTATTGGTATCCAGATAGGTTTGGATGAAAAAACCAAAAAGTTAACTGTAATTGCTCCTATTGAGGACACACCTGCATTTAAGGCAGGGATTCTGGCAAAAGACACCATTATCTACATCAACGGTAAAAGCACAGAGGGCATGGATACTAATGAAGCAGTATCCCTAATCCGAGGTGAACCAGGTACTAAAGTTAACTTAACGATCCTGCGTGAAGGTCAAAGAAAAGAGTTTACAATAACAAGAGCGCGGATTGAAATCCATCCGGTAGAATTTTCTGAAAAGCAAACGCCTGCCGGTAATATTGGCTATATCCGCTTGAAGCAGTTCAGTGCCAATGCTGCAAAAGAAATGCGGGATGCAATCAGGAATTTAGAAAGCAAGCAGGTAGCCGGATACGTCTTAGATCTACGTAATAATCCAGGTGGTCTGCTGTACTCTAGTGTAGAAATTGCCCGTATGTGGATGGATAGAGGCACGATTGTTTCCACCATCGACCGTCGGGGTGAGGCAGAACGAGAAATGGCCAACGGACGGGCCTTAACGAACAAACCCTTGGTGGTATTGGTAGATAAAGGTAGTGCCAGTGCTAGTGAAATTCTTTCAGGCGCATTGCAGGACAACAAGCGTGCAGTCGTAGTGGGTAGTCAGACTTTTGGTAAGGGTCTAGTACAATCTGTACGCCCCTTGGATGATGGTTCAGGATTAGCAGTCACGATCGCTAAATACCATACACCCCTGGGTAGAGATATCAACAAACATGGAATTGACCCAAACATAGTAGTGGACTTAAGTGATAAGCAGCGACAAGACTTGTGGATCAAAGAACGAGAAAAAGTCGCTACTCAAGCAGATCCGCAGTTTGCTAAAGCAGTGGAAGTGTTAGGTAAAGAAATTGCAGCTAAAGGCACAAATGCACAAAGAAATTAGAAAGTGGTTTAACTTTTGCCTTTAGACTGGTTGGCATTTACCCGCGCGAATCAGTCCTACACGACGAGCGATTGCTTCCCCTGGCGATTCAAAGGGTCCCCACTTTTCCATAACCTCTGGATTGTCATCCCCAGCAACTTTATTGCTAGGGATGATTTCGCAGTTGCCAGCAGGACGCTTGACAATATAGAAATTTTGTGTATTGCTCATTTGTGTAACCAGATATTTCCTTGCTGAAGAAATTTTAAAGCTTTGGGGCATCAATTGGACTTGATAAGTAAATAGTTAATAGTAGCAAGCACTACAGTAATGCTCTCGATTCATAAACTTGCTTGAATAAAAGACATTAACATTTTAAATTTTAATGTTGGCATTGCCCGTAAGCTTACCCATCGCTAGAGAGCGGATTTTCAGTAGCCGTGAAGTTAACTTTGCGGGCGGTCATTTTTCTCGATTACTTCGTTTCTTGTGGGAGTAAAATTGGTACCGTGCCTTTTTCAGCACCAATCACCACAATCTTAGAGTTAGAGGATTGTGCTAATTTTTCAGTAGCTTCTATGGCTCGTAATTGCAGTACAGAATTGTTAAGTCCATCAGAAATAATTTTTTGGGAATCAGCTATACCCCTAGCTTCGATGCGTTTGCGTTCTGCTTCTTGACGTTCTTTTTCTAAAATAAATTTCATGCGCTGATTTTCTTGTTCTGCTTTGAGTTTTTCTTGAATTGCTGCTTGTAAGCTGTCAGGCATTTTGACATTTCTTAACAAAGCTTCTTCTACAATGAAACCCAAAGGAAGTAACTGTTGAGTCAGCTGTTGATTGAGTTGCTGGACAATTTCTTGACGTTTAGTAGAATAAATAGCTGCTGCTGGGTAGTTAGCTGTAATAGCGCGGATTGTCGAGCGAAATCGAGAAATAACTAATTGTGTTTCGTCTGTACCAATATTTTTATATACTGTTGCTGCTTTTTGAGGGTCAAGCTTGTATTGCAGACTTACATCAAGATTGAGACTCAACCCTTCCTGAGATGTGACATCGACATTTTCTTTGATATCTTTGAAGCGTGTTGAAAAATTGATTACCTTAGCAAAAGGATTCATCAAATGCACACCTGGATTAAATGTGTCATCGGGGACTTGACCAAATAAATTGGCGACTCCAACATTACCTGGTGGTATGATGACTAAAAGTCTGGCAATAGAAGCTAGTAGAGTGATCGCACCGATTAAAACACTTACTGAGCGAATTGTCCAGCGCGATCGTTCATTAGATATTTTACCAGAGTTTAAATAGATAAAAATTGCAATCAGGCTTGTTAAGAGAGAAAATATAAAACCCATAGATATTACCTGTAGAGTCAAGAAGTAATCAATACTTAACCACTACAGTATATGCACTAGGTAATGCTTGATATTAGAACAAAATCACATTTTGTCAAAAATTTTTAATCCTGACATTTCCCAACATGAGATGATATTTACTTTGCAGTCTGCAAAGTGTATCAGCTAGGGAATCCATCCATGAGTCAAATCATTTGGATAGCAAGACACGCTAACCGTCTTGATTTTGTTAACCCTGATTGGTTTCTTACCGCCGAACGACGTTACGATCCGCCTTTGTCTGAAGATGGCTTTATCCAAGCAAAGCAGCTAGCTAATCGCCTCAAACGAGAAAAAATTGCCCATATTTTTGCTTCGCCTTTCTTGCGAACAGTACAAACTGCAAACGCTGTTGCAGAAGTTCTAGATTTACCAATTAAACTAGAAACAGGTTTGAGTGAATGGCTTAATCCTGCTTGGATGACAGAGGAACCACAAAGACTGTCCACTTCTGCCTTGAGTGAATTATTCCCTAGAATAGATATTAGCTACACACCCCGGATTGCAGCTAAATACCCAGAAACTCAACAACAAGTGCGGGCGCGTTCTGGACAAACTGCTAGATGTCTGGCCATGGAATACTCTCCAGACAATATTTTGCTGGTGGGACATGGTGCATCCGTACTAGGGGCAGCTATGGGACTTGTTGGGGAAATTGCTGTAACAGAAGTTAAAGCAAGTTTGTGTAGTTTAGTAAAAGTTGTGCGTCAACATCCTGAATGGTTTCTCGAACTAAAGGGAGATACTTCTCACTTAACTCAAGTAGAGGAATTTGTTCGGTTTAATTAGAGATATTAAGGATTATAGCTAAACCAATTTCGCTTGCTGACTGTTAGTGGATAGTGGTTAGTGGTTGATAGTCGTATATGGACAAACAGTCAACAATCTATAGGTAATTGAAAACCGATAGTGGTTATTGATAAAAAATCAACTACTAACTATCCACTACTAGCCACCAACCACCAACCACTAACTATTAACTTAAATATTTATGACTTTACTACTAGCTGGAGACATCGGCGGAACAAAAACCATTCTGCGACTGATAGAGGAAACAGAAGAACCTCTTTTACGTACAGTGTATGAGCAACGTTACCGCAGTGGTGATTTTCCCGATTTAGTGCCAATAGTACAACAGTTTTTGACCGCAGCTAATACGCCGATACCCCAAAAAGCTTGTTTTGCGATCGCTGGTCCTATAGTTCACAATACCGCTAAGCTGACTAATTTGGCTTGGTTTCTCGATGCTGAACGTCTGCAACAACAACTCGGTATCACTTATGTTTCTTTAATTAATGATTTTACTGCTGTTGCCTATGGGATTTTAGGCTTAGAAGCACAAGACTTTTATACACTTCAAACTGGCAAATACGATCCAGATGCACCGATTGGGATTATTGGTGCTGGTACTGGTTTAGGACAAGGATTTTTAATCAAACAGGGAAATTTTTATCAAGCTTTTCCCTCTGAAGGTGGACATGCTGATTTTGCCCCCCGGACTGAATTGGAGTTTCAACTGTTGAAATATCTGTTGGATAAACATAGTATCCAGCGCGTTTCTGTGGAACGGGTAGTTTCTGGGTTAGGAATTGTTTCTATTTACCAATTTTTACGCGATCGCAAAATTGACGACGAATCACCAGAGATTGCCGAAATAGTCAGAACTTGGGAACAAGAGGCAGGAAAACAAGAAAAAAGCGTCGATCCGGGTGCTGCTATTGGTAACGCTGCTCTACAAGGAAGCGATCGCCTTTGCGAACAAACAATGCAGTTATTTATAGAAGCTTACGGCGCGGAAGCAGGTAACCTTGCTCTCAAACTCCTGCCTTACGGTGGTTTATATGTTGCTGGTGGTATTGCCCCAAAAATTCTGTCTTTAATTCAACAAGGTGATTTCCTGTTTAATTTCACCCATAAAGGTAGAATGCGTCCCCTGCTAGAAGAAATACCAGTACATGTTGTAACAAATCAACAAGTTGGGTTGATAGGTGCTGCTATTTACGCTGCTAGGTTATAGTAGATATGCGTAGGACTACAACGCTGTTTTTACACAATTTTACGGGTGCTTCTAGATATTTTACTAAGTTATAACAAACTATCAGCCTACGTAATATTAGCACGTGTAAAAGCAAAAACTATGACAAAAAGAGTGTTGTTGTCCCTAATTACTGTGGCTTTAGTATGTAGCGGATTTACACGCGTTGAGGCGCGTCCTCCCCAACGCCCCATTTCTCCTACCAAACCAGCCCCCAATAAACCAATTAAGTCAGAATGGAAGTTATTTACTGCTCCAGATGGTAGCTTCACTGTCTTAATGCCAGGGAGACCTAAAGCCATGTCTCAGACCCAAAAAACCTATATGGGGGAAATAAACTTACAACTGTTTGTTGGGCAACTACCTAACCAAGAAGTGGCTTATGTAGTGGCATACAACGACTTTCCCTATGACTATGGTCGAATGACCAATCCCCAAGTAATACTTAACAATGCCCAAACTATGGCTGTAAAAACTACCCAAAGTAATTTAATTCGTCAGCGTAGCATCCGTAGTTCCAATGGTCATCCTGGCAAGGAAATCGAGTATGTCAACTCTGGTGGGAAAATAACTAAAAACCGTATGTATGTTGCTGATGGGCGCTTGTATCAAGTCATGGCGATCACAACCAATAAGCAACACAAGTCTCTATCTAAAACTATTAACGGATATTTGAATTCTTTCCAGTTAGTTTTGAAAAAATGAGGATGAGGATTGACGCAGAGAGTGGGGGTTATGGGGAGTGTGAGGAGTGTGTAGACGCGCTTTACGCGGCTTCCCGTAGGGTGGAGTATGAGGAGTGTAAGGAGTGGGGGAAGTGTAATTCAGTTATCAGTTATCAGATTCTGTTACTCACTGCTAACTGTTTTTTGACTAATTCCCAACCACTAACAACCAACAACCACCCAATAGATTCAAGTGTCAAAGCTGTTGAGTTCAAATTCACAAGCCCTAGAAACCTGTTCTGCTGTAAATGGTTCAAAGCTAACTAATGGCAACCAAGAAGGATTGTTAATCAATTCTTTTGCTAATAAGAAGCCTGCAACAGTCCATATTTGATATTTTCTCGCTTGTTTGCCTTGTAGTCGCCCTCTTCTACCATCGTAATATTCTGGCCATTCATCATCTTTGAGGCGAGTTTGGGCAATTGCAATTGCTCTCTCTGCTAGACACACTCTATTAGTTTTGATGGCAGCTGCTGCTAACATCCACATTAATACTGGCCAATTGCCGCCGTTGTGATAAGACCAAGGTATATTTTTCGGATCGCAGCCAGTAATAATTCTATATTCTTCATTTTCTAAGGCAGGGAAAGTAATTTTCATCGGCATATCTCCGACTAAATCTTCCCAGCGTTTCTCTATTAAATTCATAATGGCTTGCGATTGTTCTTCGCTAGCAAGATCAGAAATAACCGCAACCAAGTTTCCTAATGTGAAAAAGCGGGTATCCATCTGTGATGGTCCCACATTCCCTGCGAGATAACCACCTTTTCTTGGTAGCCACCGATCTAATTCAGAATAAGGAAGGGAATCTACATATATATTGAATTGATTGACAGCCCCTTTACCATACTCTTCACCTTTGTAGCGATAAATAGCATTGAGGCGATTTAAGTCTATCCAATAATGTTTACGAATATGAGCGCGTAAAAGAGGTAGGCGGTTATCAATGGCTGTAACAATATCTTGATTGCCTTGGCAAACTAGTAGTTCTCGCCCTGCACGCAATGCAGCATAAAATAAAGATTGAATTTCTAAAGGATGCCCGTAGATACCCAAACGACGATCGATCATACAAGCACCGTCTGGAACCAACAGGGTAGGATACATATCAAAACGTGTCGCTAAGGATAGCTCCATAATTAACCTGATGCCGTGTTGAAAATCAGGTTGATATGCTAATGAATAATCCTTTGTAGCTACTACATAAGCACGTAGCAGTATTACCCACCAAAAACACGAATCTACTGGTGTGACTCTGGCGATCGCATGTTCTCCAAAATCAGCTTCTAAGTATTCTTCACCACTTGGAGATACAACTACTTTGAAGCTCGCTGGAATCAAGCCTCGACCTGGTTTATAGGCATCCAACTGATTCTCTTTTGGCTGTAACTTTAAAGTTTCTTCTAGAAAGTTACGAACAATTTCTGTTCTACCTTTAATGAGAAATAGTAGAGCGGAAGAGACAAAATCTCTAATAAAGCATTGGTCATAATTGAGCGCATCTACTGTACTGTCAATGGCTGCGATCGTTCCTACTGGACGACCTTTATAGTACATTATTGATTTTTCTAAAACTTCCCATGCTTCTTGTTCTACGTTTTCAAGTGTTACCTTGTCTTCTAATTGCATCGCCACAAAATCTCCATGTAACTTGTACTATTAATTAGATAGTAGATATTCCTTGATTTATTTTTCCCAATATCCTCATCATAACAAGCACATTTTTTAATTAAAAAAAGACGAGATTAAATGCTAAATAAAAGCAATTGTTTTACTGCTATCTTTTATATGCGCTTTTTTACATTGTTTATATGGATTGAAGTAGATTATTTTTTGTTAATTAATTAGCAATAGCAAGGACTTTGATTTTTGCAAGTAAGCTAAATCTACTTTTTTATTTTTTGAATTTCTAATTAAGAAATTACTTTTTACCATACAAAGACATACACCCAGTAGTATTTAAATTTTTTGTAAATTTAAATACTGTTTCAGCAGGTATACTTAATTTTATGTACAAGTCACTTTGACTATAATGAAACGATTTGCTGAGATAGACATAATAAGAAATTATAACGAATTTTCACAATATGCAATATGAATTTTAAAAATCATTTTTCTATGTTTAGAAGAATTGGTGTTTAATTTTACTTGGAAAGCTGTAATCTACTTTTGCCAAAGAAGCAATAAAAGTTAATAAATTGCATAAGAAAATACACGCAAAATAGCAAAAGTAGCCAGTTTTAAAACAAAAATAAGCTTATCAATAGTCTTCCTTGTGATAAATTTCAAAGATTTTTGATTAACGGTAATTCTTTGGTTAATTATTCATTGCCATGATCTATTGCTACATCTGCTAGATGGTGGTGTAATAATTCCTCCTCAGTCAGCAAGTTTACTAACCAACCTCTTACTCCACGGGAAAGTTGACCAATGGGAAGAAAACTCTATAACGGGGAACAGTGGAAGACTCATAACCCGAAGATAAAGAATGTAACCCCCTTAAATTATTCGTAGGCAAGGAAAAATGATTGAGAGCGCAGAATGCACAAATTCAACAAGGCGTCCTATTCAAAGTCCTGTGAATGCGATCGCACAAATCTGGAATACAGAAATAATTGTTATCAGATATACAAATCACTATTTTGAGCCTCACCTAGATTAATTAAACTAATTATTGAGAATATCAGATTTTTGTAGCTATTGTTACTATAATCATATAACAATTTACACATACATCTAGTAGAGTAAAAAATATTACCTATCAAAATTTATGAAATCCTTCCGGATTACTATTAAAGTTTGTGCAATGTACAAAAAGGGGTTGTTACGCAAAACCTCGTGTTTGCTGTTGAAAAAATAAAAAACAAAGTTTACTGACGCATGGTTATTAGCCTCTAATTAGGATTTTGAACACTGATAACAGTCCTAGTAGTCGATAATTAGCCCATTTCAATTGATATGTTGCACTATTTTTAACAAGCCTAAAATTTAGCCCTGAATAAATTAGGCTCCAGCAGGCCACCATAACAGGTATCTACGGGTTAAAACTGCTTTAGAATTCGTGCTGTGAAATTTATTTCACAGCTAATCGTAATTAGTACAATATCTCTGTTTCAACAAATATTCTGTGATATCCTTATTTGTTTTTTTGATTACGCTTGATATTTGTAATAACTCAATCTTACATATTTCTGCTACACAAGCAATTTATTAAACTCAATTTAATTTATTGCAAATATTTTTTAATCAAAACTTATTATTAATGCGAAAATAATTCATAATTAACTAGATTGATTGAATTTATTTTACACAAAAATCAAAAATAAATTACAAAGGGGAAAAATGATGCTTAAATCAGTAGAAATTCTTCAAAATCCATCAACAGAAAGGTTTTTAAAGCTTTGGTCAAGGCGCTACACGCTTGATTTTTCCCACATGTCATTAGAAAAATCTCTTTACACTAGTTTGATAACAACTGCTTCACCAGAAGGACGAGCTTTAACATCAGCAAAATTGAGGAATAATTTACTAAGTATTAATTGCCAAATGGGATGTATGCAAGCAAAAACATTTTACAGTTATATCCCTAATATCGTTGATTTGAACGAAGCAAGGCTCATAACTCAATTTGCTTTTCGTGTCTATAAAAAGATACTTGATATTTACGAAAAACACTCTGTTGAAATTAACGTACCTACAAACACAACATTGGAAAATAATCACATTTTTATATTGGGAATACCAGAGATTACAGAATTGGCATATTCATTAGAACCAGTATTACTGGTATTTCAAGAACAGCATGTCATATCTAGGGATTGGCGTTCCCTTGGCTTTATGACTACACAATTAAACTTTACTAACCAATTAATTCTGAAAAAACTTACACCAACAGAAAAAATATTACTGACTCCCTACTTAAAATTTGTTGAAGAACAAGTTGCTATGCCATGGCAACGAGTTTGTGCGGCTGCTGTCAAGTATGAAATAGATTCACCGGAATTAAAGCTTATAGAACAGATGATATTAGCTACACCAAAAATTGCTGAATCTGTTTATCAGCAACTGGTGGAGTTGTTGCCTAATCATCATAGCCGGAGAGGGGAATTGAGTAAGGCAGATGTGAAACACTCCTGTCTGCGCGATTTGAACATGTTTCAAGCTTATCTGTGGTTGTGCTTTTTGGAAAAGAGCATGACATCTATAGAAACAGAACTGCTACCGTTGTGTGTGATGGTTGTGGAGGGTGTAGGTATTCAATGGGAAATGACAGAAAAATGGTGTCAAATTTTGACAGAAACAGTTATTAGCCACCTGAACACAGAACAGAAAAAGTTGTTGTGTCCTTATCTGCAACAAATGCAGCAATTATTTTTGCAGGAGCGATCGCGCTTGGGTTATAAAAAAGAATTAGCTGAGGGTATTATTTAACAGTTATCAGTAACCACCAAATACTGTTTTTCTCAAGGTAGAACCCCAAGGGCGATCGCCTACAACTAGGGGATGAAAATTAGAACGAACACTGATGAACACCGATTAACACAGATGGATCATGCGTTTGCTGTTAAGTTCATCTCTGATCGCTATTTTCAACACCAGCTGTTGGCTACTTTAGCAGCATCTATAATGAATTCTTGCCCCCTGAAAGTTCGTTAACTATGTCGGAAGAAGAAATCCGTACTACACGGCTAGAGAAAGTAGAACAGTTGAGACAATTAGGGATGAATCCCTACGCCTATCGTTGGGAATCTACCCATTACGCAGCACAATTGCAGGAAAAATTTGCTGATTTAGCCAATGGAGAAGAAGTAGATATCGATGTGGCGATCGCTGGACGCATCATGGCGCGTCGCGTCATGGGTAAACTTGCTTTCTTCAGTTTACAAGATGAAACCGGCAAAATTCAGCTTTATTTAGAGAAAAATCGCATCCAGGAAGGTATGGCAGATATTGACGCCGATGCTTTTAATCATCTCAAACAGCTTACAGATGTCGGCGATATCTTGGGTGCTAGAGGAACTATCAAACGGACTGAAAAGGGCGAGTTATCAGTTTACGTTAAACAATATACAATCCTGACAAAATCTTTGTTGCCCTTGCCCGATAAGTGGCACGGTTTGACGGATGTAGCAAAACGCTACCGTCAGCGCTACGTAGATTTAATTGTTAACCCAGAAGTTCGGCAAACTTTCCGGCGTCGCGCTCAAATTACTGCTGGTATTCGTAGATACCTAGAAGAGCGTAATTTCTTGGAAATTGAAACTCCTGTTTTACAAACGGAAGCAGGAGGTGCTGATGCGCGTCCGTTTATTACATACCACAACACCTTAGACATGGAGTTGTATTTGCGGATTGCTACAGAACTTCATCTTAAGCGGTTGATTGTTGGGGGGTTTGAAAAAGTATTTGAACTGGGACGGATTTTCCGCAACGAAGGAATTTCTACCCGGCACAACCCAGAATTTACTACGATTGAGATTTACCAAGCCTATGCCGATTACAACGACATGATGGCACTCACAGAAGGGATTATTACCACCGTCACCCAAGAGACACTCGGAACATTGCAAATTACTTACCAAGGACAAGCAGTTGATTTAACGCCGCCTTGGCGACGTGTAACTATGCACGGCTTAGTACAAGAATACACAGGCTTGGATTTTAACTCTTTCCAAACTCTGGAAGAGGCAAAAACAGCATGTAAAAATGCTGGATTAGAAGGTATAGAAGATTGCCCATCAATTGGCAAGTTGCTGAATGAAGCCTTTGAACAAAAAGTCGAGACGAACCTAGTTCAACCTACCTTTGTGATTGACTATCCTGTAGAAATTTCACCCTTGGCAAAACCACACCGTTCTCAGCCTGGTTTGGTGGAACGTTTTGAGTTATTTATTGTCGGGCGAGAGACTGCTAATAGTTTCTCAGAACTTACTGATCCTATTGATCAACGTCAACGCCTAGAAGAACAAGCAGCCCGCAAAGCAGCAGGTGATTTAGAAGCCCAGGGAGTAGATGAAGACTTCTTGACAGCTTTAGAATACGGAATGCCACCCACTGGAGGCTTAGGTATTGGTATTGACAGGTTGGTCATGTTGCTGACTGACTGTGCTAGCATTCGGGATGCGATCGCTTTCCCCTTACTCAAGCCAGAGAAATCAGAAGAAGCAACTAAGGAAAATACCTAAGATGGAGGGACAGGTAAAGATACCTGTCCCACAAAAATATGTAATAATTTTAAAACCGGGTGAGTGTGAATTTACCAATTTAAAATCTAAGTCGAAGGTTGGTATCTTTTGCAAGCACAAGATATTAAACAAACATTAAAATCTCTGATTAAGGAAGCGTCTACAATAGACCCAAGTTTAGCGAAAAGGTTAGAACAAATAGATCGTTGGGTTAAAGATGTTAAGTCTGGTTCGCTCAATGGTAATACTAAAAGATTTTTAAGACTGTTTCTAGAACAAATTATCAAAGACTCTCAAATTTGGCTTGATATTCAAGCTTTAAGTTCCCAAGAGGAGCAAGAAGTTTATTATACAAAAATGACAGCCACTGAAAAATACTGGTTTAGAGAGTTATTTGCCAAATGGTTAAAGGAAAACGATCCAAAATTTATCATCTGGCGACAAAAGTTAATGGCAGGGGATTTCCGTCAGGAAGATGGTGATTTACTCAACTCTGTTGTCAATAGTATTGAAGTTCGTGGCGGTACAGTTATCAAGCGTTACATAGCAGACCTATCAATGGCAACTGATATAATTGTTAGCAGTAGGCAAGATAAGGCATTGTGTATTCAACTTACTAGCCTCGCTAATAAATATTCTCAAGAAAAATCGGATTCTTGGGAAAGTACTTTGCGTTTCTGGGCGATTGAAAGAGGTTTATTTTTAAATTACAATCCTGGCAAAAATGATTTTATTAATAAAATAGTCAATTTGTCACTACATAACAGTGATAACCTCAAATCAAGGATATATTTAAAATTTAGTTTATAGTTACAAGTTCTGTCGTTTATCTAGATTAATATTCACAACAATTTGGTCATCATGATTAGAGAAGTTAAAAATGACCGCCCAAGCAAATTTGAAGAGTTTCTTCGACATTTAGAAGAAGCACGCAAATTACAGGATGACATACTTAAGTATGGGCTGACCGCTGCAAATTTGTATTGTGAAGATGTGGATGGTGATTGGTTAGAAACTTGGGGAGATGACGAGGAAAATACTTTTGTAGAATCTGTTGTTAACTTTTTGGAAAGTAATGACTCAGTTGCAGTGAAAGTCCGAAAGCAGTTAAAAGATAAATCGCTACAAGAAATTGCTACTGAGTTGGAAAACTGTTTGAGTTTTGGTGAAGAAGAAGAGCGGATTTTTGCGTTGAAGAATGTGTTAGTAGGTAGGGTTACGAGTGGTAGCATCTACCGTGATGTCAGTGATGATGAAATTGACTTGTTAGATTTAGCAGAGGAATTGTTGGAGAAGTTGACACATATTTGTGGAGAAAATTAAGTAAATCGGCATAATATAAAGTAAAAAATATACAAATATTTGTTGAAGAAGGCAGATGGCAATTATAGGCGGTCTGAATCCTCCTCTCATCGAAGACCACTAAACTCAAACCCAAGAGATAATTAAAACTGATAACTGATAACTGGTAACTGATAACTCTTGTAAAGTATGGCAGGACATAGTAAATGGGCAAATATTAAACGCCAAAAAGCTGTAGTAGATGCCAAAAAGGGTAAGACATTCACTCAACTTTCCCGGGCAATTATCATTGCTGCGAGAAATGGTATCCCAGATCCAGCAGGTAACTTTCAACTGCGAACAGCAATAGAAAAAGCCAAAGCAGCGGGTATCCCCAACGAAAATATTGAAAGGGCGATCGCTAAAGGTGCAGGAACTTTTACAGGTGATGGTTCCAGTTTAGAAGCTATTCGTTACGAAGGTTATGGGCCTGGAGGCGTTGCTATTTTAATAGAAGCCTTGACAGACAATCGCAATCGTACTGCAGCTGACTTGCGTGCCGCCTTTAGCAAAAACGGTGGTAATCTTGGTGAAACAGGATGCGTCAGCTGGATGTTTGACCAAAAAGGCGTTTGTATTGTTGAGGGAGTAGAAGACGAAGAAAAACTTTTAGAAGCATCCCTAGAAGGTGGTGCTGAATCTTACGAAATGACTGATGAGAAAACTGCTGAGGTTTTTACCGAGGTAGCAAATTTAGAAAACCTCAACCAAACTCTCAAAGAAAAAAATTTTCAGGTAACAGACGCTGAATTGCGTTGGATTCCGAGTAATAACGTAGAAATAGATAATATAGAACAGGCGCGATCGCTACTGAAGTTAATAGATACTTTAGAAGGCTTGGATGATGTCCAAAACGTCACCGCTAACTTTGAAATGCCAGAGAACTTAATGGTTGTTATGGCTTAATGAACTCTGAAACACAAAATTCATCTCAATTACACAACAATGTCATATCCGTTTGAGATTATTGATATTGTTGATGACTATATTCTGGTAACTGGTAGTGCCAAGCAACCAATAGCTGAACATTAACAATCAATAATAAGTAACTTTACCTTACTCTTCTACACACATAAACACGGTTTCTACCCTATTGCGTTCCTCATACACCAGTAGGGTTTTTTCTTTATTTGGTTAGTAGTTAGTAGTTAGTTGTCAGAACCTCCCCACCTCCCGCTTGCCCTCCACGACGCGATCGCGTAAAAATAATAATTAAAACGCTGTAATCTATCTTAACAATGGCGCAAGCACAGCTTCCACAAACTTTTTCCCCCAACCAGGTAGCCACAGACAAACGGGGATACGACTATGATTTGGTCATTGTCGGCGGCGGAATTATCGGTCTCACCCTAGCATCTGCTTTCAAAAACTCAGGATTGAGTGTACTGCTGATAGAAGCAAAAGCAGAATCCGCAGCAGTAGCTAAGGGACAAGCTTACGCAGTACACATGCTGTCGGCGCTAATTTATCAAGGTATTGGAGTTTGGGACAAAATCTTACCTCAAATTGAAGTTTACCGTCGCGTCCGCCTTTCTGATGCTGATCACCCAGATGTGGTGGAATTTACAACAGCAGATATCAACAAGCAAGATTTGGGTTATGTAGCAGAACATCAAGCGCTGTTGTATCCTCTGCGCGAGTTTATCAAAGATTGTCAGAATGTGACTTATTTATGTCCAGCAGAAGTGGTGAGTACTTGTTATCACCAAGATATTGTCACAATAGATATCAAAGTAGCAGGGGAAATGCGGACAGTCCGCAGCAAATTACTAGTAGCTGCTGATGGCTCGCGATCGCCTATTCGCCAAGCTGCTGGTATTAAAACTCATGGTTGGAAATACTGGCAATCTTGCATTGTCGCGTTTGTCAAGCCCGAAAAACCACACAATCACACTGCCTATGAAAAATTTTGGTCTAGCGGCCCATTTGCAATTTTACCTCTGCCAGGAAATCGTTGTAGAATTGTCTGGACTGCCCCCCATGAAGAAGCAAAAGCCTTATGTGCTTTGGATGATGAACAATTTTTAAAAGAGTTAACTCGTCGTTTTGGTAATCAGATGGGTAAGTTAGAATTGTTGGGCGATCGCTTTATTTTTCAGGTGCAACTCATGCAAAGCGATCGCTATGCCAAACACCGACTTGCTTTGGTAGGTGATGCAGCACACAATTGTCACCCCGTAGGCGGACAAGGTTTAAATTTGGGTATCCGCGATGCAGCAGCCTTAGCAGAGGTAATCCAACAAGCACATCAAGCTGGTGAAGATATTGGCGACATCAAAATACTCAAACGCTACGAACGTTGGCGGAAACGGGAGAACCTGACTATTTTGGGTTTTACTGATTTGTTAGATAGGATGTTTTCTAATACATTCTTGCCTGTAATGGTAGTTCGTCGCTTAGGTTTATGGGCAATGCAGCGATTACCAATCCTGAAAATATACACTCTCAAATTGATGATTGGTTTGAAAGGGCGTACTCCCGAATTAGCACGACGTTAAAATTAATTGAAAACGAGGCGATCGCTTTGGGCTATTTCAGCTGATGGAATTGATAGCCTTCGACTAGGTGTTTTTACTGTCATATATCTATCAAATCTTCATCCCACCACAGTAATGCTTCTTGACGTAAATTGTGGCGAAAATTATTAAATACCGTAACTAGACATCTGGTGAAAAAGAATGTAGAGACGCGCTGTTTGAAGCGTCTCTACAAGGATTTTGGGTAACGCATAATTATTTTCTGGATATGCCTAATAAATGCTCGGCCATCTCAATATATTATATTTTATTTTGAAATTATCTACTAATCAGAATCAAATAATTTTTCTATAATTTTGCAACTATAAATTTACTATCATAATTTTATGGAACCACCGTCAAAATTATTACTAAAACTTAGCAAACGTTTATTCAATAATTCAGATGAACAAGCAAGTTTTATAGAAGCTTTAATTAACCCTAAATCTTTTCCACCCTGCATCATCTGGTGTCAAGATAAAGTAGAAAATTTACCTTTGATAGTAGAAGAACCTATAACTTGGCAACCACCTTTTATAGATCGTTTATCTTTGGGTTCCAAACCCGGTCAGAATCCACTACACGAACAAGGATATTTTTATTGTTTAGATTTTTCTTCTGTATTTGCGGCTTCAACTTTACTAGCAGTTAATCAACCAGTTCAGGTTATTTTTGATATGTGCGCTGCACCAGGAGGTAAGAGCATTTTTGCTTGGAAACTATTGCAACCAGAGTTATTAATTAGTAATGAAGTGATTGGGAAACGCCTGGGAATGTTAATTTCTAATTTCAAGCGTTGTCATATTAGTCGATCTATAGTTGTCAATAGAGATTCTAGTATCTTTGCACAAAGCATACCTTTATCCACTGATTTAGTGATAGTCGATGCTCCTTGCACTGGGCAATCTTTAATAGCGAAAGGTGAAAAAGCACCAGGATGTTTTCATCCTAGTGCTATTAATAAGAATGCAAATCGGCAAAAACGCATTATAGCTAACTCTGCTCAAATTGTCGCTCCACAAGGCTATCTTGCTTATATGACTTGTACATATTCACCAGAAGAAAATGAAGAAGTTTGTGAATGGTTAATAAAAAAGTTTTCTCAGTTTGAACCAATGGAAATTAATCATTTAAAAGACTATCAGTCTCATCTAACTAAAATTCCTTGTTATCGAATGTTTCCTCAAGATGGTTTAGGAGCAGGTGCTTTTACAGCACTGTTTAAAAACACTCATGAGGGCGAGAAAAAGATATTAGATATCGATAGTTTGTCTGCTATTTGGATAAATATGTACGGTGATGATTAGACTAAATTAGAAGTCTGCTAATATAATGGTGTTTGCGCCTCTATAGAAGAATGGACACCTGAAGATTGGAATAAATTCATCGCAAAATTTTGGCACTAATACTCCGCGTCCCTCTGCATTTTAAATCGCTACACTTACTAAGGAATAAACATAAATGCCTTACTGCATTCTATCTATCGTGCGATACTGAATTGCCTCTGCTAGATGATGAACTTGCAGATTCTCGTCTCCTGCTAAATCAGCAATTGTACGTGCTACTTTGAGAATGCGATCGCTTGCTCTAGCTGATAACCCTAATTTTTTAATTGCATTTTCTAATAAGTTACGACTTGCCTCATCTAACTTGCACCATTTCTGTAAATGATGACTTTGCATTTGGGCATTACAACGCAGATTCGCTTCATGATTAAATCTTACAGATGCGCGATCGCGTGCTTTTTGTACCCTTTCTCTAACTGTTGCTGAAGCTTCTCCCGTTGGTTGTTGGGTAATTTCCTCTGGCTTCAAACGGTTTACCGCAACTTGTAAATCAATTCTATCCATTAAAGGCCCAGACAGCTTTGCCCAATATTGTTCTCTTTGGCGTGGCGAACACGTACACTGTTGAATAGTATCACCGTAATAACCACAGGGGCAGGGATTGGTACTTGCCACTAAAGTAAATTGAGCCGGAAACGTTACGGATTGTTTTGTTCTGGAAATCGTCACAAAGCCATCTTCCAAAGGTTGACGCAGGAACTCCAGAACATCACGTTTAAATTCTGTTAACTCATCTAGAAAAAGTACACCCAGATGTGATAATGAAATTTCCCCAGGACGGGGAAATGTACCACCACCAACGAGGGATGGACCTGATGCGGAATGGTGGGGGCTACGAAAAGGGCGATCGCGTACTAAAGAACCTCTATTTTTTAATAAACCAGCTACCGAGTGAATGCGTGTTACCTCCAAAGCTTCTGGGAAACTCAACGGTGGCAAAATCCCTGGTAAGCGTCTTGCTAGCATTGTCTTACCACTTCCTGGCGGTCCGACAAAAATTAAATTGTGACCCCCAGCCGCAGCAATTTCTAATGCCCGACGAGCATGAGCCTGGGCTTTCACATCTTTTAAATCAGCTTGTAGAGAAGATGCACCAGGTTGCGTCTCTACTTTTTCATCCAACTGTACAGGCTGGTAACGTCCTGGATTATTTAAAAAATCAGCTACATCTGCCAAATGTTTAAAAGCATAAACATTCAACCCCTTAACTAAAGCAGCTTCTTGGGCATTATCCGCAGGCACAACTAAACCTGTAATTCCCATCTTATTGGCAGCAGCACCTATAGGCAACACTCCAGCTACTGGGCGTAAACTGCCATCTAAAGAAACCTCACCTAAGAAAAGATAATTCTCTAACAACTCAGTATTAACTTGTTCGGAAGCTGCTAAAACTCCTACACTAATGGGCAAATCAAAACAGGGGCCTTCTTTACGTAAATCGGCAGGTGTGAGATTAATCACTATTTTTCGCATCGGAAAGGCGAAGCCCGAATTTTTGAGAGTAGCTTTTACCCTTTCCTTACTTTCTTGTACCGCAGCGTCTGGTAATCCCAACACAACAATTCCTGGCAAACCTCCAGAAACATCAACTTCTACACCCACCTTCACTGCGTCAATGCCTACAATCGCTCCGCTCCAGACTCTAGCAAGCATGGTCTTTTTTCCTTTGTCATAGTCCTTTGTCCTTTGTCTTATCATTGACAATTGGCAAATGACAAATAAAAAATTACACATGACAACCCAAGACACAATTTTTGGCAAAATCATTCGTCGAGAAATACCAGCCAATATAGTCTATGAGGATGATTTAGCACTGGCTTTCAAAGATATTAACCCCCAAGCACCAGTTCATATCCTTGTAATTCCGAAAAAACCAATCCCGAAACTAGCTGAAGCCGAACCAGAAGACCAAGCACTTTTGGGGCATCTTTTGTTAACTGCTCAGCGAGTCGCCGCCCAAGCCGGACTAACAAATGGCTATCGTGTGGTGATCAACACTGGCGATGATGGTGGTCAAACTGTTTACCATTTACATCTGCATATCTTAGGAGGAAGACACATGGCATGGCCTCCCGGTTGATATATCAGTAGTTAGTTATCAGTTATCAGTTATCAGTGAACAGTCTGTTAACTGGTAACTGTCACTTTTAAGGGCAATTCATAAATTATTAGTGAGCGATCGCTTACAGAAAAAACCTGTAAACAATATAAAATCAGAACTTTTTATGAATTTTGTTTACATAAATAAATAAAAGTTAATTAAATAGTGTTTACAATTCTAAAACTTTCTTCTAAGCTTATGAGTGTAGGTAAAACAACCTACGCAAATCATTAACGAAAGTTAA
>NZ_AJLL01000049.1 GCF_000317225.1 Fischerella thermalis PCC 7521
TTGTTAATTCATGACGCAACAACCGCGTCAAACTAAATAAACTCAGAGGCGCTCTCTAAAGGGGGCGCTTTTGAGTTTATAACCTGGTAATAGGTAATGGTAAAAACCAATGACCAACAGCGAAGCATTATATTGTAAGCAATTAGCCGAACTTGATATTACTTGAGTTCAATACTCGTGAAATTTATTTCTTAGCGGACGAAAAAGTAGGTGCAAGATCTCAGTTAGCAATTTTTGCTGATGTTCCCTTATGGGATCGCACTTTTTGCTCTAGTTAGTAACAAAACAAAATCAACATTATTTTTTGTGTTGAAAATGTAGTGAACTACTAAATAGGACTTACGCAGTGGTTACGGTAAAACGAACCGCAAAGGACACAAAGAACGCAAAGGAAAGAGGCTTTCAGAGGTTTTTTGCGTAAGTCCTCCTAAATTATTTATGAAAGATAAAATCTCCGACTTTGCAAGAGTTGTTGGAGATTTGAGGTTGGTGGCTGGAGAATTAATTGATACTTAATTTATATTTAAAATTGACTTAATTTTGCTTTTAAGTTTCATTAATCTAAAATTAAGAGACTGATATAGTTACACAAAAAATTAAATCAAAAATTATCTAAATTACTTAAGGATATTAGGTTAAGTCGAAAAAATATTCAGAAGTAATAAAACTAACATGACCAAATCTAAAGAGATAGTCAAAACTATAAACTTCAACGACTCACAGTATTACTTTAATCGTGAATTAAGTTGGTTAGAGTTCAATCGTCGAGTTTTGCATGAGGCGTTAGATCACCGTACTCCTTTACTCGAAAGGCTTAAATTTACGGCTATCTTCAGTTCTAATTTAGATGAATTTTTCATGGTTCGTGTGGCAATACTTAAAGATCAAGTGCAAGCACTCCTAAGCCAACGAACTCCAGATGGACGCACGCCACAGGAACAATTAGAAGCGATCGCTCAACTTTTGCGTCCTATGGTGGTAGAACAACATCATTTGTTTGAGAAGGTGCTACGCAAAGAAATGGCATCTCACGGTATCCATCTTCTCAATTACCCGGACATCACTAGAGAACAGCGTTTTTACCTAGAAGAATTATTTAAACAACGAATTTTTCCGGTTCTTACACCTCTAGCTGTAGATCCGAGTCATCCCTTCCCTTTGATGGCAAATCTCAGTCTCAACTGGGCGGTAGTTGTCAAAGATCCAGTTACAGGAGAAGAAAAGTTTGCTAGAGTTAAAGTCCCCAATATTCTGCCTCGATTTATTGCCTTACCCAAAGAATTAGAAACACAAAACGGCAAATTAAACCATTGGACTGGTATACCAATTGAACAGGTAGTAGCTCATAATTTAGATGCCTTGTTTCCAGGCATGATCATTAAAGAATATCACCTGTTTCGATTGACTCGTAAGGCTGACATCTCAGTAGTAGAAGAAGAAGCAGATGATTTGCTACTAGCAATTCAACAAGAATTACGCGGGCGACACTTTCGTGGTTCTGTAGTGCGGTTGGAAATTCAACCATCAATGCCCAAATCTTTGCGAAAGATGCTGATGCAAGAAATGGAACTGTCTGCAAGTGATATCTATGAAATAGATGGTTTAATCAATTTAAAGGATTTAATGTCTTTCATGGCTTTGCCATTGCCTGAACTTAAAGACAAACCTTGGACACCTGTAATTCCATCTCGTCTGCGTCATTTTCATCAACCAAGTAATATTAGTCAATTAGACGAAGCAGAAAATATTTTCTCTGTTATTCAGCAAAATGATTTGCTAGTACATCATCCCTACGAATCCTTTAGCGCTTCTGTAGAACAATTTATCGCCCAAGCTGCCCGTGATCCTCAGGTACTGGCGATCAAAATGACACTTTATCGCACTTCTGGGGATTCTGAAATTGTGAGTTCGTTGATTTCTGCGGCAGAAAGTGGTAAACAAGTTGCTGCCCTTGTAGAATTAAAAGCCCGTTTTGACGAAGAAAATAATATTAATTGGGCGCAGAAACTAGAAAAATCCGGTGTACATGTCGTTTATGGATTGGTAGGATTGAAGACTCACACCAAAATAGTGCTGGTGGTACGTCAAGAAGGAGAGAGGATTTGCCGTTACGTCCACATCGGTACTGGTAACTACAATCCCAAAACAGCCAAATTATACACTGATTTAGGACTGCTGAGTTGCCGAGAAGAATTAGGCGCAGATTTAACAGATTTATTCAATTACCTAACTGGCTATTCTTGTCAGAATTATTACCGCAAGCTACTAGTGTCCCCCGTAACTATGCGCGATCGCATGATTGCCCTGATTCGCCGTGAAATCGAACATAGCCAAAACGGTGAAAAGGGTCGGATCATCGCCAAAATGAACTCCTTGGTAGACTCCCAAATCATTGCTACCTTGTACGAAGCATCACAAGCTGGTGTAGAAATTGACTTGATTATTCGGGGTATATGCTGCTTACGTCCCGGTGTTCCCGATGTCAGCGCAAATATCCGCGTCATTAGTATTATCGGTCGCTTTTTAGAACACTCACGAATTTTTCACTTCCACAACAATGGACACGATGAAATATATATCGGTAGTGCTGATTGGATGCCTCGCAACCTAGATCGACGGGTGGAAGC
Organism: Fischerella thermalis PCC 7521; assembly: GCF_000317225.1. GTDB lineage: Bacteria > Cyanobacteriota > Cyanobacteriia > Cyanobacteriales > Nostocaceae > Fischerella > Fischerella thermalis. The sequence continues at coordinate 2,628 of NZ_AJLL01000049.1, forward strand.
CGTGACACCAGTGGAAGATCCAAAGATTTTACAAAACTTGCAAAACATTCTGGAAATCATGCTGGCAGACAATCGCCAAGCTTGGGAACTAAAATCAGATGGTTCTTATATCCAGCGACATCCTGGCAAAAATGAACTAGAACGTCATAGCCAAAATATACTCATGGGAATGGCATCAAAATCATGAAAAATCAGAGATGGTAAACAACAAACTCCAAAACTCCGCGTGCCTTTGCGTTTCAAAACACTATGATTTTCCATGTATGCATGACATCGTAAATATGTAAAAATTAAAAACTATGCATATCTGCAATCAGGTTTACAAGTCTTGCAACCACAGACCTGATCCCAAATAAGCCCAAATCACGCTGAAACAATCTACCATGAAGGCAGTATTCGCTCGAAGTCTCCCTCGTAACGTCTGGTTTTTGGGCTTTGTCAGCCTGCTAGCTGATGTAAATTCCAAGATGATTCAATCTGTCCTACCCTTGTTCTTGGTTTCTGTTTTGGGAACAAATCTGATTACGGTAGGGTTTATTGAAGGCATAGCCGAATCAACTGCCTCTGTATTAAAGGTGTTTTCTGGCGCACTCAGTGATTATTGGGGACGACGAAAGGAACTGGCAGTGGCAGGATATGGGCTATCTACCCTAGTGACTCCACTTTTTGCCCTCTCCACAAGTCCGGCTTGGGTACTAGTGGCTCGGTTTTTAGACCGGATCGGCAAGGGGGTTCGGGTTTCTCCCCGTAATGCTTTGGTTGCAGATGTTACTCCCGTTGCACAACGTGGTGCTGCCTATGGATTGCGACAATCCTTAGATACAATCGGTGCTTTCCTTGGGCCCTTAATTGCAACGGCGCTATTGTTCCTGTCTGCCCAAAATTTTCGCTTAGTATTTTGGTGTGCAGTGCTTCCGGGTATAATTGCGATCGCGCTCTTGGTGTTTGGAGTACACGAATCCCCTCAAGTTTCAGAAGCAAAACACAATCCTCTTCAATGGAGCGCTCTCAAAAGTTTGGGTAAAGATTACTGGATGTTAGTCGTGGTAGCGCTATTGTTTAACCTGGGTAATTCCAGTGATGCATTTTTATTGCTACGTGCCCAACAAACAGGTATTCCTACATCCCTAATCCCCCTGAGTTTTGTTGTTATGAATCTTACCTATGGCTTGAGTGCTTATCCCATTGGTGTGTTATCAGATCGGATTGGGAGAGTAGGATTACTAATTGCTGGATTTACTCTGTTTGCCTTTGTGTATCTTGGCTTGGCTTTTGCTCAGACACCTTGGCAGATTTGGGGACTTTTTGCACTTTATGGTTTGTACTTAGGCAAAACTCAAGGTTTACTGTTGGCTTTAGTTGCTGATCAAGTGCCAAATACCTTGCGTGGTACTGCCTTTGGACTGATTAATCTAGTAACAGGTGTGGCAATTTTGCCCGCTAGTTTGTTTGCAGGAATATTATGGCAAAAAGTTGGTTATCAAGCGACATTTATGCTTGGAAGCGTGTTAGCGATCGCTGCGATTTTGGTCTTGGTACTGAGTTTTAGGTGTAATCACAAGTTTTTGTAGACCTCGCCATCATTTTCTGCAATAGCACGACGCAACTTTTCAGAATTAATGGCATCTTCTGGGGCTTCTAATCGTTTGAGGTCTTCTAACCCGATAATTGCAACTACTGCTTTACCGTGTCTTTCAATTACAATACGTTCCCGTCCATACTCGACACGATTTATTATTTCTTGGAGATTGGTACGGGCTTGTGTTGCACTGATAGAATTTGTCATTTTAAATAAAATGTACAAAATACATATTTTGTACATTTTATTACAGCTATTTTCTTAGCCATCGAAACGTGGTAGATTCCGAATGCCCGGATTTTTGAGTACTGCAAATTTGCTACACAATTTATTTGTTGATTCTCAAGGAAAAGGCTGAATTTTCAAGGATTTAGAGGCTATGAAACCTGTTGCCAATATCGATAAGCTGTATATGCCATCGTCACAACCCCAGTGACGATCGCTGATTCATCGATTTCAAATTGGGGATGGTGTAGTGGGTAGTTAATAACCCTATCTTTAAAACCCACACCTAAACGAAACATACTACCAGGAGAGCGTTCTAAATATACAGAAAAATCTTCCGCACCCAGAGAGGGTTCGGGTAAAACTTGCACGCGATCGCTTCCCCAAGCTTCTTCTGCGGATGATTGCAATAACTGTGTCAGGAAGTAGTCATTTTGGACACTAGGAATACCCTGGCGATAGTTGACTTGATATTTTGCACCGTAGGAATTACAAACACTAGCAACTATTCTTTCAATCCAGTTAGGTAAGTTAGCACGGGTTTCAGGATGGAGCGATCGTACTGTTCCTAACAATTGGACTTTATCAGCTATTATATTCGGCGCTCTACCACCGTTTATTTTTCCTATGCTCAATACTACCGGACGCAAAGGATTCTGGGTGCGGCTAATTGCTTGCTGTAGTGTGGTAATAACTTGCGAAGCTATCCAAATAGCATCTATTGCTTCGTGGGGACGAGCGCCATGACCTGATTCGCCCATAATAATAATCTCTAAATCATCAGCCGCCGCCGTCAACGCGCCATAACGTACACCAATTGAACCTGCGGGGATAGAAGGGAAAACATGAACACCCAATATACCACTAACTTGATCCATTGCCCCATCTGCTACCATCCAGCTTGCCCCCTGGGCAATTTCTTCGGCTGGCTGAAATAAAAATCGTACCTTCCCAGAAATCTCCTCGGCAATTTGAGCCAAGATCATGGCAGTTCCTAAACCAACTGTGGTGTGAACATCATGACCACAAGCGTGCATAATACCTTCTATAAGGGAGGCGAATTCTAAACCACTACGTTCCTGTATGGGCAAAGCATCCATATCAGTACGAATTGCCAAGATCCGTTTATCCTCGCCTGTACCTTGTAATTCTCCAATTACACCTGTTTTACCTACTCCTTCTTGTACATGCAGTCCACTGGAAGATAAAACTCCAGCAACAAACGCAGCTGTTTGGTACTCTTGACCACTTAGTTCTGGATGAGAGTGGATGTGACGACGAATTTCTATTAGGCGCGGAGCTATGGTTGTTGCTAAATCTTTAATACGGCTAAGCATTTTTCAATTATTTTAAAGTCTTTAGTTTAATGATAAAGAAGTGTTAACCGACCAATAACTTTTAGCCCACACCAATAAGTGTTGCTGAGCCAAGTTATTGTAAAATAATTGACAAATACTTTTACATTGAAAGTACTGCACAGTCAAGAGTAATTTAGCTCGTTCTCGGTATTTAGCTCTTGACTATGCCAATTTTAGATTTTGTGAAAAGCATTCCGGAGCTAGGCGACTAAAAGTTGCAGCTACACACACAAAACCCACCTTCGTGGGTTAAACTCCTTGATTTTGAGTTGATCCACGTAGGCGAACGCGTGTTTGTATAGCCGCAATTTCTAATTGTAGGGCTAGGTGCTTTTCAAGACAGCCATTCATAGGCGATTTGCCCACAATGAGCATATGAAAATATGATTCTTCCTACACCCCTACAACTACTTTCAAGCCATTTATTCAGTGTCACTCTGCAAAGCAGGTCGAGCCATTGATATTGTTATTGTTAAATTTATTACACTGCCCCGCTGAGAAACGCTGTAAAGACCACCAATAAGGCTTATTAGAAGTGATCACGCCATTAGGTAGAGTGGTGACTCGGAAGTTTGCGCCTCGATAATTAGTCAATTGTTCTCTAGCACCTTTGAGGTTCGCACCTTCTAGATTAGCACCAATAAAACCAGTAAAACTCAGATTTGTATTGTCCAAGGATGCTGCTTTTAGGTACGCTCCTGTAAAGGAAGTCCCTGTGAGATTCGCTCCGGTTAATGTAGCACTTTCCAGATTAGCACTTGTGAGATCGGCATTTGTGAGATTAGCACCAGTTAAAATAGCTGTTTTTAAGTTAGCCCCGCGTAAATTTGCTCCAGTCAAATTCAATCTACTTAAGTCAGCACCACTTAAATCACACCGAGGACAAGAACCTGTTGCTTTTAACTGGTCTAAATCTAGTTGATTAAAAGCAAAAGCCTGGTTTGTTAATCCTATAAAAGTTAACAAAGTCGCTGTGGCAATAATCTGGCATTTCATGTTTTTTACAGTATTTATAAAGTTGAGAATTCACTTAGGTGATGTATTGTTATCATTATATGACTGATGCAAAAATTTATCGGTATAAAGCAGATATCAAGGAACTGTAAAACTACTGTAAAATCTCACAATTTCCCTGGTCAAAACCAGACAAAGTTCATACAATGAAAAAATCAAACTTTATACTGAAACTCTATAACGAAAATATTACATTCCCCCAAGCTGGATTAAACAATAGGCAAGGGGGAATTCTTATTTTTGGTATGAAAATTTACAGGGATAGAGGACTGGAGAGGTGGGGTGATGGGGTGATGGGGAGAATAATATGGTCACTAATTCTCCCTTGTCCCCCTTCCCTTGTCACCTTTTCTCCGACTCGACCCCTGATCGCTTGTCAATAACGCCAGCCCAACAAGCGCAATCCAGGCACAACTAGGTAATGACTCACTCCCAACCAAAAACTAACCACAACGCCTACAAAGCCAAAAAAGCCTATTTTCCACAATAATTCAGGCAAATGATGGGTAGGGCTAAAAAAATCGTTGAATATGGTCGGTGGTAGTCCCAAATAAAGCAAAAATGCAAACGGTAGCGCTGTACCAAAAGCAGTAACCACAGCATGAACTAGATGATGGCTACGCAGACCTAAGCCCAGGGTAAGCAGTGAAACTGCGGCTAAAATCAATGCTACTAATCCTTCACCATCTTCTTTTGGTGTGATTAATTGTAGAATCAACCAGCCAAATCCATAGCCAAAAATTCCCATCAGTGATGCCACTAAAAACCGTCGTCGCTGACCATAGCCTCCGGCTGTCACTATTCCCCATGCAGTACCAAACCCAGCACCAGCAAACAACAGGATCTCTGATCCCGATATAGAGTGACTGTTTCCTAGCAGGGGGGATAACTGACTAGACAAAAATTCGCCAACTTCTTTTCCCCATTCTGTGCGATAGGCTAAAACATAACCAGAAAAAGTACCCGCAGCAGCGCCAATACTGGTGAGAATCATTGTCCAAATTGTATCTAGACAAGCTCGGAAAACTTGAGCGATCGCGCCGAATACGAAAAGAATAATTTGAACAATGCTTTGAGCAGAATTAACAACAGAGTTTTGAATTTGTTTTCTAAAATCAGATAAAACTCCCAGAATCGGAGATAATTTAGTGTTGGCGATCGCTACAGTTACACTACCAGTATTTGTTCCAACACGATTTGGTAGTGCCTGAACAATCTGTGTCAAACGTCTTTGAAGAATCACCGTATTTGCTGGACGCGATCGCGCTTCTTCCTGCATCATTTCATCTAGCAAATCTGCTAATTGCGGGTCAACATTACGTTGCGATCGCCAGTGCAACTCGCCTGTTAAGGGATCTTCTAAGTCCACCGGATGCTTACCCGTCAACAACTCAATCATTGTCCGCCCCAAAGCATAAAAATCAGCACTAGGTTCAACATGACCACCCAGCACTTGTTCCGGTGGACTGTAACCAGAAGAAAACAACTTTGTAGATCGTGGCTGAGAACCAATATTGGCTGCACCAAATTGTTTTGCTCCACCAAAATCAATCAGTACCAGCTGACTCTCCCATTCCCCCCGTTGAGAAGGGGGAGTACGCAGCATCAAATTAGAAGGCTTGATGTCACGATGAATAATATTGCGTTGGTGCAAGTGGTGTAAAATTTCCACAGCTTGACTTAACCAGTTCAACACCAACTCTGGTGGACATCCTTGAGGATATTGCTTGTATAGTATTTCCTCCAAAGTCTGACCATGAATTTTTTCCATCACCAAACAAGGCAAAGTCTGTTGTCCCTTACCATGAACCCAAATGCGTTGAAAATAACCATCTGGATCGACCCTGGGAACACCTGGATGTCGCAACTTGCTTAAAACCGCCGCTTCTTGGGCAAACAATTCTCGTGCTTTCGGTGATTCTTCTACCAACACTTTCAGCACTTTTTCTGTTTGTGTCTTTTGATCCCAAACTGTGTAAATTTGGGCAAAACCTCCCGATCCCAAACGCGCTGTCGGGACATAACGGTCTATCAGCTGTAGAGGCGCACCACAGCAACTACAAAATTTGTGTCCCCAAAGCTGGGGATAGGGACGCAGACAGTCTGGATTGATGCAGTGAATTTCACTAGTGTTGAACACAACCGCTCAAAGACAATGGCTGATGTTGATTATAATCAGGAGCCGGGGTAATGGGGATAGGGGAAAGGGGATTGAATTAGGGATCGGGGATTGGGGACAACGGGGACAAGGGACAACGGGGACAAGGAGGACAAGGAGGACAAAGAGGACAAGGAGGACAAAGGGGAATTAGTGACTATATTATTCTCCCCATCTCCCCACCTCCCCACACTCCCCACACTCCCCATCTCCCCAGTCCCCACCTCCGGTCCCTAACAACTAAACCCATCCCAGGCTATGGGAAAAGTATGTTCTAAGACGGAACAAAAGTCTTGATTGTTGCTGTTGGTTTCCTCGTCCAAGACTTTGACGACCTTGTTATAAATTTCTTCTGCTTGTTGAGGAGAATCGCCAATGCTGGTTAAACCTAACTTGCCAAATTGGGAAAGACAACCCATCAGATGAAAAACTGTGCCTGTTTCTGTGCCAGTGTCAAAGTGCAGCCTGTGATGGGCGATGATGTCCATTAAGTCGTTGGGTAAGAGTCCTTGATAACGGTCTTTTTGGAGGTTGTCGGTGGCGATGTAGTATTTAGGACGTCCTTGCTGGGAGTAAAACAAGCCTGTGGAAAAGTCGTAACGACCGTTAGTTAATAGTTTTAAGGTCATAAAGGGGTGGGTGGTTCCGCCTTTACGTAGGTTAATTTCTATTGCTTGCATATCCCATTGTCCATTGCCTTGGTCAACAGCGATAAAATCGACGCCAAATCGTTCGAGTGCGCCTTTTTCTGCAAGTTTCATCCCAATTTTGGTTCCTAACAGTTGTAGCTGTAGACGATAAGTTTCATCCGCAGGAAATCGACAACCAAGGTAAACTTGTCCGTCAGGACCGCCAAGAATTTGGTCATGGGTAGAAAGAATTTCTACTTCGCCAAGAGGTGTGATCCGTCCTTGGACACTGGGCGATCGCTTGACTTCACCCTCGACAAACGCTTCTACAATTGCCCCTAACTCACCAATTCGTCCCGAAAAGTTTTCCCATGTTTCTTGGCTAGCTTGAAAACGGATATGGGGTAAGCGATCGCTAATCGCTGCTAAGCGTTCGCCATGGGAACCACCAGGAGGTGCAATATCCGCAATTGGTCTTAAGTCTAATAGGGCATTTCCTTCTCCCGATATGCCCTCGTTCAGCTTAACCACCATTCTTTTTAAGTTTGGCTGGCGTTCCCACAACTGCACGGCTGCTTCTTCCAAATCGGCAACACTCTTAACTAAATCACTGCCATCTGGATGTGGCACTCCGGTTTCTGCAAATATTTGACGGCTACCACTTTTTGTTCCCCAAGTCTGCAATTGTGGTGCAGCAGCATACAGTGGTACACCCAATTTTACAGATAACTCTGCTTCTAATGGTGTGGAATTATAGCATATCATAAATGATTTGTCTAGCCTTAAGGCTTGACGAATGCGATGGAGCAAGCGGGGACGTTCTAAAATTTTTTGACTGAGGGGTTTTAGGGAAGAATCATAGGTGGATAGTAATAGCAAGCGATTGCGAGCGTGGGAAAATGGGATTCCCGGCAACAGCTGTAAATAATAGTCGATAATACTGGGGTGCAAAGGCACAGATGTCACGTAGATGAGACGATTGCGGGGATTCCACAAACGAATAAGTGAGAACAATAATCGCTCTTCGTAGTGTTCGTAACCTTCGACTTTTCTAAGTTCTCGCTGATCGATGCTAAGAGAGGGAACAACTAATATATCTACATCACTGCTTTCGCTAGGGCCTTCAATACTTTGCCAGCGATCGCGTAAAGTTAACTGAAGACATTCAAATGAGTCAGTTTGCTCTAAATTAGTAATGTTAAATATTTGCATAATTTTACCCCTGCTTTGCTCCTTCAGAGGGATTGCTTAATTTCAGATATATCCTAAGGAATAATTGATTGCGATTGTATGCAATACTTCTTTGAAATTGTTTGGTTGATTGCTGAAATTTTACGATGTTGCACGTAAAATTTCCGTGAAAATTAGATATTGGTTATTGGGATCAATATATAGTAAATCATCCATTAATCAGGCCTAAAAAACAAGAGTTAAGTTTATTGCTTAAGTTATACTTAGAAGAAATAATTTTGCTTGCATAAATTTACTTCTCAAGATTGAGAGATTTTTATTTTGTTTATATCTTGAGAATGATAAATCACAATAAGTTAACAGTTAATTTAATTACTGAGAGGAGCGATTTATTAATCAGGTAGAGTCGTGTAGTGAGGTTCCCTTGTCAAATAAAGAGCGTGCTTTTGGTGTGAGGATAAAATATTTTGTTGGCATACTTTTGCTCCGGCGGCAATTAGTAAGCTAAACATTATCTAGAGAGTAAAACAATAGCTCGCCAATGACAACAGGGTGTAGTCGTAAGAACTAAACCTTGGATTGAATTTTCGATCCAAGGTTAGTTTTTGACTAATAGTTAGTAGTTAATAGTTAGTAGTTAATTGGAACAACCAACAACCAAAGGAGAAATGTATGCCAGAAAAAAAACCATTACAACCACCACAACACCAAGAAAAACAACCAGGAATAGAGTCAGAAATGACGCCCAAGCCAAAAGCAGATGATTCTCAGTATCAGGGAAGTGGCAAATTAAAAAATAAAGTGGCACTAATTACAGGCGGAGATAGTGGTATTGGGCGTGCTGTAGCGATCGCTTTTGCAAAAGAAGGTGCAGATGTAGCGATCGCTTATCTCAATGAACATAATGATGCTAAAGAAACTAAACATTTGGTAGAAGCACAAGGACGAAAGGCAGTTACTATTTCTGGCGATATTGGTGATGAAACCTTTTGCCAGCAGGCTATCCAACAGACAATAGATGAATTTGGCAAGCTTGATATTCTTGTCAATAATGCTGCGGAACAACATCCCCAAAAAAGCATTGAAGATATTAGCAAAGAACAACTAGAACGGACTTTCCGCACAAATATTTTCTCAATGTTTTTCTTAACTAAAGCAGCATTGCAGCATCTGCAAGAGGGCAGCAGTATCATTAATACGACTTCTGTTACAGCTTACAAAGGTAGTCCAGAATTGCTTGATTATTCTTCGACAAAAGGTGCGATTGTTGCCTTTACTCGTTCTCTATCGCAAGGTCTAGTAGAAAAGGGAATTCGCGTGAATGCTGTAGCTCCTGGTCCAATTTGGACACCTTTAATTCCTGCTACTTTTCCAGAAGATAAAGTGGCAAATTTTGGTAAACAAGTACCAATGCAACGAGCAGGACAACCAGAGGAAATTGCTCCTAGTTATGTATTTTTAGCATCCGATGATGCTTCTTATATAACTGGTCAAGTCCTGCATACGAACGGTGGTACTATCGTCAATGGTTAAATGTTTATTAGTTGTTTGTTCATAGTTGTTTGTTGTTTGGATGAAAACAATCAACAACCAACAAATTCATTTACCTTTCATTTGAGAGATGAGCTAGCCTTGAACAATTGATAATATAGCAAAAAAGATTGAAATCAATAAAAACTGTCTATTATGTCATCTCAAACACGTTTACATGGTACGGAATTAGTAGATTGTGCTAGAGCAAATGCCAAGCAGGGAATTGAAACTGCTGCTTATCAGTGTGGCTATGGTGATGATTTGAATACCTTTGCCCAAGAATTAAGAAAAGCTTGTGAAGAAATGAACTTGCAAGCTAAGGAACTTACTGATCTGATTATTGATCAAGACATGATGCTGAATTTGGGTGAAGGTGAAATTGTAGCGCCTGATAGCGATTCACAACTTTAACAGTTATCAGTTATCAGTTATTAATTTTATAATTTTGATAACTGTTAGCTGGCTTAACTCCTGACCTAAAACAACTCTGTTAAGGCACTCATACATTTAAGATCATCCTTGCTAGATTGAAGTAAATTAATACACCTAAGACATCCACTGCTGTAGTTATAAATGGTGCTGACATCAACGCCGGATCTAAACGAAATAGGCGAAACAAAAACGGTAGTGCGGAACCAGAAACAGAAGCCAAAACCGAAATTGCTACAAGACTGCTACCAACTGCGATCGCTACTGGTAAATTCTTTTGCAGAAAGAAAGCCCAGATAGTGGCGATCGCACCTAGCATGATTCCCAGCAACGCACCCGCCAACCCTTCGCGGACAACCACTTGCAACGGACCTCCCAGGGCGCGAATTTCTTCGGTATGCATCCCGCGAATAACGACTGTGGAAGATTGAGCGCCGACATTACCACCTGTACCCGTCAACAGGGGAATAAACGCCGCTAACACGACCACTTTTGCCAAAATATCTTCTTGGGACTTAATAATTGTGCCGGTGATCGTGTTGGTGATCAGCAAAACAAACAACCAAAGTACCCGCTTACGAGCCACTGTCAGCAAATTAGCCTGGAAATAGCTGTCACCATCAGATTGCACACCACCACCCACAGTATAGATATCCCTGGTGTTTTCCTCTTGTAAAATATCAATCACGTCATCAACGGTAACAATACCCACAAGCCGCTCTTCTCGGTCTACCACAGGTACAGCTAAAAAGTCATATCTTTGGATCAATCTGGCTACTTCTTCTTGATCTGTATCTGTATGGACAGACAGGACATCGCGAGTCATGATTTCGCCTATTATCTGCTGTGGTTGAGCTGTCACCAACTCCCGCAGCGATAAAATTCCCGTCAAGCGCCTAGCTGCATCCGTGACGTAAAGATAGTAAATCATCTCGCTAGCATTGGCTAAGCTGCGAATCCGCTCTAGAGTTTCTGCGGCGGTAAAATTTTCTTTCACAGAGATCAACTCCGGGGTCATAATTCGTCCAGCAGTACCAGCTTCGTAACCCAACAGTTGCGCTGTAGATTCCCGTTCGGCTGGACTCAGTTGTTCTAAGAGACGCTTGACAATTTTTGCTGGTAACTCATCGAATAACTTGGCTCGGTCATCCGGTGACATTTGCTCGACAATCTCGCGGACTTCCTGACTTCTGAGTTCTTCTATTAATCGTTCTTGTACACCGTAGTCAAGATATTCGTAAACTTCGATCGCCTCATCTTTGGAAAGTAAGCGAAAAGCGATCGCGTGCATTGCTTCTGGTAATCCTTCTATAGCCTCAGCAATATCTACAGGCTGCACGGGGACTAAAATAGCTTTAGCTCCACGTAAGTCTCCTACTTCCAACAAACTTTGTAATTGCGCTCGCACTAGATCCCGCAATTCCCTGCGTGACACATCTTGGAGAGTAGAGGAGTTACTATTTGGAGTTTGCATAGTGACAACGAAGGTGATGCGATTGTGTATAGTTTGCCCAATTTCAACATGGGAAAATAGATTTTACATTGATCCCGGATTTTGCGATCGCAACCACTTTCACAGATCCAATTTGAATCAAACAACCCCCAGTAGAGGGGAAAGTGGGAATGGGAAAAAATAAATTTATTGAAAGCGGCGGGAAACCCTATCTCCTCGTGGGTGGGGAGGAAAGCCGCCCCGCTGCTTTGGTAATGGGTAATGGGCAGAAATGTTGAATGTTAAGAAAAGTTAGATAAAAATAGCCCAAAATATGGTATTTTTGGGCAAAGGATTACAATATATTAGTTTGATTGTGATTATAAATTCATTTCCAACAATTGTCAAAGACATCCTGAAAAGCCTGCCAAAAAATGATTATCCGCTATTGAACAGTCGTTTATTCTTTGAGTGCTGGCTATCGTATGCTCTAGATAACAGTTTAACAAGTATGCGAGATTTATTTAAACGATTAAATAACACAGGATTTGATGTAGATATTTCTACTTTTTCTAAAGCCAGTTCTCACGACGCACACAAACCATGTCAAGAAATTTATCAGAAATTAAATGCGCAATTGCAAAAGAAATCTCATAAAAAATTACATGATAAATATGCAATTTGTCCAATTGATTCAACAATGGTTACTTTAACCAGCAAGTTGTTATGGGTATTAGGACATCATCAAGTTAAGCTTTTCAGCTCTTTCAATCTATCTACTGGGAGTCCAGAAGATAACTTCATCAATTTTGGGCATGACCATGATTATAATTTTGGCTCAAAAATGATGTTTGGTTTAGCAACAAATGCTATTGGAGTAATGGATAGGGGTTTTGCTGCTTTAAAATTTATTCAAGAATTATCTCAAGAAAATAAATATTTTGTTTTGCGAATAAAAAATAATTGGAAGCTAGAATTTTCCGACTCAACTGGATTAATTAAAGTTGGTACATCTGATGATGCCCAAGCCTATAGAGTTATTAGTTTTTGTGATTTAGACACGAAAACAGAGTTTCGCTTGGTGACTAATTTACCTACTGATGGAGACGCAGCAGTTACTGATGATCAAATTAGGGATATTTATCGCTTACGTTGGGGAGTTGAATTGCTGTGGAAGTTTCTAAAGATGCATTTAAAGCTTGACAAATTAATTACCAAAAACGTCAATGGTATTACCATACAAATTTACATTAGTTTAATAGCATATTTGATTTTACAGCTTGTATCTATTCCCCAGCAATGGGGACATACACTATTATATAAATTTCGTTATTTACAATCCTGTATGTGTCAAAAAATCAGTTATGTTCATTGGCTTGAGGAGATAATTTTATGTTGACTATTTTAGGATTTTTAGAGATAGTTTAATCAAATATGTAAAGTTTTGTATCGACATGCAACTTTTCTGATGCAGACAACCTTACTATTATCTGTCTTTCAACGCAGGCAGGTGGTTAGCGATCGCCTATTTCTTCCTGATTCATTCCATGCATTTTATGCCTATTTTGTCAATGCGTAAGTCCTGAAATAACCATTACCAATTACCCATTACCCATTACCTACTGACAACTTTTTGATAACGGCTGAAAACCTCTGCTAGAATTGCAACTTAATACTTTCTTTGAACAACTCTCAAAAGGGCTGTAAAATGTTCCTGCAAAATGGTTAATTGATCTGAGTCGATGGAAAAGGCAGTTAATCGTGCTTTCATCATCGCTTGTTATTTACTTGCCAAACAATATTCTCTCAAGGTAGTTTAAATAGTGTCAATCTAATAACTGCGTGAAAACACCATTTTTAATGTAGAGGTGAAAAATCTTGAGTTATTATTTTTCCGTAAGTCTTCTTTAAAACTTAATATTTGTGTATATAAGAACTTAGAGATCATATTAAATTCATCATGTCAATATGGTTAAGACTGCCTATTTACTTCACCCCTCAGTGCTAATTGTGATATCTAAAAATTTATATCTACTTCTTAATTTGTTTTTATATCTTAGGGTATATGACTTATTCATAAAGTTATGGAAAAATTTATTACCTTCTAACACTTAGTAAAAATGGTTGCTATTGATAGATCGGTTTTAAACTAAGAAGTACTCCTTAAAATACTTAGAGTTGATAAAGAAATCAAATAGAAAATGAAATACTTCTAAAATTTACACTTACGTCTTTCTACTCTTGCTAAACTGACAAATCTTATCTAAATATGGTTTAGCGATCCTAAAGCTAGTTTATTTATTAGTAATCTCAAACCTGCTTACTGAAGTTAAATAATACCTGTGCCTGTGCCTAAACTGCCTTCTGAACCTACCGACAGTAATAGTAGTGCCACAACAGATGTTACTCCAGTTGTGGCGCTGAAAGAACTCGTGGCAAGGCTGCACCGGGAGCAAAACAAAATCCAAGATTTGCTGAGTTCTTTAGGATTTGCCCTGAGAAGCTTCAATAACTTAAACCAGTTTTTGGAGTTAATCCCGCTAATGGCAACAAGAGTAACAGACGCAGATGGTAGCGCCCTGTTTCTCTACAAACCAAATGGTCAAGTTAGGCTAGAACAGCTACACTGGCAGGACAGTCGCCAAAGAAAAAATATCCGTAAAGCATTAGAGACAGTAAGTAGTCAAATTACACATCAGCAAAATGTATCTGGGCTAGCAACTACCACCAGTATTTTAGACGCCCAGATGCATTACCATTTGGGACCGGATGTACAAATCTTTGGTACGGCAATTCTAGTCAAGCATTTAGAAAGGGGATGGCTTTATGTTTTAAGCCGCGATCCTGACTATGGATGGACAGAAACCAGACAAAAGTTAGTTAGATTAGTCGCAGATCAAACGGCAGTCGCAATTGAAAACGATGAATTGGCTGTAGAACTAAGGAAAAAAGAACGCTTAGACCAAGAATTAGAAATTGGTGCCGAGATTCAACGGCGATTATTACCACGTCAATGCCCTAGTATTCCGGGAGTAGTTCTGGCTGCACGCTGTAAACCAGCAAATCGTGTAGGCGGAGATTACTACGACTTTGTTCCTACCAATCACAACTTAATTTTGCCGCCCAATGCCAGAGAAACTGCGGAATCTGGTCGTTGGGCTTTGGTAATTGGTGATGTGATGGGAAAAGGAGTCCCCGCAGGTCTGATTATGACTATGATGCGGGGAATGCTACGGGGCGAGGTGTTGCATAGTAACACCCCAGCACAGATTTTGCAAAACTTAAATCGAGTCATGTATGCGGATTTAGAAAATTCTAACCGCTTCGTCACCTTGTTTTATTCAGAATATGACCCGAAAACCAAGCTGTTATCCTACAGTAACGCAGCACATAACCCTCCCATGTGGTGGCACGCCAGTACAAAAACAGTGACGCGTTTGGATACTCTGGGGATGTTAATTGGTTTGGATGCTAATAGCCAATACGAAAATGGTCAAGCACAGTTAGAGCCAGGAGATACAATTATTTACTATACAGATGGCTTGACCGATGCCGCAGCTGCCAGTGGCGATCGCTTCGACGAAGAAAACCTCGTTCGTGAATTCAGCCTTGCTTGTAGATATTGTAATGGCCCAGAAGAAATACTAGATTACTTATTTGAGCGAGTGCAACAATTCATCGGTGCTGAAAAACAGAACACCGATGATATGACGTTGGTGGTATTGCAAGTTAGTAATTAGTTAGTTGTTAGTTGTTAGTTATTGGGTGTTTGTTCCAATCAACAATCAACATTAAAATACCGTCGTCCACCCTTCCTCTTGAGTATCTTTCTTGGTGTAGGAAACACCATCCACTTTAATACCTTCTTGATTGAGAAGAGATATGGTTCCACCTTTGTTGGAAAACTGAACATCTTTTCCACTCAAAGGCACTTTCACAACTCCACCAGGTTCAATTTTGAATCCATCTAAACTGGCTTTTTGTTTGAGTTGGTTAACGATCGCCCAACCTGTTAAATCTACTTTTTTCGGTGAAGGGTTAATTAAAGTGATTGATTCTTTGCCGAAATCTTCTCCACTAGGATTAAGTAGGGCAGCAATAATTTTTACCTGTGGCTTGACTACTGGAGTATCCGGTATTTCTGGTTCAGCTCCCACATTTTGATCGATGGGATTACCTGTTTTGTCATCTGTATGGAAAGACTGAGATTGGAATGCAAAAAAGGCAGCAACCCAATACTCTTGGGAACTAGATTTATAGTGAATTAATAACGCTCCATCTTGATAAACCCCATTATCCTTGGTAAATCTACCACTGCTGCCTTGATTCATGTGTATGTCATGAACGCCTCTACCTGGTTGGAAACCAAATATTTTATCAGGCTTATCTTCTGGTCCCCAGGGTTCACCAAAAACGTAGATATCAGCTTTCGTTTCAATTGCCCTTTGAATATATGAGTCAATAAACTCATTGAGGTCGTTATTTTCTCCAGGAACAGTATAGGGCAAAGCTTTCATCTTATTGACTTTAAACAAATTGCCCCGGATGTAATCCAGGGCAATTCCTCCAGCTTGTCTTTGAGAAACTTCAATTTTGTTGAACCCAAAGTCTAATTTTTTCAGCTTTTCAGTAATGTAGTGTTCAAAATTACTATCGATTAAGTACAACAAATCATAGGGTTGCTGAACAGACCGAACGTTGATTGCTAAGCGATAGTTAAACTTACCGTCTTTGGCATGTACTTGATAGTGTGGAGTATCATCGTCTAATTCCATCTTGCCAGCGATCGCATGACACTTTAATACACCGTAATCTTTCAAACCCATAAATCTTGTCCTTGTGATGAAAATGACTAAGTTTTTTGTGTTGCTTACGTTTAGTGATCAGCAATCAAGTCTTATATCTAGTTTTGGAATAGCAAAGAGCGATCGCTATTCCAATAACGGTTTCAGATTTTACTCTGTTTTTTTATTAGTAACCTGAGTATTGAAATTAGTTAATCGTATTATTAATTACAATTGTTTACTTGTTTTTACATCATTATCCCAAATCATAACTTGCAATGATCAAACACAGCAGTACCCCCAACGGGTAACATTTATCGAGCAAAAAGAGTTCACCAGAGGGGCTAGGGTTTTTAAACACAACTTGGTATCAGTTATGGAAGCATCAGTTGCTTAATTTTTTTCAAAACTTAACAATATTTAGGACGATTTGCGAACACAGTATAAAAAATTGGCAACATTAGCAAAATACAGACAACAATAGCGATAGCTAGACGTGGAGTTCTGTTAAGCCTATGCAGCCAATTCGTACATTTAATGTCTCACCTTCTTTGCCTGCGCGACTCGAACCACTACGCAAGCTGGCATACAACTTACTTTGGGATTGGAACGTTGAAACTAAAGATTTATTTCGCCGTTTAGATCCTGATTTATGGGAATCTAGCCGTCATAACCCTGTCTTGATGCTAGGAACCATCAGCCAAGCACGGTTGTTAGAAGTAGTGGAAGATGAAGGCTTTTTGGCACAAATGGATCGTGCTGCTTTGCAGATAGAAGACTATCTCAAAGAACGCACTTGGTATGAGAAAACGAGGGACAAGGGATCGGGGACAAAGAACTGGGGACAAGGAAGTAATTCTTCTCCTTCGTCTTTCCCCAATTCCCAATCGCCGATCCCTAATACCCGATCCCCGGAATGCTACGCCTATTTTTCTGCTGAGTTTGGACTTGTGGACTGTTTGCCTATCTATTCAGGGGGCTTGGGTGTACTCGCTGGAGATCATTTGAAGTCTGCCAGTGATTTAGGGCTTCCCCTGGTCGGTGTGGGTTTGCTGTACCAGCAAGGCTATTTTGCCCAGTATTTAAATGCTGATGGCTGGCAACAAGAGCGTTACCCGATTAACGACTTTTATAATATGCCTTTGCATCTAGAACGCAACCCGGATGGTTCAGAACTGCGAATTACAGTGGATTATCCAGGGCGCACAGTCTATGCTAGGGTTTGGCGTGTGCAAGTGGGAAGAGTGCCATTGTACATGCTGGACACCAATATTGAACCCAACAATCCTTATGATCACGACATTACAGATCAACTGTATGGTGGTGATATTGATATGCGTATCCACCAGGAAATAATGTTGGGTATTGGTGGCGTCAGGATGTTGAAAGCGTTGGGGTATAACGTCACCGCTTACCACATGAATGAAGGACATGCAGCGTTTTCTGCCCTAGAACGTATCCGGATTTTAATTCAAGAACAAGGGCTGAGTTATATTGAAGCGAGGCAAGTGGTAGCTTCTACAAATATATTTACCACCCATACACCAGTACCAGCTGGAATCGACTTGTTTCCACCAGATAAAGTTTTGTACTATTTGGGACACTATGCAGAAATTTTTGGTTTAAGTAAAGACGAATTTTTAGCGTTGGGACGAGAGAGTACGGGTGATTTATCTTCGCCTTTTAGTATGGCAGTGCTAGCGCTGAAGATGGCAACATTTTCTAATGGTGTGGCGCAGCTGCACGGTACGGTGTCAAGACAGATGTTCAAGGGTTTGTGGACCGGTGTACCAATCCAAGAAGTGCCAATTACTGCTATTACTAACGGTGTTCATGCCCGTAGTTGTGTAGCTAAATCAACTCAAGAGTTATACGATCGCTATTTAGGTCCAAATTGGTCATCAGCACCAGTGGATCATCCCCTGTGGGACCGGATGAACGCGATTCCCGATGAAGAGTTGTGGCGAAACCACGAACGCTGTCGCTTGGATATGATTTTGTATGTGCGGGAGCGCTTAGTCAAACATTTACGCGATCGCGGTGCATCTCCTAGCGAAATTGCCCAAGCCCAAGAAGTCCTCGATCCTTACGTTTTAACGATTGGCTTTGCCCGTCGCTTTGCCACCTACAAACGTGCTACTTTATGGATGCGTGATATAGAACGCATCAAGCGGATTTTATTAGGTAACAAAGACCGCAAGGTACAATTTGTCATTGCTGGTAAGGCACACCCTAAAGATATTCCTGGCAAAGAACTTATCCGCGAAATTAATCATTTCATCCGCGAAAATAATTTGGAAAAACAGATTGTGTTTGTTCCAAATTATGATATACATATTGCCCGGTTGATGGTGGCAGGTTGTGATGTCTGGTTAAACACACCCCGTCGCCCCCGAGAAGCCTCTGGTACTAGTGGCATGAAAGCAGCGATGAATGGATTGCCAAATTTAAGTGTACTTGATGGTTGGTGGGATGAAGCGGATTATGTCCGCACTGGTTGGGCAATTGGCCACGGGGAAATTTACGATGATCCCAATTATCAGGATGAAGTAGAAGCAAACGCTCTGTATGACATCTTAGAAAAAGAAGTCGTAGCGTTATTTTATCATCGCGATGCGGACGGTTTGCCCAGACGCTGGGTAGCCAAAATGAAAGATGCTATCCGATTAAATTGTCCCTTATTTAACACTGCGCGAATGGTGCGAGAGTATGCACAAAGAGCATATTTCCCTGCAAGCGATCGCTACCATATCCTGACTGGTGATAATTACGCTCCTGCCAAAGAACTGGCTGCTTGGAAATTAAATCTCGGTGAACATTGGTACAATATCACCATCAAAGATATTGATGTCTCTGTCGGCCCTGATATTGAGGTTAACCAAACTGTTACTGTTAAAGCCAAGGTTGATTTGGCAACTCTCACAAATAACGATGTACAGGTAGAACTGTATCAAGGTGCAGTAGATGCCAGTGGTGAGATTGTCAACGGTGTACCACTAGTAATGGAATACCAAGGAGAAGATGACCAAGGTTTAAGTATTTACAAGGCTGATGTTTTGTATACTACTTCTGGTTTGCAAGGATTATCTTTGCGTGTACTACCTAAACATAAGTACCTTTCTAGTCCTTATGAGCCAAGGTTAATTTTATGGGCACAGTAAGTAGTGACTAGGACGAGGGAAGGAGGATAAGGGAGAAAATTCCTCCCCCTCTCCCCGATCCCCTATCCTCTGGGGAACAACTATGTAACCTGTGGTGCGATCGCCTAGTACTAGGTTACGTTGTTCTCCCCAATACCACCAATATGCTGCTACGTAAGCGCAGATTAAGCTATCTAGTTTGTCTTCGGCTGCTTTGAGTGCTGCGCCTTTGGTGGGGATTTGGGGGAGAAGTGAACCGCGAAGGCGCAAAGTACACGAAGAAGGTTCTAAGGTAGGTAGGGTTTGTGTAATGTGATTGTAGAGTTTGATCAGTTCTTGGCGGCGATCGCTCAGGCGTCCTTTTTTATACTTGAGGATGCGTTCTAGGTTGAAGAGATGGACAATAGCAGGGTGGGGAAAGACTTCGATTTGATATCTGCCGGGTTTTTGCGGTTCGATGGTGGGGGCGTGGGCGAAGCCACGAGATTCTAGCTCTAAGCCAAAGTTGACGGTGCGTTGGGCGAAGGGAAGATTAAGATTGGCGGGGTAGCAACCGGCGTGGTATTTACCGAAGTGTTTATGGGTGAGTTTGTCGGGGAGGCGGCTACCGGTGGCGTTGGGGATGAGAGTCGGGGCGTCTACGGCGATGACGGCACTTTCACCTGGTGGAACGCAAGTATCGACCCAGTTGAGGATGTCTGCAATTGCTTCTTTGCGATCTAAATCGAGGATTTGTAGTTGCTGATCTGCCCATTCTATGCAGCATAGTCCACTTGGTTGCGATTTCCAGCCTAAGTCAATGCCTAAAAATTTCATCGGTTTTATCACCAGGTTATTTTAACTGGATACTTTGCTATCAAAGGATCACAACTAACTAAAATTATATTTTCGATATTTGATTGAGTAACTAATAATCTATCAAAAGGATCTTTGTGATGGAAATGTAATGCGCAATTACGAATTACGAATTATCAATACAACTAAATTCGCTCTATACCAAGGAGCCAGAAATCTCTGACAAGGAAATGGCAGCCTTAGCGCAACATGGTAATGGGCGATCGCAATAAGTACCCACGTCTTTATTTTGCAATAAAAGTTGCAAAATTGTAATAAATTTGTTAAATTTAATTTATGTGATGCCCCAAAAACAAAAAGCAGAACTTATAAAAAGCGATTTAGTGGCTGAAGAATTCGGTAGGCTGAACAACTACGCCATCGAACCTAACAATAACGTGATGGATCAGCTTCAGTTTGGCTTTAACTCAGTATGCAGAAAAATGAACGGAGACGTTAGCCATGATTGGTTTTGTTTCGTTCCTGGTTCTAGTAGTCCTGACTAAGCATACACAGGCTTCTAACAAATTGAGCTTCACTAGATATCCTCAACACTTTTGCAAAATATAAGGATGAAACTAATGAGAACTAATGTTGGCTTGACTAATCCCTCTCTGCTCAATCCCGTTGTCTTCAGATCCAGTTTCAATCACTTTGAGAAAATCAACGCAACTCAAGCTTGGTCACTGTTTTTCACTGGAGGTAAAGAAGATAAGGCACTGGGCCTAAGCTCCACAATAGGTCGTTTTTTCAACCTTAGCTTGATCGCGATCGCTATTGCAAGTATCTTCTGGACTTTCTGTCTGCGACCTTTTTAAACGAGCATGGAGACGAGAAGCAGAGTCATTACCAAAATTAACTCCCAGGAAACTGTTATGACCCAGACAAACATCACCTCGCCAATAAACGAAAACCATAAGCGCAATTCTTGGCTTTGGGGATTCACACCCCAGACTGAACTCTGGAACGGTCGTTTAGCCATGATTGGCTTTATATCTGCCGTCCTGATTGAAATGTTTTCCGGTCAAGGCTTCCTTCACTTCTGGAGTATTCTGTAAGTCAGCAGTTGCTGTAACAAGAATCAACAGGTTAATTTGAATCAATTCATGTAATTTCGTTCTGGAGATTTTGAAAAATGTCGTTTACTATCGAATCTGCACGCTCTATTTTTCCTGAAACTGAAGTTGCTAATGCAATTCCAGCTATAGTTGAATCATTCAATCAGCTCAGTGCTGAGGATCAGTTGGCTTTACTTTGGTTCGCCTATACCGAGATGGGAGTTACAATCACTCCTGCTGCTATGGGAGCAGCCAATATGGTCTTCGCAGAAAAAACCTTGACTCAAATCAAGCAGATGTCTGCTAGAGAGCAAACGCAAGTGATGTGCGATCTGATTAACCATGCTGACACTCCTATCTGCCGTACATATTCATCTTTCGGCACTAATGTCAAGTTGGGCTTCTGGTATCAGTTAGGCGAGTGGATGAAACAAGGAATCGTTGCTCCGATTCCAGAAGGTTATAAACTGTCTGCACAGGCATCAGATGTCCTCCAAACCATCCGTCAACTTGAAGGGGGTCAGCAACTCACCGTATTACAAAATATAGTCGTCAACATGGGGTATGCTCCAACAGTTAGCGCCCAAAAAGTTAAAGAACCTGTGGTTCCACCTAAAGATATCGCACCCCGAGCTAAAGTTAGCATTGAGGGCATCGACAACTTGACAGTCCTCAGCTACATGGAGAATATGAACGCCTTTGACTTCCAAGGGGCTGTGGCTTTATTTGCTGAAAATGGTGCCTTGCAACCCCCTTTCCAAGACCCAATTGTCGGTCAGGAGAACATCCTCGCCTATATGCGCGAAGAATGCTATGGACTCAAGCTCATACCAGAGCGGGGGATATCTGAGCCAGCAGAAGGAGGATTCACCCAGGTTAAAGTGACGGGTAAAGTGCAAACTCCCTGGTTTGGTGACAGTGTTGGCATAAATCTAGCATGGCGGTTCTTGCTCAATCCGCAAGGTAAGATTTTCTTTGTGGCAATTGACGTGCTGGCAACTCCCCAGGAACTACTTAACATGGGCTTTATCCAGTAGAACATGTTTAGGGTGTTTTGGGATGTGGATCCGACAAGTTCCTCAATTTAGTTCTTAAATGCTAGAGATTTTTATGAATTGGGTCAAGGTGCTTGCTCAAGATCCCCTCCCCCAAGATGCGCGCAAGGCTCTGACAATTTTTCCAACCCGTGTAGAAGAAGGCAGTGTCTGGGTGGGTCTAGAAGGGTAGAGTTGGTAAATACTCTGTTAGAAAGAGGTTATTGAAGTAGCGCCCAACCCATTTACATCTGCATAACCCTCCAAACCTCTAAAACAGGGGGTTTCTTTGTTTTTATCAAGCTCAATTATTAGCAATACTATTCGTTGAACCTTGGGTGCAAAATGAATTGAAGAAGTCAGAGATCAGAAGGTTAATTACAGGGGGATTCCGACCCCCAGTAATTGCATACCATTAAAGCTCTTAAACAGTGACTAAATCTTGTTCCACAGCATTAGGCATAGTCAGTGGATCAAATCCTAACTGCTGAGTAATGCGCTCTCTAGCTAAAATCCGATATTGCCAAAAATGTTCCCCAGCCGCACATAAACCCAAATACATATTCAGGAATTTAGGCTTGGTACGTAGAATCGCCCACAGCTGTTGCCAAAACTGAAGTCTAGTTTCCCGGCGTTGCCAACCTTGACGCCAGAGTAACTGGATGACTAATCTAATCCCTTTTCCGGGAGGAAAATACACTGTTTGCTGGAGGTAGGGATTAGGTTTGATTTTGAGGCATTGTTCAAAACAACGTCGCAGATAGTTTTTGGGTTCGTACATTGTCCACATCGCCTCTACATATTCTCTGGCAACTTCAGCCATTGGACGAGTTGGGACAAAGTTCATTAAGGCATTTTGATCTCCCACCTCTTCACCACCGAAACCTTCTAATAATCGCTGCTCCTGTTTTAGTCTTTGCCACAGCGCTGTGTTGGGGACAGCTTGTAAAATTCCTAGCATGGGTTGAGCAATGCTAGTTTGTTCTACAAAGGCTTGAATCCGCTCACCCGCACCACTGCGTTCGCCATCGAAGCCAATGATAAATCCTGCATAAATAAGTAATCCAGCTTGATGGATTTTCTGACAGGCTTCTACTAAAGGATTGCGGGTATTCTGATACTTACGAGTTACTTGCAGACTGTCTTGATCGGGGGTTTCTATACCAAGAAAAACTGCGTAGAATCCAGCCTGAGCCATTAAATCCAATAACTCTGCATCTTCTGCGAGATTTACAGAAGCTTCAGTCCAAAAAGTAAAGGGATAATTGCGCTCCTTCATCCAAGGAATTAACTCTCGTAGCAGGCGTTTAACATTACGCTGATTGCCAATAAAGTTATCATCCACCATGAAGATTGAACCACGCCAACCTAAGTCATAGAGGGTTTGCAGTTCTGCTAGAGTTTGACTTGGTTCTTTGGTACGGGGTTTGCGACCATAGAGATTGATAATGTCACAGAATTCGCAGTTAAAAGGGCAACCCCGGGAAAACTGAACTGCCATCATAAAATATTTATCCCGCTGGAGTAAATCAAAGCGAGGCATAGGACTTTGAGTCACATCTGGTTTTTCACTGGCGCGGAAAATACCTTGCTCTTGATTTTGGGCGATCGCTTCTAAAAATTGCGGAACTGTAATCTCCCCTTCGTCTAAAATTAGGTAATTGGCTCCTGCATTGAGGGCAGCTTCTGGTATTGAAGTTGGATAAGAACCACCTACTGCTACTTTTTTCCCTAGCTGTGCTGCTTTCTGAATCTGGGCTAGAAAATCTTCTTTTTGGGCAATCATCGCAGAAAGAATCACAATATCACACCATTGCCAATCTGCATCCGTTTCTGAGCTAACATTGCGGTCATAAAACCGAATTTCCCATTCTGCTGGTAGCATAGCAGCGACAGTAATAATACCCAGTGGTGGAATAGATGCCTTTAATCCTGCGATTTTCATGAATTCATCGTAAGACCAAAAAGTTTTAGGAAAGCGGGGATAAAGTAACAATGCTTTCATAGTTGTAATTCTCTTATTCTGAAGCTTTGCTATTATGAATCCTGATTTCTGCATCTCCATTGCAGATATGCAGAAAAATCACATCTAGTCGTCTGTCTCCAGACAGATATTGAGAGTAAAAGCAAATTTCCAGTCGTCAGGTTTTCAGCAATTTTACAATCTGCCAAATCAAAGTTTTTTTGGTAAAACTACAAGGAATAGGCAATACGAGCCACTCTAGTAAAGCTTTCATCAGCAAATACCCGATGAAAAAATAATCAATTACTTCTAAGGTTACTGCTAGTTTTTCTGAACAGATTTTAAATTTTATCTATTTTTATAAAGTAATTATACCAGCCCTTTGGTGGTGCGATCCTAAACAATAAGTTTTCTTTGTGCCTTGGCGTCTTTGTGGTGAAAAAATAAATTTTATTTAACCACCAAGACACTAAGACACCAAGTTGAATTAGCAAAAAGCAGGAAGATGACGGTTACTGATCTCCAAATCTACGGAATTAGACCAGAAGGTATTATCGAACTTTCCACGTCAAGCAATTTTGGAATTTCGCAAAGGTAGAGGCTTGCAATATCCAAGATTGAATGAAGTATACGATAGTTTGTTTGCTATACTTCGACAGCTAGGGCAACCAACAGATGCTTAACTGGCACTAATAAGGGCTACCCTACAGGGACAAAGGAAGCATATTATCAAACTCAAATGTTTTGTATCTAGCATATCTGCCTGTTGATTCCACAAGTGCTGACTTTGTTGCAGTAGCGATCACGCAAGAAATTGGGGTCGGGTATCGGCTTCCCTTTGATTCCCCAGTCCCCTTTTTGCCCATTTTTAAGTATCTTTGAAAAAAGTTAAAACTATTAATCCTACGTTATGTCTGT
Source organism: Fischerella thermalis PCC 7521 (assembly GCF_000317225.1). Taxonomy (GTDB): domain Bacteria; phylum Cyanobacteriota; class Cyanobacteriia; order Cyanobacteriales; family Nostocaceae; genus Fischerella; species Fischerella thermalis. The sequence continues at coordinate 27,907 of NZ_AJLL01000049.1, forward strand.
CAGGCAAAGAGTTCTTTCTGGTGTTCAACCAACTGGTAACTTACATTTAGGAAATTACTTAGGTGCGATTCGGAATTGGGTAGAAGGACAAAGCCAGTATGATAATTTCCTGTTTATAGCTGATTTACATGCTGTTACTTTACCACACAACCCGGCAGAACTAGCTAAAAATACTTATACCTTGGCTGCTTTATATCTAGCTTGTGGTCTTGATTTAACCCATTCCACGATTTTTGTACAATCTCACGTCCCTGCTCACACTGAACTTACTTGGTTACTCAACTGCATTACACCCCTCAACTGGCTGACAGATATGATCCAGTTCAAAGAAAAGGCTGTCAAGCAGGGTGAAAACGTGGGTGTTGGTTTGTTAGACTATCCTGTGCTGATGGCTTCTGATATTTTGCTCTACGAACCGGATAAGGTGCCAGTAGGGGAAGACCAAAAGCAGCATTTAGAACTAACACGGGATATTGTTAATAGGTTTAATCACTTATTCGCCAAACCAGATCAACCAGTATTGAAGTTACCAGAACCTTTGATTCGTAAGGAAGGGGCTAGGGTGATGAGTTTGACGGATGGGACAAAGAAAATGTCCAAGTCTGATCCTTCGGAATTAAGCCGGATCAACTTGCTAGATTCAGCGGATGAAATTGCCAAAAAAATCAAGAAATGTAAAACTGATCCGACTCGCGGTTTAGAGTTTGATAATCCAGAACGACCAGAAAGTAATAATTTGTTAACTCTGTATATGGTGCTGTCTGGCAAAACTAAGGAAGAAGTCGCTACTGAGTGTCAAGATATGGGCTGGGGACAATTTAAGCCTTTGCTGACAGAAACAGTCATCAATGCCCTCAAACCCATCCAAGAGAAATATCAGGCGATAATGGACGACAGGGGCTATTTAGAGTCTGTTTTACGACACGGAAAACATAAAGCAGAGGCTGTTGCTAACCAAACTTTAGCAAAAGTTAAAGCGGCAATGGGATACTCCACACCATTATGAGGTTTTCTGGGTAGGGTGAGTTGTGTTATAGCTTTACCCAAAGACAGAAATGCTCATTTTTATGCTGGATACTCAAAATCCAACTTCTTTAACTTCTTTTCGGACAGCAGCAAAAGCTGGTCAATTCCTAATTACCGCCGAGGTAGCACCACCAAAAGGCGGTAATCCAGAACACATGCTCAAAATGGCGGCGACCCTTAAGGGGAGGGTTCATGCTGTCAATATTACCGATGGCAGCCGGGCAGTTTTACGGATGTGTCCGGTGGTGGCATCGGCAATTTTATTACAACATGGCATTGAACCAATTTGTCAGATTGCTTGTCGCGATCGCAACCGCATTGGTTTACAAGCTGATTTAATGGGCGCTCATGCGCTCGGCATCAGAAATATCCTAGCCTTGACCGGTGATCCTGTGAAAGCAGGTGATCATGCTGACTGCAAAGGTGTGTTTGACTTAGAATCTGTGCGACTGCTGCAAGTCATACAAAAGCTGAATCATGGCGTTGATTACAATGATAAACCTTTAAATGATGGGGCACTAGATTTATTTCCTGGTGCAGCAGTTGATCCGCAATGTCCAAGTTGGTCAGGTTTGCAAAAACGATTTGAACGCAAATTAGAAGCAGGAGCCCAGTTTTTTCAAAGTCAATTAATTACCGATTTTGAAATCCTAGAAAAGTTCATGGATAAAATCGCTGCTGATTGTGGTAAGCCAATTTTAGCCGGAATTTTCTTGTTGAAATCGGCAAAAAATGCCCTATTTATTAATAGGTGTGTTCCCGGTGTAAATATTCCCCAACATATTATTGATAGATTGGCGCAAGCAAAAGATCCTTTAGAAGAAGGGATGAAAATTGCAGCGGAACAGGTACAAATTGCACAGCAATTGTGTCAAGGTGTCCATATGATGGCAGTGAAACGCGAAGATTTGATTCCGCAAATTTTAGAGATGGCTGGAGTGACACCAGTTAATCAAATGGTATCACTCTAAAATAATGGTTTCTCAGTTCAGATCCCCGACTTTTTGAAAAAATCGGGTATCTATAATCCTTCACAATTAATGTGGTAAAACACTAGGTGAGCGTTCGCATTTTTTTTGTTGATTGAAGAGAGTGCGATCGCTCTTTTTATTCCTCTATTGCTAAACTAAAATACAACCCTCACTTCTGGCAAAGGTAATCTTATGACCTCTGCAACCAATCCAACCACCGACCTCACTCCTTTCCCTGATCACACTCAACTTCCTGAGTCTGACGGTACATTTGTGAAAAATTGGCAAGAACATCCGCAAAGTATTTTACTGACTGACTCCATTACACCCGTCCTTCAGAAATTACATCCCGATAGTCAATATTGTATTGGTCAGGACTTAGGCATTTACTGGCGATTAACTGATCCCCCAGAGAAAGGAGCAGAAGCACCGGATTGGTTTTATGTAGGGAATGTACCGCCCTTGCTCAATGGTCAAACACGGAGGGAGGCCGAACAAGAACGCCAAAGGGCTGAACGTTTGGCTGAACAATTGCGATCGCTTGGGGTTGAACCAGAGGCTTAGTATTTTTGGACTGTGGCTTAAAGGTGCGATCGCCCCAGCAAGCTATAATCTCAAAAAGCTATTCAACATAACAAACTAAAAGAAGTCAACTATGGCTCAAGTCTTGGTTGAAGACCTAGACCCCATCATCCTAGAAAAGCTAGAAATCCTTGCTCAACAGCATGGTCACTCTTTGCAAGCAGAAATCAAACACATCTTGGAGATGGCAGTACAAAGCCAGGCAACTTCAAGCAAGCCAGTCAATATGGCAAAGGCGAGAGAGGCTGCTTTCCAAATGCGGCTACAGTTAGTGGGTAGCATCCATACCGACAGCGCAGAACTCCTTAGAAAGGAGAGAGAAAAGTGAATCGGTACGTGATTGATGCCACTGTCGCTGTCAAATGGTTCATCCCAGAGATTAACAGCGAAAAAGCAGCTCGTCTTTTGGACGGAAATTATGAGTTAATAGCCCCAGATTTACTGCTACCTGAGTTTGGTAATATATTGTGGCAAAAAGTTCAGTTAGGAGAAATTACCCCAGAAACGAGTCGCAGAATTATATATAACTTCAAAACAGTAATGTTGCAGACTTATCCTTCAACATTGTTGTTAGAAACTGCTGTAGAAATGGCTAACACTTTAGCACAAACTGTAGATGAATGTTTTTATCTAGCTCTTGCTTTTATGGAAGAATGTCAGCTTGTCACAGCTGACCGCAAATTTTATAACGCGCTCAAAATAAGCTTTTTTGCCGATAATCTTCTCTGGGTAGAAGATATTGCTAATTTGTAGTCGCACTCTTATTTTATCCACTCGTGTTGCTAATAGGTAATTGGGGTATTATCCCCATCACCCCATCACCCCACCCCTCACACCCTTTCTTTAGCTGGTGGCGTGATACCCCACTTGCTTAATCCTTGTGAAAGTTCATTTAAAAATTTCAAGTCCTCTTTAGGTAAAGAATGAAGGGAATTTTCTGTTCTTTCCAAAAATAGAAAAGCTTGTCGGAACTGAGTTGGTGTTGCTTCAATCGGTGAGTTGAGGTGACAAGGAATAATCCGTTGAAAATCCCAACTCGCTACTTGATTAGCCCATTTGATAGTTTTTTCTGGGTCTCGGTTCAGAATTAAAGTTTGCAGGATGGGTGCAACAAATAAGCGTCCGTCCCCCCTTAGGGCATCAAAAGACTGTTGCCAGTCATTCCACTTAAAGGGAAATAAACCGAAATAGGCTTTCTGAGAACGATCTGGCGCCCCCAAAGCATGACGCAAGACTTGCCTCGTACTAATTACTTCCAGCGCACTCGGTTGGAAGTAAAAAGCAAATAAGACAATTCGCTGCCACCCCTTACGACGGTTAGCCTCAGTGTCAAAAACAATGTGGAAGGCGTCGTCTCTGGCATGAAACAGTAGAGGATAGGGGTCAAGTTGAACTATTGGCGGTGGATTTGCGGGGATAGACAGAACTATATCCGTGACTAGCAATGTACGCGATCGCTTATGGAAAAATGCAACTTCGGCAAATCGTCCTACCCCCAATTCAATCGGTCCAAGAATTGCGTAGTCAAACTCATCGGCAAAGGGTGTATCACTGCTATTGGGTGGAAGTACATGAGTACGTCCTCTTGGTAAACCCAGCCAACTCAGGGGCAGGTTGAGAGGAAAACTCCACTGCTTCGGGGCTACAAAGACTTGTGCTTGGGGAAAACGTCTGGCAAAAGGGCCGACAAAGACTTTATGTTCTAAACCAGAAATGGTAGGCAGAATAATATATTTAACATCCCCGTGTTCTGTCACTAATTCTTCAACAAGGCGGATACATTCTGGGGTTGGTGCGATCGGTGCGTAAACGAGGAGTCCACCTGCTTCTAACTTCACAACAGTCATGCGAATAGGCACGACAACATAGAAAATCCCTTGTATCTGGTCAAATGTCCAAATTGTATCTTTTACTACTTCTTGCCGGAGTGTGCGTCGTCTGCCAAATGGGTAGAGTGGTAAAACAGGCCAGAAAGGCCAAGACCAATCTTTTAAACAGATGTCATCCTGTTGTGTTTGCATATTTTGCGTGTTCATCGTGGTTTTCTCCACGACTCGATCCTCCCGAATCCCCAAGGCTGAGAATATTTTATCTGAATATCTCAAACCAGCTGTCTTGAAAATAGGGTAAAGGGTAAAGGTGAAAGGGGAAGGGGAAGAACATAGGAATCGGAGATTAACTTAACAGCAAACCCATAATCCATCTGTGTACCCTGCAGGAAGCCGCGCTTGGGCGCGTCTACATCTGTGTTCATCTGTGTTCGTTTAATTCATCTCCTCGTTGTAAGCGATCGCCCTGGGGTTCTAGCATGAAAATTCTTAAACCATTATCTGTTTCCTTTTAAAAGCTGTTTAACTTCTGCTTCCTGCCTCTTGTCTCCTTTGATCCAAATCGCCAGTCCACCTCCACGCCCACGTGCTGCGATCAAATCTTCGGTCACAAGAAAGAAAGCAAAAAAGGGTAGTTTGGCAATAGATTGATTGTAGAAATCTTCTGTTTGACTCTGACCGCCTCGAATCTGTTGTTTGTAGACAACACGACCAAACAAGCTGATTTGCATTTGGGTAAAATCAAAAGCCAACAAGTTTTTCTTTCCCAAATATCTGGCTGGCCCTGTAAATTTTAACAACAGACCGCCAAGTTGTACTTGATTACTTATTTCCCCTTTGTCAGCAGCTATGTCTGTTGCAGCAAAACAAATGTGTGCCGCCCCAAACTTTGGTAAATAAAAACCCCTACCTAATTCAATTCCTCGCCTATTTTTACGTTTGCGAGTTCCAGTGGTAAAACATAGTCGCCACTGACCAAGTAAAGATGTCAAGGGATAAGTTAATTTTTTTTGCTTAGCAGCTTTTTCTGCTTGGAGTAAGGCATTTACCACTGTTGGGACGGCAGGGCGATCGCTTGCTTCTCCCCGATATGCAGAAACAGCCTGCTCAAGTACAGTTGTAAAATGTTGTAAAGTTGGTGATGTTAATTCAGGCGATCGCATTGATTTAATCCTCATTGAATTATGTTTATTTGTTGGTGTTTAGTAATTGATGTTCTTTCCAACCAACAACCAACAACCAACCATCAACAATACTACTGAGGCTTGCGGCTAATAATAGTGCGGTGGCGAGGGTCACTGTCAACTGTAACTGGTTTTGAGAAACCTACCTCTTCTAATGCTGCTTCCATATCAAAAGAGTAATAATCATCACTCCAAGGTTCAGTACTTTTCATTAAAGTAAATAAAACTGGTGGCAAATTTTGGATCACAGGAGATTTAGGGTTGTTGTCTACTAACGCAATACAGCCACCAGGACGCAGCAGTCGCAGCGCCTCGGTAAAAATTGCTTTGCTAGCGTAGTGTGGCAATTCATGAGTCACAAATTGTAAAGTGACAAGATCAAAGGAATTACTTTGCAGTTTCGTATCTTCCCCCTTAGCATGAAGCCACTGGGATATTTCACCATTGACATCCAAAGTCTTAGCTACAGCTAGCATATAAGGCGACAAATCTAGACCAATTGTGCGAACAGGATGACTTTGCTTTTTCTGGTAAAAGCGGTGTAAGGCTAAAGTAGAAATACCCACAGAACAACCTATATCTAAGATATTTTTAACTTCTTGAGGGCCATAAGTTGCCAAAACTTGATGAAAGGTGTCTCGCAAGCGATCATGGGCAGTTTCCCAAGTCAGCTTTTCTTGAGGCCATACCCGCAATGCCATTGAGTAAGTAGCACTGGGGGCTTCCAAGGCCGCTTGCCAGCAAAGATTTCCTTGGGAGTAGGCATGAAAGGGAACTTGATAGTAGTCGGGGTAGACAATACTAGAGTCTACAATCTCTGTTAGTTGCTGTTTTACCCCCGATGCTACCAAACTTTCGTAGTTTTTGCGCCAAGGAACACCATTGTTTTCAGCAGTTTTAATGATTACTTGCCTTGCCTGATGTTTCATCAGGTTGTAAATTGGTTTGGTTTGGATAAGTAGATTCACAAATTGAGAGAGCAGTCCTTCACCAGCCCAATCTGGCTTAATTTTGTCTTTCATCTGAGATTATGTGTAATCGACGCAAGATAACTGTTTATATTTTAGGTTTTAATGTTAATTTACTGAGAAACTACAATCGAGAACACGAAAATTTATTAAAAAATAAATTCTTTTACCTATGAGTATTCTATTCAACCCAAAATTTCGCCTTTTCCTCGGTTCTGCTGCTATATTATCTGTTGGTTTCGGTAGTGCCTACTTATATACTCAGTCGAATACTCAACAGCAAATTTCTCTTGCATCTGTTCCAACGAGTTCCATAATTACCAAAAATTTACAAGCTGAGAATCCAGTTAAACAAAGTAATTTGACATCAAGTTCAGGATTGATATCAGCATCTACCCCCTATCAAGTAATTGATGAATTTAAAAAATATAAATATAGCGTTAATGGTAATCAAATTCTCTCTTCTGCCAAACTTCCAACTAATAAGGTGAGTTTCAACCAAAAAGATTTATTATTTGTTCTTACTAATACTAGAAAATATTACCAAGACTACGCAAGTCAAGATCCAGATATTCTCCGAACGGGATTACTAGGGACTGCGGGAGTTAGTGTCCAAGATACACTGAAAACCCTAAATTTTATGATTGCTGTTTTAAAAGAGGATATTGCAAATAATCGCACAACTCGTTTACAAGATCCCAATTTTATCAATACTAATTTTCGAGTCATTAAATGGTCTGCTTATAAACCACAAAATCCTAAGCAGAAGAGGTTAAGAATTACTAAGTATGCCGTTTTTACTCATACAGGCTCTAGGAAAAAAACTGCGAATTACAATATACCAATTTACAGTTTAAAAGATAACTTAAGTGGTGACAAGTTTTATACTAGATATACTAAACAGGATGTTTTATCAGGTATTTATGAACCTGGGGGAAGAGAATACGGTAAAGTTGAACCTCTTGCTTATTTGACTCGTCAAGGCTTGGAAGAAGCTTTGATGCAAGGAACAATCTTGATTAACTTTACTGATGGTTCTCGAGAATTTTTTAATGTAGATAGAAATAATGGAATGTCTTATGTTCGAGGAGTAACACCAACAGCACAAAAGCGCTATTGGTATTTTAGAAAAGTAAATGCCATTAAAGGCTATGGATATAAGATTGATGCAAAAATTTCCATTAAGCCAGGAGTAACTTTTGCTGGGGATGTATTAAATATTGGTTTAGGTCGGGTAATTGTAATTGAGTATGGTCAAGGTAAAAATAAACGCCTCAAAATGGGAGTAATTGCCGATACAGGCGGAGCATTTTTACCAAATTTTTATCAGCTTGATTTTTTAGCAGGTATTTTTAAGACAAATAAAGATTTTAGCAGGTATATCAGTCAGTTACCCGAATATGCCACAGCCTATATTTTAGTGAAAAAGTGAATATTTGATATTTCTGAATCAGCCGTTTCAAAGTAACTCGTAAATCTCTTTTTTCTCTGGTGCATTCTCTGGGTCTCTGTGGTTTGTAAATTATTTATTTAACCGCAGAGGTGCAGAGGACACAGAGATTAAGAGGAGTTGACTGTCGATAATTTTATCCACTTTTAAAAAGCTACACTTATAAATTTAGGTATGGGATTTATCACCTTAAAACAATTCTTCTTTGATTAACCGACCATCTTCTATGTGAATTATTTTATCTGCTATATCTAAAACTCTGTTGTCATGAGTCACCATCAAAATAGCACATTGCTGTTCCTTAGCCAGTTGTTGCATTATTTCTACAACCTCTCTACCAGACTTACTATCTAAGGCAGCAGTAGGTTCATCAGCTAAGACTAATTTGGGCTGGCTCACTAAAGCACGAGCAATAGCTACCCGTTGCTTTTGTCCTCCCGAAAGCTCGCTAGGATAGTAATTAATTCGATGTCCTAATTTAACAGCATGGAGCATTGCTTCTGATCTCAGGCGAGACTTTCGGTAAGAAATATTTCTGTGTAGTTCAAGTGACATTTGTACATTCTGTCGGGCTGTTAAGAAATCCAGTAAGTTGTGAGCTTGGAAAATATAGCCAATGTTGCGGCGTACTTGCACTAATGTTTCATTACTTGCCCCATGTAACTCCCAATCCAAAAATTTGAGGCTTCCTTCTTGGACAGAGCGCAATCCACCAATCAAAGTTAGTAAAGTTGTTTTTCCAGAACCCGATGGGCCAGATAAAATCACAATTTCTCCAGATTTTATCACCAAATTAATGTCAAATAAAATCTGGCTTCGTAATGATTTTTGACCAAAATAGTGATTTAGATTTTTAACGGAAACAACAACTTCTTGTTGAAACATGGATTTTGTAGTTCATTTGATGATAAATTAAAAAATTTCAGCTGGATCTACTACTCGTAATTTATTTGTTGATAAAAATGCAGAAGTTAAGCACATTAATAATGTCGCAAATAATATTATTAATGCCTTGTCATAGCTCATAATAACTGGTAACTTAGTAGCATTTTTTGCTAAATCATATAGAAATATAGATATAAATATGCCCGGGATATAACCTAATATTGCCAAAATGAAAGCTTGTTTAAAAACAACACCTAATAAGTATTTATTTTTAAATCCCATTGCTTTTAAGGTTGCATATTCAGCTAAGTGGCTAGATATATTACTATAAAGTATTTGATAAACAACAACTACACCAACAATAAAGCCCATAATTACCATCAGATTAAAGATAAATCCAATTGGTGTTCTGACACTCCAATAGTTTTTTTCAAAATCAATAAAACCTTCACGTGTCAAAACTTTTACATCTTCGGGTAAGTGAGCTGACAGCATTGCTAAAACTTTTTGGGGATCAGCACCAGGTTTGAGAGTAAGTAAGCCTATATCTATATATTCGGGAGAACGATCTTGGAATACTTTGATGAAAGTTGAGTAACTAATCATTAAATTGCCATCAACTCCAAAGGAAGGCCCTAGCTTGAATAAGCCAGCAACTTTTACTCTATAACCAACTAATGAATTATATCCAAATATTTCAATACTGACAGGTTCGTTTTGGGAAAATTTTTCTGCAATTGGACCAAATTCTGGACGTGAACCACGATCAAATAAAACTACGTTAGGACGTTTGAGTAGATTTAAATTTTCATTAACTTCGGGCAATTTAAAAACCGATTTTGCGGGATCAAAGCCAAGTACATAAATCGGAAATTTCCGACCATTTATTGGATTTTTGAGTTTAGCAAATTGAACGTATAAAGAGTTGACTGATTCTATATCATCAAAGCCTAATGCTTGATATAAGCGGATGCGTGGAAAACTTTGATTTGAAGTCAAGGATTTATATTGGGAACTGATTAAAAATAAATCTCCTTCTAAGTTTTTTTGTACTTGTGTAGCACTGGCATAAAGAGCATCTTGGAAGCCAATTTGCATAAACATCAAAACAGCTACAAATGCAATACCAGCCAAAGCTACTAGAAAGCGAAGTTTTTGTCGAGCTAGTTGTAGCCAGGCTACAGGTATTTTATTTCTCATCTTTTAAACCTCAAAACTGAGATTAGAATTTATTCGTGAGATTGCTCAGTGTTTATGAGTACTTCTACTTGTAAGTTAGTAAGGGCTGCTACTCGTTGATTATCTGCTGGATTATTGATACGGATCTTGACCTCAACTACTTTATTATCTGTATCTGCTCCTGGATTGTTAGTAAAGATATTTTGTTGAGTAACTTGTAAACCTATATCTGTTACTGTTCCTTGTATTTCTCCCAGAAAAGCATTGCTAGTAATAGTTGCAGGCTGATCTAAACGTACTTTTTGAATATCAGTTTCATAGACTTCGGCTACCACATACATCTGATCTGTGCGACCTATCTGAGCAATTCCTTGATTGCCAATGATTTCTCCAGGCCAGGTATAAATTTTTATGATTTGGCCATCTATAGGCGATCGCACTATGCTTAAATTCAGATCCGCTTGAGCCTGTGCTACTGCTGTTTTTGCCTTCTCAACCTCAGCTTGCGCTGCTTGTATATCGGTAGGACGGACTTCAGCAATACTTGCTAGCCTGGCTCTAGCTTCTGTTAACTGTTTTTGCAGAGTGTCGACTGTACGGTTTTGCGTAGCTTTTGCCTCATTCAGTTGTTGTTGAACAGTATCCACTCTCAAGCGTTTAGCATCTGCATCGGATGCTGAAATGGCTCCCTCTTGGTATAACATCTGATATCGGCGATTTTCGCTTTCAGCATTACGCAATTCTGCCTCTAGGCGAGCTATGGTTGCTTGTTGTGCAGATACTTCTCCACGTAACTCAGCTTCTATACGAGCAATAGTCGCTTTTTGGGCAGCTAAATCTCCTGCTTTTGCTCCTACTTTGACTTGATTGAGACTAGCTTGAGCAACTAGAACTTGTTTTTTAGTGTTTTCTAAGGCTGCAAGACGAACATAGAAACTATCAAGAAGTGCAATTGTTTGTCCTTTCCGCACCTTCTCTCCTTGCTGCACCAACAGTTGTGCAACTTGAACACCACCTTGAGAATTAGGAGCAGACAAATTAATCACTTCTCCTTGAGGCTCTAAACGTCCAAGAGCAGCAACAGCACTAATGGTAGGAGAATTAACTGGGTTAACTGAAGTGTTGTCTACGGATTTAGATCGAAATCTAGAAAAGCTGTAGAGAGAAATTGCACCAATACCTAAAGTCATAGCAATTGCCAGAATTATAGGCAAACGATTTATAGGTATCGTGATTGGCTGCCTTTGTTTTTGCACCATAATCTATGCCTTCCTAGTATGAAATTTGTAGACAGACAAATGGCAATAGCTCTGCTCTACAGTCATGGGATTTTCGATTGCTCAGGTACGGGTGGTGTCAATAGCGTCGCTACATCAATTGCCGTTCCAGTTGAAGAATTATCGATTATATAGATAGTGGAAAATAAACCGGATAAGTTTGGCTTTTGAATTTTGGATGTGATTGTTGCTATCAGAGGATGGATTATAGAAAAAGTATCCATCACTCTGTAGCAGTGGGAGCCAATCAGGAATGTGTGTCTGCAATATTGTATTGATTTACGGGTTTAGCATACCTCTTTTTTCCTTTTCATAATGTCTAAGTATTCGCTACGAGTTCCATCGATGCGGTAGTGGTCACAAATTTGACAGAGTTTTAAAAGATCCAATCGACTAAATACTTTTTGATGCTCAATTCCATTGTCGTTTCTCCACCGCCAAAAAGTTGTTCGATCAATACGGCGATTGTTTTCAGGCCATCGTCGCCGTGATAAAAACTCTATAAGTTCTTGTTCATAAAAACAGTAGCCTTTTGGCAATCTGAGGAGTTCTTCTCTTAAATCAGATATTGGTATGAGTGGATCTAGCTCAGATAGTCTCATGCCAGCAACTCCATTTAGTTTCGTGAAATTCTAAGCAAGTAAAAACTGAATGTGACAAGACGTAATCATATCTAATGGCAGATGATGTAATACAGTTATTAAGGTAATTGATGTTTGCAATGTTATTGCCTCCTACTTTATCAAAGAATTGAACTTTGTCTTGACTCAATTTAATCACCAACCATAGTCTTTAAGATACTCAAATGCAACTCATATGCAACGTCTTTAAAGAGAAAAAATAATTGAGACTAAAATATTAGCATTAATGTTTACAAGCACTTCATGAAAGGCAATATGATTAGTAAAATTGAATTAATAATATATTCCAAACATCTATCATGAAGTAGAAGAGCTTGTATCATTTCTATGTGATATTAATAACAGTAGATAAATGTTAGAAACTATAGATTAGTACAATAAATTCTTTTAAATCTCTACTTTTTGGTAGATGCTCATGCTAAGACACTTTCTACATTAGCTTGTATACAATTATCCTCCCTTGTTCTTCTCATCGAAGAGAGTTAGAAGCATAGATTGCAATCTCAGAAATAGTATTACCAGTTTGCATAAAACTCAGAGATTTATCTTGTCATCAGAGACAACATAAGGTAAGTTCATAATCAACAATAAAATTCTCTTCTTTCTTCTGTTTTTCACCTAATTTTCAGACTAATATTCCATCAACACGATTTCTCTCGTAGAAGACATACAATTTATATGCAATTTTAGAAAATAAACTCTTGGTAGATGAGATAGTGTTAGAAAAAGTTTGAAATGGTGATGTGGCTAAAGTTGTTCGCATCCTAAAGAGAATGAAACTACAGCGATTCATGCTCTCATTGACAAGGTTTGATCATCAGCGGCTAATTTTTCATGCAGCCCGCCAGACAGCTCGTAAAGCTGAAATGGCACGTATCGCGGTGCATGAATGGCTTAATCAACACGATGCTGAACTGGAAGAATGGAAAACCAAAACAGCTTCTGAACTGGGAATTAGTATTAGTGAACTTGAAAGGCGGCTATTATCTGCTGCTGAACAACAGACAGAATCTAGAAAGAAAAGTAATGATGCTAATTAACAATACTATTTTGTAGGCAATTGTCAAATTAACGCAGCTAATATAGTTACGTTAATTTACAACTGCCTACAAAAAAGACTCGCTAATAATTTCAAATCATAGAAATAAGTTTGTTGCATTTAAGTTGCTACAAAAAAGCAACTAGTCTACAATGAGCAGCACGAGTAATAGATGTTATTACTCAGATGCACAGAGTTGGATTAATTTCTTTAGATGAGGTAATCCAAGCTCAAGCTGCTTAACTACTTATGTAGCAAGCTTGAAGATAGAAATTCTCAACTGCTCTGTCAAACAATCAATGATTTTTTCTAACAATTAATTCCAAACTTGTTTTTTGTAGAGTACATAAATCTTGGTTATTTCCCTACATTTCCCAAGTAAATAATGAAGATTAAGTCATGGCTCCTTCTAGAATTGAAGTTGACTTTGCAAAGTTACAAAAAGAAGTTAGCAATTGTGAACAGACTTTGGACAAACTTATAAAGGTTAAAAAGATGATGTCTGCAAATGCAACTGAAATCAATAAAATTAACAAAAAACTGCACCAGAATCCTGTTGCTATTATTGGGATGGCTTCTATCTTCCCAGAATCTAAAAATTTACAGGAATACTGGGAAAAAATTATTCGCAAAGTTGATTGTATTACCGATGTTCCTCCATCACGCTGGAACATTAATGAATACTACGATCCTCACCCCAAAACCCCTGACAAAACTTACTGCAAACGTGGCGGATTCATCCCAGATATCGAATTTAACCCTATGGAATTTGGACTTCCTCCCAATGTCTTGGAAGTCACAGATGTTTCACAGTTGCTAGGCTTGGTTGTTGCTAAAGCAGCAATGGAAGATGCTGGTTATGGTGAAAAAAGCCAATTTAACCGAGAACGCACAGGGGTAGTTTTAGGTGTAGCACTGGCAAGGCAGATGTCAATGCCATTGGCTACTAGATTGGAGTATCCTGTTTGGGAAAAAGTCTTAAAAAGTAGTGGCTTATCTGATGAAGATACGCAAAAAATTATCGAGAAAATCAAAAGTGCATATGTGCAATGGGAAGAGAATGCCTTTCCCGGTATGCTAGCGAACATAGTGGCTGGACGAATTGCCAACCGCCTGGATTTAGGAGGAATGAACTGTGTGGTGGATGCTGCCTGTGCCAGTTCCTTAGGCGCACTTGCGATGTCAATTAGTGAACTAATTGAGCATCGAGCCGACATGATGCTCACTGGTGGAGTTGACACTGACAACTCAATTGTTGCCTATATGTGTTTCAGCAAAACACCAGCTGTTTCCCCAAGCCAAAATCCCAAACCTTTTGATGCCCAATCAGATGGGATGATGCTGGCTGAAGGAATAGGGATGTTGGTGTTGAAGCGCCTTGAAGATGCGATTCGGGATAATGACCGAATCTATGCAGTTATTAAAGGTATTGGAACCTCCAGTGATGGTCGTTACAAAAGCATCTATGCACCTCGCCCAGAAGGTCAAGTCAAAGCTTTGCATCGTGCTTATGAAGATGCAGGATTTTCACCTACTAGCGTAGGTTTGATTGAAGCACACGGTACAGGCACCATGGTTGGAGATCCAGCCGAAGTCACAGCTCTCAAAGAAGTTTTCGGGGAAAATAATTGTAAAAAACAACATATTGCACTTGGAAGTGTCAAATCACAGATTGGACATGCCAAAGCTGCTGCGGGTGCAGCAAGTTTGATCAAAACAGCATTAGCTTTACACCACAAAGTCTTACCAGCAACCATTAACGTTACTAAGCCGCACCCGAAACTAGGTCTGGAAAACTCACCGTTGTATTTGAATACAGAAACAAGACCTTGGATTCGTTCTCAAGCAGAAGTACCAAGACGTGCAGGAGTAAGTTCTTTTGGTTTTGGTGGTACGAATTATCACGTTGTGTTAGAAGAATATTCGAGCGAACACGATCGCCCTTATCGTTTACATCATACTCCCCAGTCGGTGCTGTTATTTGCATCCACACCTGAGCAGTTACTAACACGCTGTCAAGAAATTCTACATCAGTTGCAATCCCCAGAAAGAGAACAGCATTATGCAGAACTGATTGCGGCTTGTGCATCATTAGAAATTCCTGCCACAAATGCCAGAGTCGGATTTGTAGCCGAGTCTTTGACTGAAGCTTATAAAGCATTGCAAATATGTATTGATCTACTCACCAAGAAGCCACAAGCAGAATCGTGGGATCATCCCCAAGGAATTTACTACCGCAAAGCTGGTGTGGCAACAGCAGGCAAGGTAGTTGCCCTGTTTTCTGGGCAAGGTTCTCAATACCTGGAAATGGGTCGAGAACTAGTGATCAACTTTCCTTGCTTGCGACAGACCTATGGTGACATAGATCAGCTTTTCTACAAAGATGACTTGCAGCCTGTTTCAGAAATAGTTTTCCCTCCCCCAGTTTTTGATACAGCCCAAAAACAGGCACAGGTTGCAGCATTGCAACGTACAGAGTATGCACAGCCAGCAATTGGGGCATTCAGCGTTGGTCTTTACAAAATATTACAACAGGGAGGATTCAAGCCAGATTTTGTCTTGGGACACAGCTTTGGAGAATTAACGGCTCTGTGGGCTGCGGGTGTTCTCAGTGAGGAAGATTACTTTTTCCTAGTAAAAGCTAGGGGTCAGGCTATGGCTGCACCAAATGATCCTGAGTTTGATGCTGGAGCTATGCTGGCAGTCAAAGGCGATATCTCTCAAGTGGAAGAAGTGATCAAGAATTTCCCCCTAGTGACTATCGCTAACTTGAATTCCCCTCGTCAAGTTGTGTTAGCAGGAGCGAAAGCTGAAATCGCCCAAGTGCAGGAACAACTAAAAGCGAAAGCTTATTCTACTGTCTTACTACCTGTTTCCGCAGCTTTTCATACACCCCTGGTAGCTCATGCTCAAAAACCTTTTGCTCAAGCAATTGAGAAAGTGAGTTTCCAAGAGCCAACAATCCCTGTTTACACTAATGTCACAGGAGAGCGTTACCCCAATGAACCACAAGCCATTCAAAAAATCCTTAAACAACATCTGATTAATCAGGTACTTTTTAAGCAAGAGATTGAAAACATTTACGCTCAAGGTGGCTATTGTTTCATAGAGTTTGGTCCTAAAGGCATTCTCACCAGCTTAGTCAAAGATATCCTTGGTGATCAACCTCATTTAGCTGTGGCTTTAAATGGCAGCTATCAAAAAGATAGCGATCGCTGTTTGCGAGAAGCTGTGACGCTGTTACGTGTCGCTGGTTTACCTTTACAAAACCCTGACCCCTACCAAATTGAGCAGAAAGTACCAGAAGTTCCCAAAAACAAGCTGTTGACTGTACAACTAAATGGTAGTAACTACGTCTCAGAAAAAACTAAACAGGCTTTTGTAAAAGCTTTGCAAGATGGTCATCAAGTTAGTCTGCCAAAAACAAAAGATAATTCCTCGGAGGTAAATACTCCCCTTACTCTCCCTGTCCAACAGACAGACTCTTTACCTGTAAATCCAGAGCATACAAACGGTAATCATGCGGGTGTTGCCCAATCTGGGGATGAAGTAATGAACCGCAAAGACGCGAAGTACGCGAAGAAAGGATTTTTTGATAGACAGATCAAAGAAAATCATCCTGCAAATATGCACAGCCAGGCAGAACAGTCAACAAGTCTAGAGGCTCCCCAAAATTATCAACTAGTTTTAGATAGTTTAGAGTTCACCCTCATAGAATTCAATCGTCATCAACGTGATATTTTGCGTGTTCATGAAAAATCTTTGTTGCATCAGACGGAATATACTAAAATCTTTTTCCAGCTGATGCAGCAACAGAATTTATTACTGGGAAATAGTAAATTCCCTCATCAACATGCAGACACGAAACAAATTATCATCTCCTACTCTGAGCGCAGCATCATGCGCTTTCACCAGCATCATGGTGAAACATTGCGTGTCCATGAGCAATATCTCAACCATCAAACAGAACAAACCAAAAACTTTTTCCAATTACTCCAGCAACATTATGACCAGCTACTTGCTAGCATAAGTACTGAAGAGCTTACAGAATCGCTGCCACAGACAACATCCATTGTCAGCTATCAGGATAGTTCTGCTGTTTCATTTCGAGCTAATGGTGGAACTACCGCAGCAGTTGCTACACCCGCTAACGATTTTGTAACTAACTTTGAGCCTGTTTTAATCAATGGCGCTAGTCATGGTGTCCACCATAGTAAGAGTAATGGCAATGGTACTTATAAAAATGGCAATCATGACACAAAGTCAGTTACTGTAACTATCTCTGATACTCCCGCCGTTCCATCGCCAGATGTACCATCAGTACCATTAACCATTGATGAAGCCACCCTCAGCCAAACTCTACTCAACGTTGTCAGCGATAAGACAGGCTACCCGGTGGAAATGTTGGAACTTTCGATGGATATTGAAGCAGATTTAGGAATTGATTCCATCAAACGAGTTGAAATTCTAGGAGGGCTGCTGGAGTTATACCCAGATTTACCCAAACCTAATCCAGAAGAACTGGGACAATTACGCACTCTTGGCCAAATTGTGGAATACATGCGGACGCTTGTACCGGCAATTTCTCCGGTTGAGTCTGCACCCATACAAACAGCACAAGAAGTTGCTTTGGACGAAGCCAAGACAAGTGAAGAGAGTGATGTGGTGACACAGCAAATAGAAGATGCGGAGAGTAAAGATATACACATAGCTTCTTCTCCAGTTCCAGTTGCTCTCCCTACTCTAGAAGAACCAACTTCCTCACTTCCGTCCCTTGATTTCACTGACCTGAGCCAAATTCTGCTCAACGTTGTCAGTGAGAAGACAGGCTATCCAGTGGAGATGCTGGAACTGTCAATGGATATGGAGGCAGATTTAGGGATTGATTCGATCAAACGAGTTGAAATTCTGGGGGCGCTGTTAGAGTTATACCCGAATTTGCCCAAGCCGAATCCAGAGGAACTAGGAGAATTGCGTACTCTTGGTCAAATAGTTGACTATATGAAGCAACAGGCTGAGACCCTGGAAAAAAAAACATTTCCAGTTGAGTCCAACAGCCAGCCTCCTAAATTAAATCACAATATTCGCCGCAGTCCAGTTAAACTCAAAGTTCTTCCTGAACCAGATGTTTTAGATTTTACCTTACCTGAGCAGCATATCGCCTTGATTACTGATGATGGGACTACCACAACTTCAGAACTAGCTCTTGCTCTTGGGAAGCGCAACTGGAAAGTAGTTGTTTTGAGTTTTCCCCAAACCTTAATTGCCGAACAATTACCTTTACCAGAAGGAATCAATCGAGTTGTGCTGGCAAATTTGAGCGAAGAGCATTTACAAAATCAACTCGAAGCGATCGCTTCTGAGTATGGTCAAATCGCCGCCTTCATCCACCTTAATCCTGCTAACTATGATGCAAGTAATTGTGTCCGTTATCTGGAAACAGAGAAAGCACTCCTGCGTCACGTCTTTCTGATCGCCAAACATCTCAAAGCACCACTGAATCAAGCAGCAAATCAAGGGCGCAGTTGCTTCCTCACTGTTGCTCATCTGGATGGCGAGTTTGGATTAGGGTATAAAACCAACTTTGGTGCAATCAGTAGTGGACTGTTCGGACTAACCAAAACCCTGAATCAGGAATGGGAAGCTGTATTTTGTCGCGCCATTGACCTGAGTCCCGATTTAGATATTCACACATCAGTAAAATATATCCTCGCCGAACTCCACGACCCCAATCAGTTAATTGTTGAAGTTGGATACAGTTCACATGGGCGAACAACGCTGGTGTGTGAAGAGGGAAGAGGAGGACAAGGAAGTAATCTCCCCTCTTTCAATCCCCAATCCCAAGTCTTTCTCGTCAGTGGTGGCGCAAAAGGAATAACCGCTCAATGCGTGATTAAGCTAGCACAGCATTATCAATGCAAGTTTATTCTCCTGGGGCGTTCGTCTGTAGATCCTGAGCCAGTATGGGCTGAAGGCTGCTCAAATGAAGGGGAATTGAAAAAACGGATTATGGATGATTTTATCGCCAAAGGAGAAAAGCCCACACCTGCAATGGTGCAGAAAAAGTATAAGGCGATCGCATCTAGGCGCGAAATTGATACTACCCTGCGAGCGATTGAGCAGGCGGGTGGACAAGCAGAATATCTGAGCGTGGATGTCACTGATGCAACACAACTCCAAGAACAACTTAATGTCGCAGTTGAGCGTTTGGGTGCAGTAACGGGAATTATTCACGGGGCTGGTAATTTGGCAGATAAACGCATTGAAAATAAAACAGAACGGGATTTTGAAACTGTTTTTGCTGCCAAAGTCACAGGTTTGGAAAACTTACTACGCTGTGTTTCACCCAGTCAACTTAATTATTTAGTCCTGTTTTCCTCTGTAGTGGGCTTTTACGGGAATATTGGTCAGTCTGATTATGCGATCGCGAATGAAATTCTCAACAAGTCAGCTCATCTGGTGAAACGCAACTATCCCAATTGTCATGCAGTTGCAATCAATTGGGGACCTTGGGATAGTGGTATGGTGACACCGGAATTGAAGAAAGCTTTTGCTGAACGGGGTATAGAGACTATTCCTATAGAAGTTGGCACTCAAATGCTGGTTGATGAATTGGCACAAGTCAATCAACAAACAACACAAGTAGTCATAGGTAGCCCTCTATTGTATGTACCTCAATCTTGCAATTCTGATTTGCAAAAATATCGTATCCAGCGCCGATTAACTTTAGCAGAAAACCCATTTTTACAAGACCATGTGATTGCTGGTCGTCCAGTTCTACCAGCCACTTGTGCCTTAGCATGGATTGCTAATACCTGTGAACAACTCTATCCTGGTTACAAATCTTTTAATTGCCCAAACTTCAAAATTTTGAAAGGAATTATTTTTGATGAAACTTTGGCAAAAGAATACACTTTAGATTTGCAAGAGATTTCTAAAAATGATATTGCAGAAATAGAGTTTGATGCTAAGATATCTAGTAAGAATCAAGAAGGAAAAATTCGTTATCATTTCAGCGGACAGATCAAACTAAAACGTCAAATTCCAACTGCTCCGGTTTATAATTCGCTTAACTTAAAACAGGAAGAAATAATTCTCGGTTCTACTACATCACTTTATCAAGACGGGGCAGCAAGTTTATTTCATGGACCTTCTTTTCAGGGTGTAAAAACTATCTTAAACATCAGTCCGGAAAAGATCACAATAGAATGCAATTTGCCAAAACTCAGGACAAGACAACAAGGACAATTTCCTGTACAAATATTTAACCCCTATATCGCAGATGTTCAGATTCATGCATTATGGATTTGGACGCAGTATTTCTATCAAGAAGGTTGTTTGCCCTCAGAAATAAAACTCTTTGAACAGTTCGCAGCTATCCCATTTAATCAAACCTTTTACGTTTCTTGTGAAGTCAAATCAAAAACAGATTCATCTGTAACTGTTGATGTCATTGCACATGATCATCAAGGAAAGATATATAATCGCATGATTGGAGCAAAGGGAACAATTTTGCCTACAAAAAGGTGATAGTGACAGCCCTTTCAAGGTCACTAAAAACCTTCAAAAAATTTCCCGAATTTTAGTCTTTTCACCTTTGTGCCTTAGAGCCTTGGTGGTTCAAAAGTTAATTTTTCACCACAAAGACACTAAGACACCAAGAAAATACATGATACTATTTCACGAAAAATCTGATACAGATGTAAACCCTGAAAGTTTTGCTTTATCCAAGTTTTATAATTGCGAATTGCAAATTGTGAATTGGTATGACACCTTGAAAGACTGGATATGCGTTGTTACAAGGATATTTAAGTAATGGGCATAAATGAACAAATGAAAAATCCTAAAATTGCGATTGTTGGTATGGATTGCTTTTTGGGTGGCTGTCAAGGATTAGATACTTTTGAACGCAGCATTTATGAAGGAACTCAACACTTTATTACCTTTCCTTCCCAGGGATCGCAAGAATTAAACAAGCAAAAGCAGTACCTCGCAAACTATGGCTTTGAAAGTAATTTTACGCCTTTAGGAGCGTACATCGAAGATTTTGAAATAGATTTTTCAGATTTCCAATTAGCATCTGAGGAAGCAGAAAAGCTAAAACCTCAAGAACTGTTGATGCTCAAGGTTGCTGATAACGCCCTCAAAGATGCAAAATTAGATCAAAGAAGTAGGGTAGCAGTTGTTATTGTTGCCGCAACGGAACTGTCTCTACGTCTAATTAATCAAGAAGCAAAAGACGCCATTTCCAATCAGTGGAGTATTTCCAGTCTATGGAATTTTCCTGGTCCTTTATTCACACTCATAGCCGAACAACATTCTGTGTGCAAGGCTTTTGAGGTTGCAAAAAAGCTACTTACAATCAGAGAAGTAGATGCTGTTGTTGTTGGTGCTGTGGAACTGGCTGAGAATAGCGCTAGTCTTTTAACGAGAAATCAAACGGCAACAGTCAACACAGGCGTTCATACTTTGAGTTATGACCAGAACGTTAATGGTTGGATGCTAGGCGAAGGTGCAGCCGCCGTAGTCTTGAAACTCCACGAAACAGCACAACAAGATGGCGATCGCATTTATGCAGTGATTGATGCCCTCAATATTTTAAAAGATAATTCTTCTTCTCAAACTATCCCTGACTCGAAAGCGGTAACGCAAGTATGTCAACTCGCTTTTGATATGGCAAGTGTCAAACCCGCAGATATCGGCTATTTAGAAGTTTTCGCCAGTGGAGTTCCCCAGCAAGATGAGTCAGAAATTTTAGGTTTGCTCCAGGCTTATCGGACTTCTGACCCTGGTCTCAATTGTGCGATCGGTAGTGTCAAAGCCAATATCGGGCATACCTATACTGTCTCAGGAATAGTCAGCGTCATTAAAACAGCACTTTGTTTATATCACCGTTACATTCCTGGTGTTCCCCATTGGTCTACTCCCAAAATGCCCCAAGCCTGGGAGGGTAGCCCCTTTTATGTTGCTCCTGAATCAAGACCCTGGTTTTTAGCCACAGGAGCTACTAAAAGAATTGCTGCCATTAACAGTATGGAGATAGATGGCAGTTACGCACATTTAATTTTGTCGGAGGAAGCAACTCAGATACAGCGTAGCAGCAGATATTTAGAGCAAATGCCTTTTTATCTGTTTGCGATCGCTGCTAATGATTGCCCTACTTTATTAGAACAGCTGCGTGCCTTAGAACAAACAATTGCCAATTCTTCTTCTCTATCTGCTGCTGCAAGCCTTACCTTTACAGCTTATCAACAGCGTCAACATGCCACCTACGCGCTGTCCATTCTCGGACGTAATCAAGAGGAATTGACGCGGGAAATTCAGCGCGCTCTTCAGGGTGTTGCTGATGCTTTTAATACAGGCAAAGACTGGCAAACCCCGGTAGGTAGCTATTTTACGCCCAAACCACTGACTAACAAAGGCAATGTTGCTTTCGTTTACCCTGGTGCTTACAGTTCTTATGTTGGCATTGCCCGGAATCTCTTCCGCTTGTTTCCCAAAATTTACGAAGATCCTGTCATTCAAAGCGTTTACAGTCGTGTCCTCAACATAGAGAAACTTCTCTATCCTAGAAGCCTGAGTAAATTATCCACAAAGCAATTAGAAGCCCTCGAACAGCAATTGATCGATGATCCAGTCGCAATGCTTGAATCAGAAGTTGGCGTTGCTGGACTCTTGAGTGCAATTCTCAAGAATTATTTCCAACTACAGCCCCATTCTGTCTTTGGCTATAGCCTGGGCGAAACTAGCATGATGCTTTCTCAGGGAATCTGGGCTCACTTTCACGAAGGTAGTGAGGATTTGAACTCATCTGCTTTATTTAAAACACAATTGTCTGGCCCTAAAAACGCAGTTCGTAAATACTGGGGATTGACTCAGGAACAGAATAGTGAAGGCAAAGAATTTTGGAGTACATATATACTCATGTGTCCAGTTTCCCGTGTCAGGGAGGCTCTCAAAAATGAAGAGCGCGTCTATTTAACTTTAATTAATACTCCAGAAGAAGTAGCGATCGCTGGTGATACACAAGCCTGTCAAAGGATAATTCAAACCCTAAATTGCGATGCTTTTCGTGCCCCTTTCAATCATGTAATTCATTGCGAGGCTATACGTTCTGAACACGACGCACTTGTTAAACTAAATACCTTACCTATCCAAAACATACCAAACACCGTTTTTTATTCGGCAGCAGAATATAAACCTATTACCCTCGATAGTCATTCTGTTGGTAACAACATTGCCAAAGTACTTATTCAACAGCTTGATTTTCCTCGGCTAGTTGAGCGCGTCTGGGAAGACGGTAGCAGAATATTTATCGAAGTAGGCGCTGGAAGTAATTGTTCCAGATGGATTAGTCGAACCCTCAAGCAAAAAGAACACATCACAGTTTCTCTCAATAAGAGAGGAATAGACGAGCATACTTGTATTGTGAAAGCATTAGCCAAACTCCTCAGTCACAGAGTCAACATGGACTTATCACCACTGTATTCTCAAGTCCAAGAAAATACCAGACAAATTCAGCCCAAGCTTAGAACCATAACATTGAACGGTAGCGAGTTTAACTTCACAGCATTAACCAAGAAAGACCAGAAAAATTTCCAAAATCCAACTTCAGACACTCTGATTCAGAATAATAAAAAACAACAATATAAACCACTTGATCTAAGGGAATTTGAACGCTTAAATCCTTACTTTCAGCAAGGTCGTATCAAAAGCTTAGAATTTGTAGAAGAATCACCAAAACCTGACTTTACCACAACAGGTGAACAACAAAAAAAATACCAGTATCCTCCTACTTCTTCTTTAAAAAAACATAGTTATGTTTCTAAATTACATGTACTAAACTTACGCAATGATTTATATCAAAAGCTGAGTGAAAACACATCCCAGTTCACCAAATCTCATGCTAATTTTTTACAATTTCGACAAGAATCACTACTGCAAATTAGTCTAATAATTCAGCGTCAATTAGATTGTTTGCAGCATATTTTCGATAAAAATGACGTAGATAACGAGCATTCAGCCAGAGAGTAATAATTTAGCCTTTCAAGCTAGATAAAAACTTTCTACAATCAACTTCTCTGTAACCTCTTATCTCTGTGTCCTCTGCATCGGGTTATAAGTTATTAATTTAACCACAGAGGCACAGAGAACACAGAGAGAAAAAAGAGATTTTACCTTACCAGTCACCTTGAAAGAGCTGAAATCAACAACTAACTAATAGCTTTAACTACAAACTCCCTAGACAATAAAAGGCTAAAAACGTGACTAGTGTAGACACTTTACCGTATAAAACTTCTCAAAACCTCAAATTTTCCACATTCTTGCCCAATCATAATCAAACTTGGCAAGGTTCTTTAGACTCTGTATCTTTTGATGAAGAGGGTATAAAAGCTAAAGTGCTGAATTTAGATAAACCTTGTTACATTGTCAGGATTGAAAGTCAAATCGGCGTCACCAACGAAGGTTATTTGTACAATTCCAATCATGGACAAGCAGGAAAAGTGGAAATGCTCATAGCTGTTCCACCCCTCAGTATTCAACAATTAGGCGATCCAACTTTCTTGGAATTTCATGGCGTGAAATACGCCTACGCCACTGGGGCGATGGCTCATGGTATTGCTTCTGAAGAATTAGTAATTGCTCTTGGTAGAGAGAGAATATTAAGTTCATTTGGTGCTGGAGGTTTAGCTGCTTCCCGTGTGGAAGCAGCCATTAACCGCATTCAACAAGCCTTGCCAAAAGGACCTTACGCTTTTAACTTGCTCCACAGTCCTAGCGAACCTGCTATTGAACGCAGTGTCGTTGACTTGTATCTCAAATATCAGATGAGAACAATAGAAGCCTCTGCCTTTCTGGATTTGACTGACAACATTGTTTACTATCGAGCTGCTGGGCTGGGTTTAAGTGCAGCTAATGAAATCGAAATCAAAAATAAAGTCATTGCTAAAATCTCTCGCAGAGAAGTTGCAACTAAATTTATTCAACCTGCCCCTACAAACATTCTCAAGCGATTAGTTGAACAAGACCTCATCAGTGAATTACAGGCAAAACTAGCCGAACAAGTCCCAATGGCAGATGACATCACTGTAGAAGCAGATTCTGGTGGTCATACGGATAATCGTCCTCTAGTTTGCCTTTTACCTTCAATTTTGGAATTGAGAGATGAAATTCAAAGAAAATACTGTTACGAACAAGCTGTCAGAGTCGGAGTAGCAGGAGGAATAGCAACTCCCCAATCAGCATTAGCCGCTTTTATGATGGGTGCTGCTTATATTGTCACTGGCTCTATCAACCAGTCTTGCGTTGAAGCTGGAACTTCTCAATATACAAAACAATTACTAGCTCAAGCCGAGATGACTGACGTGATGATGGCCCCAGCAGCTGATATGTTTGAAATGGGAGTAAAACTTCAAGTTCTTAAAAGAGGAACTTTCTTTCCCCTCCGGGCACAAAAACTGTTTGATTTATACAAAAACTATAACTCAATTGAAGACATTCCACCTTTAGAAAGAGAGAAACTAGAAAAACAAGTTTTTAAAAAGAATCTGGAAGTAATTTGGAAAGAAACCACTACTTATTTATCTCAAAGAAATCCCGATAAGTTAATTAAAGCTGCCAACAATCCCAAAATGAAGATGGCTCTAATTTTTCGCTGGTATCTTGGATTGTCGTCTCGCTGGTCTAATTCTGGGGAAAAAGGTCGAGAAACTGATTATCAAATCTGGTGTGGTCCAGCAATGGGTAGTTTTAATGATTGGGTCAGGGGTTCTTATCTTGCTGATCCAAATAATCGCAAAGTGGTTGATGTTGCTAACCATATTATGAGAGGTGCTGCATATTTATTCCGCATCCAAAGTTTGAAAATGCAAGGATTGCAAATGCCAGCTACCTACATGCAGTATCGACCACAATAAGACTTAATATTATGTTCGCTTGAATACTTATATTGTCGCGTGGGCTGGTAATAGGTAATGGGTAATTGGTAATGGGTAATTGGTAATTAAGATACTGATGATTTTCCCATGCCCAACAACGAAGCATAATATCAGTATTCTCCTGTTATCTAGTTCACAACTTTCCTAACTACTTTTTCTACCTACAGTCATGAAACGTGTATTGGTAGTTTACTACTCACAATCGGGAGATGTGACTCGTGCAGTCGAATCTTTTACTAAATTTCTCCAAACAGCAGAAATTGAGCTTACCTGGGAGTGTATAAAACCAAAAGATAATTATCCTTTTCCTTGGAGCTTATATAAATTTTTTGATGTTTTTCCAGAATGTGTGAACGGGGAGCCGCCGGAAATCTATCCACCGAAATTTGGTAATGATGAGAAATTTGATCTAATTATTCTTGCTTATCAGGTTTGGTTTTTAGCTCCATCTTTACCAATTCAGGGTTTTTTAAAATCCAAGTATGCCAAAGTTTTAGAGAATACGAAAGTTATTACTTTAGTAGTCTGTAGAAATATGTGGCACTCTGCCTCAGAAACGATGAAGAAAATGATTGCTGAAGTCGGAGGAATTCATATTGACAATGTGGTTTTGACTCACCAAGGGCCACCTTTGGCTACTTTTATCACCACTCCCCGGTTACTGTTGACTGGGAAAAAAAACAGATTTTTGGGAGTGTTACCTGCTGCTGGTGTTAGAGATGAGGATATTTATGCACTATCAAGATTTGGGAAGCGGATAGCTAATAATCTCGCAGCCTTAAGTGATTCTTCGCGTCAACCAATGCTTCAAGGACTTGGGGCGGTTGAAGTGAATCAACGCTATGTCATTCCAGAATTTATTGGGCGCTTGGTATATCGTCCCTGGGCTAAGATAGCTCGTTTTTTTGGTAAACAGGGGAGCTGGAGCAGAATACCAATAGTCTGCATCTTTGCAGTTCAGCTCATATTTGCTATTCCAATTGTCCTTATAGTTTCCACTGTCGTTCAACTTCTTTTTGCTCCACTGATTCATAAAAAAATAGCATCTTATGTTGAGCTTCTCAAATCCCCATCTGGTGTGGATTAGCAGTGAACAATAACTAATTGCTTTCAGGGAAACACGTTTTAAAATTTAAAGTTTTGCTCAGTTCTTTGGAGAAGATTATGACTTCAGCATATATTACAGGTCTAGGAGTATTTCTACCTAATGAACCGGTAAATAATGAGGAAATTGAAAATGTTCTTGGGTTAGTCAACGGAAAGCCTTCTCGTTCTAAAAATCGCATCCTCAAAAACAACGGTATCAAATCTAGATATTATGCAATAGATCCAAAAACTGGCAAGCAAACCCATACTAATGCACAATTAACAGCCGAAGCAGTACGTATTCTTGTAAAAAACACTAATATTTCGTTAGAAGAAATAGAGTGTTTGGTTTGTGGCACATCTTCTCCAGATCAGATTATTCCTAACCATGCTCTTATGGTGCATGGAGAACTTGGATGTCCTCCCTGTGAGGTTGTAGCTACAAGTGGTGTTTGCTGCTCAGGGATGACTGCATTCAAGTATGGATATATGAACGTATCTTCTGGTTGGAGTAAAAATGCTGTAACAACAGGATCAGAACTTGCATCAACTGCATTTAAGGGAGTGTACTTTCAACCAGAAATAGAAGCAAAAATTCAAGATTTGGAAGCAAAACCGATCATAGCTTTTGAGAAGGATTTTTTGAGGTGGATGCTTTCTGATGCCGCAGCAGCAGTGCTGATAACGGATACTCCTCGTCAAAATGGTATTTCACTTAGAATAGATTGGGTTGAAATCATCTCTTTTGCCAATGAACTAGAGACTTGTATGTATGCAGGGGGTGTCAAGAGAGTTGATGGTTCTTTACAAGGGTGGCGGGAAGTCGAAAATCCAGAAGAACTATGGAAGGAGAGTTATTTTGCCTTAAAGCAGGATGTAAAATTGCTAGGAGAAAATGTAGTGTCCTATGGGAAAAAAGGCTTGTTACAAGTCCGGGATAAACATAGTCTCAAAGCAAATGAGATCACTTGGTGTTTGCCTCACTACTCATCAGAACATTTTAGACAACCGCTTTACGATGAGTTGATGGAAATTGGATTTGAGATTCCTTTGGATAAATGGTTTACTAACTTAACCTACAAAGGTAATACAGGTTCTGCCTCTATCTTTGTTATGTTAGAAGAATTAGTGTCATCTGGAAAACTGGAACAAGGTGATAAAATCTTTTGCCTAGTTCCCGAAAGTGCTAGATTTTTATACGCTTATATGCTTTTGACAGTGGTTTAATGTGTGCTGCGTGGCCACTATTCAACAAACTCAACATCGACGGGTGAAGACAGATGCGGTGAATGTTTGCACTACCCGTTATGAAGGAAAAAAACAAGTCAAACCCTCTTCCCTTATGCTCTCTGCCTTATTGCTTAAAAGATTTAAATAATTGCTCCAGGTTTAATTCAGATGGAAAATCTATTGAGCAAATTGGAAAGTGATATCAATGCCTACTTTTTAAGGGTGTTTAATGTAAGTACACCTGGCACCGACTTGCTTTTCAGGAGCGAAGGCAGTGAAATCATGTGGGGTCGCTCCGGAAATGATACTTTTGTGGGTTTGAAACCTGGTGATGACCATTTCGCTCAACCGCAAATGGATATTATCCTGGGTGATGCAGACTTCATGGCAGCGCTAGAGGGTAGTCAGCTTCGCTGGGACGACAGATTTGTTCTCGGTGATTGGAAACAGCCATATTACACCAGTAGTAAAGGACTTGATTTTGGTTTAAAACAATTTGCTACAATTTTAGACTTCAATCCTTGGCAAGATGTCATTCAGCTACATGGCGCTCCAAAAGATTACTACTTGCTCAAATCTCCCGCAGGAGCAGCAATATTTTGGAAGCAGGGAACTGTACCTGACCTTGTAGCTGTTTTGCCTGGCACTCACCATTTGAGTCTTGAGGGAAACTACTTCCAGTATGAGGGTTACACCCCACCACCTGAACCAGTACAAGGGAGGATCCAGCAATTGGGAACTGCTGATTTTGACATACTTACAAGTTCAACCACAGATCCCTTTGGCAATTTATATGTAGCAGGAGTAATCAGTAGCTCATTCGGAAAAGATAATGCGGGATCTAATGATGTCTTGGTGAGTAAGTATGATAGCGATGGCAATCAGCAGTGGGTTCAACAGTTTGGCACTCCTTATTCTGACTTAGCTACTAGCATCGTTGCTGACAACAAAGGTAACTTCTATGTAGCGGGAATATCGAAAGGCGATTTTGGAGGAGCCAATCAAGGAGAAGGAAATTATGATGTCTGGGTGGGCAAGTATGATAGCGATGGTAATCAGCAGTGGGTTCAACAGTTTGGAACTGAACTGATTGATGCTTCCTTTAGCATGAAAGTTGATGACGATGGTAGTGTTTACCTCACAGGATTCACTATTGAGCAACAACAGGAAGGATTATTTTTTCAGCCTAATGTCTTTGCGGATGATGCCTGGGTAACTAAGTATGATAGCAATGGCAACCAGCTGTGGTTTCAACAGTTTGGCAGTTCCGCTTTTGATGAAGCTTATGCTGTAACTGTCAGTAATGATGGCAGTGTTTATTCTACAGGCTGGACTCTGGGGGACTTGGGAGGAAAGAATGCTGGGCAATATGATGTCTGGATTGCCAAGAATGACAACAATAGTGGTCAGTTGGAGTGGACGAAACAGTTTGGTACTAAGGATTTTGAATTCCCTAAGGGGATTGACACAGACAGCCAAGGCAATGTCTACATGACAGGATGGACTTTGGGTAACTTGGGAGGAAAAAATGCTGGATCTAATGATGCTTGGATTGCCAAATATGACAGCGATGGTAATCGACTGTGGATAAAACAGTTTGGCACTTGTGGTGATGATGCATCCTCGAGCATGAAGGTCGATTCCAATGGCAATATTTTTCTAGTGGGGTATACTGACAAAAACTTGGAAGGAAGCAATGCTGGCTCTAATGATGCCTGGATTGCCAAGTACGACAATGAAGGCAAGCAGTTGTGGATTCAACAGTTTGGTACATCCAAGTCTGATGCTGCCACCAGTATTACATTAGACAATTTTGGTAATGTCTACGTAACAGGAACTACTGAGGGTTCCTTTGGAGCGATTAATGCTGGGTCAGTGGATAGCTGGATAGCCAAACTTGATTCTGAGTCAGGTACTTTACAAGATTTTAGTGGCGCTTAAAAACAGGTATTTAGATGTTGTTTGAAAAACTTCATAACACATCAAATCTTTGATGTTACAGAATCCATGAAGAGGGACATATGATAGATGACACCGAAGAGTCAAAGATAAAAAAACAACTACAAAACAAATCTGATACACCGATCAAGAAGCATTTAAAAGCCACGGAAATCAACTATCGGCGTAACAGGGAGTCCAACTATACCGAGAAAATAACCGAGTTAGATCAAAGTTTTGATTACAGCAACCACAAAAATCATTATTGGAGTGACCCTGAGTTTTCAATCCTCTATGGCACTCCACTCTACGATGCAGTTTCCCCCTCACAAAAGATTGCTCTTAATCATCTATTTTGGGTTGGAGGTTACAATCTTACTGCTGCTAGCGAAGTTAACACAGCTCTTTACAATCAAGTAACAGGTAGTGTTTTTTACAACATAGGCGGTTACGAAACCCTCTGTCATGAACTGGATGTAGAAACTTCACAGGAACGTCACCATATTCATGCTTTTCGCACGATTGGTAACATGACGGAGATGGCCATACTAGGTAAGGTAATAGTTGGTGATCCTCTCACAGGGAATGAGTCCAAGGTGATTCAAAAGGGTCTGGTTGGGCGTTTGTCGCCTGGACCAATACGTCAGTTATTCGGCTTTAACTGGGGAAGTACACCTTTCTTAGCATCACAATACTATGCCTTGCGCTTCATCGCCAATATGCTTCTCAAGCTAACAGAATACAGCCGTTCTCAGTATTTCAGGAAGTTAGAAAAGAAAGGTGAGTTTATCCCATCTCCCACGGCTGTCTCTCACTACCATTTCTTGGACGAATCTTTTCATACTACAACTTCGTTGCTGATCGCTCAAGAATTGTACAAGGACTTTCCAAAGCCAACAGCTTATGAGAAATTCATGGCAAATTTTTCAATTTACATGATGCAACTTACCATTCTGAATGGGCTTTCTGCTGGTGCAGTTGCGAGCTTTTCTCCAGACCAACTCTTTGTCATACCCTTAGTCTATAAGATATTACGGTCTCCTCTATTTGGTATGTCTACCCAAGAAGCACTCTTTTGGATAGAGAGATGCTTCTGTCATGAGCATGAAGGTTTACATTTGAATTTGAAGTACCATCAACGTCTCATTTCAGAACTGTGCAGATTTTTCGACAAACTAGACTACACATGGCCTATTAATCGTGAAATGCGTGTTATGGCTACAGGAGGCTCGATTAGTAAGGCTATCCAAAATAACATTAAATTCTTTCATAAGTTCTCCAAGTCTGTTGTCCGTGAGAATACTTATTAGTTCGTAATGAACGTTTTGGCGCTTTAGCGCTTACTAAAAACCCATCAATTCAAACTTACGTAGTTTAATCTGGATTTGTGCGATCGCTAGCTAGTTGAACAACCCCACCTATGAATTAACGTAATTTTCAGTATTGTCCCAATTCCTTTACTTTACAGGTGTGAATATGAGTCAGTCTGTCATTAATTCAGGTGTAAAGCGGTCATATACGGCAGAAGAAATCCAAGCCTGGCTAGTATCTAACATTTCTGAGATGCTGGGAGTTGAACCCAATGAGATAGATATCCAAGAACCTTTGGATAGTTATGGCTTGGATTCAGCACAAGGGATGGTTCTTGCTAGTAGAGCAGAGAAATTGCTTGGATTTAAACTATCTCTAATTCTATTGTGGCATTACCCCACAATTGAAATGCTCAGCAAACGTTTAGCAGAAGAATTGGCAGATTCGGATTCAGAGATTTTTGAGATTTGAACATAATCCGCTACAAAGAATTTTAGATTTTAAATTGAATGAATCTAAAATTCAAAATCCACAGTCCTATTGAGGGATTCTACAACTATGAATGCATACGATCTTTTGGAAAATCTGATTCAAAAAGGTGTTCACTTGTGGGTCGATAACGAAAAACTAAATCTTCGTTCTCCTAAGGGAATAATGACACCAGAAATGCAAGCAGAACTAACTGCTCATAAATCAGAAATACTAACCTTGCTACGTGATAGAGATGTCACCACTAAAGCTGCTTCTGTTCCACTAAGTATGGGACTAAGCCTGCAAACCATTGGTCGTTTAATCGGGGGATTTGTTAAAAAATCAGCTGTGGAATATAAGCCACCAGTTATTGATCCCAGAGTGATGGCTCAAAAACTAACGGTGACATTTAGACCATTACCAAAGGGTTATAAACAGATAGAAATTATTAAATTTCGAGAAGAACTAGCAGAGAAGCTCAGCAATTATGGAGTAAAAATTTTATCTTGGGAAGAAGCAACAACTGAATTTTACTATGATGTTAACTTGCCATTAATTAACTTCAATAAGAGCCTGAAAATTAGGGGGGTAAAAGCAGAGATAGATGCGGTAATTGATGTAGAAAAAAATCCAAATTTTATCAGAAAATTAGGTGTATATGTAGCAGAAATGCTTTATTATGTGTATTCTCAATTCATCTTGAATAATCAACATATTTCTGTTTCTAGAATCGCTAAATTGAGTAGTTGGGCAGAAGATCATGTAGCTAAATATATTGAAGATCCAACTAACACTCAAGTAATTATCCTGAGTGAAATCGATAAGGATTTTGTCAATCCTCTCATCAATTATCAAGAAAAAATAAACATTGGGATAAACACTCTGGTTAGAACATTTTCAGAAATGGTTATTGGTGTTTCCAAGGACAAAATTTCCATTTTAAATATGAATCTCTCAGATTCTATTTTTCCTAGAAAGGAGATGGAATATTTTGTTTTGAATTCCCTGGTTCCTAAAGTTTTTGTACCAATATATCCACTATTACTGAATAGATTTACTTTAGAGCAGTATAAGCCTCATGAATCTAGCTATGCTGAAAAACTTGTGAAATTAGGTAACGAACTAGCATCTACAGGTCTATTTCCGCCAGGCTTTAAGCTTTGTGAAGTTATCAAAAGGAAATCCCATAGAGATATTGTGAATGTCATAGTGAATGGGAGGACAGGCGTTTCTTATGGTTTTGTTGCTTATGTTGAACCTCCACAATATGTTGGTGAACCAGAAATAACTGAAGATGAGTGGCAAAATCTATTATCTGTTGCAGGATTTAGTAGTGATGAATTTCGTCAGAATGAAAAAGGTAGGTATTACATAAAAACCAAGGTAAAAGCAGAATATAGATATAAGCAAATCCCAGATATTTGGCTTGTTAGTTCTCGTTCCGGTGCAAACAAAACAGATTTAAACTTGGAAAGCGATATCATTCGGATTGGTTTGAAAGAAAAGTTATTTCTGCAATTACCAAATGGTATTAATCCAGAGCTAGTAGATATCAAACCTTCTTATGATATCTATGTCATGCTTGCTATTAGTTTGTCTGCTGCCTTATATACACCAGATCTGATTAAAAATGGTGCGCCAATTGTTCACTTCCACGGCTACCCAGCAGCTGAATGGTTTAAACAGAATGAATACTGCGTTGGAATCAACAACCCTTCAGTTCCTTGTGGTACTTATGAATCCGGAGTATTGAATTTTTTGGGAATTTCTAGCTTGGCAAATCAACAGGTAGACAATCCAGCGTTAGTAAGTTTGATAGAACCAGATCATGGCACAAATTTTATAGCTCATGATTTGGAGTATCTAGTACAAAGATTGCAGGCTGGATGTACACAAGGACAAATTGAACTTGGTGGCAAACATTTTGCTTCTTTGAAGACAAAATTAAGCGATCGCTGAATTTAATTCGATTGAGTACAAATCATGAAATACAATATACAATACTTATGTTCTACGACAGAAAACTTTCTCCTTTGGAGCAAGTTATAGAAATCGTAAATCGTCGTGCTGGTGCATACAACATAGTTACGATTTGTCGAATTAACGGATTACTC
>NZ_AJLL01000050.1 GCF_000317225.1 Fischerella thermalis PCC 7521
CATGTCTTACAAGAGATTCGGTATCGACCACAAACTTTGAAGTTTGAAAAATTCCTACCGATTGAATCACGTCGCACTGGTATAGTTCACAGAAAGCTCAACGAAGCACAAACGACAAAGTTGCTAAACGCTTGTAGAAAGAACAAGACAACGGTACACGCTGCTTTGTGTGCAGCGATGTTGTTTGCAGCAGGTAGAAAAATTACTCCTGGGAAAAAAACAAATGTCAACCTCAGCTGCTGGTCAAGCATCAATTTGCGTAACCGACTTCAACCAAACATCAGTAATGAGCATTTAGGTGTATTAGTTTCTGGTGATATCTCATGTCATAACCTCAGAACCAATACAAGCTTCTGGGATTTAGCTCGCGACAGAAGACAACAGATGGAAGCAAGTTTAGAAGGCGATCGGGTATTCTGTTCAGCATTGTTAATTGAGCTGTTAACCGATTTTCTTCTCACTTACCCTCGTCAAATGTTTGCGACAGTGGGTGTCACGAATATAGGTAGAGTCAACATTCCTGCAAATTATGGTGTATTTGAACTTGAAGAAATCAGCTTTATTCCCGCATTGGGAGCATTTGGAGGTTTGTGTGTTGCTGCTTTGACTTTTGAAGAAAAAATGGTTTTGAATTTCATGTTTTCTGAACCTGCAATTAGTCAGGAAACTGCGGAAATTCTTGCTGATCATATGCTTGCTTGTATTGTGAAAGCTTGCAAAAATCCAAAATTCACTTTTACTGATCAAGTATTTGCAATCTCCCGACAGCAGCTAACCTCAATTGCTCCTGGTGCTTTGAGCAGTGTTACTCGTCTAGGTTCTGGTCGCCAACAGTAAAAACATCTTAATTTCATGTTTGCTTGAATACCTAATACTGTCGCGTAGGTTGGTAATTGGTAACGAAAAAACCAATAGACCTTTTGCAAAAGTCGAATTAGCCCTACCCTCAATCCCCCTGTGAACGTGGGGAAGATTTAGTTCCCTCCCCGATTTCGCTTAAGGTTAGGGTGGGGTAAAAATCTTTTTGCAAGAGGTCTAACGATCAAAAGCGAAGCATAATATCGTAAGCAATTAGCCGAACTTGATATTAATTAAGATATCAGCCTTCTGCCTTTCAATTTCAAAATATAAATACTTATGCTCTATGATAGGAAACTCTCTTGTTACGAGCAAGCGCTGGAGATTTTGAATCGCCGTGCCACAACATATAGCATAGTTACGATTTGTCGAATTAACGGATTACTT
>NZ_AJLL01000051.1 GCF_000317225.1 Fischerella thermalis PCC 7521
TTCTGTTAAAAGATATTTACTACCGACCACAAACTTTGAAGTTTGAAAAATTCCTACCGATTGAATCACGTCGCACTGGTATAGTTCACAGAAAGCTCAACGAAGCACAAACGACAAAGTTGCTAAACGCTTGTAGAAAGAACAAGACAACGGTACACGCTGCTTTGTGTGCAGCGATGTTGTTTGCAGCAGGTAGAAAAATTACTCCTGGGAAAAAAACAAATGTCAACCTCAGCTGTTGGTCGCCAATTAATTTGCGTAACCGACTTCAACCAAACATTAGTAATGAGCATTTAGGTGTATTAGTTTCTGGTGATATCTCATGTCATAACCTCAGAACCAATACAAGCTTCTGGGATTTAGCTCGCGACAGAAGACAACAGATAAAAGCAACTTTAGAAAGTGAGCGGGTCTTCTGCTTACCTTTCTTAACCAAGCTGTTGATCAACTTTCTTCTCACTTATCCTCATCAGGTATTTTCAACAGTGGGTGTCACGAATATAGGTAGAGTCAACATTCCTGCAAATTATGGTGTATTTGAACTTGAAGAAATTAGCTTTGTGACTGCTAATGCAGCATTTAGAGGTTTGTGTGTTGCTGTTCTAACTTTTGAAGAAAAAATGTTTTTGAATTTCATGTTTTCTGAACCTGCAATTAGTCAGGAAACTGCGGAAATTCTTGCTGATCATATGCTTGCTTGTATTGTGAAAGCTTGCAAAAATCCAAAATTCACTTTTACTGATCAAGTAGTTGCAATCCCCCGACAGCAGCTAACCTCAATTGCTCCTGGTGCTTTGAGTAGTGTTGCTCGTCAAGCTCGTAGACGCGATCGTTCGATTTTGGATTGGTTCCACAAATAAAGTGAGTAAGTTTTATGAACCTCTGTGAACAAACACTTTTTATTTCGGGAATTAGTGGATTTATCGGCTTACGAACTGCTGAGCTAGCCATAGCACGAGGGATGAAAGTTCGTGGTTTGGCACGTTCTGCCGAAAAAGCTAAACAAGCACAAAAACTAGGTGCGGAGGTTATGATTGGCAACGTCACTGATCCTACGACTGCCTACAAGGCTTGTCAGGGAGTAGACATCGTTTTGCATACAGCTGGCATTGTCCAAGAAAGTGGATCGCTCAAACATTTTCGTGAGGTCAACGTTGGTGGAACCGTCAACATGGCTAAAGCTGCCAAGAGTGCTGGTGTCAAAATCTTTACTCATCTCTCCAGCGCTATGGTTTATGGCTTCAACTATCCTGATGGCATTACGGAAGATGGACCACTGCGTGGTGAGAATAATCCTTTCTGCCAGACAAAAATAGAAGCCGAAGAAGCACTTTTACAACTCCATGCGCCCCCAGGCTTTGGAATTATCATTATCAGACCAGGAGATGTTTACGGACCGGGGAGTATTCCTTGGATAGTCCGACCACTACTGATGATGCAGCAAAAATTATTTGCATTAATTAACGATGGACGAGGAGTCATTAACCATCTATATATTGATAATTTGATTGATGGCATCTTTCTTGCGATCGAAAAGGAAGCACACGGAGAAATCTTTAACATCACCGATGGGCAGCAAACTTCCTGGAGAGAATATTTTACTCGCTTAGCTGAAATGGCAAATTTACCTGTACCTTATTCTTTACCAAAAGATGAAGCCAAATTATTACTGCGGGTGCGGGAACAGGGACAAAAACTTTTTCGGAAAAAACCCGATCTTCTGCCAGAAACTGTAGATTTTCTCTCTCGTCCCTACGCTTATTCTATTGCCAAAGCACAAAATATGTTGAATTTTCAACCAAAAATTGATCTAGAAGAAGGAATGCGGCGCACACAGGAATGGCTGCAAATAACAGATATTCAAAAATTGATGTCATAGCAAAATGAAGTCTTGAAAATTAGCCAAAACTACAAATTGCAAACATATTATGATAAAAAGAATCACTCTCTTTTGTCTGTTTTTGCTCTCCAATTTTGTAATCTTGGATTTAGCAACAGCAAATTCAAATGCTAATTCCAATATAAAACTAACTGTTGTAGTAGATGGAATTCGTCATCAAAAGGGACAAATTTGCCTGAGAATCCATAATGATGAACAAGGGTTTCCTTTCACTGATACTAGCGAAGTACAAAGCGGTTGCGTTCAAATTCAAGGAAATTCTATAAACAAGGACTTCTACGGATTAAAACCTGGAACTTATGCTGTTGCTGTAGTAGATGATCAAGATGGAGATTATAAATTAAACAGAAACTTTTTAGGTCTCCCACAAGAGGGTTTTGGTGTTTCTAATAATCCGACAATTTCAATAAAAACTGGTGTACCAAAGTTTCAAGATGCAAGTTTTTCACTCAAGAAAAATAAAACTATTTACATTGTCATAAAATATTCCCTTGATCCATAAGATATCAGCCATAGCTGCGCTACAAGATCCCCGACTCATTCAAGAAGTCGGGGATCTGACCCCTCACAACTTCTCATAATTTTTGCGATAGACCACTAGTAGCTTTGGTATAAGCTATCGGTCTACGCTGTGGCTGATTAAATGCCACAGCCAAATATGCATTAAATTTCGTAGCATTAGTCGAGAGAATGTATTTCGCACTCCTGCTACACCCCACACCCTTGTATCATTTCCAAGAGAGTTCTATTGAAGCATCACACCAAGGACAAACAATCATCATGTTGCATGATTGTTGCATATACCTTTATAAAATAATGATTTTCTGTAATTCTTAATTTTAGCTCAGCGAACCTTGTGCTCTTGGATTCATTCTCGCCAGTGGTATTCTTGGCACTGGCTTTTTTCTTTTCTTTATACTGATATGAGAAATAAAAAGAAACCCTCCCTGTGTTCGCTTAAATACTTATACTGTCCCGTGGGCTGGTAATGGGTAATGGGTAATGGGTAATTAAGATACTGATAATTTTCCAATGCCCAATGCCCGATGACCAAGAGCGAAGCATAATATTGTAAGCAATTAGCCGAACTTGATATTACAGCACTATAAAAAACGATCGCTTAATTGCGATCGCTTCGTTTCCCTTCTGCTTTATCTACAGGGATACCAAGGCAAAAAATTTGAATTAACAACAGTGAACTGATAACTGTTAAATTTTGGCTTCTTCCTTCACCAATTTGTCCCAACCTAAATCTTTGAGGCTGTTATTGCGACGTAGGGGACGAGTGACTAACTCAAGGATGTCACGGGCGTTGGTAAAACCGTGAATTTGAGCAAATGTAAATTCTACAGACCACTTAGTGTTAATTCCACGTGCTTCTAAGGGGTTGGCGTGAGCCATACCAGTGATAACCAAGTCAGGCTGCAACTGGTAAATGCGTTGGACTTGATTATAGTTGTCTGGTTTCTCCACAATCTTAGGCATAGGTACACCCATTTCCTTGCAAGTCTTCTCCAGCAAGGCTAATTCAGCAGCTTGGTAGCGCTTGTCCATATAGGGAATGCCTATTTCATGCACAGTCATACCGCAGCGTACCAAGAAGCGGGCGAGGGAAACTTCCAACAAATTGTCACCCATGAAGAATACAGACTTGCCACGAATTAGTTTGATGTATTCTTCCAAACCTTTCCAAATTTGGGCTTCTCGTTCGTCTAAACCTTGGGGGGTAATACCAAAAACCGAGCAAATTTTCTCAATCCAAGCACGAGTTCCATCTGGACCGATGGGGAAGGGTGCGCCGATGAGCTTGCATTTGCGACGCCGCATGAGAGTTGTAGCGGTACGGCTGAGGAAGGGGTTGACACCAGCAACATAATACCCTTCTTCAATTACAGGCAGTTCTGTAAAACGCTTGGCAGGTAGCCAGCCAGAAACTTTAATACCTTGCTTTTTCAGTTCTAGAGTCAGCTGAGTAACTACGGGATCGGGGAGTGAACCAAATAGTACTAGCGGGGGATGATTTACGTACTCAGACTCTTCTTGGGCAACTTCTTCTTTCTTCTTACCAAAGTTGAGTAGCTTTTGAATAGCGTTGCGCTCGTTTTTCTCTGCTTCTACCACAGGAGCTTTATCTGGACAACGTGTAGCCATTGCAGCTAAGACTGTGTCTTCTCCTTGGGTGAAAGCGTAGTCTAAACCGTTAGCACGGGCGACAACAATGGGGATACCGATTTCGGCTTCCAGCTTGGGGGCCAAGCCTTCTAAATCCATTTTGATGATTTCGGTAGTGCAAGTGCCGATCCAGACAATTACGCTGGGATTGCGATCGCGTTTGATCTGCAAGCACAAGCGCTTTAATTCCTCATAATCATTCAGTTGGGCCGAAATATCGCCTTCTTCTAACTCTGCCATTGCGTAACGGGGTTCTGCAAAAATCATTACCCCCATCGCATTTTGCAGGAAGTAGCCACAAGTTTTTGTACCAATTACCAAAAAGAAGCTATCTTCAATTTTTTGGTATAACCAAGCTACACAGCTAATAGGGCAAAAGGTATGGTAATTTCCAGTTTCACACTCAAAATTTAAAGCTTCTGGTTGAGCAAGAGTCATTTCGATATATTCTCCCCTTAATTTTTTAAGAGTCAATTGTCAATTGTCAATTGTCAATCGTTACTAGTAAAAACTCTTGACTCTGGACAATTGACTAAACTCCTTGTGTATTACGTGTTGGGGAAGAGACGGGCGATTTCCGAGTCATCAAAACCGTTATTTGATAGTTCTTCCCCAAAAAAATCTGTATTTGATTCACTCTTGAGAGAACTTGTCTCAGTACTCCAAACATCCGACAACACATCAGCAAACTCGTTTTCTTCAGGCGCAGCTGTGGCGGAGATTGTGCTGTCTGCTTCCTTCATGGCGTCAAAGGAAATATCGCCAAATTCATCTGCTACATCTGATTGGGATGTTTGCTGCGACTCGTTGTCACAGTTGTGACTTGGGCGTGATAAATTCTCATTGGAGCTATTGAGATGTTCCGTTGCCATTGCTCTGAGTTCATCCCGCACCATGCTATCTGGAACCATGAGTGTTTCTTCATGGTCGTAGCTCATTTCCAAATCATGGGCGATCGCATTGTTCACCAGATCATTTGTCTGTTGATTTGTCAACGTTTCATCATGGTATATTTCTTCCGTGACAACTGCTGATTCATCTTCCTGCGACGATTCCTCTGGTTTGGGAATAACACGGTTTCCTAGAGCAATGTCAGGATCAAAATTTAAATCCAACACCTCAATCAAGGTATCTGCGTCAGGATTCAATTTAGAAAAAGGTAGCATCAACTGCGCTAGCTTCGGTTCGAGCGCATTAGCTACTCCCAGGATGAGGTAAGATGGTGGTCGCTTGCCGCCGTCAGGCGTATAGACTGATTCTACCTCCATGTGCAACTTAATCCAGTCACGATTGACTTGAAAAAATTGCAACCATTTTTGCTTCAGTGAATCTGTAAAGCTATAGAAGAAGGCCATATTCTCATCCTGAGATCTAAATGATTTATACAATCATCAAGTCTAATTCTTCTTCCGGATTAGGAACCTGTGGTTTATTCGGATTTAAGTAAAAATCGGATAATAAAGAGAATAATTCCCTATCTTGGGCGTCTTTAGGAACAACACCTTCTGGTAGTGCCAAAAGTTGGTCAGCGATGTTTAAGTAATAATCGCAAACGTAGTTCAAAGAAGGGTCTATATCTGCCATTTCAAACAACGTCTTGCCCTTCACACGGGAAACACGGATATCTTCAATCAGAGGCAGAACTTCTAAAACTGGCATTGGTACAGCTTCTACGTATTTATCTATCAAGTCACGCTTAGATGTGCGATTACCAATCAATCC
This sequence comes from Fischerella thermalis PCC 7521, assembly GCF_000317225.1. Lineage (GTDB taxonomy): Bacteria > Cyanobacteriota > Cyanobacteriia > Cyanobacteriales > Nostocaceae > Fischerella > Fischerella thermalis. Next base: position 5,795 of record NZ_AJLL01000051.1, read on the forward strand.
AGCTAGACGTAATGGGTGAGTCCGTGCTTTCTCCCTTACAGAAGCAGCAATGCGGTTAGCAGCAAATAAGGCATCAAAGCCGTTGTCAGTAACAATTATGCAATAGTCGGCATAATTCAAAGGTGCGGCAAAACCTCCACAAACAACGTCACCGAGAACGTCAAACAAAATCACATCGTACTCATCAAAAGCGTTGAGTTCTTTTAGTAATTTTACTGTCTCACCAACTACATAACCGCCACATCCAGCACCTGCGGGTGGCCCTCCTGCTTCGACACAATCTACACCACCATAACCTTTGTAAATTACATCTTCTGGCCAAATATCTTCGTAATGGTAATCCTTCTCTTGCAGAGTATCAATAATCGTCGGAATCAAAAAGCCTGTAAGGGTGAAGGTGCTGTCGTGTTTAGGGTCGCAGCCAATTTGCAAAACTTTCTTGCCACGTTTGGCTAAAGCGACAGAAATATTACAACTAGTTGTAGATTTACCGATACCGCCTTTTCCGTAAACTGCTAATTTCACTGTTTTTTGCCTCTTATGGTTTTTTTATAAAAAATTTGGCTCAAACACTTGCAGCACCGCGTGCAAAAGCGATGTGTGAAGTCTTCGAGTGTCATTATTGTCCAAAAAAAACTGAAAATAAAGGGGATGAAAAATTGAATGATGCCGTTAGCAAAAGTATTGATATTTATTTAATTGCAAATTGCTGTTAATAGCAGGCTAATTTTTTAAAAAATCAAAAAAAATGATATTTTTAAATTTTAATAAACATAAATATATAAAATAGTTACAAAATACAAAAAATATATTTTCCTAATTAATATGGCTGTCATCAGAAAGAACTTATGGTAGAAGAGTATTAATACTCTATGTGCTGAAGCGCTACTTAAGTAAATAAAATGAAAAATCCTAGCCTTTGTTCAGAAGGATAGGTTTGTTTGCTGGGTTTAAACACAGCCATAGATTCTGTTGTCAAAATTTTAGTGAAGCCTGATCTTTGCTCTCCGCTGACATAGAAATGTTATTCTCATAACATCATTGCTGATTTTGATAGGCAAAAAGTAGGCAGTTGCAAATTCACTGTCAAACTCAGCGATCGCTAATTTTGAGGTCTGACTCAGAAAATATAAAAAATTATTACATTTCCAGAGATTGATTAAATCCTGCTTCTGTTCGAGAGAGTATGCGATCGCCATCAATCTCCAACTCGCAAACTAACCATGACTCAACTCAAAACCCAACTCACCCTTGAAGAATTCCTCGCACTTCCCGAAGGAGACATCATCTACGAACTAATTGACGGAGAAGCTGTTCCGAAATTCAAAAACGATGAAATGTCACCAAAATTTTTTCATAGTTCTATAACAGGTGCGTTATTTATACTATTGTCTGCATGGGCACAAGGAAAAGGACGGGTTGTAATTGAATGGGCAATTAAACTAACACGAAATCAACAAGATTGGGTTCCTGTACCAGATTTAACTTATATTTCTTATAACCGTCTTGCTGCTGATTGGTTGCGAGATGAGGCTTGTCCTGTTGCACCCGAACTAGTTATTGAAATTATCTCACCTGGTCAAAGTTTCGGTGAAATGACAGAAAAAGCAACAGATTATCTGAAAGCTAAAGTTCAACGGGTTTGGATTATTGACACTAAAGCAAAAACTATTACGATTTTTTATCCCGATGCTCTTCCCCAAACTAAGCGTGGTACTGATAGTTTAGAAGATTCCTTATTTGAAAATCTACAAATTACACCTCAACAAATCTTCCAACAAGCAAAAATTCCATAAATTTAGAGATTATTTATCAGGTCTAATAGACCACTTAGATCATGCCCGACTAATTGCTTACGATATAAAGCTTGGACATCGAGAATTCAGCATGGTGAAAAAATAACCAATTATCACCAAGTACCCATTACCCATTACAAATTACCGACCCCAACGGATAATATAACTCCTCAAGTGGACATGATCTCAAATTAGCTTTGTGACAACTCTTTTTCTAATTCATCCAAAGATTGCCACCCAGGATGCCATTGAGAACGATCTTGTAATAGCTTGGCATTCAGCCAAAAACGAACATTAGGGTCACAAGAAGCAACCATTTCAGCATATACCCACTTACCTTGATTTTTACGGTTGACAACTTGAAAATGTCGCCAACCATCTACTTTTTTTTGTGCAGTCCACTTAGAACCAACTAAATAAGGAAACTTTTGTTTTTTGGTCATCTTTCAGTATTTCAGTATTAGTGGTTAGTGGTTAGTAGTTAGTAGTCAGTTGCATTAAATCATAGCAAAATTCCTCTATGCGAACTCTGCGATCCTTATCACCCAAACCACAACCAAACAAAAAACTTACTCAATTTTCAAATTAAAAGGCAAACGAGCATACACACCCTGCGGATCATTCATCTTTTTCAGAGTCGCAAGTTCTGCTTTGAGTTTTCGTAATTCACCTGCTAATGGATCTGGTAATTGTAGTTTTTGCTCATCCAAATTCAACACAGCTTTTGTTTGTTCTGGAACTTTTCCTAAAATACGTTCTTCCAAAGTGCCATACTTGGGATACTCTTCTAATTTCCAGTCATTTCCAAGTTTCGCTTGTGCAGCAGCGTAAGTAATAGCAGCATCCAAACCGCCAATTTCATCTACTAAACCAATATTTTTTGCTGCTGTACCTGACCAAACACGACCTTGAGCAATCTCTGCTACCTTTGCTTCTGGAATATTGCGACCTTGGGCAACTTTATCAAGAAATATATTGTAGATTTTGTTGACACTGCGTTGGTAAATTGCCAATTCTTCAGGAGTTTTGGGACGAGAAAGAGTTTGACTATCAGCATAGCGTCCAGTTTTAACTGTATCCCAAGTGATGCCGTTATTGTTAGCTAGTTCTTGAGCATTAAATAGCAGTCCAAACACACCTATTGAACCCGTAATTGTATTTGGTTCAGCAAAAATACGGTTAGAGTCGCTAGCAATCCAATAACCACCAGAAGCAGCAACATCGCCCATCGATACAACAACTGGTTTTTTCTCACGAGTTAAGCGTACTTCCCGTTGCATCACTTCTGCTGCTGTCGCACTACCACCAGGACTGTTGATCCTCAAGACGATCGCTTTGACGTCCTCCTGTTGTCGTAGCTTGCGAAAAATTCTCGCAAAGCTATCACCGCCTATTTCCCCATCGCTACCTTGACCATCAACAATTTCTCCCTCAGCATAAACTACAGCAATTTTGTTTTTAGAATTGCGTTCTGTACCTAAAGATTTACCGGGGACTTGCGCGTATTCACTTAGGGAAATTTGCCGGAAGGTTTTGTCATCCTTGTCGCTATCTGTCAACTGTTTAAGAGCAGCAACCACTTGATCAAAATAGCCAAGTTTATCCACCAAACCATTGCTTTTAGCTTGTTCTGCTTGTAAGAAGGCTTGATTATCTGCGATCGCCTGCAATTTTGCGGGAGTAATTTTACGGCTATATCCAACCGCATTCCGCCACTCTGTCCAGACATCATCCAATAATTTCTGAGTTTGTTGGCGGTTCTCTGGACTTAGCTTATCAAGTACAAACGGTTCAACTGCTCCCTTGAACTTTCCTACCCGCACAACTTGTACACCAATACCGTATTTTTGCAACGCGCCTGCCAAGAACATCGGTTGAGAACTCAAGCCATTGATTTCCATCGCCCCCAACGGGTTCAACACAATTGTATCCGCTACTGAACTTAAATAATATTCCCGTTCTCCCCAGTCCATGCCATAGGCTACTACCTTCTTACCAGCAGCACGAAACTTTGCTAAGGCTTGGCGAATTTCTTTAAAGGTAGCAAAACCTGCTGTGTTGTCACTTCCAGAAATGCGAGTCGCATCTAAATAGATTCCAACAATACGCTGATCACGTCGTGCTTTTTCAATCGCATCCAGAATACTGCGGAGAGACATTTGTTTTTGTTCTTCACCAGATAATACTTGTTGGATTAGTTGACTAGAACTTGGCTCGCCATCGGTGATTTTCATTGATAAGTCAAAAACCACCATTGATTTATCTTTGACTACTGGCCCTGGATTTTGAGATGCAGCAAACAACAGCAACAACAGTCCTGTAGTTCCTAAGCCAAAAAAAATAAATAATCCCAGGATATTTCCAACCAAACTAGCAAAAGTTTGTTTAATAAAATTCTGCATATTGTCTTTACTTAGTTATGAGTCATTAGTCATTAGTCATTAGTCATTAGTCATTAGTCATTGGTCATTAGTTATTGGAGATGATTAAAAAACAATCAACAATCAACAACCAACAATCAACTATCAACCTTCATAACTAATGACTTTATTGTTTAGTTTGATATTTACACCCAATACCCCACACCTATCATTTAAGCTAGCAAATATAGATGAGTTTTATACTTATTTTATATGCTCTAAACTCCCTGAACACTGTAGTTGCTTGATAGTAGCGTTACCAGTACAGAATAGCACCGTAGTTATTTCAGCAATTAATATCTCGCCCAAGTCGTAGACAGCAGCTTCCGAGGAAGCAGCAGCTTGCAAAAATGGCATTGCTAAACCAGCTATATTTGCTCCCAGTGCCAAAGCTTTCGCCACATCCAGTCCATGACGTAATCCGCCAGAAGCAATGAGAGGTACTGTTGGTGCAACTGCGCGAATACTAGTTATGCACTCCGCCGTTGGTAAACCCCAATCTGCAAAGGTTCGACCCAAACGCCGTTGTAGGGGATTTTCAGCTCTTTCACTTTCTACTTTTGCCCAAGAAGTGCCACCTGCGCCAGCTACATCAATCGCCTTTACGCCTGCTGCAATCAGCTTCTGTGCCATTGTTGCTGAAATACCGTTGCCTACTTCTTTGGCAATAACAGGGACTTGGAGTGTTGAGCATAATTTAGATATTTTGTCAAGCAAACCCCTAAAATTCTTATCACCTCGAGGTTGAATGCACTCTTGCAATGGGTTGAGATGCAAAATCAAGGCATCAGCTTCCAAAATATCAACTACTCGCAGACATTCATCTAAGCCGTAATCATAGTTGAGTTGCACAGCGCCCAGATTGGCAAACAAGAGAACATCTGGAGCATATTTGCGGACAGCGAAGGTATCGGCCACAGAAGGTTTTTCTACGGCTATACGCTGAGAACCGACACCCATAGCGAACTTATAGTGTTGGGCGACTTCCGCTAGACGACGGTTAATCATTCCCGCTTCTGGGGTTCCTCCAGTCATGGAAGAAATTAATAATGGTGCCCCTAACTGCTTTCCTAAAAAAGTAGTACTAAGATCAATGTCATTGTGATCAAGTTCCGGCAAACAACAATGGCTAAAACGATAATCTTCTAATCCATTAGTAGTTTGTTGGAATTGCACATCTTCTTCTAGGCAAATGCGGATGTGATCGGCTTTACGAATTTGGGTAGCGACGGATGGGCTGATGGGCGTGTTCACGAGTAGGTAATTTTCGAGGATGAGGATATTGTAATTTCTATTGTGTCAATAAATAGGGGTGTAGGGAAATAAGAGTGTAGGGGAAAGACAAAGCGAATAAATTTGCCAGTAAATAGAAGAATTTTTGTGTAATTGCAGATAACCTGCATAAATTTGGTTTACTTACACCCATATCAAATCTGGAAGAGTAGTTCTAAAAAAACTAACTGTCTTGGAAACCTCCAGGATTAGACCTCTTGCATGAATTATTTAGTTCCCTCCCCAAAATCGGGGAGGGTTAGGGTGCGCTTAAAAATCTTTGTGTAAGAGGTCTACTTAGAGGGAAGAAGGAACAGAAAGTGGAACAGTGGAGAAAAACCACCAACCACTGTAGGGGCGTACAGCTAGCTGTACGCCCCTACTAACCATAAATCAGCAACACGAACTATGAAACTAACTATTCCCGAACTTTCTTTAGTTGTTCTCATCGGTGCTTCTGGCGCTGGTAAATCGACCTTTGCACACAGACTTTTCCAACCTTTTGAAGTGTTATCCTCAGATTTCTGTCGGGGATTGGTATCAGATGATGAGAATAATCAATTTGCAACCAAAGATGCTTTTGATGTCCTGCACTTTATCACTACCAAACGACTCGCAGCAGGAAAACTGACCGTTATTGATGCGACTAATCTCCAACCAGAAGACCGAAAAATTTTTGTTCAGTTAGCACGAAAATACCATTTTTTCCCAGTAGCGATCGCTCTCAATCTACCAGAAGAAGTATGTCACCAACGTAATCAACAACGCCCAAACCGTCAATTTGGTTTTCATGTAGTGCGGCGTCATACCCAAATGTTACGACGTTCGTTGCGGGGATTAGAGCGAGAAGGCTTTCGCTACGTATATATTCTGAATTCAATAGCAGAAATTGATACCGTGGAAATTGAACGTCAACCCCTGTGGAACAATCGCAAGTATGAACACGGGCCCTTTGACATCATCGGTGACATCCACGGCTGTTGTGATGAACTAGAAGCCCTGTTGGAAAAATTAGGGTATGTCAAAGGGGGACAAGGAGGAGAAATTGCCTGCTTATCTTCCCCCACTTCCCCCACCCTCTGGGATGCTCCCACCTACTACCATCCCCAAGGGCGTAAAGCTGTTTTTCTGGGTGATTTAATAGACCGAGGCCCACGTATTCTCGATACCGTGAAATTAGTAAGAAATATGGTGGTAGCAGGGACAGCTATTTGTGTTCCTGGTAATCATGAAAATAAGTTTTTGCGGAGATTACGGGGAAAGAATGTCAAAATAAATCATGGTTTAGAGAAAACTTTGGCAGAGATAGAAGCTTTGCCAGCAGAATGGCGTGAACACCATACTAAAGAACTAAAAGAATTTTTAGATACTTTGGTGAGTCATTACGTTCTTGATGATGGTCGGTTAGTGGTTGCTCATGCTGGGATGAAGCAAGAATATCAAGGACGAGGGTCAGCTCAGGTGCGAGAATTTGCTTTATATGGTGAAACAACAGGAGAAATCGACGAGCTTGGCTTACCCATCCGTTACAACTGGGCAGCAGAATACCGGGGTCAAGCAATGGTCGTCTATGGACACACACCCGTACTTTCCGCAGAATGGCTCAACAACACTATTAATATTGATACAGGTTGTGTTTTTGGAGGCAAACTCACAGCCTTGCGCTATCCAGAAAAGGAATTAGTGAGTGTTCCTGCTGCCCATGCTTACAGCCAACCTGCCAAACCCATTGACAAGGTTGTGACAGAAACAATGACAGTCCAGCAGCAACTGGATGATGTGTTAAATATTGATGATGTCCTGGGTAAGCGCATTATTAATACCCGCTTAGTACCTCATATAAAAATTCGAGAAGAAAATGCGATCGCAGCTCTAGAGGTAGTCAGTCGTTTTGCAGCCAATCCCAAATGGCTGATTTATCTACCACCCACCATGTCTCCAGTGGAAACATGCCAACAACTGGGATATCTGGAACACCCCCAGCAGGCCTTTGCTTACTATCGTCACCAGGGAATTACACAAGTCATCTGTGAAGAAAAGCACATGGGTTCCCGAGCAGTGGTGATTGTGTGCCGGGATGAAATAGCAGCTAAAAAGCGCTTTGGCGTTGTGAATGAGGGTATTGGTATTTGCTACACCCGCACAGGCAGAAGATTTTTTGATCACCCAACTCTCGAAACAGAACTGTTAGATAGGTTAAATACCTGCCTTACCAATAGTGGCTTCTGGGAAAAATTTTATACCGACTGGGTATGTCTAGACTGTGAACTAATGCCTTGGTCAGCTAAAGCTCAAGGACTGTTACGAGAACAATATGCTCCCGTTGGCGTAGCATCACGCCTAGCACTGGGTGACGCTGTAACTTTGCTGGAGAAGGCAGAACGACGGGGTGTAGATGTGACTTTACAATTGAGCAATTATCAACAAAAAGCCGAGATGGCTCAAAAGTATGTCACGGCTTACCGTCGCTACTGCTGGCCAGTTGAGCATATTTCTGACTGTAAGCTTGCACCTTTTCACATCTTGGCAACAGAAACAGCCGTCCACACTGATAAAAATCATCAATGGCACATGCAAGAAGTAGCAAAAATAGCTCTGCATGACCCCGAATTACTGTTGCCAACAGCATATAAGGTAATAGATTTGACAGACCCAAGCAGTGAAGCAGAAGGGATACATTGGTGGGAAAAATTAACAGCTATGGGAGGTGAAGGTATAGTTGTGAAACCAATGCAATTTATCGTCAAAAGCAGTCGAGGAATTATTCAACCTGCGGTGAAATGTCGCGGACAAGAGTATTTGCCAATAATTTATGGTTTAGAGTACTCAGCACCTGAAAACATGCAACGTCTACGCCAACGAGGATTAACTCTCAAGCACTCCTTGGCAAAGCGGGAGTTTGCGTTGGGTGTGGAAGCGTTGGAACGTTTCATTACTCATGCACCTCTACGCCGTGTCCATGAATGCGTTGTGGGAATTTTGGCACTAGAGAGTGAACCTGTAGATCCGAGGTTGTGAGGGAGAAGGTGGGGAGATAGGGAGATGGGGTGATGGGGTGATGGGGTGATGGGGAGTGTGGGGAGTGTGGGGAGTGTGGAAATAACCACTAACCACTAACTATGTAACCACTAACTAAATTAATCTGGAGAATTATTACCAAGATACTTAGCTCTTAATTCCTCTAACTCCTGATCGATCTTACTGTGAGGAGTCGGTTGATTTGTCGATTGTTGGGGCGATCGCATTGCTTTGTTATTTGCAGATTTAGTACCGCCCAGAAATGTAGTCCTCATTTCCTCTAATTCTTTTTCGATGGGATTATAACTAGGAGTGGGTGTAGAAGTAGTACTAGTTGGTGGAGGTGAGGTAACAACTGGTTTGCTTGGTATGGTGAGGGTAGTAGCAACAGATGACTTTTTATTTAAGTCTGTGAGAACTTCATCTGTGGTTTGGTAACGCCGGGCGGGAATGCTTTGGAGCATTTTGTCTAAAATAGAGTTTAACTCTTCGCTGACTGGACTTTTGACGTAGCGTTGCCAAATCCAAGTGTCGTTATTGATATCGTACAAATCGAAAGGCGATCGCTCGGTTAATAAGCGCACACAGGTAGCACCCAAACTGTAAATATCACTGGCAAATATCGCTTGTCCCCGTATTTGTTCTGGTGCAACATATTCTGGACTACCAATACTTGTACCAGTGCGGTTAAGGGCTGTGTGAGTAACAAATTTAGAAGCACCAAAATCTACTAGAACTAAATCCCTGTGCTGTTGATTTTCTTCCCCTCCTAAGGGAAATCGGCGACGAATAATATTTTCTGGCTTAATATCTCGATGAATCACTTGTCTGCTATGACAAAATTGCAAAACAGACAATAAATTATTGAGCAGTTGCCGAATCTGCGTTTCGTTAAAAGCCCCTTTGAGTGCCAATTCTTCTGCCAGATTTTGCCCATCAATAAATTCTTGGACTAGATATTGCCTGTCATCTTGGGTAAAGTATGCTAGCAGTTCTGGAATTTGCGGATGTTTCCCTAACTCATCCAGCCGCATTGCTTCCTGATTAAATAACTCTACTGCTTTTTGTACAGTACTAGTGCCTTGGGCTTGGGGATAAAATTGCTTAATCACACAACGCGGTTTAGAGGGTTTATCCTCATCCACAGCTAGAAAAGTTCTGCCAAAACCGCCTTGTCCTATGGGTTTAATGGCGCGGTAACGTTCTTTGAGAAGTAGCTTAGCACCACAAGTTTGGCAAAACTTGCCATTATTCGTGTTTTGGGGTTGGGGACAGCTGGGGTTAAGGCAATAGCTCATACTAAGAACTGGGGGACACCTGTCTCTATTGTGCCTGCTCTAGCCAAACAGTGGTTAGAAAAATCCCAGCTATAGTGGACTTCTTGCAAAAGGTGAAGGGGTAAGGGGAAAAGGAAAGAAAAATCCCTTTACCCTTGACCCTTTTTGCGGCAACTGTAATTTTTGCAAGAGTCCTTCTATCGTCTCTAAAAATGTAGAAGGCTGGAGCCAAGTAAGAGTAGAACTCGTAAAAATTAAAGATGGGCACTTTACCACGATAAATAATACTGATAATGTATAATACCTATATCATTTTGTAGGACGTAGTATGTCATATATTGAATTTAAATTAAAGCGTCCGTATAATCTCTGAAAAACAGTGTTATAAAACAACAACACTTTATACTATCTACCGACCAAGAAATCCGGAAACAGGGAGCATTTACCGAAAATGTAAATATAAATAGTGACTTAGTGAGCAGCTCATGGCCCACCACATGATCGGTAAAGTACTACAAGGACAGTATCAAATCGTCCAAAGTTTGGGTGCAGGTGTGTTTGGACAAACATATATTGCGATCAATGTTGAACAACCAAATCACCCAAAATGTGTAATCAAACAACTCAAGGTTTCTAGCTCCCAACCCGCCTATTTACAGTCACTGAGGTTACACTTTCTCACAGAGACTGAAACTCTGAGATATTTAGGACACCATGATCAAATTCCGCAACTGATTGCTTGTTTTGAAGAAAACGAGCGTTTTTACTTAGTGCAGGAGTTTATTGAGGGACATGCACTCACAACAGAATTGCCCATTAATCAACGTGCGGGTTATCTTTGGACTGAAAGCGAAATTATTCAATTTTTACAAGATGTTTTAGGTATTCTCAATTTTGTTCACTCTCAAGGAGTAATTCACTGCGACGTTAAGCCGGAAAATTTAATTAGACGTACGTGTGATGGGAAATTAGTTCTGATCGATTTTGGTTCTATTCAACCAATTAATTTTGGCATAGATACTGTATTGCCAATTTATAGGGTTCCTGTCACTTCATTGGGTTATATTCCCCCAGAACAATTTATCGATCAAACACAGCCCAATAGTGATATTTATGCCGTGGGTATGATTGCGATCCAGGCTTTAACTGGTTTATCTCCATTGCAATTAAAAATTGATCCTCACAGTAATGAATTTATTTGGCGTTCTCATCAGACTCCAGTCAGCGATTATCTTGCTGCAATTCTTAGTCAGATGATCCGTTATAACTACAAAGATCGTTTTCAGTCAGCAGCTGAGATATTGCGGGCGCTTGAGCAAATGTCTCTCGAATATTCGCAAGCGCAAACGAATCAGTTGCAGTCTACTGTATTGCGAGATTCTACAGACGAAGAAGACCATTTTGCTCGCCGCGATGCATCTGTTAAATCACCTCCTTTACTGACAGGAATGCGAGTAGGACTGGTGGCTAATTCTTTGGTAGTGGGATTTGGAGTCTATTCTTTGATGAATTCTCCGGCCTATTCGGAAACAGAAACTTTATATAAAGCAACAGAAGAATTTCAATCAGGAGATTTGGAAAAAGCGATCGCTCTGGCAAAATCTATTCCTGAAAACAGTAATGTTTATCCAGAAGCACAAACTACAATAGAAGAATGGCAAAACCAGTGGCAACTTGCTACTGAACAATATTTATTAGCGAAAAAAGCATTAGACGAGGGACAATGGTCAGAGGCCATACATGCTGCTTCTCAAGTACCCGATATTTTATATTGGCAGTCAAAAACAGATCAAATCGTTGAGCAAGCCAAAGCTAAAATCGAAACACAAACAAATAATTTATTAGCTAGAGCTTATGAAAAAGCTGCTGTTAAAGATTTCAGTACCGCTTTAACTTATTTACAGCAAGTTCCTAAAGAAACTTCTGCTACTGATTTAGTCAAACAAAAATTAACTGAGTACCACCAAAAACAACAAATTAGAGCCATCTTTTTGTTGCAACAAGCTTATAATAAAGCAGAAATAGGTGAGTTTGAGACGGCTGTCAAATTCCTCCAGCAAGTCCCGGAAAATTCTTCTGTATATGCAACTGCTAAAGCAAAATTGGAAGAATATACACAAAAGCAACGTTTGCAAACAAAGAATCAAAAGGTAGCTCCATCTAAAGTAATAGCTGCAATATCAAAAGAAACATCAATGCGTGAATCTTTTGATCCCAGCACTTTGCTACAAGAGGTCAACATTACACCAAATGCAACACCTTTATAACTACTGGATAACTAAATTTTTTCTGATATCATGTTCGCTTGAATACTTATACTGTCGCGTAGGCTGGTAATTGGTAATGGGTAATTGGTAATAGGTAATAAAGATACCGACTAATCATTTTTCCATGCCCAATGCTCAATACCCAACAACTAAGCATAATATCATAAGCAATTAGCCGAACTTGATATTAGTTAATTTGAATGATTACAATTTTCCAATTAAAATGAGGACACAGGTGTATGTGTCCTCAATAACTTTATGAACGAACAAAAATTAACTAAGTTGCCCAGAAATAGGAGCTTTTTTAAACGGTAAAATTGCAAGTTTAAATTGAACTTGGCAAGCGTAAATTAAAAGCGATCGCATCTAGATACGGTTCAAAAACAGCCAAATTTTCTATCTTATCGAACTTACCTGTTTGCGAAGCCGGGTCAAAAGCAGTAGCCATAACATAAAGTGCTTTGCCATCAAAAGTAACATAACCTAGATGTTGTTCTTGCACTCCACCTTGGCGCTTTAAACCGACAAAACCATAACGGAGTCCAGGGAGTTTACCAACCTGTACTTGTTGAGATGGATAGCTTGAAAAAGTGATGCGATCGCCATAACTACCTTGACGATCTTTCTCTAATCCAGCGTAGTATTCATTAACCCAAGCATTGAGTGCTGATAATAGCTGAGTTTGGTATTGGGGATTTTGGTAATCTATTTTTTGACTGGGATCAATACCAACTTGAGTGAGCATCTTCTGAAAATTCGGCTGTTTTTCCAGTGGGTAAATTAGCATCTCTACCGTACCAACACGTTCTCCATTTGCAGAGATACATAGTAGAGGTGCATTACCATCACAAGGTGCAACTTGCCAATCTTTGGGGCTAGGAGTTTTCTGGGCAAGATTTTTCCAAATATTGTTTCCATTAGGGCTAGAAGTCGTAGTTGGAGATGTTTGCACTACTGTTGGAGAATCACTATTTTTAGAAGAGCCAGAACCAGTAACCTTGAATCCTAATGGCACTAAAACCAACAAAGCTACACCGATGATTACATGATAAAGTCGCAGCATTTTGACACAAGGAGTATATCAATAGTTACAAAATAAAAGTAACAATAAAATATTGAGATCGGTAAGGGATAATCAAAAAAAGCTAACGAATACTAAAGATGAGAATGTACAGTGATTAAATAAACACAATATAAGAAAGTTTGTAGTGAGGACTGTAGCCATAACTACACACTTTCCAAAGAGCTGAAACCATTGCTAGAACATGAAAATCAGGGATTGCACATAATTTTACTTCATATACAAAATACCGCAGTGGAAAACAGCGAATAGAGTTTGGTTTGTATGATTATTCATCTGATAAAATCTCTGAAATTCAAAAATTCACTAATTTAGCTTAGATATCGATGATGTGGATGTGGGTGAAGAGAATATTAATAATTTGATAGTGGTTAATTGTTTACTCCTCATACTCCCCACCTCCTCCCTAATTGTCACTCACTCTTCCTAACCAGCGAATCTCCCGACTCTACATCAAACCAATGAATATTTTCATGCGGTAATGCTAGCGTCATCTCCTCGTTACTTATATTTTGGTCTGGGGGTAACAAAGCACGTACTGTCAAAGGTTCTGTTTGGGAAGCAATACTGACACTCACCAAATTGTGCATTCCCAAGTTTTCTACTAAAAACACACGACCTTTAATAATGTTTGTATCTCTATCTTGAGGAATGCGGACGTGTTCTGGACGAATTCCTAAGACTATTTGTGGTGGTACTGTGGGAATATCAGGTAAGGGAATTTGAAAACCACCCAGTATTGCGTGGTGTCCCTGGCAAGGTAGGGTAAGCAAATTCATTTGCGGACTGCCCACAAAACCCGCTACAAATAGATTTGCTGGATGATTGTATATGCGTGCAGGTGGATCTAGTTGCTGCACATAGCCGTTATTAAGGACAGCAACTTTGGTTGAAAGCGTCATCGCTTCTGTTTGATCATGGGTGACATAAACCACTGGTACTTGTTGGGCAGCAAATATTTGCTTGATATCAGCGCGGACTCTTTCCCTTAATAGTGCATCTAAATTACTCAGGGGTTCATCTAATAAATATACTTGGGCATTACGTACTAATGCCCGACCGACTGCAACCCGCTGTCTTTGTCCTCCAGATAATTGCCCAGGTTTACGCTGCAATAATTCTTCTAAGCCGAGAATTTCTGCGACCTCAGCAACTCGCTGTTTTATTTTGCCATGGGGAACTTTTTTCAATTTCAGTCCAGAGGCGAGGTTTTCGTACACCGTCATATGGGGATAAAGGGCATAGCTTTGAAATACCATCGCCATATTGCGATCGCCAGGGCGCTTAAAGGTTATATCTTCGTTCCCAAGGATAATGTGACCGCGAGTGACTTCTTCCAATCCTGCAATCATTCTCAAAGTTGTAGACTTACCACAGCCACTCGGTCCAAGCAAAGTGAGAAATTCATTATCATCTACGGTTAAACTGATGTCTTTGACTGGGACAACTTTAGGTGAGTAGGTTTTATTGAGGTTTTTTAATTCTAGGGTTGCCATGATAATGGGGATCGGGAATTGAGGATTGGAAGGGAGACATGGGAGACAAGGGAGACGGCGTAAACGCAGTGAAGAAGGAAACTAACAACAAACCTTCCCGTGTCCTCCCTGTCCCCTTCTGCTCCCCATTAGCCTTTCACTGCACCAGCCGTCAAACCTTGGACAATTTTGCGTTGGAAAAACAAAACCAGTAAAACTAAGGGAAGTGTGCCAACTACAGTAGCAGCAGCAATTGGGCCGTAGGGAATTTCAAAGGTTGATGCCCCACTAAGTTGGGCAGCTGCCACAGGAATTGTTTTCATGTCTTCACGAGTAATGAAGGTCAGGGCAAAAATAAACTCATTCCAAGCAAAAATAAATGTCAGAATTCCAGTGGTTACTAAGGCTGGAATTGTCATAGGCAATAAGATTTGGATGAGCATCTGCCAAGTGTTATAACCATCTATTTTGGCAGAATCTTCTAAATCTTTTGGTAATTGTAAGAAAAAGCTACGTAACACCAAAATAGTTAACGGTAAATTAATAGCTGTATAAGGAATAATTAGTGCCAGATAATTATTACCCAAACGCAACACTTGCACTATTTCTAACAACCCTTGGAATAATAAAATACCGGGAAATAAAGTCACAATTAAAACACTTGCCAAGATAAATTGATTACCTCGAGGGCGTAACCTTGCCAAAGCATAGGCAGCAGGCGCGCCAATGGCTAAAGCAAAAGCTGTAGAGATAAAAGATACAAAAGCACTGTTTAATATGTAACGCCAAAAAGGACGACGACTAAATAAATCAATGTAATGATTCAGTGTTAAGCGTGTAGGAAAATAAACTGTGGGTACTTGGGAAATATCCTGATTCACCTTAAAAGAAGTCAGAATTTGCCACATGATCGGTGCTAAACAGAAAATCACCACTAAAGTGATCGCAATCCAAAGTAAAATGTGTTTTCTAGAATTCTTTGTTCTAGTTTTGTGTTGGGGATTGCTAATAAATTCTTCGCCAATAGCAGTCATAAAAGTAGTTAGTGGTTGTTTGTTGGTTGTTTTAGAGACGTGCTATGGCGCGTCTCTACAGTGGTTAGTGTTTGATTAATTATGTATCAAAATAGAAGAGTGTGACAGCAGTGTGATCGCTTTCTGGTAGCGTTGGGATAAGCGATGAACAATATCTTTGACTTCGTTTTCAAGAGCAATTTTGGTTGGTTCAGGATGAATTGATGCCAATTCATCGGTGTCTTCAAAAGCAACGATAAAGTATCAATTAAAACCTCAAAGTATCAATTTTTATGGTAAAACTTGGTACTAATATCAAGTTTGTGTAAAGACAGTTTCAATTTCCGAAACGAAGCTGACAAAAGCTGTAGGAAGAGGCTAGCTTATTTGGTAATCGCAAGCGGCACTCAGCAGCTATGGTAAAAGAATTAGCAATTCGCACCAATGGACTGACGAAGCAATTTGACAGGCACGTTGCCGTTAATAATGTTGATTTAGAAATTTATGCAGGTGAAGTATATGGCTTAATTGGCCCCAATGGTGCAGGCAAAACTACTCTCATCCGGATGTTAGCAGCAGCAGAAGAACCGACTACGGGTGAGATTTATATTAATGGCGATCGCTTATTACGTGATCAAAGTAACCCCACTCTCAAACGTCGCCTTGGTTACTTACCTGATGACTATCCTTTGTATGAGGAACTGACAGTCTGGGATTACCTAGATTATTTTGCTCGTCTGTATCGTTTGCGAGAACCACGTCGGACAAAACGTTTGCACGAGGTTTTAGAACTAATACAGCTGGGGAATAAACGCAATAGCTTAATTGCCACTTTGTCACGAGGGATGAAGCAGCGCCTCAGTTTGGCACGGACAGTCATTCATGAACCGATTTTGCTGCTGTTAGATGAACCTGTTTCGGGACTAGATCCGATTGCGAGGATGCAATTTCGAGAAATCATCAAAGTCCTGCAAGAAGCGGGAATGACAATACTAATTTCCTCCCATGTTCTCAGCGATTTAGCAGAATTATGCACTTCGGTGGGAATCATGGAACTCGGTTATTTAGTGGAAAGTGCATCACTACAACAACTCTATCAACGTCTTGCCCGCCAGCAAATTGTCATCTCCACTTTAGGAAAACAAGAAGAATTATTAGCAGAACTAAAGAATAATCCTTGTGTGCAACAGTGGGAAATCATAAGTGTTAAAAACAGCGTGCGGGTGAATTTTTCTGGTAAACAGGAAGACTGTGCTGATTTATTGCGATCGCTTATCCAAGCAAACATTCCTGTTAGTGAATTTCACTGCACTCAAGAAGACTTAGAAACTATTTTCCTCAAGCTTGGTCATAAACAAGCATCTTAGTCAAAAGTTAGTAGTTAGTAGTTAGTGGTTAGTGGTTAGTTGTGGATTGTTGATTGTTTAGCATTTCCTCCTTGTCTCCCTTGTTCCCTCTTTCCCCGATACCCAATTCCCATTTTGGAGTTCTCACCTATGATGCTCAATTTTATGGACAAAATAGGCGACTGGAATCCGCAATTACTGCGGGAAATTAAAGGTCGTCTGAAAGTTTTTCCTGTCGCGATCGCCTGCATTACATCCTTAGTTGGTCAGTTGATATTGTTCTTGTACCAATTACGGGAAATACCAGGTGAAAAATATCAAATGTCTGGAAATTATTGTCGTATAGGAGAAACTTATAAACAACAAATCAATGAGATTTATCCGCAGATTAACAAACTACAACAGCAATTATCTATATTAGGCAAATCTAAAAATTATGATGCATCAGCAATTCAATCTCTAACACAACAAATAGATCAACTCAAGACCCAAGAAAGGAACATCAATAATATTCTGTACAATCAACACTGCCCACTTAACCAAATCGACATGCAGGAGTGGTGGCGGGATCATTGGGAATATATATTCCTATCACTAACTGTAATTTTTGTTTTTACACTATTAGTTGCAGGTACTTATTTACTGATTAATAACTTAGCTCAAGAAGAAAACCGGGGTACATTAAATTTCCTGCGTCTTAGTCCGCAGTCAGAAACAACTATTTTGACTGGGAAAATGCTAGGAGTTCCAATTTTAATTTATCTAGCAGTTGCAGTTGCTATTCCTTTTCATTTATTATCAGGTCGTGCTGCCAACATTGCTTTTAGTCACATTTTAAGTTTTTATGTGATTTTGGCGGCTAGTTGTTTCTTTTTCTATAGCGCTGCACTATTATTTGGATTTTTGAGCCGTTTCTTTAGTGGATTTCAACCTTGGTTAGGCTGTGGTACAGTTCTAATTTTCTTATTCGTGACAATGCAATTTGCATCTTCTGGCCCACATCTAGATCATGCAGCTGCTTGGTTGAGACTGTTCAGTCCTTTTGATATGACTGCTTATTTGTTTCCCAATTTATTCCGCAGATATAATTGGCAATTATTAGAACAAATACAATTTTTCTACTTGCCTGTGGGCAAAAGTTTGATTGGTTTGCTGGTTTTGAATTTAGTTAATTATGGCTTGTGGAGTTACTGGGTTTGGCATGGATTAAAGCGTCGCTTTCGTAACCCAAATTCTACGATGCTAAGTAAGGGTCAAAGTTATTTGCTCGTTACTTATTTGCAACTTCTTCTTTGGGGATTTACTCTCCAATCTACCAAAAATTATTATCCTTTCTACCCCAGTGGTACATCTGCTACTGCTTATTCCGATTTAAACTATCAAGTAACACAAAACTTTGCTTATATAGTGTTTTTTAACTTGCTGTTACTGTTCGGTTTAATTGCCATTCTTTCACCCCATCGGCAAGCAGTGCAAGATTGGGCTAGGTATCGACACCAAAATATTTCTCGACGTCAAGGATTCTGGCAGAATTATTTATTACAAGATTTAATTTGGGGTGAAAAAAGTCCCGCTCTCGTCACATTAGCAATTAATCTTGTAATTGTTACTATTCCGTTAGTAATTTGGATTTTAGTTGCACTTTCTTTGAAAACGAATAATAACAATAGCTTGGACTGGTTAGTTAACGAAGTTGGGCGCTTCAAAGCAATTTTAGGTGTGGTATTGTTTGTCTGCATGATGATGATTTATGCCACCATCACGCAAATCATGCTTATGATGAAAAATTCCAAACGTTCTGTTTGGGGAATTGGAACTGTCGCCGCAGCAATGTTTTTACCACCCACGTTTTTAGGAATGCTGAGTCTTCATCCAGAGACATATTCTACTTTATGGTTGCTTTCTAGTTTTCCTTGGGCGGGTCTAGAATATGCGACAACTACGACAGTTTTTGTAGCTCTTTTAGGTGAGTTGAGTGTTTTAGTATTGTTAAATTTGCAATTGAAACGTCAAATCAAAATAGCAGGAGAATCTGCGACAAAAGCTTTGCTAGCAACAAGCTAATTTGCATCGGTCTTGGTTTTATTCCATTTTAATGGACTTTAGCTATTAGCCCGAAACTTCAGTTCTGGGCGCTTCTTTAAATTAAACGCAGATTCACTAGATTCTACCACGATGTTAATTGTAATTCCTATTCAAGGAATCATATATCTTGCTTTGAGTCGGGGACTAAAGTTCCGGCTGAAAGCTAAAACTTGTTAAAACGAGTTGAAACCTTCTGATAGTTTAGTTAGCTTGAGTTAACTTAAGCTATCAGCCCTAAACTAAAGTTTAGGGCTAATGTTAGAGCTAATAATTGCACAGTTGCAAGATATGCATATACCAATATCTTTGTATATTGATTAACTCAGACAAAATTTTGCTTATTGTTAATTTCAACTTAAACATGGGAATTCTAATGATGAAAGCTTAGAAACTCTTGTTTTAGATAAAATTAACAATGCTCAAGTCTGTTGTTGGTCACAGTGATGATCCAGAATCCCAAAGTGCGATCGCAGAAGTCATAGAACAATGTCTCAATCAATTGGCAGGTGCAATACCTCAAGCAGGTATGCTGTTTGCAGCAATTGATTTTGACCATGCTCTTATTCTCAAGCACATCAACCAAGTATTTCCAGGAATTGATTTAATTGGTTGCACTACAGACGGTGAAATTTCCTCTACTCTTGGCTTTCAACAAGATTCGCTCACACTGATACTTTTCTGTTCCGATACAGTCAAAATTGCCGCTGGAATTGGTTATGGAGTTTGTCAACGTCCCATAGCTGCGGCTGAACAAGCAGTCAGACAAGCAACCGAAAAAAGTGGTGCAGTCCCGAAGTTATGCGTTTCTGTACCGGCTAGCTACCTCGAAGATGGCTCCACAACCAGCGGAGAAGAAATTCTCAGAGGGTTAAAAATAGCTTTAGGTGATGAGGTTCCCATTATTGGAGGTACAGCCGGGGATCAATTTCGATTCCAAAAAACCTATCAATTTTTTCAATCTCAAGTATTGACTGATGCCCTACCAATTTTAATTTTTTGTGGGGATATCCACTTTTCCTATGGAATTGCTTGTGGTTGGAAACCGATTGGTCGCAAGAGTATTGTCACTAAATCTGCTGGAACGGTTTTGTATGAGGTGGATGGTGAGCCAGCTCTAGAATTTTACAAACGTTATTTAGGCGATAGACGACCAACCGCTGAACATCCATTAGCTGTTTATCAAGGAGATAGCAACCGTTACTATATGCGAGTGCCAAATACCTATGATCTCGCATCCGGAAGTATTAATTTTCTAGGAGATATCCCCGAACAAGCTATTATTCAAGTCACCGATATTAGCCGAGATGAAGTGATTGCAGCTGCTAAAACTTCATTTCAAACAGCTTTGGAACATTACCCTGGAACTGTACCACAAGTGATTTTACTTTTCTCGTGTTGCTGTCGTCGTTGGTTATTAGGTACAAGAGCAAAAGAAGAGTATCAACTTGTTAAACAAGCACTTCCAGAGGATATTCCTATTTGTGGATTTTATACCTATGGTGAGTTTGCACCACTTGAACCACAGGGTTCTACCTACTACCACCAAGAAACCTTTGTGACATTGCTTTTGGGAACAAGGTAACAAGGTGTATGGAATCCACCAACTATGGGAGCAGAATTAAAGACTTAGAAAAACGTGTGCGTACTCTCCAAAAGAAACTGGAACGTTCTGAGGTAGATCGACGACAACTTGAAGATGCGAGTGAACAGAGAGAAGCAATTCTCAAAAATGTGATTCGAGAATTAGAGCAGTCAAAATTTGCTTTAGAAAGAAGGGGACAAGAACTAGAGACAGCACTGGACAATCTCAAAGCACTGCAATTGAAACTGATTGAATCTGAGAAAATGTCTGCTCTCGGAGTTATGGTTGCTGGTATTGCTCATGAAATCAACAACCCTGTTAGTTTTATCTACGGCAACTTAACTCATGCTAATACATATTTACAAGATTTACTCCAACTAGTACGGCTTTATCAACACTATTATCCAGAACCACCGCCTGTAATTCAACAAACAATTGAAACAATTGATCTGGAATTTCTCCAGCAAGATGCACAAGAGTTATTCCAGTCTATGAATATTGGAGCCGAACGTATTGCTGAGATTGTCAAATCATTACGCAACTTTTCTCGCCTAGATGAAGCTGATCTGAAAATAGTCAATATTCATGAAGGTATTGATAATACTTTGGTAATTCTGAATAATCGTTTGAAATCCACTGCGCAATTTCCTCATGGTATTAAAGTAATTCGAGACTATGGACAATTGCCGTCAGTTGAATGTTATCCCGGAAAATTAAATCAAGTGTTTATGAATATCCTAAGCAATGCAATTGATGCTTTGGAAGAAGAAAAAATCAAGGCTATACAGACAGAAAAAGAAGATTTTGTTTATCTTCCATGCATTAATATTTGTACTGAATTACTCAATAATTACTGGGCAGTAATTCGTATTGCTGACAATGGAGCAGGAATAAATGATGATGTCCGAGCAAAAATTTTTGATCCATTTTTTACAACTAAAGAAGTAGGAAGAGGAACAGGTCTAGGCTTATCAATAAGCTATCAAATTGTCGTTAATCAACACAGGGGGAAATTAGAGTGCTACTCTACACCTGGAGAAGGATCTGAATTTGTAATTCAAATTCCTGTTAGACAGAATAATACTAGATCAGTAGATAGTGAATAGTTATCAAAAAAGTAATTGATCACTGGTAATTGGTAAACAAGAATCAACAACCACCTAATATTATGAGAATTAGTAGCGTGTCAAGACTAAAGTTTGCTATAAATCTCTTCTTCTTTCTGGTGCGTTTTCTCTTGCCTCATGCAGTTTATTAATGCACTGTTTTAAGGCAGTCACGCCACTACAAGAATTTTATTTTTACTAATAACCAGTAACCATTGATAATTGACCATTGACTATTTGATTACCTTCTTAACTAATTCTGGAATCATAGAAGGACGTTCTGCTACTGGGACTTTGACTTGTGAAAATGCAGCTAATTTGCTTTTTGCTGTACCAAAATCTGGATGACGTCCAATTACTGCTGCTAGTGTTCCTGTCTGACGCCAGTGTCTGGCTGGTGGTGCATGTGTACCCGCAATATAGGCAACTACTGGTTTATCAATGGCTTCAGCAATGTAACGCGCAGCTGCTTCTTCTCGACCACCACCCGGTTGACCAACTAATACAATCGCCTCTGTGGAATCATCTTCGTCAAAAATTTGCAGCCATTGGATAAATGATGAACCAACGATCGCATCACTACCAATACTGACACTGATTGATTGTCCTAGACCAGCTGTAGTTAGTTCTCTAGCTACTTCATAAGTAAGGGTAGTGCTACGACTGAGGATTCCTACCTGACCAGGTGTATAAAATTCACTTGGTTGAGTACCTAAAAGAATTCGACCAGGTACAATAATGCCGGGGCTATTGGGTCCTACTACCAGTGTTTCTGTTGCTTCGGCTTTACGTAGCAACCGCACCATATCTGATGGTGGTACACCAGGAGAAATGATCATTATTTGATGAATACCAGATGCGATCGCTTCCAATGCCGCATCTAAAACTTCGTAAGGATGTACACAGATAATTGTAGTATCAATTACTCCATATCTATCTACCACTTCTTCCACTAGATCAAATACTGGTAGACCATAGATTTTTTGACCACCACATCCAGGATTTACCCCTGCTATCAAATTCGTACCATAAGCTATCATTTGACCCACATGAGTAGCTGAAATAAATTCACCGAAGCCTTGGATTATAACTTTGCTGTCTGGCGTTAAGTTCATAAAAAGCACGTTTCTAAAAGGCAGGAGGCTGAAGCAAAAACCCCATAAATCTATATTAGGGGTGTGATATTAAGTCCGGCTGATCATCTACGATTAAGATCTCTCCGTGTTTTTGTTTCTCCGTGCCAGAGCGTTTGTTGCTGAGCAAACTGAATCTATTTTGCCTCACATGCTACCTAAAGTTGGTGTAAAGAGGATCAAAACCTTCTGTGAGCAGTAGCTTTGGCAAGATTAACTGCTTGTGTTACTGCTTCATCTAAATTTTCTACTACCACTATAGATGCATCACTAGGAACTTTTAATGTTGTTAAATATTTTCTGGCTGCATTAAATTCAGAACCAGCAAGACGAACTACTAAGCGTGGTAAGTTGGTTTCGCGACGGCTTTTGTTTCCGTTAGAACGTAAAGTTTGTGTTTTGGCTTCATTTTTATTATGCTGCACAAAATTAGCAATTACTTCAGTGACTTCTTCGCTTTGAGGTACACTACCTAAAAAATTGATCAGTATGACTTGAATACTTTTATCAACAGCTAAAATATCTAAAGCTTTATCTAAGCGATCGCGAAAAGTACTTGGTAAAGTATCAGTGGGGAAAGCGTGACGCAAATTCAAACAAATACCTGGTTTGCCACCCGCATTCACTACTAAATCCAAAGTAGCCAATACCGAACCCGTACCATTACCTAGAATACCTATTTTACCATGTAGTTCTACCGCGTCCCACTCACTCAATCTCTTGTTAAACTCTGCACTACTATGACGATTAGCCGTTTTTCTTGCCATCTCAACAATATCCGGATGACGAGCGATCGCTCTTTCATTGACGCTAACGCTACCATTGAGAGCCATCACTTGACCAGAAGCATCCACCCCTAGAGGATTAATTTCTACCAAATCTAAATCTTTTTCTATAAATAGCTGGTACATTTTCTCAACTATTTTACTTACCGTCTGCATTAACGCACCTTGTAAACCCATTTTTAAAGCTAGGCGTCGTGCATAAAACGGTGAAAATTCCTGTTCTACGACTACATGTTGCATTTTTTTGCCAGCAGATTCCCAATCAATATCTGCTTCTTTACAACCCAAAAGTATCGGTCTACAAACAGCAGTATCTAAAACTACCGCTAAAAAAAATTCTTGTTCGGCATTATACTTAGCTTCTGCTAACAATACTTCTGGTAATTCACCCAGAATTGGTAAATTAAAAATATTTTGTGCAGCGGCTATAGCATCTATAGTTGTTTCAGCAAACCGGACTCCACCTGCTTTTGCCCGTTCTCCTGCATGTACTTGGGATTTCAGAACAATTGGGTAGCGAATTTTTAATCTTTTTAAATCCGTGGGATGATCAATTTTTTGGGAAGGCAATACAGGAATGCCTATTGTCCGAAACCACTCTTTGACTTGATACTCTAGTAATTCCATTGACACACCTTGTCTCTAGCCATTTTTGGTTGATTGCAGCGCTTTTGTGTTAATCGTCTATATAATAATTATTTTTCTCTCACTAATTCTATCCAATTCAGTAACTCAGGTAGTTTTATAGCTTTTGTTACTAGCTCCTACTAATTTGATAACAAGTAATTAACTGTATCAGTAATTCTTCTTATATTTATGGGAACCAGCATTTTTGTCAGCAAATTTTGATACATTAGTACAAATATATTTTTCATGTTAGAGAAAATCTTGATTTAAGTGATTATAATCTTTAGCTTTTGAATATATATCAGAGAAAACACGAAGAAGCAATAGACTTTAGAGAGAGATTAAGCACCATTTTTGTTTGTTACTTTCATGTTTCTTCTTAATTCTAATTATTGCTGAATTAAAATGATTGTATAAATATTGATTGAAATAAGAAGAAATTATAAACTGCATACATCAGAATACATTAAAAAACTAAAAAAGCTAAAATTTTATTTTTATCAATTTTGATTACTAATTAATAGAATTGTTGATTTTTATAGCCATCAAACAATTCTGAATTTTCGATTGATTCCATAGATAAATATCGTGGGTCACACCCTGCTTATAATTATTGGTCATCAGAAATAATTCCTCGTGAAAATATCTACTCTCTTGTACTTAGTCTCCAGTCACTAGTTGATATTTTCACCTAAACCTTAACTTTTGATGAAATTGAAAAAATTGTGCTAAAAAAATGGTCTCTCGTATTGCAAGGCTGGGGGTCATGAAACTGTGTATCTACATTCCAAAAATCAAATAAGTTCTTTTGACACCCTGGAAAATAATTCAGACTATATAAATCAAAGGGATGACCTATGCAAGTAGCAGTCATAGAAGAAGATTTACAGTTTATAGCGCAAATTTTGCAAGAACAGCTACGGGCCGAAATTCCATCAGGTGAATTTTTCCAAGTAAAGTGTGCTGTCAAAAATGATCAGCTGATGATTCTAGTTCAACATCCACAAGGTGTAAGCGCTGATACCGACAATATTTTTGCTGTACTTGAGGAAGCACTGCGATCGCTACTTAACCAACACGGACAGCGAGTGGAAATCTTTCTCAGAATCACAGGGGTCAAATTGCCTTATGCTAAATATTCTCTGGTTTTGCAAGGCTTGGAAGCGAAGGTAGACCAAGCAGTAGGGGAAGAGGAAAAGATAGATAATTCTTCTCCATTCACCACTTCTGATTCGTTGGTCGATGACCAGTCCCCTACAAACACCCCAAACGAACCAGAGGATCAGCTATTTGACCCAATGGCAGATGCGCCGGATTTGTCTTTTTACACAACAATCAAGTCAAGGCGTCCGATAAAGCCGATTGTGTTGGGTGTAGCTGTGACAGGAATTGCAGTTTTAGGCGCTGCTGCTTACTTGTTGACTCGTCCTTGTGTGATGTTTGAATGTAAAGAAATCCAAACGGCTGAGAATTTACAAAAATCATGGCAACGCCAGATACAAAATGCCAAGTCTGAATCAGAATTAATTAAAGTGCAACAGCAACTTGTGGAAGCAACCTTAGCACTAAAAAAGATTCCTGGTTATTCCCCACGTTACCAAGAAGCTGAGACACTGGCGACTAATTTATCTAGGAAATCAGAAACTATTAACAAAGTCGTCAAAGCCTTCGGTGCAGCTTCATTGGCGACAAAAAAAAGTCAAACTCCAGCCAATAGTCTAGAAGAACTAAAAGCTAGGCAAAAATTGTGGCGACAAGCGATCGCACCATTAGAAACAATCAGTGCCAATAATGAACTTTATGGGTTAGTACAGCCAAGATTAGGAATATATCGTGCCAAATTGCGGACTGTAAATCAGCAATTACAACTAGAAGATAAATGGTTAAAAAAAATAACAGCTGCTAAAAATGTAGCAAATGCCGCCACAAAACAAGAAACTACAGCTAAAACCTTATCAGAATTACAAAAAGTCCAATCCACCTGGCAAGTAGCAATTAATGCCTTGAGTATTATTCCCAAAACTAGCTCTGTATACTCACAAGCACAACAGCTACTGATAGAGTATAAACCCAAACTCGTAGCTGCACGCGATCGCGCCACCCAACAACTACTAGCAGCCAAAACCTACAAACAAGCCATTGAAAACGCAGAACAAGCCAAACGTTACGAAAAACAAAACCAATGGCAAGCAGCAGTAACCTACTGGAACCAAGCTTTAAGTGCTGCGAAACAGGTCAAAGAAGATAGTTTGTACTACATCCAGGCTCAAACTTTGATCCAACCTTATTCGACATCCCTCAAACAAGCAGAAGCAAAACTCCAAGTTGCTAACTCTTTACAACAAACTCGCGCTGACCTAGAAAATACTTGTTCTGGCGCAATTCGCGTTTGTAATTTCACCATTACCGACCGAGAAATCATCGTTCGGATGACTCCTGAGTATGAACAAGCACTCAACAGCAACTTAAATCAGGGCAATCAAAGTACTGTAGCTAATATTACTAGCCATTTAGAAAGCCTACAGCAAGCCCTGGATGTCATTAGTGATAATGCTAACTTGGCTGTGATTGTTTTTGATGCCCAAGGTAGTCAAATTCATGGACATGTGCCAGGAGGGTGAAAACAATTAAAAATTAAAAATTAAAAATTTTAGGATGAAGATGGGGGAGTGTAGTAAGCCCCCTAATCCCCACCCCCCACTCCCTCATCTAACCAACTGCGCGGCGGAGTTAAAAAACAGCCGACTCAATCCCCTAGTTAACAAAATGATTGTCAGCAAGTTGGCAAAGGCAGTCATGAACATAATTACAATTTGGTAGGAAGCAGCATCAAGAGCATTCACACCGCTTAATATCTGTCCAGCAACAAATCCTGGTATTGTCACTAAACCAATAATCATCATTTGGTTGACAGTAGGAATTAAACCAGCACGAATGGCGTCTTTACGATACTGAGCGATCGCCTGCTGGGGAGTTGCACCTAAACTTAAATGAGTTTCGATTTCGATGTGACTATTATTGATGGTATTGACGAGACGTTCTCCAGCGATCGCAGCTGCATTCATCGCATTACCCAATATTATTCCCGCCAAAGGAATTACATACTGTGGTTCATACCATCTATTTGGCTGAATAATCACAAAATTAGTATAAAGTATAGCCACAATTGTACTAAGTAAAATTGAACCCCACACCAGAGGCAGAACTTGCGGTATTTTTTGAGTGATGCGATTTCGTGCGACAATCGCCGTAATTGTCAGCAATAATACTAAAAACCCCAAAACTGCCCAAGCATTGTCAAAAGCAAAGATGAAATCTAAAACGTATCCTAATACCGCTAGTTGTAGGATAGTTCTCCCAGTCGCCAGAACTAAGTTGAGTTCTAGTCCGAGATTTTCCCAAACAGACAAACCAATGACTATAGCCATCAATGCTGTAGCACTAGCCAAATCGACCAAATCTAATTTAATCAGTTCTTGCATAGTTATGTCGTTGATGGTTGGTAGGGGCGAAGCATTTGTATGAGTATCTTGGTTAAAAACTATAGATCTTCAATACAAATGCTACCCTTCAGTAAGCCGCTTCGCGTCTACGCCCGTACAGTAGTTGGTGGTTGATTGTGCCAAACACCAAACAACAAGCAACAATCAACACACAACAACCCACGGGAACTTTGATTACATGTATTGGCTCTTGTGTTGGTGTATATTACCTTTTACCCTAACAAATTGATGCCTTCAACAATTTTAAATTCCAAATGCAAAACTCAACTCAGGGTTTAGCAAGTAACGGCAAACATTTCAAGAGTTATACATTTTATTGGCAAGTTCTAAAACACGGCAATAATTACAGTAAAAACTCTTGAATAAAACGTATTATAGAGAACATATCAATAGCAACAATTAGTTCACAAGTTCTCTGGATAAAAATTTAGTGATGGCATCTATATTGACATAACTTATAAACTCATGGTTCAAAGTCAAAATTCCATCCCTGCATTTGATATCAAACAGCAATATGCCTCCATTGAAGCAGAAGTGAGTACTGCGGTTTTAGAGGTTTTGACATCTGGTCGTTATATTGGTGGACCAGTGGTTGAAAGCTTCGAGCAACAGTTTGCTGCCTATAATGGTGTCAATGAATGTGTAGTTTGTAATTCTGGTACAGATGCACTTTATTTAGCGCTAAGGGCTTTTAATATTGGTGCAGACGATGAGGTAATTACAACACCTTTCACTTTTATCGCCACATCTGAGGTGATTAATGCTGTAGGGGCAAAACCAGTGTTTGTTGATATCGATGCAACCACTTTTAATTTAGATTTAGAACAACTCGCAGCAGCCATCACACCAAAAACTAAAGCCATTATCCCAGTTCACTTATTTGGACAACCTGTCGATATGACTGCATTGATGAGTATTGCCAATACTCACAATCTCATAGTCATTGAAGATTGCGCCCAATCTACAGGCGCAACTTGGAATAGCCAAAGAGTAGGTAGTATAGGACATATCGGCTGTTTTAGTTTCTACCCTACCAAAAATCTCGGTGGTTGCGGCGATGGCGGAGCGATAACGACTAATGACCCAGAAATTGCTGCTAAATTAAGGGTATTAAAAGAGCATGGTCAAAAAAATCGCTACATTCACGAAGAGATAGGTGTGAACAGCCGTTTGGATGCCATCCAAGCGGCTATTTTACAGATCAAGCTGCGTTATTTAGATGTCTGGAATCAAAAAAGGCAGGCGATCGCATTCCGTTACCAACAATTTCTCAATCAAGTTCCCGGCATAATTCCACCACAAGAATTAAATGGTGGCAAAGGAGTTTGGAACCAATACACGATTCGCGTACTGAACAACAAAAGAGACTGGGTACGAAATCAATTGCAAGAACGGGGCGTAAATACCATGATTTACTATCCCCGTCCTCTACACTTACAACCAGTTTACGAAAGTTTGAACTATCAACCAGGGCAGCTACCAGTATCCGAACAAGCATCCCAGGAGGTTTTATCCTTACCCATGTTCCCAGAACTTTCCGAGGAACAACAAGATCAGGTGATTTATAGCCTCAAGGATTGTTTGGCGTAGGGGATAGGGGATCGGGGACGACTTGGGGGACGAACCAGACAAGGGAGAACATCTCCACTCCCCATCACCCCATCACCCCATCACCTCTACACTGGTTCCCAAAGCCTCTACCAAACCACGAACAGCCGCAATCATTGCGATTTCACTGTTGAGTTGGTTGATGGCAGAACCGACACCAACACCAGCAGCACCAGCAGCGATCGCTAAGGGTGCAGTGACGTTAGAAATCCCAGAAGCACAAAGTACTGGTACAGATACCACACGAGCAATTTCGTAAGCTGCTGCCAATGTGGGAGCCGCTTTTTCAATCAAACCCAATGTTCCAGCATGAGTGGGGTTGCTGCTAGTACCACCTTCGGTTTGAATGATATCAGCACCAGCTTTCACCAATTCCTCAGCCAGTTGTACCTGTGCGTCCAGTGTCAGAATGTGAGGAACTGTCACAGAGAGCGTGATTTCTGGTAGCAAGGCGCGGGTTTGGCCAGTTAATGCCAAAACTTCCTCAGCCTCAAATCTACGACCTTGAGCGTAGAAAGCATCAAAATTTCCAATTTCAATTAAATCCGCACCAGCAGCTATAGCTGGCAAGAACTTTTCCGGTTCTACCGCAGATACACAAATAGGTAGATTAGTCAATGTTTTGGCTAATTTTACTAAGTCAGGTGCAGCAGCGATATCAACAAAAGTAGCACCACCGTGGTGTGCTGCTTTCACAGTTGCCGCCACACGGACAGGATCAAAATTATTCAAACCGCTGATAACTTTGAGGGCACAACGGTTAGCAAATGCACGTTGGAGAGTTGGATGCATAGTCATGGTTTCTCTCGCAAATAATCAAAGTAGGAATATTTTGACATTCTTTAGTGTCTTTAGGAATCTGGGATTGGCGATCGCTTTCAAGATCAGGTTTTTAGAAGTTCACCAGTGAGTAGTCAACATATGTTTACAATTAGCTTTTCTGTGTTAAAAATCTTTAGAATTTACAAATTTAAGCGGAGAATTGCAGTAAGCTCATTTTGAATTGTAGTGTGCATTTAAAAGGAATCTTTACTATGGCTTCACTTTTGGCTTCATACCCTGCTTCATTTTTGTCTCCTATTCTTGTCTACAGTATTGGTTGGATTGTACCAATTGTCGTTTTCTCCTTTATGCTGATCTACATTGAGCGCGAGGATATTGCCTAAATTTGTTGTTAGTTGGTAGTTGTTAGTTGTTTGGAAAAACTAACAAGTAACAATCAACATTATAAAAATTAATACCGCCTATCTCTTGGAGACGGGCGGTTTTTTAATTCTGATTTCTAAACCAATTGCTAGAAAAGTCCGGCTTTTAGTATTAGGTTCATCTCAATTTTAGACAGCAGAACCTAGTCCGGCGTAGGCTCCATAGAAGAAAATACCTACAACAGTAATAACACCTAATCCTGCGATTGTAGCAACAATCCACAGAGGAATTCTCCCACTTCCAGACACTGTTTTCTCCTCCCTAAACGCAAAATCAACACAGATTAATTCAGTTATCAGTTATCAGTTATCAGTTTTATATCTTTAGATAACTGTTCACTGATTAAATAGCAACTGTTCCAGTTAGTTAAAGAAGTAACTGGAAAACAGAATCCCTAGAACAAAAACGAGTAGGAGTCCCAGGTAAAGTGAAGTCCGGTTCAGTTCAACCGGTTGATTGTTGGGGTTGGGGGTTCTTTCCATGATTTTCTCTTAGCGTTGAATAAACTGCATTGCGGCGATCGCGCCCAAAAAGAAAACAGTAGGCACAGCTAGGGTGTGAACTGCCAGCCATCTGACGGTAAAAATTGGGTATTGTATCGGTTGATTATCAGTTGTATTCATAATTTCAAACTACTTGCCAATAAATTCTTCAACTTGTTGTTTTGCTTCATAACGGTTATTCACAATCGGCAATTCTTGCCGTGGTTGTGGATAATACTCGTTAGGGCGAGGTGTGCCAAACACATCGTATGCCAAACCTGTGCTGACGAATAACCAACCTGCAATAAACAATGCTGGAATGGTAATGCTATGAATTACCCAATAGCGAACGCTGGTAATAATATCCGAAAACGGACGTTCTCCAGTACTTCCTGACATTTAGATTCCTACCTGTCTTTTCAAAGATGTTTTAACGCGTAGACTTCTTAGTTTTACCTAAGTACACTACATCTCATCTGGATGTTTGCCCCCAGACGGGACTACTACACACTCGCCCGATTGGGTTCGTGTCTATTTAGATTTTTTACATGAATTCATTATCCTATAAAGTTAAGAAAGAGTTACATCTTGCAACTTCTTTCTCAGAAATTAAGCAATGAATTCGTAAAGTTTTGTTACACTAAGCGGCATCAGATTTAGAAGCAGTTGCAATATCTGGTTGATACTTTAGTAAATAACCGCGATCGCCAATTACAAATCCCTGCTCAGGTGAAAAGAAAACTATCTTATAAAAATTAGCAGGAATTCCTTCTACATCCCGATCTTTTTCCCAGGTTTTGCCACCATCAGAACTGCGTAACAAATTACCGCTACCACCACTAACCCAAATTTCATCTGGTGTGCGATAGGCCATATCAAGTAAGCCCCAACTGGTAGCTAGTTCTGGATTTTGTGGCTCTAGCCATTTTTCACCGTCAGCAGTTTCGCTGAACTGGATCTGGCCTCCCCGCGCTAGCATCCACAAACGCCCATTTTCATCAAAGCCCATATTCTCTACCCGTCGAGAACTATTGCGGTTGTGAGGAACCCATGCATTTTGCCCTGGTTCCCAAGTCGAGTAGAAATTTCCTTTGGCGGAAACAGCAACATATTTACCGTCAGCAGAACGTTCCAGATTGCGAACCACACCGACTGCTTCTTCTACTTGGGCTTTCCAATTTTGACCACCATCTGTGGTTTTGTATATTGCTCCCACATCGGTTGCCATTTCTGCGGAATTTGCTCCTTGGGCAATAATACTAATCGGATTCCCAGGTAACTTTTCACTTAGAGGAATTCGCAACCACGATTTACCTTCATCAGTACTATGCAGCAACAGAGCTGGTTCACCAACAATCCAGCCTTCTTGACCTTTAAAACTGACAGAGTTAAAGCGGTACTTGTCCTCATCTAATTGCAGTTTGATTGGTTGCCAAGTTTCACCACCGTCTTTGGTTTCCAAAAGAGTAGCGTTACTGCCTACCAAGAAACCATGCTGGGGATTGCCAGTAAAAGCAATGTCTAACAATTTGGCATCTGTGTCTACAGAAATTACCTCCCAAGGGTTGTAACTTGTAGAGGGAACCTTACTACAACCGACACATATTAGAACAACTGCAAATAGGGCAATTAGTTTGTGCCAAATTTTCATTCTTGAACGCATTTGTATTTATTAGTTTTTTGTAAATTTAGTTTATGCTTACTGAGTGAGGGGAAACAGCGCTAGTTTCCCCTAGAAAAAAGTGAGAGTCTGCCTTTGGGCATTGCCCCCATCTTAAAAACGCGCCCTATTGTAAGCCATAAAGACTGAGGAAAAACAAGACAGCAAGAGCTAAACCCCCAAAAATCAGAATACTTTTCTGAGTGGGGGTCAAGTTATTGACACCGAAACCATAACCGAGATTTTCTTGGAAGCCAGAAGCTTTACCCGCAGGGCCGACATTGGTAAAAGCGTTCTTCTTGGCACTACAAACCGGACAACGCCAAGTTAGCGGCAGTTCAGCAAAAGGTGTGCCTGGGGCAATGTCATGTTTTTCGTCCCCTTTGGTAGGTTCGTAAACATAACCGCAGGCACGACACTCATAGCGGTCTAAAAGCGGATTTTCAACAGCTTGTTCGCTCATGGCTGTGGCATGGGTGAGGGTCAAAGCTTAAATATACGTTAAAAATTATGACATAACTGTTAGGTTTTTCTATAACAAGCAAAAACGAATCAAATAAACTCTGAGTCTGTTTTCCAAAACTCAGAAATACTAAAAATATATAATGTAAAAGAAAGTAACAGGTTATTTCCACCTATACACGGTAGATATTCATTGTGTTTGTCCTCAGCGGTTACGAGTACCTCCTAGGCTTCCTCATTATCTGTAGCTTAGTGCCTGCCTTAGCTCTGGCGGCATCTAAGTTACTGCGACCCAGTGGGCGCAATCCAGAACGGCGCACCACTTACGAATCCGGCATGGAACCAATTGGTGGAGCTTGGATTCAGTTCAATATTCGCTATTACATGTTTGCGCTAGTGTTTGTAGTATTTGACGTAGAGACGGTGTTCTTGTATCCTTGGGCAGTTGCTTTCCATCGTCTTGGTCTACTGGCATTCATAGAAGCGCTTATCTTCATTGCAATTCTTGTAGTTGCTTTAGTTTACGCATGGCGTAAAGGAGCCTTGGAATGGTCTTAGATGCTAACTTAACAGCCAAAGATTTGGAACAGCAGCAAAAAGAGCGTATTCTCAACCCCATTGGGCGTGCGACAGTGACTCAGGAACTGTCGGAAAACGTGATTTTAACTACGGTTGATGACCTCTACAACTGGGCACGTCTTTCTAGTCTTTGGCCTTTGTTGTTTGGTACAGCTTGCTGCTTTATTGAATTTGCAGCATTGATTGGTTCTCGCTTTGACTTCGATCGCTTTGGACTTATCCCTCGTTCTAGTCCCCGACAAGCTGACTTAATTATTACAGCCGGAACAATCACGATGAAGATGGCACCCCAACTGGTGCGTCTGTATGAACAAATGCCAGAACCTAAGTACGTAATTGCGATGGGAGCTTGTACGATTACTGGCGGGATGTTTAGCGTTGATTCCCCGACAGCAGTACGTGGAGTTGATAAACTGATTCCGGTGGATGTATACCTGCCTGGTTGTCCGCCACGCCCAGAAGCGATTATCGATGCAATTATTAAGTTACGCAAGAAAATCGCTAATGATTCCATGCAAGAGCGGGGCGTAATTAAGCAAACTCACCGCTACTACAGTACGACTCATAGCATGAAACCAGTGTCACAAATACACACTGGTGAGTATTTGCTCTCTGATACTCGTGTTGCACCACCGAAGGAATTGAGCGAAGCGATCGGTATGCCTGTACCACCTGCTTTGTTAACAGAGAAAAAGGAGGAGGTAAACCGTGGCTGAAGAATCAAAACCTGTACCAGCGCAGGAACAATCTCCAGTTATCGCAGCAGGTAAAGTTTCCCAGTGGTTGACGGAAAACGGCTTTGCCAACGAACCTTTGCAACCTGATGTCAACGGTGTAGAAATTATTAAGGTAGAAGCAGATTTCTTGTTGCCAACTTGCACTGCTTTGTATGCCTACGGATTTAATTATCTCCAGTTTCAAGGTGGGATTGATTTAGGTCCTGGACAGGAATTAGTCAGCGCCTATCACTTGATTAAAGTCAGTGATAATGCTGATAAACCAGAGGAAGTGCGTATCAAAGTTTTCTTGCCACGAGAAAATCCGAGAGTGCCTTCAGTTTACTGGATTTGGAAGACAGCTGACTGGCAAGAGCGCGAGTCTTACGATATGTTCGGGATTGTTTATGAAGGACACCCGAATTTGAAGCGAATTTTAATGCCAGAAGATTGGGTAGGTTGGCCCTTACGTAAGGATTACGTTTCGCCTGATTTTTACGAGTTGCAAGACGCTTACTAGTAGTGAATAGCATCTCATGCTGTTGACCCCCTTCTCCGTAGGTGGAGAGGGGGGTGGTTTTTTGTCACGCAAAGGAACGCGGAGGTACGCAGAGTGCGATCGCTCGGCTAAGATAGGTAACGATGCAAATGTTCAAATGTCATTGGTTAAGGCGTAATGTTGCAATCACACTGAGAATTAAGCGTAAAATCTTGGAAATATTTCGTGAAGAAATGGGTTCACACTTTAACTGCTAGTTCATCCCATTTGGCGCCCAGTTTTCATTATGGCGTTGCTGAATCAAGATATGACCAGACGTAGAGACGTAGCAATGCTACGTCTCTACAAAAATGTATGCACACATAATTCATGACCAAATTCAGCAACGCCTCTCATTATCATAAACGGAGTGTAGAACAAATTGCCCAGGCTCCAGATTTAACCGTAGAGCAAGTCCGACAAGCAGCAGGTAATCAATCTAACAAACAGCAAAGCGATCGCTTGTTCCTCTACAAACTTAGAAAGCGATCGCTTCATACCGCCAAACCTACATCTTACCTTTTTGCATTACTTCCTGAAGATGGCGGCGGATCTCTTGTGCTTGCTCGATGTCAGACTGACGCAGTTTTTGGAACAATTCTACACAAGGCTGAGAACCAGCTTGTTGTGCATCTTGGATATAGGTGTCGTAAGCCTTAATTGCTTGGCCTTTATTGTGTAAAACGGTCAAAAAGTCGTACTCTAGGTCGCTAATAGGATTTTGAGATTGTCTTTCTCTAGTTTGAGTCATTGATTCACCCTCCTTTAGGCTTTCTATATTCACTTCTACTTGCCCTGAAAGAGGTGTTCATCTGTCCAGAGGTGGGGAGATGGGGGAAAGTGGACAAGTGTGTAGACGCGCTTTCGTGACTTCCCGCAGGGTGGAGTGGGGGGAGTCAAGATATTCTCCCTTGTCCTCCTTGTCTCCCGTCTTCCCGTTGTCCTTATCTCCTTTTTTGCATCGACGCGGGTCGCTCAAATTCACACTCTTTTTGCAGTTGATTATCCTCAAAGTAGACAATCGGACAAGATTTTGTATTAGCACTAATGCAATCCATATGCGGTGTTTTAGCACACACTATTAGTAACCCGCCAAGAATTAACAATAAGGCACAAATTGACGCACCTTGAATCCAAGAAATTTCCAACGCTCCATGCACAACTACTTCTCGGAGTACTGATACAATCGTAACTTCAACTGCCACACCTACAGCAATGCTGTGTTCCTGTAAGTAAATTATTAACAATCGAAATAATTCCACCAAAATCAAGATGAATAGGATTTTGGCTGTCACTTGTTTATATTCTAGTTGTTGTGTGAGGGCAATAAATATCGACCATAGTTGCATCAGCATGACGCCAAACAAGCTTAAACACAAGATAATCACAATCAAATCTTGGAAAGCTTCCATATTACGGACTATCCAGTGTCGATCAAACCAGCGATCGCAAAACAAAAATTGACTTTTGGGGCGCTTTCTCATGAAATTTCCATTTTGTTATTGGGACAACTGTTGACACACCAGCCAGTCCACCCAATACTCTTATTTTGGCAGAACAGGGGATTAACGGGGACAAGGAGAATACGGGAGACAAAACAATTCAAAACTCACGTATTGCCAACAGAGACAAAGAAGACAAGGGGGACAAGATAAATATCACACTCCCCCCACTCCACCCTACGGGAAGTCGCGCAAAGCCCGTCTACACACTCCCCCATCACCCTACTTCCACCCATATACCCTCAATTAATAAAGCTTTGTGATAATATGGGAGACTGCTGCATAAATTTAGAAATAGAAAATCAACTGAATCATGGCTCTGACGCAACAGCGCAAACAAGAGATCATCTCACAATACCAAGTACACGAAACCGACACAGGCTCAGCCGATGTTCAAATTGCCATGCTGACGGAACGTATTAACCGTCTCAGTGAACATCTGCAAGCCAATAAAAAAGACTTTTCTTCCCGTCGAGGGTTGTTAAAGTTGATCGGTCAGCGTAAACGTCTTTTATCCTATATACAGAAAGAAAACCGAGAACATTATCAAGCTTTAATTAGCCGTCTCGGTATTCGTGGATAGGAACCCTTTATATGTCTGCTGAATCTGACCGCTTGCCATTTGAACCGAACAAAAAGCGCCAAAAACCTGCAAAAGCAGAAAGTAAACCCCCGATTGTCAAGCAAGAGTCTGTAAAAAAGGAAAAGAAAAAGCCACGTTATAGCAAAGAAGAAGTTGCAATCCCTCAGGTAGTCAGCCAACGAATGATGCGTCGTATAGCTGGTTTTGCTGGAGTGCCAACTTCTTTAGGCATCATGACCTTGGTTGTCAGCTATTTCCTTTTAGTTAACACCGATATCAAACTACCTCCCGTTGCCGTTTTATTGGTGAATATGGGATTTTTTGGTTTGGGTGTATTGGGTATATCTTATGGTGTTCTTTCTGCTTCTTGGGATGAAGATAGAGCCGGAACTCTCTTGGGTTGGAGTGACTTCACCGTCAACTTGGGACGGATGGTGTCAGCTTGGCGCGAGTCTCGGCAGAAAAAAAATACATAATTGCTAGCGCTCAGATATTTAAATAATTGCTGGTCTGTAAATAAGTATCTTTCCAGCATATTGGGTAACTTTGAGAAAAGTGTTGAAGTTTAACAACTTCAACATTAAAAAATTAATAAAAAATTAATATTTATTACCCAATATAGCAGTGGCAAAACTACTGAGCGCTCTATTCTTTATTTCTTCTTATGACCTAGCGGAGGAAAACTTGGCGTCTTGGCATCTTGGCGGTTCAACCAACTAAGCCTTTGGTCAATTCTCACATAAGTCCTATTTTCACAAAATCTAAACTCAGATGACGCTTTTTAAAGTTAATATATTTTAAATATATGTGATTGATTAAAGTAATACTATGAAATTCGTAACAATCAATAGATAACTTGTGCTAAAGCGTAAAGAACAAACTAGCAACTACAAACATTAAATAAATTACTTAGATATTAGATAATAATTAACAGCAACTAGCAATTAGCAACTAACATGATTGTAGTCATGAAAATTGGTTCCCCTGAAGCGGAAATCAACCGCGTTAGTGAGGAACTCGCCACTTGGGGGCTGACACCAGAAAAAATTGTTGGTAAACATAAGGTTGTAATTGGTCTAGTTGGCGAAACAGCCGACTTAGATCCCCTGCAAATTCAAGAAGTTAGTCCTTGGATTGAGCAAGTATTGCGGGTAGAGCAGCCTTACAAACGGGCTAGCCGTCAATACCGCCACGGCGAAGCATCTGAAGTAGTAGTAAACACGCCTGATGGGCCTGTTACCTTTGGCGAACACCATCCCTTAGTAGTTGTGGCTGGGCCCTGTTCCGTCGAAAATGAAGAAATGATTGTTGAGACGGCGCGGCGTGTGAAAGCTGCGGGAGCTAGATTTCTGCGTGGAGGTGCATACAAACCCAGAACTTCACCCTATGCTTTCCAAGGTCATGGTGAAAGCGCTTTAGAATTACTGGCAACAGCGCGGGAAGCTAGCGGGCTGGGTATCATTACTGAAGTTATGGACGCTGCCGACCTGGATAAAATCGTAGAAATTGCTGATGTTGTCCAGGTAGGTGCAAGAAATATGCAAAATTTCTCTCT
Source organism: Fischerella thermalis PCC 7521 (assembly GCF_000317225.1). Taxonomy (GTDB): domain Bacteria; phylum Cyanobacteriota; class Cyanobacteriia; order Cyanobacteriales; family Nostocaceae; genus Fischerella; species Fischerella thermalis. The sequence continues at coordinate 44,472 of NZ_AJLL01000051.1, forward strand.
ACTTAAGAAAGTAGGGGCGCAACCGAAACCAGTTCTGCTCAAGCGGGGGATGTCGGCAACGATTGAAGAATGGTTGATGGCTGCTGAATATATCCTGGCGGCAGGAAATCCAAATGTGATTTTGTGTGAACGAGGGATTCGCACCTTTGATCGCCAATACACTCGTAATGCTTTGGATATATCAGCAATACCTGTTTTGCGAAACCTAACTCACCTGCCGATTATGATTGATCCTAGTCACGGTACTGGCTGGGCTGCTTATGTACCTTCGATGGCAATGGCATCTATTGCTGCTGGGTGTGATTCCTTAATGATTGAGGTTCACCCTAATCCGAAGAAGGCTTTGTCAGATGGTCCTCAGTCGTTGACACCGGAGGCTTTCGACCAGTTAATGCAAGAACTAGCAGTCATTGGTAAAGCTGTGGGACGCTGGCCACAAACTGCTGTGGCTTTAGCTTAAAGACACCAAGAAAGACACCCACAAAGGGAGGCGCGGTGACATTAGGAGTTTTTATATATTCTCCAAGTCACCGCTTCTATGTTTTACCTTATTGAAAATGGTATTACACCTTCTGCCTTCTCATACCGAGTTGCATTCCATAGATATTACCTCACGCCGCCTTTGGCACTCCTCTCCGATCTCGCGGAGAGGGGGAGGGGGTGAGGTTTGTAAACACAACCTAGCGTCTTCTGCTACCAAAGCCAGTAGAACGACGAGTTGGAGAACTACGTCCGCTACCAAAACTACTGCCAGTGTTGCGTCTAGTAGAACTAGAGTTACCAGATGGTCTTAGGGTACTGCTACCATAACCAGAACCAGTCGGGCGATTACCAGTAGTGGTACGTGGTGCCGTGCGTACAGTAGAACTATTGGGAGTTCTCCGGAGGTTCCCTGTAGTACGGAAAGCTGTACGATTTCTAACTACTGCTGGTGGTTGATTGTAACGACGCTGATAGCTTGTAACCGCATCATCATAAGTTCTGCCATAACCACCGTAGCCAGTTAACACCACTCCTGGCTGATACACAGGTGGTACATAGTATTGGGGTCTGAATAGGAGACTACCCAAAGCTTGACCAGCTAATGCTCCAGCAAAAGGAGACCAGAAGCCACTTTCTTGACGGACAACTACTGTTTCCTGTTGTCCAGTTTGAGGATTTGTCTGAGTTTGGGTGACGTTGTGGACGTACTCAATTTTGAAGTCTTCTGTTAGGTACATCACCGGCTGTCCATTTTCCACTTTGAGGTAAGTTTTCTTACCTTGCTTAATTTCGTCATCGGTCAGCCGCGCCATTTGCAAATTTTCGGTTCTGACAGTTGGGGGCGTCGCGTTGAGTAAAAATAGAGTGTATACTCCGTCAGCATCGTCATAAGTAGCTTGTTGTACTGGATACTGACCATCAGCTAACTTATTTATGTTGGTTGTTTGGCTAACATTGTTTGCTTGCGACTGATTCTGATTTGTTCCACCGCCGCAGGCAACTGTGGTTAAACACAAACTCAATGTTAAAACAATTACTGTGAATTTACGCAAAATTTTCATCAGCATTTGACTATCTTCTCATCCTCGAGCTTAACAATTTCTCTGTCAAATTGGTAATAGATGATTGTTGGTAGTTTTTTGTTGATTGTTGATTGTTCCAAACAACTACCAACTAAGAACAAAGACAATTACAAAGGTATCAACTCTGGGTAGTATTGCAAAAGCTGATCGTTAGTGAGTTCATCACCTAATTGAGCAGGTGAAAAATGTACCTGAATTGCTTTGAGTTTATGGTTATAATGCAAATTTATCAAGGCTTTTAAAGCTTCTTTGAGAGCGTAAATATTGGCTAGATCAGTTTCTAATTCTGGTACTTCTCCTGTATAAGCAACTGTGATCATCACCACAACATTGCGTGTTACAGGTATAGAAAAAGAGTCATTATAATCAGACTCAGAACTGAAATCTGGCTCACTTTTATAACGTTGGGCAGAGTCTGTAAACAATTCATTTACATAATCTCCTGCTTCGCCTTCATTCCAAAATACTTCGCCTTCATTAGCAGCAGAAAGCCAGTATTCATCGTATTGCAGTAGAGTTTCACAAAGTTCTACTAATCCTTCTCCCAAAACATTGAGATCACCATCGGAATCCATTGCTTCCCGCGCACCACGATTTAATACTCCCAAAATTGGTGCAACTTCAGAACCCGCTAAATGTAACATAATACGACAAACTACATAGCGAGTCTTACCCATCATTCTATTAAATGATTCGCGCATTTTTCCTCCTTGAGATTGTTGTTGGTTGTTGGTTGATCGTTGATGGTTACTTGTTAACTGCTTCCAGAAAAGTATAACTACCAACTAACATCTATCAACAAATAACTAATTATTTTATGTAATGAAATCCTTTGATAAAATCAATAATCATACTGGCTGAAGGTGTAATTGCTTTGGTAGTGCCTAGAGAATTGCCAACATTTTTAGATGCATTGATGTCATAGTTATCAATAAATCTACCAAATTGAGGATGATCATGGATAATCAAACTTTGGGAACTGGAATTAGTTAAGGTTGTCTGGGTTGGTGCTTGGAAAAAGTTGAGTTTTGTTGTAATTTTAAGTATATTTATTAGCTCTTTGATGACAGCAGTGTTTTCTATAACTTGTTCTATTAATGCAGTCAATTGCTGGCAGTGCTGAGGAGTGAATGAAGTAACATGAGGAAAATTTTCACTCTTGATTATTGCCAATAGTGTACGAATATTGTTTTGGGTAGTTGTCGAATCTTGGAAGGGAAGAATTGCCATGTAAGCTGTGGGTAATAAATTGAGATCACTATCTACACGAAATGTAAAAACTGTGCGACGACGCCCAATTTCCATACTAGGAGGTTGTTTTAATTCGCGGTATTGTTGAGCGATTTGGTGATAAGCTCCAGCAATGGCAAAATTCGCTTCATGATCCAAGGGTTTATCGATAACAATCCGAATTGTTGGTGGAGTTTCGTTAAAAAATTCCCGTGATTCTTCGGTGTTGAATTTTTGAATGATCGAGCGATCGCCACTAGGACTAAGATCAATCCACTCACAAATCATACCCTCAGTTTTTAAACCAAATCTGGAGGTCGAATAAAGTTTTGCGCCTGTTAAAGTTGCTCCTGATAAATCTGCACCTACCCACTCGGCTTTAATTAATTTGGCCTGAGTCAGATCAGCATGAACCAAACTAGCATTGGTTAAATTGGCATTGCTTAAATCCGCCCCAATCAGATTCGCACCACTCAATTTTGCCTCACTTAAATCTGCCCAACTCAGATTTGCCCCATTTAAATCTGCCCAACGCAAATTAGCCCCACTCAAATTAGCCCCACTGAAATTACTATGGCTAAGATTAGCCTGTCTCATTTCTGCATTTCGGCAATTCGCACCACTGCAATCGGTACGACTCAAGTCAGTGTTATTTAAATTAGCACCCTCTAAATTTGCTTCCGTTAACAAACTATCCCTCAAATTCGCCTCGTTCAAATTAGCGTAGCGCAGTATAGCGTGCCGAAGTGAAGCTTCTCTAAGATCCGCACAATTGAGATTAGCTGCAAACAGATCAGCACGACTGAGATCAGCACGAATTAACTCCGCACGAATGAGGGAGGCTGACTGGAGTTGGGCGCGACTCAAATCTGCTCGAATCAAATTGGCGACATTGAGACTGGCGTGGTTGAGATTGGCTTGATGAAGATAAGCACCACTTAATCTAGCTACATTGATTTGGGCATGACTAAAATCAGTACCACACAGATGGGAACCACTGAGATTAACAATACTCAAATTAGCATGACTAAAATTTGCTTCATTAAGTTTGACACCACTGAGGTTAGCTTCAGAAAGATCAACACTGCGAAAATCTCTTTCTCCTGCTTCGTATTTTGCTAGCAATTCCTCTAAAGTCATTGTAGTTACCTCACCGGATACCAACTCGAATAGTGGGTAAAGTTGTGTATCTTAACTCGTAATTGAATTTCAATCAAAATCACAATGAAAATTGGTATTTTAGGACTCGGACTAATTGGCGGCTCTTTGGGTTTAGATTTGCGATCGCATGGACATTATGTGTTTGGAGTCAGTCGCCGGGAATCAACTTGTACCAAGGCGATCGCCCTTGGTAGTGTAGATGAAGCATCTGTTAACATGAGCTTGCTCACTGCCGCAGAGGTTGTATTTATTTGTACACCAATTGGACTTATTATTCCCACAATCGAGCAGTTAATCGCTCATTTACCTGCTAATGTTGTGATTACCGATGTCGGTTCAGTCAAAACACCGATAGTCAAGGCAATTTCCCCCCTGTGGACAAATTTTATCGGGGGACACCCAATGGCGGGTACAGCCGAAAGTGGTATTGAGGCTGCACAAAAGCATTTATTTGTTGGTCGACCTTATGTATTGACGCCAACAGCGACAACCCCACCAGATGCTTTATCTTGTGTGGAGAAAATTGTCAATCAACTGGGGTGTAGAGTTTACCATTGTCCTCCAGAAAATCATGACCGGGCAGTGAGTTGGATTTCTCATTTGCCAGTCATGGTGAGCGCTGCTTTAATTGTTGCTTGTTTGAGTGAAAATGATTCCCAGGTATTGCAATTAGCCCAAAACCTCGCTAGTTCTGGCTTTAGAGATACTAGTCGCGTCGGCGGCGGCAATCCAGAATTAGGGATGATGATGGCACAATATAACCAACAAGAATTGTTGCGATCGCTCCGACAATATCGCCATCATCTCGACGAATTTATTCACCTAATTGAGCAAGAAAATTGGACAGGCTTAGAAGAATTGTTAAAGTTAACTCAATCTAATCGTCCTAATTTTGTCGAAGATTGTTAATAGTTTTAATGATTAGTAGATAAAAGTTAGTAATACCCATGACTGCTGAGGCAACTGTTACAATAGCCAAAGTGAAGAAAAAAGTCAGAGTGTAAATCCAAGCTAGTTCTTCTGGCGTGACACCGAGAAGACTAAATAATATTTGACTGATTGCATCAAGTGTGGCGATCGCTACAACTACTGCGGTCATGATCACGATTACTAAATGTCCGAGAGTTTGACCAGCCTTGACTTGGTTAAAATTAGCGTCCTGTAATAGAGCGTTAGTAAAATCACAACCGCGAATATTCGCACTGCTAAAATCTGCACCAATCAAATTGCGTTTTTATAAAAGAGCGATTTTGTAACTCCTGGTTAGCAAAGTTGAGAAAATTAGAATTAGTCAGCCGCTAGCAGGATTTTGATTGATTTTACACAAGCTTGCTCTTGCCGCTGGTTTTCAGATGCATGTACCCAAGCCTATTGAACCAATTCAGCTGACAGTTGTGGCACGGTTGGCTGGAAGATGTAACTGAAGGCAGAGGGCAGAGGGCAGATGGCAGAAGGAAGAAAATCTATTTTTGCCGTCTGCTATAGGGTTCAAAGCCCCTAATTTTTTATACAAAGGGTAACAAATTTTTTACATTACGAGAAGCCACTTCGTGCCTACAAGATGCAAGGCATCCTTATTTGAAGAAATTCTTCCAATTATTTATAACGTTTCCCTTTTGCCCTCTGCCTCCTGCCTCCTGCCTTCTCATGCTAAAACGGCAGCTAGCAAAAATAAACTATCTACCAAAATTGTACTCAACACGGCTCCGCCAAAAGCATACCAGTGGTATTGTCTTCTACCTAAAGGTAAAATTCCTACCATCGTGAGAACCATAGCCAGAATTAATGCCCAGGCTACTCCCCAAGGCGTTTGTACTCGTGCGACTGCACTTTGTAAAATTAGTGGCACGAATTCTGGTTCTACTCGCATAATTTGTCGCCAATGCGGCATTAAATTTACTAAGTAGAAATACACATCAGTTAAGGCAGTACCAAGTAAAGAACCTAAATAAAACCAGTTACCGATTTTTCCCCAGTTTCGACGCAGACACCAGATTGCAAACGGTAGACCTATAGACTCTACTGGTAAATGCCATAAAGGTTCCCAACGCAACCAACCCCAGTAAATTGAACCAGCTAACCAGCTCCAGCTAAACCCAAATAATAAATCTCCCCAATGGTATGTTACAGAACGTGACATTAATAAGAAACTCAGCCACACCCATAAAAATGTGAGACCAATACTCAACCAGGTTAGCGATCGCACCAGAGGGGCTTCGATAAATACTGGTACGGATACCAAAAATATTGCTGCTGCGAATATTAACCAAGTTTGCCGAGCCGAGGCAAACATGCCAAGCGGAGTTGAGGCATTCACCTGAGGATTTGCAGAGGCGGAGAATGTCTGCATCTTAGTTTTGCTGCCAGCAGAAACTGTGTATGAGGACAATGTATTATCAACCAAAGTTTATTAATATTATTTACTTAACTTTATCTTATTTAATATACCACAACACATATCCCCCCCAGGGGCATAATGATTACATCTTTTATCATACAGCGACTTTTGAGCGAGAAAACCACATTTTCAATAAGGACACAAAGACGTACAGAAATAGTCAATTATTACATTCCAGTATCAGAGGGTCCCTGTCTCCCGCGTTAGAGCGTCTTTGAAAAAATACTCTTTTGAACTGACTCCAAAGATTTAAAGTTGGATAATTTGGTAAAGTTAGGCAGCCATTTCTGGAGTCTGGTTAATGGGAACAATGTTTGTAACAGATGGAGTAGAATTTTTTTTGCCTATAGGAAATCATCTGATGCAAACAGCGGGTAATGCTGTTGCGGATGAATCCAACGTACTTGGAAAAATAGTGCAAGGATTTATTTTAGGTATGGTCCAAGGTATTACGGAATTTTTGCCTATCAGTAGTACCGCTCACCTAATCATATTTCGGGACGTTTTAGGTTGGAAGGCGACATGGAGTAAGACAGCAGTTGATGGAATTCAGCTTGGCAGCGTTTTTGCAGTACTGATATATTTTTGGAAAGATATTCGCAACATTTTGGGGGGTGCTTGGTTAGCATTTCAGCAGCAGGAATGGCAGCGATCTGAGTGGAAAATGTTTGTGGGGATTGTGATTGGGACGTTTCCTGCATTATTAGGTGGTTTAGTACTCAAGAGTTTAGATGTTGAGTTAGAAAGTCCCTTGATGATTGCAGGAATGTCAATTGTAATGGCGATGTTGTTGGGTTTGGCGGAAAAATTTGGCTCGCGCAAGCGTGGCTTTGAAGAAGTAGAAATTAAAGATGGGATGATTGTAGGTTTAGGACAAATGATAGCTCTTCTACCAGGGGCTTCCCGTTCTGGTTCAACCCTGACCACAGCCTTATTTATTGGCTTGCAACGAGACACTGCTGCCCGATTTTCATTTTTGCTAGGCTTACCAACACTAGCGATCGCAACAGCTGTTCAAACTAAAGACGTACTCCAAGAATCGCATATGTTCTTGCCACTATTAATAGGTATCGTCTCAACCTTTGTCTTTTCCTATTTATCAATCGCTTGGTTGCTGAAGTTCCTGCAACGGCGAAGCAGCTGGGTATTTGTATGGTATCGCTTGGGGTTTGGAGCAGCAATCCTGGGTGCAATTAGTGCAGGAGTTCTTTAGATCAAGTCATTTGTCATTTGTCATTAGTTATTAATCCTTAATTGAAAACTAATGACCAATGACTGATAATTCCTTGATGGTATAAGAAAGCAGATTTATCCGTGGAGTCAATCCAAAATCTAAAATCTAAAATCCAAAATCGAATGACTACTATTCGTCCGGCTCGAATTACCAAAGTATTACCCGATTCGATTGCAGCAGAAATTGGTTTTGAAGTTGGGGATGCGATCGTCAGTATCAACGGCACACCTCCCCGTGATTTAATTGATTATCGATTTTTGTGCGCGGATGAGATTTTAGAACTAGAAGTCCTAGACGCCACTGGCAAAACTCATCACATTGAAATTGAAAAAGACTACGACGAGGATTTAGGGTTAGAATTTGAAACTGCTTTATTTGATAATTTAATCCAGTGCAATAATCGTTGTCCGTTTTGTTTTATCGACCAACAACCACCAGGTAAACGCTCAAGTTTGTATCTCAAAGATGATGATTATCGCTTGAGCTTTTTGTATGGTTCCTACCTGACCTTAACTAATTTGACAGAACGGGAATGGCGACGTATCGAAGCAATGCGGCTATCTCCGTTATATGTATCGGTTCACGCCACAGAACCCGAAGTAAGAATTAGACTCTTAAAAAATCCTCGGGCTGGACAAATCTTAGAGCAACTCAAGTGGTTTCAACAAAGACGACTGCAAATCCATGCTCAGGTAGTCGTGTGTCCTGGTATAAATGATGGTCAGCATTTGGAAAAATCCCTGAGAGACTTAGCATCATTTCATATAGGTGAAGTGCCAACAGTTGCTTCTGTAGCAGTAGTACCAGTGGGATTAACCAAGTTTCGTCCCCAAGCAGACGAACTCACACCAGTTACTAGAGAAAAAGCCCAAGAGGTAATTAAACAAGTGCGATCGCTTCAGCAGCAATTTCGGCAAAAGTTTGATTATACATTTGCTTGGTTAGCTGATGAGTGGTTTCTAATTGCCCAAGAGGAATTACCATGCGAATCTGAATATGAAGACTATCCCCAAATCGATAACGGTGTTGGTTCGATTCGCTTGTTTATCAAGCAGTTTATGCAAGTTGCAGATGAATTACTACCACCAAAAATACCAGGACAAAAAAGATTTACCTGGGTGGTGGGTAACGCTGTAGAACAAGCATTTCAACCAATTCTTGAACGGTTGAATTCAGTAGAAGGTTTACAAGTAAACATGCAGGCTCTCAAGAGCGATTATTGGGGACAAAATATATCCGTGACAGGGTTGCTAACTGGACATGATTTACTGTTAAATCTACAAGGGCAAGATTTAGGAGATGGAATTTTGCTACCAGCTGTCATGCTAAAACATGGTGAATTGGTATTTTTAGATGATATAAATGTAAATGATTTAGCCCGGCAATTGGAGACAAAAATCTTCCCAGTGGCGGGGATAGAAGAACTAATAGAGACTTGTATTAAATAGTTGTTTGTTGGTTGTTAGTTGTTGGTTGTTTCTATCCCAACAATAAACAACTATGAACAAACAACTAACTAATTAAGTGAGGAGTGGATAGTGAAGTGTCAAAGAAAAAAAACTATAAAAGATAAACATAAGAATATTAAAACAATTGGATTATTTATTTTTAAAATAAAATTTACACTCTACAATCTACTCACGATTACACCAGCAACAGCTACGACCGCTGAAGAACCTATAATCAGTATTGTATATACTCAAGAAAATGCTAGTCAGTGGGCAGGAATAGAAAATCGTTTACAAGCAATAGGTGTAAAATACTGTGTAATTTCTTTAGATAGCGTCAAGAGTGCAGCAGATTGGGGCGATCGCCCGGTATTATTTTTGCCAAATGTAGAGAGTGTATCACCAGCACAAGCGATTGCTTTAGAAGAATGGATGAGAAATGGTGGACGTTTGATTGCTAGCGGTCCAGTCGGGGGTTCATCAGCACCAGGAGTACGTCAACTACTGCAATCCCTCTTAGGTGGATATTGGGGATTCAGCTTAGACTCTCCCCAAAAACTACAACCTTTATCAGAAATAACACGGAATTTGAACAGTCCAGATGAACTGCTGGGTACAGTGCGTGGAGGTGTGATGATTCCCAATACTGTAGCATCGCAAACAGCTGCTGTTTGCGATGCCCAAGATAAACTTCCAGCAGTATTAACTACAGAACGCTCCACTTTGTTAGGTTGGCGTTGGGGAGTAGATGCCGCTTCTGGTATACAAACAGATACTGCTTGGTTAAAAGCAGCACTCAAGCGGCATCTCAGGAAGTTTTCTATATATATGAATAGAGTACCAGGCGGTTCGCAAAACTGCTCTACCTCCGTTGTCGCCACCACTCCCCCTACTTCCCGCACTCCCCCCACTCCCCCTCCTCAAATTACAGCCACTGCTCCCCAACCCCGACCTCTACCTATACCTAATATTACGTTCCCACATTCAGATGAAGCTATTGATCAACTGGAACAAAGGGTGCGTTTGGATGTGGAACCGAAATCCAATGCACCTATTAGTCGTAATGAAGCGATCGCTCTCCAGCAACAGTTAGAAAATCTCATTGGTCGAGTAGAAAGCGCCCACTTAGCAGCTGCAATACACAATGGTAATTCCCAAGTTAGCAAAGCACAGCAAACGCAATTTGCCTCAATTAAATCTGGCGCACCAGTCCAGAGTACTGAACAAGTGTTGACCCAAGCCAGGGAAGTGGCTAAAAACTTGCCGCAGCTCATCGCCCAAAAACAGTATGCTCAAGCGCGATCGAATTGGGTAATGGCCAAGAACTCCTTATGGCAACAGTTTCCTGTGGATCAGAAATTGGCTCAGCCAGAAATCCGCGCAATCTGGCTTGATCGCGGTACAATTGTCCGGGCTGGCAGCGAAAAGGGATTAGCTGCAATTTTTGATCGCTTGGCTCAAGCAGGATTTAACACAGTATTTTTTGAAACAGTTAATTCTAGTTACACAATTTACCCCAGTCAAGTTGCACCCCAGCAAAATCCCCTGACTCGTGGTTGGGATCCTCTAGCAAGTGCTGTAAAATTAGCCCACCAAAGGGGTATGGAATTACACGCTTGGGTCTGGGTTTTTGCGGCTGGGAATCAACGTCACAATCAAATTCTCAAACTCGCTCCCAATTATCCAGGGCCAGTGCTTGCTGCTCATCCAGATTGGGCAGGGTATGATAACCGTGGTCAAATGATTCCCCCAGGTCAAAGCAAACCCTTCTTTGACCCAGCTAATCCCGAGGTGCGACAGTATTTACTGCAACTGTATGAGGAAATTGTTACCCGCTATCAAGTTGATGGTATTCAGCTAGACTATATTCGCTATCCCTTCCAAGATCCCAGTGCAGGAAGGACTTACGGCTATGGTAAAGCAGCAAGAGCTAAGTTTCAGCAGCTGACGGGTGTAGATCCGGTCAATATTTCTCCTAGTCAAAGGGAATTATGGCAGAAATGGACAGAATTTCGTACCCAGCAAGTGAATAGCTTTGTTGCTCAAGCGTCTGAGCATCTGCGGGCAAAACGGCCTAACTTGATTTTATCGGTAGCGGTATTTCCTTTACCAGAACAAGAACGCATTCAGAAAATTCAACAGCATTGGGAAGTTTGGGCCAGGCAAGGTGATATTGATATAGTTATTCCCATGACCTATGCTCAAGATACTCTCCGGTTTGAGCGATTGGCACAACCTTGGATTGCTTCCTCAAAATTAGGCTCTACTTTGCTAGTACCAGGAATTCGTTTGCTTTCTTTACCAACTATCGGAGCCTTTGACCAAATCCAATTAGTCAGGGACTTGCCAATCAGTGGTTATGCTCTATTTGCTGCGGAAAATTTTAACAACGAATTGCACACAGTTTTCAGCCGCACTCAAGGTAGAGAACAAGGTAGGCAAAAAGAACCTATTCCCTCTCGTCAGCCTTTTGCTGCTGCTGCTAGTCGTTATCATGCTTTGCTACGGGAGTGGAAGTTTGTTTCCCAAAATGATGAACTAAAACTATCAGCGATCGCAGCTGCGGACTTTAATACTCAAGCAGAAGTTTTACAAAGTGCTTTAAATCAGCTGGCTGCTGAGCCAAGTGCTGGTAAATTAGTGGCAGCAAAAGCTAGTTTGGCTCGTTTTCAGTTCCAATTTCGGGTATGGATGCGATCGCAATCTGTGGCTAACCCCTACCAAGTCAAAGCTTGGGAAAATCGTTTGGTTGCGATCGAAAGGCTGTTACGTTATGGGAAAAGAACTGCGGGATTTTAAGTCCCGATGAAACAATTTTCACGAGCCTTGCAACTTCACACCGTCCTATCGGACACCCCTATCCTTACCAAGGAGAGGGGAAAGGGGTGAGGTTACTCTAGTTTTTTTACAACTGGTGCAAAGTTTTTGTTTTTAGTTTAGTGATTTTACTGTTGTCATAAGTGATTTTATTAACAATAAATAAAATAACCCTCAATTTATAACCTAGTTTTTTTGCAAGGAAATGTTACGAATTTAACCCAGAAAATACTAGAAGATAGTTAAATATGCTACTGCTATTCAATTTTTATTGCTAAAGGCAATTGCAATTATGCACGCCTTAACTCAGTTGGTGTCTCTGCCGTCAATAGATACCGTAATAGATTTTTCGCCTCTGACTGTAACACCAGATACAACCTTACTAGATGCTGTGTCACTCATGCATCAGCAGCAAGCAAGTTATGTCTTAGTGGTAGAGAACTTGTTCACAGATAAAATGCGGGTGTTGGGATGGTTCACAGATCAAGATGTAATTAGATTGGTCTGTTGTAAATTTGACTTTCAAGCCGCCACAATTTCGCAGGTAATGAGTGTTGCAGCAATCTCACTGAAATATAGTCAAGCTCAAGTTAATGATATTACTTATTTAATTTCATTTTTGCAGCAGTATCAATTGCCTTTACTACCAATTGTTGATGAAGAAAACCTACTAGTTGGAATAGTTACCTTCAAAACTATTTATCAAGCACTACAAATTACTCCTACTTCTCCCTGTAAGCTAGTAGACACCATCGAACAACTACGTTTGTTTGAGTCAGCCGTCGTCAATGCTAATGATGCTATTGTGATCACCACAGCTGATGCACTTGATGAACCTCTTGGACCACAAATAGTTTACGTGAATGAAGCATTTACCCGGATCAGCGGTTGGTCAAGTGCTGAAGTTGTAGGTAAAACACCGCGAATTTTACAGGGGGAATTGAGCGATCGCACCCAATTAGACCGCATTCGTACCGCCTTGCAAAATTGTTTACCAGTTAGAGCAGAATTAATCAATTACCACAAAAATGGCTCTACATACTGGGTTGAGATTAACATTGTTCCTATAGCAGACGCACAAGGCAAAATTACTCACTTTGTTTCTATACAAAGGGACATAACAGAACAAAAGCAAGAAAACATAGAACTAGAAACAAGAGTAGAGGAACGAACACAAGCTTTACAAAAAAGTGAAGAACGCTTTCGCTTCTTAGTGGAATCTATTCCCCAACAAGTTTGGATTGCTCAGCCAGATGGCTATGTAGAATACATCAACCAGCGTATGCAGAATTACTTGTGTTGTACACAAGAAGAAATGTGGGGCTGGAAGTGGCAAAATTGGGTGCATCCTGAAGATTTATCTAAATGTTTGGATGCTTGGCATAACTCTATAGTTACAGGTGAACCATTAGAATTGGAATTTCGCTGGTATAGGGTAACTGACAAAACATATCGCTGGCATTTAGCACGTGCAGTACCCCAGCGGGATCAAGATGGGAAAATATTAAATTGGTTCGGTACAAATACAGATATTGATGATCTAAAAGTGACAGAGTCTGTACTGCGGCAGACTCAAGCACAGCTACAGGCTATTTTAGATAATTCTCCAGCCATTATTTATGTTGTAGACAATCAAAATAGATTCTTACTAGTTAATAGCCAGTATGAAAAAGTATTTAAATGTTCCAAACAGTTTCTCAGAGGCAAAAGTATATACAAATTTTTCCCACGTCATATAGCTGATGAGTTTGCGAAGAATAATCGCAATGTTCTTACTACTGGTAAGCCGATAGAAGCAGAAGAAATTGTTCCCCAAGAAGATGGTTTACATACTTATCTTTCGATCAAGTTTCCTTTAAAAGATGCTAATGATGTTCCCCGTGCCATTTGTGGCATTTCCACAGATATTACTGATCGCAAGCGAGCAGAAGCCAACCTGCTTTTGCGGGATCGGGCGATCGCTGCTAGTAGTAACGGCATTGTGATTTGTGATGCTAGACTGCCAAATTTACCAATCATCTATGCTAATCCTGCCTTTGAGTACATCACTGGTTACTCTCCAGAGGAAGTCATCGGTCGCAATTTTCGTTTTCTGCAAGGAAATGATACCAATCAACCAGAAATCCAAGAACTGAGAAACGCTATCCAGCAAGCAAAAAATTGTACCGTAATTTTACGTAACTATCGTAAAGATGGTAGTTTATTTTGGAATGAATTAAGTATTTCTCCGGTATTTGATGCTGATGGCAATTGCACTCATTACGTTGGCATTCAAAATGATATTACCGAGCGTAAGCAGTCAGAAATGGCATTAATGGTATCGGAACGACGGTTGCAATATTTACTGTCTGCAACTCCAGCTGTTATTTATACTTGTAAACCTTATGAAGATTATGACATTACCTTCATGAGTGAGAACATTACCGCCATGCTTGGTTATGCAGCAAAAGAATTTACAGAGAATTCTAAGTTTTGGAGCGATCGCATCCACCCTGAGGACAAATCCCATGTTTTTACGGAAGCAGCAAACTTATTGAAGCAGGGAGAATGTATCTGTGAGTACCGTTTTTTACACAAAAATGGTAATTACATTTGGGTATACGATCAATTCAAGCTTGTACGAGATGATACTGGAAAACCCCTAGAAATTGTTGGTTATTGGACAGATATTAGCAAACGCAAGCAATTGGAAGAGGAACTAAGAACAGCATTGGAGAAAGAAAAAGAACTCAACGAATTAAAATCTCGTTTTGTCACCGTGATTTCCCATGAATTTCGTACACCGTTGAGTACCATCCTTTCTTCTTCAGAGTTGGTAGAACATTATCATCACAAATGGACAGAAGAAAAATTACTCTCCCATATACATCGCATTCAACACAGCGTTAAACATATGACTGAGATGTTAAATGATGTGTTGGTGATTGGTAAGGCAGAAGTGGGAAAAATAGATTTTAAACCGATATTACTAGATTTGGTTGAGTATTGCCGTGACTTACTCCAAGAGTTGCAACAGGATCTTAATACAGAACATGCGATCGCCTTTCACTGTGAATACGAATCCATATCCTGCCACATGGATCAAAAATTGTTGGGACACATTCTCAGAAATTTACTCACGAATGCGATCAAATATTCCCCCAACAACAGCATCATCACATTTACTCTCACTTATCAGGAAGATCGAGCTGTATTTGAAATCAAAGACCAGGGAATTGGTATTCCCCAAGAAGATTTACCAAGTTTGTTTGAATCTTTCCATCGTGCTGCAAATGTTGGCAATATCCCAGGTACTGGTTTAGGACTAACAATTGTCAAAAAATGTATAGATTTGTGTCAGGGTGAAATTTTTGTGAACAGTGAAGTGGGAGTAGGAACAACCTTTACTGTTACTTTACCATTAAATAATTAATTTTCAATTTTTTCTTGATAGATGTTTGTTGTTCAGAAAAATTCTAATCAATAAAAAACAACCAACCACTAAATACTAACAATCAACTAATAAAAATATGACTAAAATCTTAGTAATTGAAGATGAAAATTCAGTTCGTGAGAACCTTGTTGAATTACTAGAAGCAGAAGATTTTGAAACTATTGATGCTGCTAACGGTAAACTAGGAATAAATTTAGCTTTAACAGAAGTTCCTGATCTGATTTTGTGCGATTTGATGATGCCAGAACTTGATGGTTATGCTGTATTAAGCACTTTACGTCAAGAACCACTAACAGCAACAATTCCGTTTATTTTTCTGACTGCAAAAGCCACTAAAGCTGACTTTCGTCAAGGCATGGAATTGGGTGCAGATGACTATCTCACGAAACCATTTACTCGTGCTGAATTACTGAGTGCAATTGATGGACGTTTAAAAAAACAAGCTACATTAAAACAATATTTTTCTACTAGTCCACAACTCAAAGCTTTTAATTCAGAAATGCTGGTTGTCAAAAACATTTTACACGGAGCGATTGAGCAAGGACATTTTCGACAATTTTTTGTTGAGTATCAACCACAAGTAGATATTCATTCTGGAAAAATCATTGCCGCAGAAGCTTTACTTAGATGGCAAAGTCCAGAATTGGGAATAGTTGCGGCTTCTGAATTGGTTCCCTTAGCAGAATCTACAGGGTTAATTATTGCTATTGGTGAATGGGTTTTAGAAAGTGTTTGCCAACAAAATCGAGCTTGGCAAAATGCAGGTTACTCTCCCTTGTGTATAGCTGTTAATTTTTCAGCCCGCCAATTTACTCAACCAGATTTGATTAAAAAAATTGTTCATTTTTTAACCACTAATAATTTGGAACCACATTACCTAGAATTAGAGCTTACAGAAAGCTTGATAATGCAAGATATTAATGCCGCGATCGCTATAATGAATGAATTGCGTTCCTTAGGTGTCAAAATAGCTGTTGATGACTTTGGTACAGGTTACTCTTCATTAATGTATCTCAAAAAATTACCTATAAATAAGTTAAAAATTGATCGTTACTTTATTCACAATGTTGCCAACGACCCACAAAAAGCAGCTATTACAACAGCATTGATTCAAATGGGTCATAATCTGAATCTTCAGGTCATTGCTGAAGGTGTAGAAACTGAGTTAGATCTAGAGTTTTTACGACAACATAACTGTGATGCCATGCAAGGTTTTCTCTTTAGTCGTCCTGTTACAGCAGCAGAATTTCAAAAGTTTTTAAGTAGGTCAGCTGAAATCAAGCAAACTAGTTAGGGTTGTGACTTGTCCTTTGTCTTTTGTCATTTGTAACAACCAGTAACTATTTATCAATGACTATTGACTAATAACCAATGACTCATGAAGTATTGCTTTTACACCGATTTACCCTTAGTAACAAGTAAAAGCTTACAGCATTGCTCCTCAGTTTGCCTAATTTGACAATGCTATAAGCTTCGTGGGTATGTTCATTTGGCTGACTTGATTTCATTATCAACAATCAACGTTTGAGATCACGTTGATTTTTGAGTTTAACTTATGTATATATCGTATGATTTGTATGCAAAATTGTAAATAATTATCAGAATTATTTGATACATTATAAACAATCAAGCTGTTTGCTGTTATCTGTGTAAAATAGATTTAGAAATTGACTCATAGATAATTTACACAGAATGTGTACTTTAATATATTTAATCGACTTTTTGTATAAATAAACACATTAACACTACAAATAGTAAGTTGATATAGTAAAACAATGGCAAAGCGATCGCTGCAAGCATCAGCTGAGGGGATAAGAAAAGCTAAACAGGCTTTTCGACGTAAAGGCTGGACTCAGGAATATTTAGCTGGTGAAGTAGGTTTAGAAACTCGTCAGCCAATTTGGAAATTTTTCACTGGTAAAGCTATTGATCGTCAAGTTTTTCATGAAATTTGCTTGGTATTGGGATTAAATCCAGAAGAAATTGCTCAACAGCCCCCTGATGAATCACTGTCTTTGGAAAAAACAATATCGGAAAATACTCCAGATATTGATGCTTTAGTGCAAAAAGCACGCTTTGCTAACTACGAAAAAATTCAAGCCCAGTGTGGAACTCTACATCTTTTAGATATTGCTCGACCTATTGTTTTAGATGATCTTTATGTAGAAGTAGATATATTTGAGGAAATCACCAGCAAAAGGTGGCTGGAAATTAATGATTTACAAAGACTAGATTCTAATAATTTTGATCGTTTTAATTTAGATAAGTTTAATAAACAAAGAATTCCTGGTTTAGAAGCAGTTGCCAAATACTCTAAATTGATGGTGTTTGGCAAAACCGGTTCTGGTAAAACCACCTTTTTACAATCGCTTGCAGTTCGTTGTAATCAGGGAAAGTTTAAATCAGATTGTCTACCCATTTTTATCAGACTTAAAAACTTAGCTGAAAATACTAGTGATCATAAACAAATTAGTTTATTACAATATATTTATCAGGAATTTAGTGACCAGGGTATTTCCATCTCAGAAATTTTGACCATATTTGCTCAAGGAAAAGCATTAATATTACTAGACAGTCTAGATGAATTAAATGAAGAAGAAAGCGATATAATTATTAGAGAAATTCATCATTTTTCTGAAAGATTTTACAAAAATACAGTAATTATTACTTGTCGCCTCGCTGCCCAGCGATATCAGTTTAATGGTTTTACTGAAATTGAAATAGCTGATTTTAGTAAATCGCAAATTATAACATTTGCAGATAAATGGTTTGTAGCGGTAGCTAAAAACTCTCTCTGGGAGGGAAAAGCTAAGGCTTCTGAGTTTATAAAAAAATTAGAATTGCCAGAAAATCAACAAATATTGGAATTAGCAACAACACCAATTTTACTAAATCTTACTTGCTTGGTATTTCAATTTTTAGGTGATTTCCCTGCCTTACGGTCAGAACTTTACAAACAAGCATTAGAATTATTGTTAGTTCATTGGGATGAAGCCAGAAGAATCAGAAGAGATGAATTTTATCGCAATTTATCGTTGTTAGATAAAATTAAGTTACTTTGTCGTTTAGCAGCTACTACATTTACTGAAGGAGATTACTTTTTTCCAGCAACTAAAATCCAACCTCTCATAACCGAGTATCTGCGTCAGCTTCCCCATGCATCCACAGACCCAGAAGCATT
This sequence comes from Fischerella thermalis PCC 7521, assembly GCF_000317225.1. Lineage (GTDB taxonomy): Bacteria > Cyanobacteriota > Cyanobacteriia > Cyanobacteriales > Nostocaceae > Fischerella > Fischerella thermalis. The sequence goes on from NZ_AJLL01000051.1 coordinate 62,939, forward strand.
GCAACTTGATAGCACTGCTGCATTAAAAGCTATTGAAGCACAGCACGGTTTGTTGCTAGAACAAGGACGAGGTATTTATTCTTTTTCACATTTAACATTTCAAGAGTATCTAACTGCCAGAGAAATTGTTGCTGCTGGAAATTCCCAAACTCTGCAAAATTTTGTTACTCATATAGGAGAAAAACGTTGGCGAGAAGTTTTTTTGTTAGCTGCGGGAATGATGCAGCCTGGAGATGAATTATTGTTATTAATGAAACAAGAAGTTGATAATTTAGTGATTTCAAATCAAAAATTGCAGAAGTTTGTGAAATGGTTAGATGAAAAAACTTCAATAATTAATGCATCTTATTACCCAGCTAGTGTGCGCGCTTTTTATTTTACCCTTGCTCTCCCGCCAGATTATCCTCTTGCTTACAATCAAAACTTAGCTTTATCTCTAGATAGTAGATTATCAGGAAATTTAGCTATTGATTTAGCTTTAGACTTGGCATTAATCCATGCTCTAGCTATCAGTTTGAGGATGACTACTAATATTTTCTATCAACGATTATCTGCGATCGCACTTGCTCTTGATTTACAACATCTACTACAAGATAGTCCAGTTCTCCAACAATCACTACAAAATCTACACGATGAACTTCCGACACCTGAACAAAGTAGACATGCTTTAAAAATTTGGTGGGAAGAAAATGGAGAAACATGGACTAGTAAACTACGCAATTTAATTATTAGCGATCGCCAAATAGGACATGATTGGCAGTTTGATGAAAATGAATTGCAAATATTACAGCAGTATTGGAACGCGAACAAAGTTTTAATAGATTGTCTCAATAATGCTGGTAATGTTAGTTTGGCGACAATCAAATCAATAGAAAAAAAATTGTTTTTAATTGATAGGCATCATTCATTGTGAGGCGTTTGTTGGTGCTTCGTTCGACGGTAGACTTAGTGGTAAACAATAAATCTTCTCAGTATATTTGCCAATATTAGTAACTTTTATAACTTGTTGTCAAAAATTTTCCTGTACCAAAGCAAATTTGCTTGTCAAAAGTAACATTGGTACTAGTAAAGAGTAATACAATGAGCAATATCGGTTTGCTGGTAGTAGGGCTGCTAGCAACAGGACAGACACCTCCAGCAACATTGCCAGAACAATTGAAACAAAAGCCAGAGAATCGATTGCTAGAGACAAATGCAACTCAGACTAATTCAATTGTTCCAGTAGCAGAGATCACGCCTCCCGAATTCATTTTGCAGGAGCAAAATATAAACAATATTCCTGATGAATTTACAAAACAAAAGTATAAAAATATACTTTTAGATCGTTATAAAATAAATGTGATTGCAGCACAGCCAGAGGGAGAGAAGCAGCAAAAATTTACAAATCAACCTGACTTTTCACAGCATCTGGAAAACCCCTCTGCTATAAGCAGAGAGGATTTAAAAATTCCCCCTTCCCTGGGGGCTGGGATTTCTCCACATGACGTCAAAAGCCAGGTAAATCAACAAGTTGTCAAAATTACAGAAGAAAACATTTCCTCAGACTCAAATAATCAAATGTCTAAAGTGACATCAGTGTCACAACTTGATGATGTGCAACCACAAGACTGGGCTTTTGGTGCTTTACAATCTCTAGTAGAACGGTATGGCTGCATTGCTGGATACCCCAATAGTACTTTTTTAGGCAACCGTGTTATTAATCGTTATGAATTTACAGCAGGTTTAGCAGCTTGTCTAGAAAAAATCAACGAATTAATTGCTAATAATACAAATAATACTGTTACGGAAGAAGATTTAATTTTATTGCAAAGATTGGAAACAGAATTTCAAGCACAATTACAGGAATTACAGGAGCGTGTCGCAAATTTAGAAGCCCAAACTGAAGAATTACAAACAAATCAATTTTCTCCAACAACCAAACTAGTTGGTCAAGCAATTTTTAGCTTACAGGGAACTAACAGTACTGATGTAGATTTGTTTCCCAGAGATGGAAAACCAGAACGCCAAGGCAAAACAAATTTGAATTTTACCAATAGTGCGCAATTAACCCTAGCTACTTCTTTTTCAGGAAAAGATTTACTGCTAACTAGCTTAGCTTCTGGCAATTTGAATTCTTCTGCGCCGTATGTTTATACCAATATGGGACGGTTGGGTTTTGAAGCCGACACAAACAATAATGATCTAGTCATCAATGAGTTATCTTATCGATTTCCCGTTTCTGATCAGATCGGATTTGTTGTAGGGACAGCAGGGGTGAATCCTGTGAACACCTTCCGCGGTATTAATCCCCTGGAGGGTGCTGGCGAAGGAGCAATTTCTTTATTTGCTCAGCGTAACCCAATTTTGGCAATTGGCAATAGTACCGGTGGTGTTGGGTTTGATTGGCAGATTAGCGATCGCATCAGCTTACAAGGTATCTATAGTGCCGAAATTCCTAGTTTTCCCAATGATACAAACTTGGGGGGCATATTTGGGGGCAGATATACCACAGGCGCGCAATTAACATTAGCACCTACCGATAATATTGATGTGGGCATACATTATCTTTTCTCCCATTCTCCCGATGGCTTGCTAGGAAACGGTATTGGTGATGCTCAACTCATTTCCCCTTTCGCACCGTCTACAGCCTTTAATACTCACGCTGTTGGTGCTACTGCTACATGGCGGATCAATCCCAACTTGCAATTAGGGGCTTGGGGTGGCTGGACTCACTCAGATCCAGTGAATCTTTCTGGAAGTGTGGAAACTACAAATTGGGCTGTGTTTGCAGCTTTTCCTAACTTGGGTCGTCCTGGCAACTTGGGAGGAATTTTATTTGGACAACCCCCTAAAATCACTTCTAGTACTTTACCAGAAGGCTATAACTTTCCCAACTTTTCTGATGGAGGGACAGCTGGTGGACGTGAAGATACATCTGTGCACGCAGAAATTTTTTATCGCGCCCAGTTGAATAATAATATAGCTCTGACTCCGGGTGTATTCATCATTTTCAATCCTGATCATAACGCTGCAAATGACCCCTTGATAGTAGGAGCTTTGAGAGCCACTTTCCGGTTTTAATTTTTTACTGGTGTAAATATAACTATATGTTCTAGCTAATTACGTAAAATAGCTAGGCTAATTAAGCTTTTTGGTAATAGCCACAGAAAAACAACGGTAATTTTTTTGACTGTTTTTGTTCAAAGGCAATTTCATATGCAAGTAAAATTATCAGGTTTTGAAACACAAAAAGACCCAATTCAGAATTACTGTAAATTAGGTTGTGGAATTCTTAGCAGCAGTGGCTTAGCCGCATTTTTAATTGGTTTAGGAACAGCCAGCGCCTCTGCTGAAATTACGCCCTTTCAAATTCAAAGTACTGGGACTATTTCAGGTACTATCCAACTTCCTAGCTTTAATCCCAATTTCAATAACCGTGTTACTCGTGTAGATACCGACTCGACAGGGACTTACAACCGAAATATAGGTTCCAACAGTAATCCCAATTACGTTCCTGTCTACAAGTCGGATTATGTCAAAGTACAAACGCGCACTGATGGAAGTTTACATTACTTTGTAGACTTTAAAGGAGTTCCGGTTGTTGCATTCGATGGTATCCTCAATTCCCCAGTGTTATCTGGTGGTGAATTGACGCCCTATACTTATCAAGGAAAATTACCAGGAACTAAATATCAGGGCGTAGTTCAAGACGAATTTGGACTCACAAAAGCTTTTTACACAGGTATCGTTACCGATCCAAAAACTGGACAGCAATATGAAGGTACTTTTCAAGTCAGTGGACAAGGGCCAAGATATAGCGATCGCAACGGTGGCGAAAGTCCTACAGTCTTTGATTTCAAATCAGATATTCCAGGAAAACCAACGGTAACATCCTATAAAATGACCAATAGCCCGTTGGTAAGATTGACGATCAATGTACCTGCGGATGCAAAACTCGTCACCCCACCCACCACAGGCGGCGGTAGTACCACCTCCCCAACCCCCCCCACTCCTCCCACTCCTCCCACTCCTCCCACTCCTCCCACTCCTCCCACTCCTCCCACTCCTCCCACTCCTCCCATCACCACCACCTCCCCATCACCCCATCTCCCCATCACCACCACCTCCCCAACTCCCACGCCTGACATAGAATTTAGTAGCGGTAATTCCATTGCAGTCAATTCACCAGTTTTCAACTTCGCGTCCATGTGTGTGCAAAATTCTGAGAACTGTCGGACAAAAGTAACATTGACACCCAAAAAAGCGATCGGTCCCCGCAGTCGAGTACTGCTACGCTAATAATTCCTTTCTGGAAAACAACCCAGCCAAAGTGAAATCTATAAATATAGTCAGAAACGGAACAAAATCCCATAATGACAATTCTGTTCTGCGGTAGTAGCCTATTTTTTTGTTCTGGCTATACTAGGAGATTAATACACCTGTTTTCCCAGCAATACCAACGCAGAGTCAGTTTCTATGTACACAAACTTATTTTCTCAAGTTCCATGAAACCGATTTGCTAGGGTCAAGCAACAATCACAGTCAGATTTTCTTTGTTTGAGGAATCAAACAACTAAGTTCACATCTAGAAAATACGTAATCACTCACACACACTTCTAAGGAAGCAGCGATGAAAGCGGAACTGATTGAATTGATGGCTAGAGTTGTACAGGTCTTACAAATCAACATGCGTTGGATGACCTGGAATTTATTTTTGGCATTTATACCTTTAGCTTTGAGTATTTGGCTGTTTCGCTTCAAACGTGGGCGTTCTTGGGTTTGGTGGCTAGGATTTTTGGTCTTCTACGCTTTTTTGCCAAATGCACCCTATCTATTAACTGATGTCATTCACCTCATTGAGGATATCCGCACAATTCAATCTGTGTGGATGATTACTTTGGTGCTAATTCCTGTATATTTCTTAGTGATCATGGCTGGTTTTGAAGCCTATGTTATATCTCTAATAAACGTGGGATACTATCTGCACCGCATTGGCAAGAGTCAATGGATTATCTGGATGGAAATGACAACTCATGCCTTGTGTGCTATTGGTATTTACTGGGGTCGATTCTTGCGTTTTAATAGTTGGGATTTTGTAACTCAACCGGATGCTTTGTTGACTAGAGGTGTAGAAGAAATTTTGGGTAAGCAGCCTTTGGTAATCATTGCAATAACTTTTGCTATACTTGTTGGCTTACACTGGCTAATGAAACGAGTAACTTTAGGTTTTGTGAGTCAAAAGAATAAAAGTATAGTTATTCAGCCAACAAGCATGAATACTAATAGCCATAATGCTGGTTAACTAAATCAATTTTGGATTTTGGATTGAGACACTTTTTTATAAAATAGGTTAGTGGTTAGTAGATATTGATAAAAAATAAACCAACAACAAACAACTAACTACTAACTATTGCATTTGTCGTCGTGCGGCTTCTAAAATTAGGCGTTGCTCAGCACGAGCGATCGCTTGATATGTCCTCGATACTGCTTCTGGTTCTACGGAGATGGAGGAAATACCCCATTTGATCAAATGCTCTATAATTTCGGGATACAGCGCTGGTGCTTGACCACAAATAGAGCAAGGTATTCCTGCTTCCCTGGCTGTGCGGATAAGCTGAGCGACAGCGTTCATAACTGCTGGATGACGTTCGTCAAATGCTTTTGCGAACTGTCCCTGCTCTCTATCTACTCCCAATATTAATTGAGTGAGGTCATTGGTTCCAATTGAAATTCCTTGCACACCAGCTTTGACATATTCTGGTAGCAAAAATAACACACTTGGTACTTCCGCCATAATCCATAGTTGAAAATGGGGTATCTGAGTTAACCTTGCTTGTTCTACTTTTTGACGACAAAAGTAAAATTCCTCTACTGTACGTACAAAAGGCAAGAGTAAATTGATATTGGTATAGCCGGCTTGCTGTAAATTTGCCAAAGCAGTTAACTCTAACTCAAAAACGGTAGGATTGACCAAATAGCTGAACGTACCGCGCTCTCCCAGCATGGAATGGGGTGAAGGTTGTAAATTGTGGCTAAAAGATTGTAATTCACGCGATCGCCAGTCCAATGAGCGATAGAAAATAGGTTTTGGTGCAAAAGCTTGGGCAAATTGCATAATTTGTTCGTACCATCGCTCTAGCAATACATCCTGACGCCCATTGTCCAACCACTGTAGGGGGTGTTGTCCCTCCAGTATATTGAGTACCATCAGTTCTGAGCGCAATAATCCTACTCCATCAATGGGCAAAGAAAGCACTTGCTCAATCAAGCTAGGCTGGCTTAAGTTCACTAGCAGCCGAGTAGCAATCATGGATTCCTGGGTTGAGGAGTTAATCTTAGAAGAGGTAGAGTCTTGTTTTTGTGTTGGAGTATGCTGAAAATTTGTGCCAAAAGTTGCAGAGGATTCACTATCACTTTTTAAAAGTGGCGAAAAACCTGGATGTAAGTAATTTCTCTTGTGTAAACGCTTGGCTGCTTCCTGTAGAGGTGCAGACTGGTTTAAAAGTGGTGTGTGATGGGGAAAGGAGAGAAAAGACAATAATTGATCTGATTGTCTTGTCCCAGTGTCCTCTTCTTGAGCCTCTGTACCAAGGCGATAAATTTCTCCTTGATCACCGTCTATTAGTAATCGCTCACCATTAGGAATTACAGTCGTAGCATTTGCCACGTTTACTACTGCTGGGATACCTAATTCCCTAGCCAGAATCGCTGCGTGACTGGTTAGACCTCCCTGTTCCGTGATAATACCTGCTACTTGTTGCAATATTGGTAGCCAATGAGGCGTGATGGCTGGTGCAACTAAAATTATTCCTTTGGGCAGTTGTTCTGGTCTTTGGGAAGAATGAATAACATGAGCAGCTGCTGTTACACGCCCTGTTGCTGCGCCTAGTCCTTTAATTAAGTGAGTATTGTAAACTCCAGATAGAGGTGTATTAATTTGCGTTATATAAAGTATTCCCGATGGAGTTTGTTGAGAAATAGTCCACTCTAGGGTGAGGTTTGTACCTAGTTCTCTCACAAGTCGATTTGTCAGCCTGATCAACTGTTGCAAATATTCTTCTGACAAAGCATATGCTTGTTGTTGGGCTTCATTGAGCAGATATACTTGCAAACTAGAGTCATCTAGTTTTGGCAATGATATTGAAGTGGATTGCAAATCAACCCCACAACTTCCATTGTTAATACAATAAGCGAGTGGTTTATACCCTAACTGCTGTTCTTGAACAACACCAGTTTCTGGTTGGATGTAGTAGACATCTGGTAAAACTTCACCGTGAGCGATCGCAATTCCCAATCCCCAAGTGGCTTGAATTTCCCAATGAGAAGAGTTAGTACTCACCAAACCACTGGCAATTGCATTGTGGATTGGTTGCACCAAAACTGCTAAATTAACTTGTTGGAGATCAATTCCTGCCTGTTGCCAATATAAAAGACTCCTAGCGCGAAACAATTGACCCCAAGTCTGCTTGAGTGCTAGAGCGATCGCTTCTGGTTCACAGTGACAGACTCGTGATTCTAACAAACCAGAGATATTCGCAATTCCCTGCTTACCTGTCGGAAGTGTTAAACTTGGGCGGAAAATCAGACATTTAGTTTCCCATTTTTGAGTAGCTTGTGAGATAGTGCTTAATAGTTGAGGTTGTACAGTCGCGCTAATAATTTCTTGACGCAATCGTTCAGCTACCTGCTGAAGCTGACGCCAATTCCCAACATCCAAATGCAGTGAAGAATTTGGTAAGTCAGCAATTAAGGCTTCTGAACTGTTGAGATTTTCGAGAAATTCTCGCAAAACTGATGCTGGGATGACAAAACCAGACAGCACCGGATAACCACGCTGCATGATTCTGCTTAAATAGAAAGCTTTATCACCAACTTCGGCGCGATCTAGCAGTTTAATTTGCTCAAGCCAGTAGAGTTTATCCACTCAATTAGTCAGTTGTCAGGTATTGGTTGTTATTTGTTGGTTCCATAGACGTACTAGCGGTTTTTGTTGGAGCTACCAACAATCAACAAAGAACAAAATCCCACTAAACTAAATTTCAGCGTCTACGTACCACTAAGACTAGCGCTAACTTTTCTAGAAATCTATCTTAAGCTGAGTAAATGGACAGAGCTTGTTCACAGGGTTTCTAGCTTGTGGTGTTACGGTTGAGTTTATACTTAAAAATGCTAAAGATTAAATTTATATAACTTGCGTTATTATCTCCTAAATTTGCCGCAGCTTTCACATGTTCCTAGTGGACATATTATGTAAACTGAACAACAAGCAAGTAGATAGCTTATCTTTGAGGTTGACTTTTTGGTGCTGTTAGATTACCGGGCATTTTATAAACAAAAATCTATACCAAAAATATTATCACAACACCGTAATCACAAGAGAGGGGACAGTATCAGAAGACAGCACGCAACTGTAGCTGAGTACTGGGCGATCGCTTTTTGAGATCATGATCACATATGTAGCACATGACACTACAATTAATGATATCACCGAATACATTCTTTTTGGCACCTGATGATTGGCCTAACATAGCCTTTAGACTTTGCCTAGCAGTATTTTTGGGTGGGATAATCGGCTTAGAACGTGAGCGCAGACGCAAGCCTGCTGGCTTGAGAACTCATATGTTAGTGAGTGTTGCTTCTGCAATTTTTGTCATCGTTATTTTACAAACAGACATAGAACCAGGAGATTACAATGGACTCAGTCGCGTCATTCAGGGTGTGGCAACAGGTGTAGGATTTCTAGGTGCTGGAGAAATCTTGCGAGAAACCTCAGACAAAGAATCTCCAAGAGTAGAAGTTCGTGGACTCACTTCAGCAGCTGCTATTTGGACTTCCGCAGGCTTAGGGATTACAGCTGGATGTGGTTTGTGGCAACTAGGACTACTAAGTATTCTTGTGTCTTTTTTAATTCTTTATGTTGTTAAAGAATATGAAAGACGGATATAGCAATAGGTAATGGGTAATTGGTAATTGGTAATGGGTGATGGGTAATATTAGTTGAATTTTGATATTATTAGATATATTTATTCCAAATTTAATAATAATTGAAAAGTAATAAAACCTTTTGAAAAATTTCTTCCTTATCTCTAGTTTGAATAATAGACTTAACTAAATTCACAAACTCCCAATCAATTTCTATATCATTTTCAATAGTTTTACTAGCAGCGTAAAAGCTGACATCGCCAACTTTTAATTCATTAGTAGTACCTGTTTGCCATCCAGGATTTTTACTGTCCCAAGATAGTGATTTTCCCCTTAAAGTGAATTGAAACCATGTTATTTCATGATCCTGGAGTTCAAAAAAGACATCAAAATAAGCTTCTTCTCCTTGGAACCAAATTCTTGTTTTACCTGTTTGGGGATCTTGTTTGAGAATATTTTGCTGAATTTCTCGCAATGAAGCAGCTAATAGTGTAATTTCATTTTCATCTAATACAATACTATACTTTGACATCTTAGAATTATTCCTAATTAAGGCAGCTGTCTTGAAAAGAGGATCTAGAGATTAGGAAAGAGGAATTTTCATTCTCTCACTACGGACAGCCACCCGTAGAATTTTATCTACAGTGGCGGCAATTCAGGCATAACTAACTTGAAAATAAAGAAAAAGAAATAATGGCAATCCCAGTTAATTGCTTACAATATCGTGTTTTATCGTTAGTAATTTCTAGAGAAGAGTGTTTTAACCCATTACCGATACCGAGGCATAACATTAGGTTTCATTAGACACAATATAAATAACTTTCTGCGTTTCATTGTAAGCAACTTCCAACTACTGATAACTCAATTTTTTATTTCAAAACTTCCTGCTAGATAACAACTTAAAAGCCCTATATTACTTTTTAAAACACAAATTTCAATTCTACAACCGGGAAATTACATAATAAACTTCGTGGCATTTCTTAAGAAAAAGATAAATAACCACTCTTTAATCTTCAGCACCCAATAACCAAAACCCACTAAAAGTCATCCCTGAATCATCAGGTTGCACTAGTAAAAAGTGTAATCCACGACTTTCCTGCTTGCGCTGTTCGTAAACCCTACCTGCGGCTACCACCTCTGGATCTGTAAACGTCACCAAAATCCATCTATCTACCAAACCAGCTTCCAATACCAATCCATCCGGCGCACCTGCAACATAATTTAACGCCGCAGGACGTGCCTCCTGTAACCACCGTGCCAGACGCATTGATTGCCGTCCCCCATAAATTACCACACCGGGAACCGACACCGTTGACGCCAAACCCAAATTGATAGGTTGAAGAAACTCCGGCATCACCAAAATCGGAATAGGCTGTTCTGTAAAAACCTCCACCACCTTACCAGCTGACAAAGTCGCAAACCGCCACTCCTCCCCCCAGAGATTCTCCGGTAGTGGTGCGGGAGGTGGTTTATCTACCACTGTCGGATATTGCTTTTCCTGTAACCACTGCTTAAGGGCAAAAGTGCGCCGTGTAGGTTCAACATTGATACCCAAACTGCGTCCTGCTTGCTCAATTAAACCCAAACATTGAGGGCGAAACACCTGAATTACATCTGGTAAATTTCCACCACCAGCCAGTTGCAACTGAACAGCAACCCAATTAGAATTTACCTCCGACTGGGGACAGCTTGCTTCAAACTGAAAACTGCGATTGCGATCGCAAATCAGCAACTCCCATAAAACTCGTCCTGCTGCCTGTTGTCGCCGATGATGATAAAAATCAGCTTGCCAAGTGACCATAATTTACCATATTAAACAACCGAACCACAAAGACACAAAGATTTCTTAGTGCCTTAGAGCCTTAGTGGTTCATTCATATTAAAC
>NZ_AJLL01000052.1 GCF_000317225.1 Fischerella thermalis PCC 7521
AGTGGTTCATTCTCATAACACTAGGCGTTTAATGCCATCTTTGATTAGAGGGACATTAAAGTTAATTAGCAGACCCAGACGGCATTTTGAAAGTTTCAGATAAGTTAATAATTGAGCTGTATGCACTGGTAACAATGTTTCTACGGCTTTTAGTTCAACTATCAAACATCTATCAACAAGCAAATCAACTTTAAAACCAGCCTCTATATAGAGGTTGTCATAAAGTACTGGTAGTGGAACCTGCTTTTCAACACTCAATCGCCTCTTGGTCAATTCATGTTCCAAGCACAGTTCATAGACACTTTCTAGCAAACCAGGCCCAAGGGTAGAATGCACCTGAAAAGCTGCATCAACAACTTGTGTTGCCACTTGATCTAATTGCTGGGAAATAGGTTTTCTTGGTGTCTTGGAGTCTTGGTGGTTCATTAATTCTTATACCAAAACTTTGGCTAGAATCGGCGGTACTGTGACAGAAATTTCTGGGACGTACACTTGGGAAACGTAGTCAGCAATCATGCGATCAGTGTTAAACAATGGTGCATTGGTTTTAATGGAAGCCTTCATCATTTGTATCCAACCGTGGGGAATGCCGTTAGCATCCTGGTTGTAGTAGAGGGGAGTGATTTCCTCTTCTAGCAATTGATACAGTGATTCGGAATCAATGCGGTCTTGTAGTTCTTGATCGCTGGTGTGAGCATCTTCGCCGATCGCCCAACCGTTGATGCCTTTACCGTTGGCGTCGGCTTGATAGCCTTCGCACCACCAGCCATCGAGGACGCTGCAATTGATGCCACCGTTGAAGCAGACTTTTTGCCCACTTGTACCGGATGCTTCTAGGGGACGGCGGGGGTTGTTTAACCAGACATCGACGCCTTGGACGAGTTTTTGAGCGGTGTAGATGTCATAGTCTTCGATGAAGGCGACGCGGTTAGTGAGGGCGGGATGTTTGCACCACTCCATCAAGCGTTGAATAATTCGCTTACCTTCTTCATCGGCGGGGTGTGCTTTGCCAGCGAAGATAATTTGTACGGGGCGGTCTATGTTACCAAAAATTCTTAAGGCGCGTTCGGTGTCACGCAGGAGTAAATGACCGCGTTTGTATGGTGAAAAACGTCTGGCAAATCCAATGGTGAGTGCTTGGGGATCTAGGAGGGTGTCGGTGGCTTGAATTCTTTCGTATTCTTCGCCTCGTGCTTCTCTCGCTTTCTTAACTTTATGGCGGGTGTGAGCAATGAGTCTTTCTTTGAGGATTTGGTGTCGCCACCATAGTTCTTGGTTGGGGATGTCGTCTACTTTCTCCCACATTTTGGGATCAACTGCCCGGGTTTTCCAGTCACTTCCTAAATACTGACTGTACAATTCTGCTATTAGGGGTGCAGTCCAAGTGGGTGCATGGACTCCGTTGGTAATGTAACCGATGGGGACGTTATCTTCAGAACGATTGGGATACATGACTGTCCACATCTGGCGGGAAACTCGTCCGTGTAGCTCACTGACGCCGTTGGAGGTGCGACACATCCGCAATGCTAAAACTGTCATGCCAAAGGGTTCCCAGGGATCACCTAGTCGGCGTGCGCCCAATGCTAAGAATTGTTCACGGGAAAGGCGTAGTTGGGGCCAGTAGTGGGCAAAGAAGGAGTCTATTAAATCTGGGGAGAAGACATCATGACCGGCGGGAACTGGTGTATGAGTAGTGAAGACACACCGTTGGCGTACGTCTGCTTCAATATCGTAGAAGGATTTGTTGGTGCGTTCTATTTCTTGGCGGGAAATTTCCAAGGTGCAGAAGGCGGCGTGTCCTTCGTTGAGGTGGTAGACTGATGGTTGGATTCCTAAAGCAGTTAAGGCACGGACGCCACCAATTCCTAGAACTACTTCTTGGGCTATACGGGTTTCTTGATTACCGCCGTAGAGGTGCGCTGTTAACCAACGGTCAATGGGATCGTTGTCTTCGCGATCGCTATCTAAAAGATAAAGGGTGACTCGCCCGACTTGTACTTGCCAAATTTGTACTTTTACCCGCCGCTGGCGAATTTGTATTTCGATGGTTAGGGGTTGTCCTTGTTCGTTTTTGATTAATTCTATGGGCATACGGTGGAAGGGGTTATCCACGTAATAATCTTCCTGCCAGCCGCTACGGTTTAGGCGTTGGCGGAAGTAACCTTGACGATACAGCAAGCCAACACCAACCATCGGTACGCCCAGGTCTGATGAAGATTTGAGATGGTCCCCTGCAAGAATACCTAAACCACCAGAGTAAATTGGTAAGGATTCATGAATGCCAAATTCGGCGCAAAAGTAAGCGATGGGATGTGCGATGGAAACTTGTGGTGCGACTCGGCTTACCCAAGTATCTTTTTGGGTCATGTATTCGTCGAATTCTTTGGCAAGTGCAGAAATTTGCTTGAGGTAAAACGGGTCTTCTGCAAGCTGGGTGAGGCGTTCATAGGTTGCTGATTCTAAGATGGCGACCGGGTTGTGTCCGCAATGTTCCCATTCTTGGGGATCGATGGTTTGAAATAAAGCGATGCGATCACTAGTCCACGACCACCAATAGTTATAAGCCAAATCTGCCAAACGTCGTAGCGGCAAAGGCAATTTTTCACTCAAGCGAAGTGCTGCTGTCATTGCAATGTTTTTAGTCATAATTGGTTTGTTTAGTTTTGTTAGTTTACTAGTCTTTTAGGACAACTAAGGCGACTATTTCCATGAGTCATCCAGAATCTTTTAACAGGAAATCCTGATCACTGATCACTGTTAACTGATTACTGCGAAACTCACCTGAGTGCACCTTACCCTGAGTACGCCTTGAACTGAAGTTCAACCCTCATAGCCCAAGTCCGTTAAAACAGACTCAAATGCATATCCAGTAAGCTTTAGCTTACTTGAGCTTTGAGCCTTGGAAATTTATTTATTGGCGGAGGAAAAGTAGGTGCAAGATCTAAGGGAACCTTTTCCCATCGCCTTTTTTGCTGGTTGCTCTCTTGCGTTACAGTAGTTTATTGACAAAAATCCTATACAAGTGTCTCGCTTTTACTTTTTCAGTTCAATTAAATCATCCTGCTTTTTTTGCTGATTTGGACGGTGTGACACTTCAATTTTATTGACAGTGTTTTAAATTATTTTTGAGATTTTTAAGTTTTATTTAAATATCCTCTACTCTAGAGAAGTCTAAAGTCAAGTTTTCCAAACATTTGGGGATAAAAACTCTCAGAAAATTAAAACCTAAAAAATTTAGCTGCAATTTTTAAATAAAAATAAATTTCTTTTGATTTGTTAATTCAAATTTGAGGTAGAGTAATTTTTGCAATTTTAACCCTATGGCAATCATAAAAATTTTATATTTCAGTGAGTTTTTGTTTTTATTTTTATAAATTAAGATAAATCTTTACTTCAGAAATTACAGACAAAAATTACTTTTTGTTAAATTAGCGGAAATTATACCATTAAATAGGTACTCAAATTTGCATTTAGGTCAACTAATAACAAAAAACTGGTTTATGTAGTTTTGCACTCATCAATGTTAAATACAGTTTACAATTACATTACTAAATAGATAAAATCACGCTTGACTAAGCAAATATTTAAAGTATTTACATCAAAAAGTTTTTAAATTTAAGTTCCAAGACTTTATCTCTACAGCTAGAGAGTGAAGAATAATATGAATAAAGTTTCGATGGTCTTACATTTAGAAAAGGTAACAGAACAGCACGCTGATTTACTTTACTTTTATCTCAGCGACCCGAGATTATATGAATACCTAGATGATGAAATCCCGGCTCTGGAAGAACTGAAGCAAAAGTTCAAGTTCGCCGCCCTGGAAAAATCCCCAGATAACGCCACTATGATTTGGCTGAAGTGGGTGGCGAGACTCCTAGATCAGCAATATGTGGGAGTTGTCGAGATCGGTATTTTCGATAACGGATACGCGGAAATCGGCTTCATGACTTTTGCAGATTTCCAAAATCGGGGGTATGCTTGTGTTTACTGTTCCTTAGCGATCATTGAAGCCCGAAAGCGCTTTAACTTTCCTGCAATTTACGCTTGTGTCAACGCTCAAAATTATGCTTCCCGTAGGGTGGTCGAAAAGCTGGGATTTGTTTTGCACAAGATTAACAAAAATGCGGAGTTTGTCAGAGGAAAATTTTCCGATGAACTCATCTATCGTCTGATCTTTGGGATTTAAAAGGCAAAAGCTTATCTGATAAGACTTTTGCCTGCTGCTTTATTGTAATAGCGCGATCGCATGATGACGAATGTGATCTTCAATAAAAGAGGCAATAAAGTAATAACTGTGGTCGTAGCCTTCTTGATAACGCAAATTCAAAGGTTGATCTACTTCTATACAAGCTTGTTCAAATGTATCTACAAGCAATTGTTCAGCTAAAAATTTATCAGCAGTGCCTTGATCTATGAGAATCTGACTGTGGTATCCAACTTGCTTGACTAACTCAGTAGCATCATATTCACACCAACTTTCTTGATCCTCACCTAAATAGCGACTGAAAGCTTTTTGTCCCCAAGGACAACGCATCGGTGCAGCAATTGGTGCAAAAGCGGACACAGATCTATATTGTTGAGGATTTCGCATTGCACAAATCAACGCCCCATGTCCGCCCATAGAATGACCAAAAATGCTTTTTCTTTCTGTGAGAACAAGAAAGTTTTCGGCAATCACAACAGGTAACTCATCAACAATATAACTATACATGCGGTAATGCGATGCCCAAGGTTCAACTGTAGCATCAACGTAGAAGCCTGCACCCGTGCCAAAGTCCCAGTCGTCATCTTCTCCCGGAATTCCAGTGTTGCGCGGACTAGTATCTGGTACTACTAACATTAAGCCGTACTTTGCTGCAAAGCGCTGCGCCCCCGCTTTTGCCATAAAGTTTTCTTCTGTGCAAGTCAAACCAGAAAGGAAATAGAGAACAGGTACCGGTTCATAACTTGCATGTGATGGTTGGTAAACTGCAAAGCGCATTTCACCATTGCAGCTAAAGGAATGATGGCGATAAAAGCCAAGTTTGCCATCAAAGCATTTTGATTCTGAAATAAGCTGGACAGACATAGTTTATTGATGAAATTAGCTAAACTTACGGATGGAGGAAGCTATAAGAAGGCAGAAGGTAGAAGCAAAGAAAACCTATTTTGCTTTTTATGCTTTTTCAAGTGCATATTTATCTCCGCCACACTACTGCCCTGTTTAGATTTAGTTAAAAACATACTATGAACCAAGAACAACAGCATATTTTCGAGTCCAAATCTATTCCAGACTCATCAATAGCTGGAAAAGATACTGGACAAAAGTCCCAGGAAACAAAGGAAAAAGTTGCCTACATCCATAAAACCGATCGCATTCGAGCCTGGAGTGAATTTATTAAGTCTGTGACTCCTTATGTTTGGATAGCTGTGATCATGATTGTGTTGATTCCCTTGCTAGGTAAATTTTTAATAGCAGATTCATCGACACAAGAACATGTGATTTCTCAACCTCCAAAAGACAATATAGTGATTGTTGAGAAAAAAGCTCCACCCACAGGAATGGAAAGTGCGATCGCAACTGCAATTACAAACGCTCATTCTCAATCTCAGAGTTTCGCTGCTGCAAAATTAGATGCGTGGGTTGATGAGCTAATGACTCGCGTTGATCATAGTTTTTTGGATTGGTATTTTAATTACTTCAATCAAAAAAAGCTGGAATTTAGTACTCCTTTTGTATGGTTAACTTCAGCCGTAGCCCACTGGACAAATGCCAATAATCCCTCTCCTGCACAAGCAGTTGCCGAGAAATTAACAGAGAATTTTCAAACAGAATTTGCTAAACGCGTTCTTAGACCTAAAGTTGCCCAACTGGAATTGGAAAATATCACCAAGGATACTATAGATTTATATGTTGCTCAGTTGAGTCAAAATATTGCTGAGATTCAAAGTAGTTACAAGATTCCTCAAGCAGATTGGGAGCGTTATCTAGGCGATGTTGCGATTACTATTAATGATACAGAGGGCAATATATCTAATTTATCTTTAAAGATTTTAACTGGAGGTAGCGCTTATTTGCTTACGAAAGCAATGATCCCCACCGCGACAAAAGTGGGCAGTAAAGTAGTGGCATCCTTTGCTGGCAAAGCAGGTGCAAAAATGGCTGCTAAGACTGGTGGTGCAGTCGCCGCAAAATTAGGTGCAGAACTACTAGATCCAATTGTAGGTGTTGGGATTATTATTTGGGATTTATGGGATTATAACCATACAGTAGCTGTTGAAAAACCAATCTTGCGAGATGCCATTTATGATTATTTACAGCAAGTCAAATTATCTTTGCTAAATAATCCAGAAAATGGGATTATGTCGGCAATTAATCAGGTAGAAAGTGGTATATTTCAATTAGGCGTAAATTCAAAATGAATATCGCAATATTATCTGCAAAAGTGAGAATTGCAAGGCTCAGATCCCCGACCACTCTTGCGAATTCGGGATATTGCTTCTCACGAATGATTTAGAAATGCTGTACTATATTTACAGAGATTAACTGTAATTTAATTAACAGTTATACATAACATAAAACGTAGCCTTTCCATGCTATAACCATGTGCTAGCAGGTTAAACTAGGTCTGACAACAGCGGTTTTACCGTTCACAATGAGGCTTTTATGGCTGCTGATCTGGTACAGATTGCCAATTACTTAGATAACCTTGGTTGGGATTATCGTGTAGATGAAGAAGAAGAGCGTATTATCACAGGTGTAGAAAGTGATAATGTTGAGGACTTTTTAATTGTTGTCCAATTAGATGAGGATGGGAAGTTTTTTCGCTTATTTGCACCACAGGTTTTGGCAGGAGTGCAAGATCATCCCCACAAAGCAGCCATTCTCCAAACTATGCTAGCGATCTCTTGGGAAACCAAAATGCTGCAATGGGAGTACGATCCATCCGATGGTGAAATTCGTGCCATCATAGAGTTTCCCTTAGAAGATTCGATTCTTACAGAAAAACAATTTAACCGTTGTTTGAGTGGCTTAATTCAACTTGTTGATAATGTTGCCATACCCCGGCTGCAAGCGGTGATGGAAACAGGTCAAGATCCAGGTAACGTAGAACTAGGAGAAAGAATTTTATTAAGTATTCAAGAAGAAGCCCCAGGATTGCTAGACCTGTTGGAGAAAGCAATGGAAGCCCGTAAAAAGCGGGGGAGTTTTCCGAATGAATGAGCCGAATGAGTAATGAAATAGCTATACTCCAAAGTGATACGCTCAATATACTGAAAGTTTTCTAGGGTTGGATATTATGACTTCTTATGCAACCTCCTCTGCTAAAGCAGAAATGAGTGAACTCCGGCGTCTGAAGGGTTTGCTACCACCAGAATTGCAAAGTTGGGTAACTGTTGAAGGTACAACAGAGGTAAATCCACCCCTGATCCGTTGCGAAGAAATTGGCAAAGACCAAGTAGAAATTCAAATTGACTTGGTGAAATGGGATACGTTGGCAATGGATCAGCGCAATTTACTGTTCTGGCACGAAGTGGCCCGCATCCAAAATGACACGATTCCCAAAGATGGTTGGGAAATGGCAGCCTTAGCAATTGGTTTAGGTGGTGCTGTTGGTGAATTATGGGTACAGGATGCATTATTACTGATATTAGCTTTGGCACTGTGTGGAGTATCTGGTTGGCGGCTTTATCAAAAAAACAATGGGGAAAAGCAACTGAAAGAATTTATTGAAGCTGATGAAAAAGCGATCGCTTTAGCAACTCGTTTTGGATATAGTCTTCCCAACGCTTATAAAAGTTTAGGTAGCGCTTTAAAAACCCTAATTGATATGACTCCTAGCAAGCGTCAACGGTCTAAATACGAAGCACGACTCTCAGCCCTCAAACGCAGTGCCAATAAAGTCAAAGCAAAATCCAAGACTACTGTGGATGAAGGAATATATTAGGCAAAATCGCAAGAAAGGAGAAAAGGGGGACAAGGGAGACAAGGGAGAACATCTTCACTCCTCATACTCCTCATACTCCTCACACTCCACGCCAGTCGCTCTTTGTTGGAAACCAACAAGACCGCGCTGGCTCCCCCACTCCTCATACTCTCCCCACCAGGGGCCCCGAGTTCCCCATCACCCCATCACTTACTCTACGTGTCGCCGCTTCAACCAGAAACCAGCTAACCCCAGCACCACTAACCCAACAGTTGGAGTTGATGGTGGTGTAGTCTCAGCTTTCTCGAAGTTACCCAGTTCAGCAGCATTCACCCTAAATGAGTAGAGGAAGCCAGGAACTAACCTTTGACCTCTTGGACAATAGCTATCAATAGGTACTTTGCTTACGCTAGTACCGTCTTGATTGCTACAAACGTCAAATTGTACGTCATCATCATTCTGTGTGACGCTATAGTCATTATCAGTACCAACTAGTAGTGCATAGGAACCATTTCTGAGTCTGGGGCCAATTGTTAGTCCCTCGATCTTTTCTGGTATCTTTGTCCAGTCTCCGGGATTCTCAGGACTCAATGCTTGTGCAATATCTAAAAAGAGAGTTTTACCAACTGGATTGACACCGTCTGGTAGTGTGTTAGTACCTGTTAGGTTAATGCCACTAACGTTAGTTGCACCGACCAGGCTAATCTTGTAAATCCGCTTGCTAGCAACAGGATTAGGGATGTCAGTGGGGTCATCAGCCAAATCATTCAGCACGTCTACCCCAAACCCACGATTGTCTCTTTCCAATACCAAGAATTCTTGATCATTAAGAGCGGTAATGGCACTGATGCCGATATTCCGACCTTGGGCACTTTTTCCAAAATCATCATCAGTACCAGGAATGCGATCGTTGATATCTGTTAAGCTTTCTAGTTGATAAATGTACTGAGCCGTGCTTTCGCCAGTAGCTATGTCAAATTCTACCAAGCGTAAATTACGGCTGTAGCGTCCGTCGTTCTTGCCGTTATTATCTACGCCTTCATTCACCAGTGGGGCTTGCAGCATAGCAAATAACTTTTTGCCATCTGGACTGATAGTTAATCCCTCAAAACCCCGGTTATCTTGGCGTCCACTCGTAATGATTGGACGACCATCGACGTAGTTGACAGTGCTTCCAGCTTTGGGAATTATATTATCTGGAATCACAAATGCTCGCACGAAAGAACCATTGGGAGAAAATTCGTATACAGAGGGGCCATATTCATCGGAAACGTAAAAATTGCCATTGGGAGCAACAGCAAAACCCTCTGGATCAAAACTTTGCCCAAGAACTGCTTTATCACCGTTGAGTAATTCTGGGTTCAAGCCATTGAAGGTCTGACCGTCTTTTTTGAAGACTATTGTCTCTAGGATTCTAAATTTTCTAATTTTCCCCGTGATTGGATTAACATCAAGAGTAAACTTTTGTACGCGTGTTTCGTAGGGAATTACACCGCCGCCAGGGCCGCGATCGCTCAAAGCGTAGTAAATGTTATTGACGCGATCGTAGTACAAATCTGAGAAAAATCCCAGGCGGTTTTGATTGGCACTGTTGCCAGCAAAAGGGTATAAATCAGTACTCCTACCCGGAATAGTTAAGCTATTGCTGAGGGAGATACCGTAAGCAGATGTCGTATAACCTGTAACACTCAGTGCTAGCGAACAGGCAAGTATGGAAAGCCAATATCTGAATCGAGCCATTGTTAATATTCAAAACATTACTGTTTTTCAGCATTAGACTTCCGTATTAAGACTAGGTTAACTGTCAAACTAAGTACACTTTTTTACATCAAAATTTTACAATCTTTACTTATTCTTGCTTTTGTCTTTATAAAATAACGCTAGTAGTTAGTAGATAGTAGTTATTCAGAAGGCAGAAGTATGGAGGCAGAGGGCAGTTGGTGGGCTTTAAACCCGCCTCTGAGGGTTTTTTATAAATCTTTACCTTCTGCCTTTCTTTTTAACGAACCACTATCTACTAAACTCTAAAGCTGATTCAGCATCTTATGCGTCTGAGGTATAACCCGCACTTGCTTAACAAAACGTTTCATCAAAGCTTGCCACATCAATACCTGTTCTGGAGAAGGAGCAAGCACTGGATTTTCGGTCAATTGTTCAGAAGCGGGTAAAGGTGTGACAGGTTGTAAAAACACTGGAATTGATGGACTTACCTGTGCGACTAATGAAGCAGAACGTTCCAATTCACCAGGATCTGTTTGTTTAGAAATAATGATTTTGACAAAAACTTCTACTTGTGATTCGTAACAGAGTTGGAGAAATTTGGCGTGTTCTTGCCAACGATTTTCGCCACTAGTACTAGGTAGTTTCAAATCCATACCCACAGAGTCTAAATAGGGCAAAATCATTGCCAACTGTTCTGGACGATGACCACCTGTCTCTAAATATATAGGTAAAGCAGTAACATTACGTAATTGTGGTAAAAATTCCACCAGAAATGCTGCATGAAGAAGAGGTTCGCCACCAGTCAAGCTAATGCTATCGTGTAAAGAAGGTATATTTTGCCGCTCGATCCATTCGAGTAATATAGGTAAAGGGACAGGATTGGAGTGGATTTCAAAATCGCGTCGTCCTGGCGATCGCTCGATCCTACAGGTAGCGGGTGCATTCCAAGTATGAGCGCTATCACAGAAATGACAGCGCAAATCACAAAAAGCAAAGCGAATAAAAATCTGACGTGTCCCAACATTCAGTCCTTCCCCTTGAATAGCGGAAAAGACCTCTACCAGACGTGCTACGGGTGTAATACCAATTTTATTAGTCATTTGATGATAACAAGGCGTATGTGCCCTTCCCGCACAAAGCAAGGATGTTTCTGAACTTCTTGTTCTATTGTGAACCTTACTGGCAGTCTCCAATTTCAACTCCAGTAACTAGCTGTCCGGAAAAGAAACTTTTACCCATGGAGCAAAAGTAAAGGGGTCACTATCCTTTGATCTTTTCTCAATTTCAACTCTTTCATAATCTGGGTAGCGGACTACTGGCGATTAGTTATGATTTGAACTAATCGCATCTCAGCTTAAGTGATTCACTAAAACCAACTAATGTTTGGCATATTACATTGACTGACATGGCAATGAAAGTGCAGGGTTTCATGATTAGCCAACCCCAAGAGGTAGATTTTCCAGTGATGTTCTTACATGACACGGCGATAGTACAAGTATCAGAGCGATTAAGCGTGCTAGAGGCGGTAGCCTTTAAGCAAACTTGCCAAAATATCACCCAAGCAAACCCAATCCCTCAGAAAATCATCATTGACTTTCAGCAAACTACTTTCATGGATAGTAGTGGTTTAGGCGCTTTGGTAAGTAATTTTAAAATTGCTCAAGATCGAGGGATAGAATTTATACTGCGAAATGTGACTCCCCAAGTCATGGCTGTACTTAATCTTACAGGGCTAGAAAAGGTTTTTTTCATTGAGTCAAGTGACTTACTGCCAGTACCTTCTAAGAACCAACTCGAAGAACAGCTACCAACCACACATCCTTCTGTTCGTTCTTGGATGAAACGGTTAATAGATATTGTTGGGGCATTAGTAGGTTTAGTTATTGTAGCAATTTTGTTTATTCCTATTGCTGTTGCGATCGCAATAGACGATCCCGGTCCAATTTTCTTCAGTCAAGTTCGCTGTGGTTGGATGGGTAAACGCTTTCGGATTTGGAAATTCCGCTCCATGTATGTTGATGCTGAAGCTAGAAAAGCCGAATTGGCAAAACATAACCAAGTACAAGGGGCATTTTTCAAAATTGACAATGATCCTAGAATTACAAAAATCGGACGCTTTCTGCGGCGTACAAGTTTAGACGAACTACCACAGTTTTGGAATGTTTTAAAAGGAGAAATGAGTTTAGTCGGTACAAGACCACCCACACCCGACGAAGTCGAACGTTACGAAGTACCAGAATGGCAACGTTTAGATGTAAAACCGGGTATGACTGGAGAATGGCAAGTCAATGGACGATCTACTGTACGTAAATTCGAGGATGTAATTCGTCTGGATTTGCAATACCAAAAAAACTGGAGCTTGCTATACGATTTGAAGCTAATTTTGAAAACAGTAGCTATCTTGTTTCACAAAAACAGTGGTGCTGTCTAGCTTTATTCTACAAAGTATCCTTCCAGAGGTTTAGGGGCATTGTTACTAAAAAATATCAGGTGACAAAGTAAGGTTTTGATTGCCCCACCTCTATAGAATTAAAAATGTCAACGATTCACTCCTTGCACTTTTTATTATTGTCTGCACTTAATGCACTTTATTTATATTTTTAAAATTTCTAAGTAGAAAAACTTACGTTCAATAAAAGCTCGTAATCAGGGTTTTAGCTGTTTAAACAAGGACTAAAGTCAGATAAATCTGATTAAGACAAGGTTTGGGTCAGTTGAAACTGACTTATGCTCTTAGTTTTGAAATTAATTCCCAGAGGGGATATGGGGTAGGCGCAATATTTCATACATTAGGAAAAGCAAAGGCAGGTGACATCGACATCACCTGCTTTTGTGTTCTGTCTGCCGACTTTGGTAATGGAAAATTTGCAGTTCCTTATGGTGATTAAATTATGAGAATTTTTAAGTAATAACACGTAAAATTTTCAACATTTTTACACCATATAATTGAATAAATTATACTAGTACAAATTATAATTTAGTGTTAAATTTTACTCAAAATTTACGTATCAAATACTGACATTAAAACAATCCCAGGAGAAAATTCAGATAGAAGCGCAATTTTTGTCTGAAATCATTTTCGGAAGAAATTGACTGAATTAAATGAAAAACGGGGTTGTTTTAATTAATTTGATATGCGGATTTTAATTTACTCTTACAACTACTATCCAGAACCCATAGGTATAGCCCCCCTGATGACTGAATTAGCAGAGGGACTAGTTAAACGAGGGCATCAAGTACGTGTAGTTACTGCTATGCCAAACTACCCCGAACGCCGGATTTACGATGCGTATAAAAACAAATTGTATTTAACTGAGTATAAAAATGGTGTTCAAATTCAACGTAGCTATGTCTGGATTCGTCCTCAACCTAACCTACTCGACCGGATTTTACTAGATGCAAGCTTTGTTGTCACAAGTTTTGTGCCAGCTTTAATGGGTTGGCGTCCAGATGTAATTCTTGCCACTTCGCCATCTTTACCCGTATGTGTACCAACTACCATCTTAGGATGGTTACAAAATTGCCCTGTAGTCTTAAATCTTCAGGATATATTGCCAGAAGCAGCTATTCATGTTGGTTTAATTAAAAATAAATTACTTATTAAAGCCTTTACAGCATTAGAAAAATTTGCCTACCGCACTGCTACTAAAATTAGCGTCATTGCTGATGGATTTGTAGAAAACTTGCTCAATAAAAATGTAAAAGCTAATAAAATTGTACAAATACCCAACTGGGTTGATGTTAATTTTATTCGTCCTTTACCAAAAGAAAATAACTCTTTCCGCACAGATCATAAACTCAATGATAAATTTGTAGTTTTATATTCTGGTAACATTGCCCTCACTCAAGGCTTGGAAACAGTAGTAAAAGCTGCTTCAAAATTGCGACATATTCCAGATATTACCTTTGTGATTGTAGGAGAAGCCCAAGGTCTACAAAGATTGCAACAAGAATGCCAAAATTGCGGTGCAGATAACGTTTTGTTACTACCTTTTCAACCGCGCGAAAAATTACCAGAGATGTTAGCAGCGGCTGATGTTGGCTTGGTAGTACAAAAGAAAAATGTCATATCCTTCAACATGCCATCTAAAATTCAAGTTTTACTTGCCAGTGGTAGAGCATTAGTTGCATCTGTACCTGATAATGGTACTGCTGCAAGAGCAATTAAACAAAGCGGTGGTGGTGTTGTCGTTCCTCCAGAAGATTCTGATGCCTTAGCTAAAGCAGTTTTAGATTTGTACCAGCATCCTGAAAAAGTTAAGGCGCTTGGCTATAACAGTCGCCAATTTGCTGTTGAGCAATATTCCTTTGACCAAGCTTTAAATAACTATGAATCTTTGTTTTATACAATGATTTCCGATAGTCCAGCAATTGGGTCAACTGTTGTGTCTAAGCAAGAAGTGTAAATCAGTTAACAGTGATCAGCGATGAGTGATAAATGATTTACTGGTCAAAGTTGGGGCATTGTTAAATCAGGAAATTAATGAATTCTAGAAGTTGCTTTTTTGCTAGCGTCATATGATGCAGCTATTAACGATGTTCCCAAATTTTTGACAGCTTGTACCAGTTCCGCACCTGCTTTTTCTGGTGAACCGACTCCAAACGGAGGTGAGGGGTTGTACTCCAACATCAATTCAATCAACTTGGCAGTATCTTCACTACAAAGCATTCCTGCAATGGTTAAAGCAAAATCAATCCCTGCTGTCACGCCTCCGCCTGTAATTCGGTTACGATCCACAACCACCCTTTCTGTATTGACTTGCGCTCCCATTTGAAACTGATTATTCATACTGCAAATTTCAAACTGTGTAGTGAATACAGCTATCCTAGAGTTAAATATATTGGTTGCCAATTATCCAGTTGAGTAGATTTTTGCTATCTCTGGTAGCTTTCAGGCACTGATTCAAAAAATAGCGATCGCTCCTAATGAATTACAACTGCGACTAGATTATATATTTTGTAAGCTGAATGTATCGACACGAGCAGAGATGGTAGCACGATGCCAAATGCCTCAAATTTAAGGAGTAAAAAGAAAAGTACTAGATATGGGTTGTCGTTTAAAAGCCAAAAAAACATTATCTAAGTCTTGACCTGACTAGCCAACAAACTTCAAAATGATATTGATCTGAAATGTTTCCAAGTGTGAATCTTTCTGGATAAACCTGCTTTTGGGAAATTCCAGGCTCAGGTTGACTCACCCGTCAGGGAAGAAATTTTATCGGATTTACCAGATTCTACTAAGCAATGAATGTTCACAAAACGGTTCCCTTCATCAGCAGAGTTCATGAGTACAGCTTTTTCACCTTCTACACAACTTTGTGCTACACAATCAGATTTTAATTATGAACAAAAAATGGGCAGTTAAACGAATTACCGTCAACTTGGCATCAAATGAAGCCAGTAAGCTGGAAAAATATTGTGATCAGACTGGTAGGGCAGCTACAGATGTGATTAGGGAACTTATTCGAGCGCTACCAATGACTAGACCAGGGCAGAATTAGCATTTTTTTGGAATTTGAAAGACGATTTTGGCAAATTAGTTTTCAAACGAAACAAAATCCCAAAACTAGTTTGAATATATTCCTTCATGATGAATACACACGAGGTTCCTTAGCCAAGTTTTTTGACTAAGGATATTTTTATTTTTACTCCACACTGAATTACCTGTGTGTTTTCCAGTTAAAATTTAAGAACATCTTTTACTATTTTATTGACATTCCCTATTCTCCAATACCATTTTGTTGATTACTTTTTTCTAGATCAAATAGCTAAGCTACAATTGTTGCAATGACTTCTATCTTACAGTTGGTGTAGAAAGTTAAGTTATGGGTAAATCTTGGATCAACTCCCGGATTACATCTACAGCTGCTTTTCCTGTCAACTGACAATACTTTTCCAGTTTTCTGGCTTCATCTGGTGTCAATTCTAGAGTAACTTGTTGGACTGATAATTTTTCGCTGGAGGTTACAAAAGCTGGAAATATATGTGCGGCAGTTTCATTCATTGTTCTTATATTTACTTATGTAAGTTCAACAATATTGCCAATCCAGAACCATCTTTACCAGTGAAAATCTAGATTTTGATATCTAACTTAAGCTTTTTAATTATTCTTTTTTCAAGAGCCATAAAGCATAAGCGCTAATATACGCTAAATATGTGAAGTACTGGTAACAGTTCTAATCTGGAATTATGATAATCTACTTATCCATGTGATGAAGCTCGTATTACCTATATCCACACACATCCTTATCTTTTATTTTATCCACAAATAAATTTAGAGGCTTGAAACCCTAATTACCGAACGTAGAGGACTAAATTATTTAGTATAAATTTTTGGTGTTGCTGAATTTGGTCATGAATTATGTTTGCATACATCTTTGTAGTTCGATGCCAAATATTTGTAGAGACGTAGCGATGCTACGTCTCTACATACCCGTGAATTGTAAATTCATATCTTGCAGCAACAACAATTTTTTAACCTTCTGCTATGCCACCTGCTACAAGGAACCTCCAAGGGTGTACTAGATTCTCAGCATAGGTGCTTTTCTTCAGTCAATCAGTCAAATCGATATTGCCCCGGTTGCTGTCCAGTATAAGGTACTTTTGATTAACAGCTTATGTGCAATATGTGGTACATTTCTACTTCTATCTTTGGCATTTGCATCTCTATCCATACTTCATCTGCACATTACGAGGCGTGAAGCGTAAAGCCCCCCTTTAGAAAAGGGGGGATATAAGCGAATGACTTATCTAAGACTTATCTAGTTATTAGAACATAAGTACTAAATTATCAATTTCTTAAGCAAACTTAACAGTATTTTTTAAATTCTTCCTTAAATTCCTGATTTTCGCTTGTCTGAATTTTTAAACATGTAATGAGCTCTAAAACAAACTTAATTATTTCATCAAATTTTAATAATCAACTTTAAACTTATTGATATTACTGTCAATAAATAAATAGGTAATTATACAAGTATTTTTTCTAACCATTTTTCATAGACTAGCTTGGTTGATAGCTCAGACTCTAACTTCTCAGTCTTTGTCCTTATTAAGAATATTTCTTATTTATCTGCATATATTCCCAAAAGAAATAGTAGATGATAAGCGTTTTAAATGATGTTGTTACTATGATAAAATCCTCTCAGAGTAGAAAATAAGTTGTATTCCACTTCTGTAAATCTACTTTTACCTGCCATGAATACAAAACTTGAAGGTGATAGGAGGATGATACCGAACAAATAGTTGAATTCACCTGAAAAGTCATCTCATCACAAGCTATCTGCACATTATTGCTGGCAGTAGAGGCGGTGGTCAAGATGTTGGAAGATATGGGAGTGCAACATGCGTTTGGTGTTTCGATAGGTGCGATCGCATGGCTCTAGCATACACGGCGACACAGCTCAATCATAGAAAACCGAATCGCTTCGTAGCACACTGAAGTATTCCCACATCACTCAAATAAGTTCTAGTAAGGAATTTTTCCAACAAAGACTTTGTGATTGTGTAGCAACAAGTTAGCAAACGAAGCATGATTAATGAGATTTCTGGTCATATTGAATGGGCATGTGTTGCACCTGACAAAGTGGTAGTAGCAACAGCTGATCGTGTTTGGTTATACCAACCCAGTTCTGGAAACAGTAGCGATTTATTCGCTCAACCAATGAATGTTGCAGGCAGTGTAGCCACAACCCAAAAGCTTCTTGATACCTCCATCATACTTGCCAAGCGTGCGGTTTCATCAAGCCCTCCTCCTGCCTTTAGCCTCATGCTTTGGATTTGGCGTTTGGCAGGTCAATATCATCTTACCCATTCTACGCCACGACTGATGGAGGAAGCCGCCCAACGTTTTGCTGCTGCTGGTCGCAAGACTTTGGCACAGTGGGCAGCCGAGAAAGCAGTTGAAGAACGTGGACATGACCGACTTGCCCTGCTTGATATCCAGTCACTAGGATACGATGCCCAGGCAGTGGTGGAAGCTCTTGTTCCGCCATCGGCAAAGGTTTTAATGGATTACTTCACCCGCAGTGTCCAAAGCCCAGACCCAATCGGTTGTGTAGGCTATTCTTACACAATGGAACGCCTGGCGCTCACTACTGGTGAAGAGCACATTCAAGCAGTGGAAGCACTACTGCCATCTGGGATTAAAGCCACTCGATTTCTGCACGTACATAGTGGTGTTGGCAGCGATGTGGAGCATGTGCAGGAAACCATTGAGATGGTAGCTGGACTTTCTCCAGAGGAGCGGACTCGCGTCGCTATTGCTTGTTACGAAACTGCGCTGTTGCGCTTTAGTTCTTCTCAAGAAGGCTATCCAACGGATGAAGAACTACAGCAAGTGTTGAAACCGTTGGCTTTGCATCCGCAACCCCAAGACGAATTTGAGAGTTTGCTGGTGAGGTAAAAAGCCTAGAGGAAGGATAAATCTATATCTTTCTCGTAAATGTCTTTAAAGGAATTTTACGCAAAAATTTAACGAGGATCTCATGGAATCTAAGAACATAAACAAAGCCAAGCAAAAGCAGTCTTTAAATCTCCTGACTGTTCTGAGTCTGTGTGCGATCGTTACATCTACAACAACAGCATTAATTGAGAAGGAGTCAAATAAACAGAATTTGGCTCCCGCAGGTGAGCAGCAGTCTTTGAGCCAGGATTCCATCAGCCGCCTTAATCAAAACAACAGCGCAGTCTTAGAGGAAATAGATCTTAATAAAGAGTGGGAAAGTATTTCCAGTGAGAAGTCTGAGCCAGGATCTTTAATTTTAGCTGGTATTGACGGTTTCTAAAAGATTTTGTTTCTCAGTCTCAAACGGCATAAAGATTTGGTAATAGCGACCAGGACTGCTACATATAGCCAGAGTGGGGAGAGGTTTAATCAACTGCCCCCAAAGCTTTCAATGTTGCTCTGGTTGCTTCTGTTATACCACTAACCCCTGTGAGATTCAAACGCTCATAGGGTTTTTCAGCTTTCAAAATCTTGAAGCATTCGCCAGTTTTGACATTCCAAAGTCTAATAGTCTCGTCTTCACTACCACTAACTAAAGTTTGATTATCTGAACAAAAGGCGACTGACCAAATCCAAGCCGAATGTCCAAACAAAGTTTTAAAACATTCACCAGTGCTAATATCCCATAACTTGATTGTGTGGTCTTGACTGCTAGTTGCTAGCATCCTATTGTCTGGACTAAAGGCAACTGATAGTAGCCAACCTGTTTCTACCTGCAACACTCTCAGGCATTCACCAGTACGGACACTCCATAATCTTAAGGTTCGATCTGTACTGGTACTTGCCAACAACTCACCATCTGAACTGAACGCAACTGCCCAAGCCCAACTCCTATGTCCCTCTAAGGTTCTGAGGCATTCACCAGTTTTAGCATCCCACAATCTGACTGTCTGATCCAAAGAGCCACTGGCTAGTACAGTCCCTTGAGGACTGAAAGCAACCGACCAAATCGCAGCATTATGCCCTTGGAGAGTTCTTAAAACTTCACCGGTGCGGACATTCCATAGCCTGAGTGTTTGATCTTCACTGCCACTCACTAGTATCTGGCCGTCAGGGCTAAAAGCAACTGACCAAACCGCAGCACTATGTCCCTGGCAAGTTCTCAGACATTGACCAGTGCTAACATCCCACAACTTCACTGTTTTGTCTGCACTACCACTGCCCAAGATGTTGCCTTGGGAATTGAAGGCAACTGAGTATACCCAATTGGTGTGTCCGTAGAAAGTTTTTAAGGTTTGACCAGTAGAGACATTCCACAATCTCACCTTTTGATCGTGACCCCCGCTGGCCAACGTCTTACCATCTGGATTGAAAGCAACTGATAGTATTTGATTGCTATGTCCTTGGAAAGTTTTAAAACATTGACTAGTGGGAATATGCCACAACTTCACAGTCTGGTCACGACTACCACTAGCTAAAACATCACCCCCTGGGCTAAAGGCAACCGAAAATACTATGTTGGAGTGTCCTTGAAAAATTCTTTGGCATTCACCAGTCCTGACATCCCACAACCTTACTGTCTGGTCATGGCTGCCACTAGCCAAAATATCACCTTGGGGACTGAAGGCAACTGAAAATATTTGATTGGTATGTCCCCGGAAAATTCTTTGACATTCACCAGTACTGAGGTTCCATAACCTGATTGTCTGGTCATCACTACTACTAGCTAGCATTTGACCGTCAGGACTGAGACTGATTGACCGTATCCCATCACTATGTCCCTGGAAAATTTTTAGGCACTCACCGCTGTTAACATCCCATAACCTGATTGTATTATCGTCACTGCCACTCACCAACGTCTGACCATCCAGACTAAAGGCAACTGAGAGTACCCAATTTGTATGTCCCTGAAAAATTTTCAGGCATTCACCAGTCCTAACAGACCATAGCCTTATGATTTGGTCATCACAGCCGCTGACTAACTTGTCACCCTCCGGGCTAAAGGCAACTGACCAAACCTCATTACCATGCTCCTGCAAACTGTGAAGGCATTGACCAGTAGCAACATCCCATAGCTTGACAGTGCAGTCACTACCGCCACTGGCAAGAGTCCTACTGTCAGGGCTGAAGGCAAGGGAGACAACCCAGTTGGCATGTCCTCGGAGGATGAGAAGTTGTTTTCCATCAGCAACTTGCCATAAGTGAATCTCACCATTGCTATCCCCTGCGGCTAGGAGTTTGCCATCGGGGCTAAAGGCCACAGACATGATCCCACCGAATGTTTCGGAAAAAACGGATTTTGTTAGGTCAGCGTTTTGGAAGTTTACATGATGTAAATTTACCTTCCGTAGATCTGCTTGCCAAATACTGAGGTGGGAAAAATCATAGCCAGTGAAATCGATCCCCAAAGATTTCAGTAGATTAACAATATTTCCAGCTGTATATCCTGGTTCTTGCGGGGATTCTTCTTGCAGCCTTGCTAGGATTTTAGTTAATTGTTTTTCAATGCCCTTTTTGCTTCTAAAGACAGTCAGTAGCCCATTTATAACTGGTTGGAGGATAAGGCGTATTTGAGCCTCCCTCACATAGTCTTTTGCTGTCGCCTTCATGAGAGCATGACATCTAAAAAGTTCGATGTTCTCAGTGGCAATCTCTTCACAGACTTGCTCGATCAATACCTGAGTTACATACTCCATAACTACAGGTTGGAGAGTAAAAGTTGCTGCATTTTTCTCAACTAGCGATCGCCTCAGCAAAGACTCTAGAGCTTCCAGTAATTTTGGCGATGGTACTGGTGATACCATATCTTCTCGCAGTACTGAAAGCGTGATTGGTTCGCGATTAATTGCTAGCCAATACATTATGTCTTTTTCTATATGTGATAAACGCTCAAACTGCTGGTCTAAAACATCACGAATATCTCCAAAAACAGCAGTATTTTCTCGCAAAAAATCTGTCACATTACCATCAAAGACATCTTCTATAGTCGTAGCAACTATCTTTAAAGCTAATGGATTGCCTGCATAGCGTTCAGTCATGACTTGCCATTCTTTCTCTGTTGCAGATAGCCCCTTAACTTTTAAGATTTCCTGGGCGTCGTCAACTTTCAAACCCCTTAATTGCAAGGAGCGAACGGGTAATGCTCGTCCTTTTAGTAATGCCACTTCTTTGGGATTTTCCCGACTTGTTAAGATTAGACAACTTTGATGAGTTGCTTCTCCTAACAATCTGAACATCTCACCGTATCCCTCATATCCTTCTTGGTATTGTCCAGCTCGACTACCACTACGCAAGATAGACTCTACATTATCAAGTACAACCAAACAGCGATTATTTTGCAAATAATAGATTAGCCGCGATATTCTCTCGCTTAAATTTTCTGGTAAATTACTCTCTGTTTCTTGTTCGTCGGAGAGAAATGGAATGAGATTTGCGAGGATGGATTTAATGGGTGGAGCTTCTCTGAGCGATCGCCAAATCACATATTCAAATTCTTCCTGAATTTGTTGAGCTAGCTTAACAGCTAGAGTCGTTTTACCAATACCGCCCATTCCTAATATTGCCACCAATCGACATCTTTCATCGAGAATCCATTGCTCTAAAGTGGCAATCTCTTGCGTACGTCCATAAAAAACGGATGTATGGGTAGCATCACCCCAATCTAAGCGAGTATTAGAGCTTAAATAGTCACTTTTATCTAGTTTTATGTTAAAAATCGAAAATAATTTTTCAAGAGTTTTTTTATCAACCCCTCCTTCGCGATTTAGTACTTTGGAGATTGTACTAGGATATAACCCAGTACGTGTACTCAGTTCTTCGAGGGTATAACTGTTTCCAAAATTTTCCTCAGCTTCTGATGTACGCTTTGCCTCCTGAAGTTTTTGTAAACCTCTAGTAGTCAGTGTAACTCCGCGTTTGCGTCTCCAATTATGTAAAGCCATGTAATAAAAATGCAGTGGTACTAACTTAACTTTGATTCAATTAACTTTCTAGCAGAATGAAAACTGTATTTTTGAATGTTCATAAATTAGCTTTATTTTTTTAGAAAGTTATTGCTTTGTTTACTATACCAAAAGCGATCGCTATCATTTTTTAGGCTATGTCTACTATGATTTGACTAATGCAGAAATTGCTGTCAAATAGTAGGATTAGTCAAAATTCAGCCAAAAAGACTTTAAAACGAATTTTTTTGTGAACTAAACTCATGCGCACTAGTAAAAATGATAGTAAAATGCCAAATTCTTCAAGTTTAGATTCTTGGTTAATTTACCCTAAACCTAATCCAGATGCCCAAATCCGGTTATTTTGTTTTCCCTACGCTGGTGGTAGTGCTAATATCTTTCGTCACTGGTCAAATCATCTGCCTAATACTATAGAAGTCTGTGCAATTGAGCTTCCTGGCAGAGGAATGCGGATAAAATTACCTCCATTCACTCAACTAGAACCTCTAATCACAGAATTAGCTAGTGTTCTCAAGCCAAAATTAGATAAACCATTTGCCTTTTTTGGCCACAGCATGGGTGGACTTGTAAGTTTTGAACTTGCTCTTCTACTCCGCAAAAAGTATGGTATAAACCCAAATCATTTGTTTGTATCAGCTCACCGCGCACCTCAACTTGTTGCTCCAAAACCACCTATTCATGGCTTACCAGAAGCAGAATTTATTGCAGAATTGCGTCGTTTGAATGGTACTCCGCAAGCTTTACTTGAAAATGATGAACTTATGCAATTATTTATTCCGCTGTTGCGCGCAGATTTTGCAGTGCTAGAAACTTATGTTTACACTCAACAAGCGCCATTAAATATTCCTATTACTGCTTTTGGTGGTTTGCAAGATCAAGAAGTTAGTCGTGATCAAATTCAAGCTTGGCAGGAGCAAACAAGCGCTTCTTTTGCGTTACATATGTTTCCTGGGGATCACTTTTTTTTACATTCATTTTATTCATCTATACTAGAGATCATTTCTCAACAAATAATTGTTTAAATTCCTTTATCATGATTTTGGTGTTTCAAAAAAACGTGAATAAGAAATTAACTAAGCTTAGCTATGTGGAATAACAAAAAATGGCAATTTTAAAAATTAAATAAATGATGATTAGTCAATAGTCATTGTTTTCGATTACTGATTGCTCAAAATAACTTACATGTGAGTTCGAGAAATATTATGAAACTAAGTACTGATTTGTATTAGTTCCTAGTGTTTTAAACGCAAAAAATTGCAAAGAGAAACGCAAAGAAACGCAGATTTGAGCTACAGTAACTTCGCTCTGAATTTATGCAATTTAGTACTGTTAATAGACTCGCCTACAAGTAGCGGGTGTAGGAGTATAGGAGTAGCCCCAAACTGAAGCTATGGGGTTTCCCTATACCCCTATTTGTTGATGTAAATTATGTCAAATCATTAGTTACTTGCTACCAAGAAATTTTTTGTCGGTTAGACTGCTAACTGTAACACCATCAAGCATGACGAGATCCTGAAATTGATTAAGGTCGAAATAACCTTCAGGGTTAACGCTCAAAGATGTTCGTGATCCTTTTAGCTCTGACTTTATGTATTCTTTGAACAGATTAGAACCTGAAGATTTGGATTGACTCAAAAAAATTGTTCTGAGGTCTATCACGTTTTCTGGGGGATCAATATTTTGAATCCTATTACTCTTTGCTGGTATGAATTGGTTGACCAATTCATCGCTATCCGTTACACGTGTCGGTTGATTGTGACTATAATTACCAGTCAAGATATCCTTAGCTTTATAATCAACCAACTGACGATTGTTATTGCTTCCGTTTAAGACATCGCTACTTTCAACATCGTTGGTGGTATTGTTTGGTGAGTTTGTGACACCCATCACTAAAGTATCTTCTGGGCTGGACTGGGGAGATGGAGTAACAACCACTTCAAAGGACCCAATATCAGGTTTGCTATCTCGTTCACTTCCCAGTTGGTCAGTGTTGGGGACGCCATTAACTGTGACACCTGTGTTAATTGCAGGACTACCTGGTAGAAGAGGGTGTACAAGAACTCCTCCGATGTTTTCTAAAGGTCCCAGAAGAGGATCAACAATCCGGCTACCTGTAACAACTTGCTTACCTCTGGCTGGGGTTGGAAATTCGATGTTACCACCGCCATCTACGAGCTGATAACCCACTTGTTGGTTTGCTGGATCAGGGGCGGTGTTGTTGGCTACGATGCAGTTAGTGAGGGTGATTTGATTTTGGGCGCTATTTGTCCAAATTGCTCCGCAAATCTGTCCTGCTTCGTTGTTGACAATGGTGGAATTAGTAATTTTAACAGGAGATGTTCCCGTGCTTAAAAACATTGCTCCACCAGCATTGTCACTGGCTTTGTTACCAGAGAAGGTGGTGTTGATGATATTGACAGGTGAGTCGTAATCCTCATACCAAATAGCCCCACCTTGCTTACCAGCTTTGTTGTCTGCAAAGGTGACGTTACGAATTGTCAAGGCGCTGTTGGCTCGCAAACCACCGCCTCGCGCCATACCTTTATCATCAAAGTCTGCGGTGTTGCCGACGACGGTGCTATCTTCGAGAATAATCTCGTCGGGACCGTAACCATAGAGCATGAGGGCGCCACCCTCTCCTTTGGTACGATTGTTTTCAAAGTGAGAGCCACGGATAACAATTTTTCCTCCCACAGTGGAACCCGGACCTACTGGGTTGGCTCCATCGGTAAAGATTGCACCACCACCAATATCACCTTCTGAACTATTATTAAGAAAGACTGAGTTTTCTACGGTTAATTCACCTAACAGGCTGTAAATTGAGCCACCATTTACACCCTTGTTATTGGTAAATTTACTATCTTTAACTACAAGTACACCGGAACCGTAGGTGGCGATCGCTCCACTACTGAACCCAGAATTTGTTAAACTGCCGTCGTTACCGTCAAAGCTACTACCAAGCACCGTACATTTGCCACCAAAACCAAGATAGATGGCTCCGCCTTGACCACCTTTATTGTTGTTAAAGTTACAGTTAACGACCTCTATAGTGCCGTAGTCCCAGACTGCAATACCGCCGCCTCTGATGTCTGGGTCTTTACCAGTTGCCAAACCATTGTTGATATTTAGGTTTTTAACTGTAGCATCTGTATACTTCCAAACACTAAATACTCGTGTAGCGTTATTGCCACTAATTGTTAAATTTTCTGCCCCTGCACCATCGATAGTGATGTCTTTGGTAATGGCAAGTTCTCCACTGGTGAGAGTGATAGTCTTGTTGGCAAGGCTAGAATCAAACTGAATGGTGTCTCCTGCTTGGGCTGAGTCGAGCGCTGCTCGTAAAGAACCTTTTCCACTGTCTGCGGTGTTGGTAACTTTAATAATTGCCATGCTTTGAATTCCCTTAGAAATGTAGTGTTTTGAGATCGACAGTTTTGAACAGAATCACCTAATTCGTGATTCACCAAGCGATCGCGTCATCGTTTGAGACGATGGGAATCACAGACAGCACCCTATTACCGTTACGTGGAACTCAAAAGTCAAAAATCCTAATTATTCTATATCTTTGACTTATTTTTCAGTTTTTGTGTTGATTTCCGACGTAATCTACTAGTTTTCTTTTTCACGTGTTTTTTTGGTAAACAGGATTTCCTCGTTTAACTAGTAATTAAAATCTGGATACACCAGAACACATGAAAAATAGCATTTTCACGTCATTCTCTCTATTTTTGTCAAGTGCAAAATCTAACATTTATGGTGAAAAAGATAATTTCTGACCACTGCAACTAGGTCTAAGAATATGTAGATACGCATTTTTGGTAATTAATAATTATTTTTCCCTATTACCGATTACCAATTTTCACAAAAATGATAATACCAAATTGGCGTAGAAAGTCTTGTTTCCAGATTCTGGAATAGCCTACCAATAGTCGACCCGATTGATTTTTACAGGTTGTGGTTATTCAGATATCCGACTTTTCCAAAAAGTCGGGTATCTACGACCTCTCATAATTTGTTTGCCGGAATACTACTAATCAATGGTTTTAATCAGTCTTGAAAACCTTTTACTGACCGCGACAGATAATAGTAAGTCTTCAAACCGAGATGATATTATTTCTATCTAGTATTATTAATTCTAATTTATATATTGGGAAGCACCCTGAGAATACTTAAGTACTCGAACAATCGAGTTTTTTATATTAACAATGCTTTCAGCTTTACACCACAATTATGATTGTGTGCAAGTCAAGTTTCAGCTTCTGCCACAGATTTTTGTGAGTGTTCTGAGCGCATCCAATGTGTGGGAATATCCAAGTAATCTGGTAAAACAGTTGTGCGATCGCCCACTGCAAACCTTATTTGATGTGATTGTAAGTTTTTAGCTCCTGTCAGAATTGCTCCCGACAATTTCACATCACACAAATTTGTGCCGAATAAGTCTACTCCCATCAGATTCGCACCACAGAGATTAGCTTCATGGAACATAGCTTTTTGCAGGTTGGTTCCCATCATATTAGCCCCATAGAGGTTGGCTTCTCTCAGGCTAGCTTCAGACAAGTTGGCAAAAAACATTTCTGTGTGTTCTAGTTTGGCTGCATTCAAATTTGCTTGTTGTAAATTTGCTCCATTGAGGTTAGCTTGCTTGAGGTTTGCACCAATTAATCCTGTTTCTTGCAAGTTAGCTTTGCCGAGCTTTGCACCTTGTAAATTAGCAAGAAATAACTTGGCTTTAGAGAGGTTGGCAACTTTAAGGTTGCAAGATTGCAAATTAGCTTTATACAGATTTGCTTCACAGAAGTTAGCTGCACGCAGGCTTGCTCCAGACAAGTTTGCAGATCGCAAGTTAGCTCCACTCAAGTTAGCTCGATTTAAGTTTGCCCCATGGAGGTTAGCTTCTTGGAGATTGCATGATTGCAAATTGGCTTCATACAAAGTCGTACTACAAAGCTTTGCACCTTCGAGATTTGCTGCAAACAAGTTAGCTTTCTGGAGGTTGGCTTTTGTCAAGTTTGCTCCCCGCAAATCTAGGCGTTGCAAGTTGGCATTTGATAGGTCTACTTGTCTTATATCAGTATTCCTTAAATCGAGTTGCTGATTTTCCTGGTCTTGTTCCCAGTTGCGTCTACCAATAACGGTGAGAGCTGCTTGTAAATCTGTGGATACTTTGGTAACCTTGCCCAGTTCTTCCAAAGTATTTTCCTGCTCTGGCTTAATACCACTGTTTTCTCGCACAAAAGCACTCAGGATTTCCATTATTGTCCAGTACTGTTTTGGTGATTCCTGGGCAATTTTTTCTAGGGCATAAATTGCCCCTGTGCGCGTCGCTACGTGTTCATGCCCTAACTGGGTAATTGCTGCTGTCAAGCGCTCTGTAATCAACCGTTCTTGGGCTAGTTGTAGATTTTGAACGCCTATTTCATTACTTTTTTCAGCTGCGATCGCACTCTTTTTTAATGCTTCGGTACGCTTGGCTGCATAATAAGCATTAATTATCACTGCTAATCCTACAAATAAGGTCGCTGTTGTGTTTAGTGCTTGATTTCTGCTAACTACTTTTTGTTCATTGGATAATCCCTCAACTTGTGAAACTGCAAAGAATATTACATTCGGTGATAGGCTAAATAAAATTGCGATCGCTATCAACCAACTTTTGAATGCGTCTGTCTTCCTGCCAGACATATGGATAGTAATCCTCACTACACAGAATTATTACGGACAATTATTGAAAAAAAAGAGTATATCATTTGTCAACAAATTTCAATATCTATCATAAGATGCAATCTCAAGATTAATCATTCTTTTGTGATTGATTATTGATTATTAATTGTTATATCAATTTGCCACAATCTAGCTATACATATCGCTCCATTCCTGCTATCGGGAGGACTCCAAGAGGCAAAAGTTTTAGTCTTGTAATCACAAAGTGAAAATATTTTACTGATTAGGCATGATAGAGGAAATCTGATTTTAGTTTTTTGTTGAGGGGACACCCCCGAATAAAATTAGGGAGATTCGCCCAAGATGCAATCACGGGGTTGTTGAGGCGCCGAGTGCAAAGCTATAGGCAACTAAGGGTAATTGTCAATTGCTAATTGGAAAAATTAGAACAAGTTCTTGCCAATTACCGATTACCGGGTGACACGCCGTTTTATCCATCACTTTTAAAAATGAGGTTTTGACATCACCCTACTTTGATAATTATGTGGCGAAGGAAAAACTCTTTAACCACAATAATTGACCAAAATACAACCATATAATTATCCAATATCGCCTGTCATCAACTTTATATATGAAGCAAAATATACAGCCTGTGACTAAAGATTTAGTACTAATTGGTGGTGGTCATAGTCATGCAATAGCTCTGTTCATGTTAGGAATGAAACCTCTTAGTGGAATCCGATTAACTT
This sequence comes from Fischerella thermalis PCC 7521, assembly GCF_000317225.1. GTDB lineage: Bacteria > Cyanobacteriota > Cyanobacteriia > Cyanobacteriales > Nostocaceae > Fischerella > Fischerella thermalis. The sequence continues at coordinate 28,442 of NZ_AJLL01000052.1, forward strand.
TAATAACTGATAGATTTGATACACCTTATTCTGGAATGCTACCAGGGCATATTGCTGGTTTTTACACCCATGACCAATGTCATATTGATTTGCGACTACTCACGAATTTTGCCAAAGCGCAATTGTATATTGACCAAGTAGTTGGTCTTGACCTGGAAAATAAAAAAGTGATTTGTGTCGACCGTCCAGAAGTAGGGTTTGATCTATTATCAGTAGATATCGGTAGCACACCAGCCACAATATCTGTACCAGGTGCAGCAGAATATGCTATCGGGGCAAAACCAGTGTCTAACCTTCTAAAACACTGGTATCAACTACTAGAAGATATAGCTGACAATCCGCAAAAGCCATTGAGTATTGGGATTGTAGGAGGGGGGGCAGGTGGTGTGGAATTAGCGTTATCGATGCAAGCTCATTTGTATCAGGTATGCAAAGTATATCCCCTCAAATTTTTCTCAAAAAGAGAAGTTATCGACCATAATACCCTAAAACAGGGAGCTTTGAAAATTCATTTATTCCACCGGGATACGGAACTAATGCCTAATTCTCATTGGTCTGCACAGCGCACAGTCAAGCAGCTTTTGAGCAAACGGGGTATACAATTGCATTTAGGCGAAAGTGTATGTAAAGTCGAACCAGGTAAAGTTAGATGCGAATCTGGTTTGACAGTTGAGTGCGATCGCATTTTCTGGGTGACACAAGCTTCTGCACCACAGTGGTTAAAGGCTGCTGGGTTAGAAACTGATGAGCAAGGCTTTATTTTGGTAAATGATACATTGCAATCTTTATCTCATGCTTACGTATTTGCTGCGGGAGATATTGCCACGATGGTCAATCACCCACGTCCGAAAGCAGGAGTGTTTGCAGTGCGACAAGGAAAACCGTTATTTGAGAACTTGCGGCGGTTTTTACTAGGCAAACCCCTCAAACCCTACATACCACAGAAACAATATCTAAGTTTAATAGGTACAGGCGATGGTAGAGCGATCGCCACACGTGGCCCCTTTACTTTACCTCCGCATCGCTTACTGTGGCAGTGGAAAGACTGGATTGATCGCCGCTTTATGGAAAGGTTTAGTAAGGGACTGGAGCGATGGGGTGATGGGATGATGGGGAGATGGCAAGAGGATAGGAATTATCAAATCCAAAATCCAAAATCCAAAATCCAAAATTCGGTGATGCGCTGTGCTGGATGTGGTTCTAAAGTGGGTGGTACAGTTTTAGACAAAGTCCTCCATAGGATCAAATTAGAACAACCTCTTGGGAAAGATAGAGAAGATATCATCATTGGTTTAGATGCACCCGATGATGCGGCTGTAGTGCAAGTGCCAGCTAATCGATTATTGGTGCAAACGATAGATTATTTTCCTAGTTTGATTAATGACCCTTATATTTTTGGTCAAATCAGCGCCAATCATTGCTTGAGTGATATTTTTGCCATGGGAGCAACTCCGCAAAGTGCCTTGGCGTTAGCTACTATTCCTTATGCTGCGCCAGCCAAAGTCGAAGAAACTCTGTATCAGCTTTTATCTGGTGCAGTAAAAGTGTTAAATAAAGCACAAGCACCTTTGATTGGTGGACACACAACGGAAGGGGTAGAACTTGGATTTGGTTTAAGTTGTAATGGCTTAGGTGAGCCAGATAAATTACTACGTAAAGGTGGAATGCAACCGGGACAAGTATTGATTTTGACTAAAGCTTTGGGAACTGGGACATTATTCGCTGCTGATATGCGCCGCCAAGCCAAAGGTCGGTGGATTGAGGGTGCGGTAGAGTCGATGTTGTTATCCAATCAAGCAGCAGCTAAATGTTTATTACAGCATGGGGCTACAGCTTGTACGGATGTCACAGGCTTTGGCTTGCTGGGACATTTGATGGAAATGGTGCAGGCTTCTAAAGTGGCAGTAGAGTTAGAACTAGAGGCTATCCCAGTTTTGGCAGGTGCAAGGGAAACTGTAGAATTAAAGATTTTTAGTTCTCTACATCCAGAAAATTTAAGTAATTCGCGTTATATTTCTAACTTGTATATAGGGGAAAATCACTCCAATTATCCTTTGTTGTTCGACCCACAAACCTCCGGTGGTCTTTTAGCTTCGATTCCCATAGAACAAGCCGACAGATGCTTAGCTGCACTCAAAGGTTTGGGTTATGGACAAAGTAGTGTCATCGGTGGAGTGATAGAGCAGGTGGAGGGTAAACAGCCAGTACGTCTACGTGGCTAATCAAACATAAATTTTTTCAGTTTCTTTCCATGCAAGACTACAGAATTTTCGTTTCTGTCAACAGAAGAATAAAATTGAATATTAAATCGTCTACTTTTGGCTGTGATTTTTTCTGTTTCCTTCTTGCTTCTTTCTTAGTTATTGTTAATTAGGGTGAATTAATTAAGGTAGAGTCTGTCTCTTTTTTTGGTGATTGTAAGTAATATTTATGACAGAAACTCTGTTTCATGCTTATATGCCCCTGATTGTATGGACAAGTCTGGGGCTATTTATATGTAGATTTTTACCACAATGGTTGCCTCGGTTCTTAGGTCGGGGTCTTTACTGGATTGGTGTGCCACTAGAACTGTTTGCCTTGGCTCGTCAAAGCCAATTGGGTAATTTTAATCATGAGATAGGCTTGCCCTTAATAGTACCAATAATTACAGTCGCAACATTACTTTTGGGCTTGATGGTGGTGTTGCCGATTTTATGGAAATTTAAAGAGTACTCTCATGCTCATGGGAGTTTTATACTTGCTGCTGTCCTGGGAAATACTGGTTTTGTGGGTTTAGCGATCGCCCCATTTTTAATTAATTCTGAGGTTTTGAGCTGGGCTGTACTTTACAGTATTACTCACAATGTCATTGGTCCCTACGGTTTTGGAGTTGTGGTTGCTAGTTACTTTAGTCAATCAAAAGCTGCTAATTCCTGGTGGATACAACTGCGTGAGGTGCTGACTGTACCTTGCTTGTGGGCTTTTCTGGTTGGTACTCTCACTCAAAAAGTCCAGTTTCCACAAACTATTGAATCAGGATTGCAAGGGTGTATCAGTATTGTCATTGCCTGTGCCTTCTTGCTGACTGGTATTCGTTTAGCACAATTACAGGGATGGAAAAGTATAAAACCTGCTTTTGTTGCCGCTATTATCAAAGTCTGCGTTATACCCTTACTTGTTGGCGTTCTAACCACATGGCTACTCGGGTTATCAGGCGATCGCCGTTTAGCAATGGTCTTGATGTCTGGTATGCCCTCGGCTTTTGCTGGCCTCATTTTGGCAGAAGAATATAATCTCGACCGCGATTTAATCGCCAGCAGTATCATCATCTCCACAGTGTTACTACTTTTAATGTTGCCTTTATGGGTGTTGCTATTCGGTTAAAAATATCAATATTTCATAACAATAAGTCAATGTTTTTGCTGACATAGCATGAACTTATAATTCATTTATCATGAAAACTTGACTAAATGGTTCTTTTCGTGACTGTTATGTCATAAAATAATGACAAAGAGATCCCCAAACAGCTAAAAAATTCGTGGAAACATTAAAAACAAGCATAGCGGCCTCTTGATCCCAGGGGGAGGTGAACAGTTAGTATTTTTTAACATAAAGACTCCTCAACTCCCAAAATAAGAAAATGCTGATTTTGGCATGACAGGAAATTGAAAGGGAGTGACCCGCAATATAAAAAAACACTAAAAACCTAATTGATTTAGGCAAAACAGGAGTCGAGAAGCAAAAGTTAATCTGGGGTGGATGGGGTTGAATCATCCACTCAATAGACAAGGGTACATTATTAACCTTTCAAACGACTGGAGGCCAAAATTCATGGCAAAAGAAAGACCACCGCTAGAAGAGATGACATTACGGCAGCTACGCAAAGTAGCGAGCGTTTATGGTGTCTCTCGATATAGCCGAATGCGTAAATCGCAGCTGTTGGCAGCAATACAAGAAATCGAACGCAGCAAAGTATCCCCCAGCCAATCTTTCTCATTGGAGGCACAGGAAACCGTGGAAGCAGCAAAATTTGAATTGGGTCAAGAAGATCGCACTGGTGGCACTCTAGTTGATGTAGACGAAGGAATTGGCGACTTACCAGATGGTTATGGTGAAAGCCGCATTGTTCTGATGCCTCGAGATCCCCAGTGGGCTTATGCTTATTGGGATGTTCCTAACGAGCATAAAGAAGAATTGCGACGCCAAGGCGGACAACAACTGGCGCTGCGGATTTATGATGTTACCGACATCAACTTGGAGTACCAAAGTCCCCACAGCATTCAGGAGTATCCCTGTGATGAACTGGCGCGGGAATGGTATTTGCCAGTTCCAGTAAGCGATCGCGATTATGTTATCGATATCGGCTACCGTTGTGCTGATGGTCGCTGGTTAGTCTTGGCTCGTTCTGCTCCTGTCCACGTTCCTCCTGTCTATCCTTCAGACTGGATTGAAGACGTCTTCATCACCGTCAACTTTGAAGAAGATTTGCGTGGCAAGACTTTCTACGAATTGGTTCCCCCTGCCAAGAAGGCTGCTGCTGCGGCAAATGGCAACCCTATATACGACCAAATCTTTGGCTTGGCAGAATCTGCCGAAGCCCAACGGGTTGCAGGTTCTCTGTTCGGTTCCATGCAACACGTTCCTGGTTCAGTAACTCCAGAACAGGCGATCAGTTCCTACGTCTTCCCCTCTGGTGTAGGTATGTGGGCAGTTCCGACTGTATCTGGTTTAACCATGTCTGGTGTGGGTATGTCCGGTGTTGGCTTCTCTGCTTCCGCCGTACCTATGCGTCCACGCAAATTCTGGTTAATTGCGGATGCTGAGTTAATTGTCTACGGTGCAACCGAACCTGATGCAACTGTTACCATTGGCGGTCGTCCAATTAAGTTAAATCCAGATGGTACATTCCGTTTCCAAATGTCCTTCCAGGATGGCTTGATTGACTACCCAATCATGGCTGTTGCAGCTGATGGTGAGCAAACCCGCTCAATTCACATGAAGTTTAATCGTGAAACTCCATCACGTAATACCAACACTAAGGAAGAAGCAGTTTTAGAATGGCTCAGTTAATTTAAGATTAGCCACAATCGAATATTAGTTTTACTCCTGTTACAGCTATGCTGTGACAGGTTTTTGCTGCGATCGCCTACACTTAGATAACCAATACAAGTGTTCCTCAAATTTAAATACATTGTTTTGACGCTGATTGAAAATTTTGGTTGATTAATTAGTTTGGATATGGGATAAATCGTCAGATAATTTTGCCTGACGATTTTTGTTATGTAATGAACCGCAAAGACGCAAAGTGCGCGAAGCAGAAAAAAAGAAGAGCATCCTACGAATATGCGAAGCCGAAACATAATTGGTTTGTTGATGTTGCTGCTGTTTTTATTTCCCCTACCTGCTTTTCCCCAAGCGGAACGGACACCCTTAACTTTAGAACTGTTGCAGGAAAGATTGCGTACACCTACTGTCCGTGAAGGTAGCCTATCAGTAGATTTACGGCAGATGATGATTGATTTACGACCAGAAAATGCAGCTTTCCGTGATGCTTTTTACCAACTGCTGCGAAAAGAATTACAAAAAACTGGTTCTAAACCTTTGGGGTTAGACTTAAGTAATTCTTTGATTCAAGGGGATTTTATTGGTAGTGACTTGGGTTTAAGAACCCCTCTTTATGCACAAGCGATCGCTCCCATTTTCACTGCTGCTGAACAAGAACAACTCGAAAGTTTACGGGTAGTTTGCTTACAATCACTGACTGTTGCTTTACCGAGTTCCAAAGATTGTCGCTCGCTTTTAGCAACTCCAGCTGCTGCTAGTGATATCAGTGTTTTTCGTGGATCCTTAGTTTTAGAAAAAACTCATTTTACTGGCAAAGTCCAGTTTAGTAACACATTTTTTCTGCAATCTGTCAATGTCCAAGGTGCAATTTTTAACCAACAAGCCAATTGGCAAGAAACACGGTTTGGTCGTTCCGCTAGCTTTGCCAATGCGACTTTTCGGCGGGAGAGTCAATGGCAAAGTAGTATTTTTTTTGACAAGGCTAATTTTAAGCAAACACAATTTCAGGAAAACGCATATTTTCAGGAAAGCTTTTTTGCAGACACCGCCAACTTTAACCAAGCCAATTTTAAACTGTTGGCTAAATTTAATCGCGCTCAGTGGCAAGGTAATGCAGATTTTTCTGGGGTACGTTTTATTAATTCCGCACAGTTTACCAAAGCTATTTTCAATGAGTTCCTATTTCTAGAGGAAGCGACTTTTGAGCAAGCCGTCACTTTTCGAGAAGCACAATTTCATCAACCAGTGAATCTGCGGGGTGCTAGCATTCTTAACCAAGCAGATTTTAGTGATGCGGGATTTGCTAAAACTGCTTTTTTAAATGTATCTGGATTGGCTTTTAACTCGAATCAAGCTAAAATTTTAGGAAATTCTGGTCAAATTGGTAAAAAGCTAGTTGTAGCGACATTGCAAGGTAATCAAAACGTCTTGCGGAATTTAGGGCAAAATTTTCGGCAGTTGCAGCAAATTGCTGATGCTAATCAGATAGAGTATACAAAACAGCAACTACGGCTAGCAGAATTAAGCCGTCGTTTGGTTGGTATCAATATTAATGACGCCTCAAAAAAAAGTTTAGTTAACCTGGGTTTCTCTCCAACTCAAGCAGAAGCCATCATCCGTCGCCGACAAATTAAACCCTTTCGCAACACTAGCGAATTACTTTCTTTAGCAGATATTGATTTAGAAACTTACACCAAACTCAGCCCACAAATCGTCGTTGGTGAACCTTTGTTTTTGGGTGGGTGGTTACTGTTAGCTTGGAATTGGCTAACCTTGAGCTTACTGTTACTACTTTCTGGTTACGGTACAGATTTTCGCCTAGTATTTGGTGTGGGGACTATTGCGATCGCCTATTTTGGCTGGTTATTTTGGCTGATAGATCGGCTACGTCGCCTGTATCCTAGCGCCATTATTCCCACAGTTGACGAAAGTATATGGATGTTGACAAGCTTTAGTGTCTTAACACTGTTGGGATTGTTGGCTATTTTTCGCAGCGCTGAACAACCTTGGTTGACACTAGCGTGTCTTGTGATCATCATTGTTCCCGTACCAGTGATTTTATTATTGCGACTATATCAACAAGGACGCTATCACGACTTAATGGACACTTCCTATTTCACAGAAGACGGAAGTATGCGACAGTTACGATTGCTAATTGGACGCTTACCAGTAATACCCAGGTATGAAATATTTCGCGATCGCTACATGCCATTACTATGGGATCGGCGTTGGAATTGGCTGAACTACTACGACTTTAGCCTCAACAATCTTCTAAGATTAGGCTTTAATGACGTTCGCCTACGAGACAAACACCTCCCCGGTATCATCTCCACATTAGCTTGGTATCAGTGGAGCCTGGGAATACTTTACATCACCCTACTATTGTGGACATTATCTCGTACCATTCCAGGGTTGAATTTGTTGATTTATTTAAAGTAGCTGTTACAGATAAAAATCACCAGCCCTTTGGTGGTTAAATATATTTTCCTTGGTGTCTTAGTGCCTTGGTGGTTCCAAAGTTAATTTTATCACCACAAAGACACTAAGACACAAAGGTGAAAAGACCTAAATTTGGGAATTTTTTCAGGATTTTTATCCACCTAGAAAGGGCTGATAAAAATCACTTGGGTTGGTTTGTAGGGGATGGCCCACTTTGTTAATAGTATCAAATTCCTAATATGGATGTTTGTTAAGTATACAGACTGTGTTCAATTTTAAAAAATATATTTGCTAATTACTCAGAGGCTTGAAATAAGCGATCGCCTGCTTCCAAATCATCACCTGTTGACTGTTATCATCAACAAGACACACACTATATTGGTCTTGCCACATTACTCTTCCGGTCAATATATCACCCGTCAGCAATTTGATCTCAGTTGGTGTTGCTTGTTTAATCAGGTTTTGTAATTGGCGAGTGCTGGGTAAGGAGGTGTCAAATTCGGTAATCATAAGTATTAGTTGTTAATTAGTGGTTGGTAGTTGATTGGCAAAATTAATAAACAACCAACAACGAATAAAACACAAATATAGTTCATGGATTTTGGGAATGGCAATAGAATTTACTAAGTATCACGGTTTGGGGAACGATTTCATTTTGATTGATAATCGCTTTTCTTGTGAACCTGTAATCACTCCAGAGCAAGCGGTGCAGTTGTGCGATCGCCATTTTGGCATCGGTGCTGATGGTATTATTTTTGCTATGCCAGGTGAAGATAATACTGATTACACAATGCGGATTTTTAATTCCGATGGTTCGGAACCAGAAATGTGTGGGAATGGGATTCGTTGTTTAGCTGCTTTTTTGGCTGAGTTGGAAGGTGAGTCACGACAGAGTAATCAATATCGGATTCATACCCTCGCTGGTGTAATTACACCCGAACTGATGTCGGATGGACAAGTGAAAGTAGATATGGGTATCCCCAGGTTACTGGCTGGTGAGATTCCTACTACCCTATGTCCTGCTGATCAAAAAGTGATTAGCCAACCCTTGGAAGTCGCAGGGAAATCTTGGGATGTCACCTGTGTAAGTATGGGTAATCCCCATTGCATAACCTTTGTAGAAGATGTAGCAGCAATTCCCCTAGATCATATTGGTCCCCAGTTTGAACATCACCCAGTTTTTCCCCAACGCACAAATACTGAATTTATTCAAGTTGTCCGCCCAGATTACCTGAAAATGCGCGTTTGGGAACGTGGTGCGGGGATTACTCTCGCCTGCGGTACTGGTGCTTGTGCTGCTTTGGTGGCTGGGGTGCTGGCAGGGAGATGCGATCGCACTGCTACTGTAGAATTGCCTGGAGGTTGTTTGCAAATAGCCTGGTCAGAAGTTGATCAAAGGGTTTATATGACAGGTCCTGCTAAACAAGTATTTCAAGGAAAGTATGTAATTTAGGAGTTGATGTTTTCCAGATTAGAATCTGGTAGTAGTCTATCGCATGATTTATGAGAGGTTCGTAGTGAGCGATTTATCGCTTAATATCATGTCCGTTTAAAGACTTATCATATCTGTGAAGGCCGGTAATGGGTAATGGGTAATTGGTAATGGGAAAAATCTCTTGCCCAATGCCCAACTGCATCAGAATAATATCGTAAGTAATTAGCCGGACTTGATATAATTCCAAGGGCTAAAGCCCTAACTACGAACTTTTACAACCTTTGAACCGCAAGCTGTGTTTGTGTTTGTTGCTGAGTGTATGCAAGATGAATCTTTGTATATGCTACCGTTTTTATCTGAGTCAGCCTGATGCAATAATCCAGAATTCTCAAGAAAGCAGATTTATCTGTGGGGTCAATCCAAGATTAAATGACGAATGACAAAGGATAAATGACGACCCCAACCTGTAGAGACGTAGCATTGCTACGTCTCTATTTAGATCACCAAAACAATCTTACCCGTCGTCGAGCCAGATTCAATTAACTGGTGGGCTTTTGCGGCTTCTGCTAATGGTAATTCCTGACTGACATGAATCTTTAACTTACCTGCATCGATATATTTAGCACACTCTGCCAAGATATCTGCATGGTGCTGCTGTGCTTCTAGGATTCCTTGCAGCATTGGTGTGAGCATTAATTCTAAACCAATGCGGAGATTGCGATTTCTGGCAATTTTCCAAACTGTATTGGCATCTGGTTCTAAAATCGTCACAATATCGCCATAAATCCGCACTGCTGGGAAGGTTTTGTGAAAAGTTTCTCCACCGACGGTATCAAAAGCCAAGTCTACGCCTTCACCACCAGTCCAATCTAAAGCTGCTTGCGCAAAATCTGTTTGTTTGTACAAAATTGGATAATCTGCACCGAGCTGTTTGACAAAATCTGCTTTCTCTTGAGAACTGACTGTTGTGCAGACATTTGCACCTTTAAGTTTAGCCAGTTGAATGGCTACATGACCAACACCACCAGCACCAGCATGAATCAAAACTTTTTCCCCTGGTTCTAGTCTGCCACGTTCGTATAAAGCTTCCCAAGCGGTAATTAAGACTAAGGGTGCTGCGGCTGCTTCTGCAAAAGATACAGATGTGGGTTTGTGGGCAGCAAAACGCTCATCTACTGTAGTGTATTCAGCATAGTTGCCTTGGTGTGCGCCCAAGCCGCCATTGCAAAAATATACTTCATCCCCGACACGGAATTTTTTTACACCAGTGCCAACAGCCTCAACTATACCTGCACCGTCACATCCTAAAATTGCAGGCATTTGATCGGGGTAAAAAGTGCCACGTTTGCGAAGTTTGGTATCAATGGGGTTAACACCAGCTGCTCTTAATCGTACCACAAGTTCAGTTTCACCAACAGATACACTAGGATTTGCTACATCCTGTAGTTGCAAAACTTCAGGATTGCCAGGTGCTGTCATTAGGACTGCTTTCATGACTTCTTCCTTCTTTGGAAGCAGTGATAAATATTTGAGAGTCGGGGGGTGAGTGCTTGATGCCATTATCTAACAGATTGAGCAATGCTTGCAACAATCTTTCGGAGTCACCCTGGATTTGCAAGTCAGCCACGTTGACTTGGGCTGAAATTTGCGAATTTTGCATTCGTGTTTCTACTGCTCTGACAGCAAGCCTAATCAAGCTTACCAGTTGAATATGTTGCTTTTCTAACAGTGTCACCCCAGCTTCCAAACGCCCCAAATCTAACAAACCACCAATGAGGCGTGATAGGCGTTTGGTTTCATCTTCTACGTTTTGAAAAAAGCGAATCTGCAACTTATCACCAGTGGGGCATACTTGCTTAAGAAATAGTAGGTATTGATTGATATTTAATGGTGAATGTAATATCTAAAACATCCCTCTAGAGAAACAAATTTGTCGGAATTTGTAATCAAAACTCAGAAACTTCTGAGAGATTTTCTCGGTCAAATTCTTCACATTCTCCGAAATTTCTCTTATGCCTGAATCAGCTAAAGGTATGCCTGGAATACCTGATCTTACCCATCCTACGGAACTTGTTCAATTTGGCACTGATGTCCTGAAAGCTTCGCTGTTACTAGTATTTGTGATTGTGGCTTTGGGAGTTGCGATCGCTCTAGTCAACTTTTCCCTGCGTCGCCAGCAAGTAGAACAAGCTAATTTTATTGATGAATGGGCAATTCGTTACTCGCAAATCCTCGCAGGCTTACCACACTTAACTTTAGTTTTAATTCTATTAATAGGAGGATTTTTTCTTTGCTCAACTTTGAGCAATAGATATCACCACTGGGAACAGGCAAAAGTGGCGCAAGTAGCAGCAAGTGTTGCTGGTGACAGACTAGAACAAATTGCCCCACAAATACGTTATGTCGTGCAAGTACCATACAGTTACACCACGCAAGTTAATGGCAAGATTGTCACAGTCAATGAAACACGAGAAGAAAGCCGCTATCTGACACTAGCTGGTTCACAAATTCAAGTCAAAATCGACCAAACTCCCGATGTCCAAAATCGCCGTGCAACATATCGCGTAGACTATACTGCTGACTATAAAGTAGTTAATCAGCTTCCAGACAACATTAATCAGTTCTTCTGGGAAGCACCACCCCCCAATGGCTACTCCCTACTTTCCGGCTACAAAATAGAGCAAGCTGGTAGGAGATTACAACAAACTAGCCCGGGTAATTACAGCTTTCCCTTTCGCTTAGGACAAGGAGAAGAAACCACCTTTCGAGTCTCTTACAAAGCTCAAGGCGGTTCCCGTTGGATTTATAGTGCTGATGGACAGTTACTCCAGAATTTTCGCTTAGTAGCTATTGCTAACTTTCCAGGGGCTGATTTTGCTAGCGGCATTGTACCAACTGAAATTGCAGGCGAGGGACAAAGCACCCGATTTACTTGGGTATTTGACGATAATGTTTCTGTGAGAAACCCATTTGGAGTATTTACAAATACTAATCCTGTTCGTAATACAGGTGTGCTTCCCCGCCTGTTATTGCTAGCGCCAGCGTTATTTTTGTGGTGGATATTGTTGCTATATTTATCTATTCCTATGAATATAAAAAATATCGCTGTTGCTGGTGGGGTATTTTTTGCTTGTTTATTGGCTTTGACTTACACCAGTCGTGTCATGAGTCCCCAGTTTGCTTGGACTTTGATTTCCCTCGTTTTACTGGTGTTGAGTTGGGGACTAGGTGTAAATGTTCGTGCTTCCCTGGCTGCAGTTATTTGTACTATTGCTGGAGCTGTGCTACCCGTGTTTGGATTGTTAGTACCTTATAGTGGTTTGACACTAAGTTTAGCTGGTTTTCTTTCGGCAGTTTGGTTAGCAGTTCATCACTGGTTTGGCTGGTACAGGGTACAACCACAAGATCAGCGATGATTGAACAAAGGCAGTCCCAACGAAAAACCTCACAAGAACAGCCCCTCTCCGCGAGCTCGGAGAGGGGTGTCCTCTCTTGACGGGGTGAGGTTACTTTCAAATCAGTCATTCAGGCTACTGTTTTGGCACAACCAAAAGTGAAAATTCCTACCCCAACTGAACCTCCTACCCTCTACCTTTGAAGAAACAATTTCCTAAAAAGCGATCGCTTGCCACCACTACTGTCTCAATTTTCGGATTGGGAAGAGCAAGCTAGGATCAAGATAGTGGTTTTCACATGTTAGGCCAAATGCCACCGTTAATATTCAAAGCCGCGATACCACTTTACCTGGCTGAAAATTTTCAATTTTTCGTTGGTAAATTGGTATGAAATTTTATTTCTTTGCAAAAGACATCTAAAAATTTATGACCTACGATTACGACCTGTTTGTCATTGGTGCTGGTTCTGGGGGGTTAGCAGCTTCTAAACGTGCTGCTAGCTACGGAGCAAAAGTAGCGATCGCCGAAGAAAGTTTAGTTGGTGGTACTTGTGTCATTCGTGGCTGCATTCCCAAAAAATTGATGGTCTATGGCTCCCATTTTCCAGCATTATTCCATGATGCAGCAGGCTATGGCTGGAAGGTAGGCGAAGCAGAATTAGACTGGGAATATTTTATTACAGCTATAGATAAGGAAGTACGACGGCTTTCCCAACTACATATTGGTTTCTTGGAAAAAGCCGGGGTAGAACTTATTCCCAGTCGTGCTACTCTTTTAGACCCGCACACTATCGAAGTTGATGGACGCAAAGTCACTGCCGATAAAATTTTAATTGCTGTTGGTGGTCGTCCCGTCAAACCTGATTTACCGGGGATGGAATATGGCATCACCTCTAATGAAATGTTTCATCTCCCAGCAAAACCCAAGCATATAGCAATTATTGGTGCTGGTTACATCGGCACGGAGTTTGCTTGCATTATGCGCGGTTTGGGATGCGAAGTTACCCAAGTTATCCGTAAAGAACTTATCCTCAATGGTTTTGATGAAGATATCCGCACTAATATTCAAGAGGGGATGACCAACCACGGCATTAAAATCATCCAGAATCATGTAGTCGAAGCAGTGGAGAAAGTGCCGGAAGGTCTTAAAATCAAGTTATCTGGAGAAAACAAAGAACCAATTATTGCCGATGTGTTTTTAGTAGCAACAGGTCGCGCCCCCAATATCGAAGGGCTGGGTTTAGAAAAGGCTGGAGTTGAAACCTGTTGTGGTTCCATTGAAGGCCCTGGATATAGCACAATGGATGCGATCGCTGTGAACGAATACAGCCAGACTTCCCAAGCAAACATTTTTGCAGTAGGTGATGTTACTGACCGGATGAATTTAACCCCAGTCGCTATTGGTGAAGGGCGGGCGTTTGCAGATAGTGAATTTGGTAATAACCGCCGTGTATTTAGTCACGAAAATGTCCCGACTGCTATTTTTTCTACACCGGAAGCAGCCACAGTTGGTCTCACAGAAGCCCAAGCCCGGGAAAAGCTGGGAGACGATGGGGTGAAAATCTACCGAACTCGTTTCCGTCCTTTGTTCCACAGTTTGACGGGCGCCCAAGAAAGAACCATGATGAAATTGGTAGTAGATGCCAGTACTGACAAAGTATTAGGCGCTCATATGGTAGGAGAAAATGCAGGTGAGATCATTCAAGGTGTAGCGATCGCTATTAATATGGGCGCAACGAAAAAAGATTTTGATGCCACCGTTGGTATCCATCCCACAGCAGCAGAAGAATTTGTCACAATGCGGTAGTTGTTGGTTGTTGGCTGCAACTACTAATACCGTTAAGGCGCTGGTAATAGGTCATTGGTTTTTCTCATTACCTATTACCCATTACCCTTACAGGTTCGCGCTTACGCTCATAATTACTATCCCTCTGAAAGAATATTTTTTCTAAAATTTATGCAATCTTGATGATGTTAAACTATGGTAAACACAGAACTTGTAACTGTGTTAACTTGCACTCCAATCAAACTAGCCAACAGATCACCTGTACTCGTGACACTGATCAGCGTATTATTGGCATCTGCGCCAGTACCTTGGGTAATTGTCAGGTCTGCAAAGCGTAAACCACTTAACTCAATGCGGTCTTGTCTGAATGCAAAGTTTTCAATCAGATCAAATCCTTCGCCAGCAGCAAGCACAAAGGTATCACGACCACTGCCACTAAATACTGTATCGAAGCCTGAACCAGAATCAATTTTATTATTGCCGGCTTCGGCGTAAATTACGTCATCACCATTGCCACCATAAATTTGATCGTTGCCTTGACCAGCATAAATCCTGTCGTTACCAGCTTCGCCATAAAGCTTGTCGTTGCCTGCATCGCCTTCGAGAATATCATTGCCACCTAAGCCACTGATGGTATCATTTTTTTCAAAACCTTGAATGCGATCGCTGGCGGATGTGCCGCCAGGACGGTCTACAAAGTCAACTCGGTTGGGATTAAATAGGAAACCGACGCGAATATTACCGCCTGGTTCACCGCCATCTTGGTCATCCACCGGATTTATTTGACGATACTCGTAAGTCGGGCCACCAGCAGCTGCGATCGCATCAATTAAAGTTTGATAGGTCAGATTCCCATCAACAACAGAGTCATTTGTGGCCCCGTTGTTGTCTTGCACTTCTTCTAAACTGATGATGTCTGGTGACTTGAGATTGTTAACAATTGCATTTGCCAAGCTAGTAAACTTGCCACTACCATCACCAGGGTCAAGGTTTTCAACATTGAAGGTGGCAACAGTCAGTTTATCCTCCCCAGTAGCATCGTTTGCTATTACCGTTGTGGGGATTGTCCGTCCGCCATTGCCGAGAATTGTTGCTGTCGGTAAGGAATTGCCGTTTGATAGTACAGTGATACTGGGATTACCACCAATTTGGGTAATCGAGAGAAGGCTTAATTTTTCAGCGAGTTTTCTTTGTGTCTTGGTGTCTTGGTGGTGAAGAAAGTTGATTTTTGAACCACTAAGGCACAAAGACACTAAGATATCTAATCATCCTCATACTCTGCCCAACTATTTGGTGTTTCCGACACGGCTACTTTCAGTTGCACATCTGCTGGGACTCGTTTTTTGGTTTCGTCATAAATATATTTAGCAATCATCTCAGCAGTTGTTTCGTACTCAGGCGGTAAGACTTCGTTAAGGATACAGTGGTCAAGTCCGCCTTTGGATACGTCTTGTTTGGCCCAGCGCAAGGTTCTAAAATCAGCTACCATGACTGGGTGTGGACAATATTGGGAAGAATGTAGTTTGGATGAAGTTACTTCGATTCGCACCGTGTAATTATGTCCATGCATCCGACCGCAAGGGCCATCATAATCTTTAATGTAATGGGCGCTGTTAAAGGAGAATTCAGTTACTAGTTTCCATTTGGGCATTTAATATTGCCTCGCAGCCAATTCCGACACATTTTTGATCGTAACTGTGCTTTCTAGTTGATGGTTATGGATGACTCTAAAATAGTTCGCAAATGAAAGACATCTGTCGCCTCGCGATCGCTAAGGTAGTGTTTTTTTACGCTAAGGGACGTAGAGTTTGGCTACAGGAATTTTGCTATTTTTCAGTAGTGCATGTCGAAATTACTTAGACCTATGGAATTGACTTAATCTAGACGGAGACCATCATTTTCAGTCACCAATAATTTACCCTCACCGCTATACATCCAGACAAAACCCTCTCCACCACCTTTGCCAAAATGACCTAGTTTGCGATAATCTTCTTCGATACCGTTTGTGTATCCTTTCACCATGTCATAGTCAGCAATCAAAATTTCTCCTTTGCTGAGTTCTATTACTCTTGCAGGTGTTGTAGTGCCTGCTACCACACGAGAAATTTGTCCTGGTAAAGCTTTGATCACCAGTCTCCATTTTCCATCATTAGAGCCTGCAATTTGTCGGAACTTTAATCTTTTTGCTCCGATAACTACATTATCAGAACAAAACTTAAAGACGCCATCATCAAATTCCCATTGCTCCCGCTCTGATAGATCGATATAGTTGTAATGCAAAAAATCACCTTTTTGTCTAGGCTCAAGATAAACCATACCAGTACCTTGATACACAGGTGCGTTGTAGTCAATCTCCGTTCGCAAGGCTACCCACATATCTTTCAAACGGTTATCGGTTTTGTAAATACCATAATTTAATTTACCGATGCATCTGTGTAATGATCCTTTTTGAATGATGACTCCAGAGTTTTCAAGTCTAATTTCTACTTGCTGAGCAAATGGAATATCTTTTGTGGGATGGTAATATTTGTTGGTTTCTTTATTAATGTTGTTCTGTAAATACCATAAATCTGTTGGTTCTAGGATCTTAACTTGATATTGCATAATTAACATTTCCAATCATCATTAAATTAGGTGTATTAAGTTTTTCTGTATTTGTCAATACTTTTAATATTTTATTAATAGGCAATAGACAAAAACGAATAAGTCTATTACATATGTACTAATTTTTTTGCAAAATTAAATAGGAAATTTTATATCACTAAATAGAAAATTTTTCTAGTTAATTACACAAACCATTAAAAATAGAGGATAAATATAGCAATTTTCGACGAGCGTAAAGCACAAACCTCACTCCGCCCTATCGGGTTCCCCTCTCCTTGCTAGAGGGGGTGAGGTCTATTCAACTCAGTAGATACATCCAAGTCTGTCCATAGAAAGGGACGTAGTATTACCTGGGTGAGAAGAGATTATTAGCGAGAATTAATAATGTAAAGAAGATATATCAAAATCAATATTGTTCAAACAGCATTTTTTCAAAAAAATAAATATTTGCTGACTTCAACACTATTTACTCTTAAATTCTGACAAATTCACATCTAAGCAATAAAAAAAGAGTTTTTGATTATGGCTGAACGTGAAGATAAAAACAATTATAGAAATCCAAGCCAAGACGTATTTAAGGGTCTTTGGGAAGCAAAAGTAGTAATTGCCATAGCATTTATAGCTGTGTTTGTCAGACTTTCTCACACAAATGAACAACCTACCACAGTTCCAACTGCCCAAGTGATCACCACATCGGAAGTAGCTAACTACCCTGATGAATTAATTGGCAAAACTGTAGCAGTCAGAAGCAGACCATTGCAAAGAGTTGGTTTAAGTTCTTTTACAGTCAGCGATCGCAGATTTTTTGGTGGTGAACCCATTTTAGTTGTGAATGCTTCTGGCAGACCTTTCGATTTACCTAGCGATCGCGAAAATATCATTCAAGTTACAGGTGAAGTTCGTAACTTAGCAATTGCACAAATCGAGCGTCAATATAATCTGAGTCTACAAGACCAATATTATAGAGATTACATCAACAAGCCTGTAATTATTGCTAGAGATATCAGACTAGCACCAGATTCGACAGCAATTACCTTGAGATAAGCGCAATCTTGCCAAACACTGTGCGTTTGTGTAAAAACTTTAGCAAAAGCGATCGCCTTCCTTGAGGGCGATCGCTTTTATAATAATTGTCTAACTCCTGTTGTCGTGCCATGACTCAAGATATGCAACGCGAATTTGCTAACCGCGCTGAGTTGATAGCTTACCTGCGCGAACAATTTCCTCAAGCCGCAGGACGCGATGATCATATCAGTCAAACAATTGGTGGACGTCAAGCTGCTGAAAAATTACTACAAAAAGTAGAACCAGCGAAATACGCAAAAACACGTAATTATTTTACGGGTGCAGTCACACGACTTTCTCCCTATATTCGTTATGGCGTTCTCAGTTTACGCGAAATACGAAATTATGTACTTGATCGTGTGCAAAATCAAGATGAGGTCACTAAACTAATAAACGAATTAGGTTGGCGCGACTATTGGCAACGGTTGTATGTCAAGCTGGGAAATAAAATTTGGCAAGACCAAGAAGAATATAAAACAGGCTATAACCAGAGTGAATACGCGCCGGAATTACCAGAGGATATTAAACAAGCTACAACAGGCAGAGTATGTATCGATAGTTTCAGCCAAGAACTACGAGAAACGGGTTATCTTCATAACCACGCCCGGATGTGGATGGCAGCTTATATTATTCATTGGCGGCGTATCCAGTGGCAAGCTGGAGCTAAATGGTTTCTCGAACATCTTTTAGATGGCGACCCGGCTAGTAATAATATGTCATGGCAATGGGTAGCCAGCACCTTCAGCCATAAACCGTATTACTTCAATCGCGAAAACTTGGAACGCTATACAGAAGGTGTTTATTGTCGCCAATGTCCTCTCTATGGTCATTGTGACTTTGAAGGTAGCTATGAAGAGTTAGAAGCACGGCTATTTCCCAAAGGGGAATTTAGCAAAAAACCCAATAGTCAAAGTTGGCAAAAAGGGAAGAAGCGACGGTAAGAAAAGTTGGCGCTTCCATCTTCTTAAGTGGACTTAAGTTATTAGTCAAGAAATAGATTTCTTGGCGGGCTAGGGCGCGCTTTACAATTTTGCTAAATATATGGCTATGATAATAATTATTATTATCATAGCTGACACAGATGGAAGAGACTCCACCGTGCTTACCCGCTAAAACTGACCTGGCAATTATCGGTGCTGGTCCCCACGCTTTAACTTTGGTAACTCACTTGCTGCAAAAACGGCAAACTATGTGGGGAAAATTTCTGGTGTTTGACAAGAGTGGAAGGTGGATGAGTCGCTGGCAAAATCAATTTGCTGCTTTAGAAATTCCGCATTTGCGTTCCCCTGCTGTACATCATCCTGATCCCAATCCTTTTGCTTTACGGAAATTTGCCGAATCTCGTCCTCATGAGTTTTTTCCTCCTTATGACTTGCCAGGGACTCGGCTATTTGACGATTTTTGTCAGGATGTAATTCGCCGCTATTCGTTACAGCAGCAAGTTATTCCTCTTGGTGTGACACGTATTGAACCTTTACCTCATCTGTTTCGCCCTCGCCTGCGTCTATGGTTGCAAGATGGAAAATCAATCATTGCGCGACGGGTAGTACTCGCAACGGGTAGTAGTAAATTACAATTACCTAATTGGGTAAACCAGATAACTTCAGGGTATCCTGAACACAAGCTTTGTCACTCAAGTTCAGTGGATTTACGTAGATTGTGCCTTACAGGCGAAAGAGTATTAATTGTGGGTGGCGGGCTAACGAGTGGACATTTGGCAGTAGGTGCTATTTCTCGTGGTGCAAAAGTCGACTTGATGATCAGGCGACACCTGCAAGAAAAGTTATTCGATGCTGAACCCGGTTGGTTAGGGCCAAAGTATTTGAAGGGATTTTTTGCAGAACAAGATTACCAAAAGCGCTTTGCCACAATTTTGCAAGCGCGTAACGGTGGTTCTATGACACCAGCAATGGGAATGCAGCTACGACGAGAAGTACGTAGCGGTAATCTTAGGATTAACGAAAACTGTCAAGTGGTGATGGCACAGTGGATGGGTGAGAAATGGCGAGTGCAATGTAGTGATGGTAGTCAGCATGAATACAGTCGAATTTGGCTTTCCACTGGCACTAAATTTGATGTGACATCTGAGGCGTTGTTACAAGAAGTATTAGAAGTGTACCCAATTAAGATAGTCAATGGTTTGCCAGTTCTGGATGAATATTTGCGCGTTCCTGGTTGTGAATTATTTCTAATGGGTGGGTTAGCAGCTTTACAAGTAGGGCCAACAGCACGAAATTTATCTGGTGCAAGAATGGCAAGTGAAAAGATTGTTCCAGCAATTGTGAAGCCGAGTATGGCGCTTTCACAGCTTAGAAGTGCTTAAGATTACCAATTACACAATATAATCCTTGCCATTTTATGAGCGCTTGAGTGGTCTAGAAGTACTGAAACATTTCATCTCAAATAAAAATCATGACTTCAGAAAATCTTACTAGCAATAACGCTAATCAGGTTTCTACGAACTTAATTCTTCGTCCCCGCCGCCTACGTCGCACTGCAACCCTACGACGTATGGTTAGGGAAACTACCCTAACTGTAGATGACTTAATTTACCCCATGTTTGTCATGGAAGGAGAGGAACAGAAAGTTGAAATTGCTTCTATGTCTGGGTGTTATCGATACACTTTGGACTTATTACTCAAAGAAATAGAACAAGTGTATCAGTTGGGGATTGGTGCGATCGCGTTGTTCCCAGTTATTCCAGAAGCTAAGAAAGACGATACTGCTAGCGAAAGCTACAACCCAGATGGATTGGTACAACTAACTGTAAAGGCAATCAAACAAGCTGTGCCAGAAATACTAGTAATTACCGATATTGCCCTTGATCCTTTTACTACTCACGGTCACGATGGCATTGTTGATGAGAAAGGCGTGATTCTCAACGACCCCACCGTTGAAGTTTTGGTGAAAATGGCACTTTCTCAAGCCGCCGCTGGGGCGGATATGGTTGCACCTTCTGACATGATGGATGGTAGAGTTGGAGCAATTCGTCAGGCACTAGATGCGGAAGGATACGTAGATGTAAGAATTTTGGCATACTCTGCAAAATACGCCTCTGCATACTATGGTCCATTTCGCGATGCTTTGGATTCTGCACCGAGATTTGGGGATAAGAATACTTATCAAATGGATGCAGCGAATGCCAGAGAAGCGATTAAGGAAGTTGCTTTGGACATCGCAGAAGGTGCAGATATCGTCATGGTTAAACCTGCTCTAGCATATTTAGATATTATTCGTCAAGTAAAAAATTATACACATTTACCAGTAGCTGCATATAATGTCAGTGGTGAGTATGCCATGATTAAAGCTGCTGCTCAAAACGGCTGGATAGATGAGAAGCGAGTCATTTTAGAAACATTGACCAGTATGAAACGAGCAGGTGCTGACTTGATTTTGACTTACTTTGCCAAGGAAGTAGCACTGATGTTGATGCAAGTAGTTGGACAAAATTAGGTAATAGGGAACAGGAAATAGGGATTTCTCAGTTCAGATAAACATTACGAAAATATAGGACGAACTATGACTCAACTTACTGCACCAAATGCAAACACAATTGCTGATATTCCTAAGCGAGGAATGCCTGTTACAATAATTACAGGATTTTTAGGTAGTGGTAAAACCACTCTGCTGAATCAAATTCTGAAAAACAAACAAGATTTAAAAGTTGCCGTTCTGGTCAATGAATTTGGTGACATTAATATTGATAGTCAGTTGCTAGTTTCAATAGACGAAGATATGCTGGAACTGAGCAATGGCTGTATTTGTTGTACGATCAATGATGGATTAGTTGATGCTGTTTATCGGGTTTTGGAAAGAGAAGAACGCATTGATTATCTTGTAATTGAAACCACTGGTGTTGCTGACCCTCTACCGATTATTTTAACTTTTCTGGGTACAGAGCTTCGAGACCTCACTCACCTAGATTCTATCCTCACATTGGTAGATTCTGAGGCATTTAACCATGAACATTTTCTTAGTGAAGCAGCTTTAAAACAGATTACCTATGGAGATATTGTTCTTTTGAATAAAACTGATTTGGTTACACAACAAAAGCTAGAGGAATTAGAAGCTTATATCCGGGAAGTGAAAGCTGGTGCAAAAATTTTGCACACCACCTATGGGCAAGTGCCGTTACCATTAATTTTGGGTGTAGATTTAACTCCCAAAGATGAATATTCATCTCTTATTGAGGAGAAACATGAGCATCATCATGATCACAATCATGAACATCACCATCATCATAGACACCACTCCCATCATTTAGAAAATGATGGATTTATTTCGATTTCTTTCCAAAGTGATAGACCTTTTGATGTTCATAAATTTGAGAAATTTTTAAATGAAGAAATTCCTCAAGATATCTTTAGAGCCAAAGGTATTCTTTGGTTTAGTGATAGTAATTTACGACATATATTTCAACTTAGCGGCCCTCGTTATAGCTTAAATGGTGATGAATGGCTGACTTCACCTAAAAATCAGCTAGTTTTCATTGGTAGAAATTTGGATGTAAATGAGATTACTTCTCTGCTTAACCAATGTTTGGCATGATAACAATGTGTCAATTGGTAATTAACTGAGTTTTTATAACTTTTGCAAAAGTCGAATTATCCCCCTAACTTCTCCAGTTTTGGGGGAAGAAATCTTTAAATAAAATAGAGGCGTTGCTGAATCAAGATATGAATTTACAATTCACGGGTATGACCAGACGTAGTAGAGACGTAGCATTGCTACGTCTCTACAAAAATGTATGCACACATAATTCATGACCAAATTCAGCAACGCCAAAATAGATGTGTTTTGGAGTAAATTTAGTTGGCTTTGAAATATCAATATAAGGGTTCTACGCGGACAGCTTTTATGATTGCATCCGCATCTGTAGTATTCTGATCTAATTTCGGAACAACAGATACCTTTATGACTTGACAGTCTATTGCCCCTTCTATACCTACATGTCTATAAATATAATCTCCTACTCTTGGCACAACTCCAAATCTAGCCCTATACTGACTAATGGAATTAGCTGTTGTTTCATCTGTGTCATCGTAGATAAAAACTGCTAAGTCAAACATTTTACTCATTCCTTCGCACTAAAATTTTTGCCACAGTCGTTAACACCGATATCTTTGTTTGTCTGTGTACTTGCCAGTACCTTTGACATTGTTGCTATTGTGGCTACAACATGTCACTCCTACACACCCTGATTAAATCTGCATCACATCTACAGCAACATCTTCATTTTTCAATGCTTTCTGTGATTCTTGTTACTGTGCTGCTGGTTGTAGCTATAGCAATTTACATCTTGTTCGCTTTAATACTTAATAATGTTGGGTTGGCTGGCAATAGGTAATGGGTAATAGGAAAAGGCAATTACCAACTACGTCTACCATAATATTTTAAGTAATTAGCCGAACTTGATATTACCTGCAAGTATAGATGCCAATGGAGGTAATTTGATAAAGTATGACTTTTTACTTATTTTTATATCTTATAAATAAATCGATAAGCATTTTAGTCAAGATTGTTCCAGTCTGAAGTAATGGCTCAGATCTGTTGATTTAGTTTCAATATTATGCTGTGGCACGCTACTATAAAACTTTTGCGATGTTGTCTATGACTTTCTTCAAGGTGGGTTTTAGTGGAAACAGGCTCCAATTATTGGGTGGGAGGTGATTAAAAGAAACTTCTAAGCAACAATCATCATTTGGCGGTTTTTTATCCAGGAACTTGAAGGATTTTTCTTGTGGCTCCAAAACCCAATTCTGAGGAACATTGAAGCGAACAACACCTCGACCTGCGACAAAAATTTTGTAGCCCGGTGGAGATTCCCAGTGATGGTCAGGTTTTAGTTCAAGCGTTTCTTTAATCCACTGGAGATTGCTTTTCTTACGCTTTGTCATAGTGTTTATGTAAATCTGCTGAAGAGGTGCGATCGCTCAGATTGGTTTGTAGGCGATCGACCATTTTGTTAATGTTATCAAAGCTGTCACACAACGCTTTGATTGCAGCTTGACGTTTGGTAGGGGATTAAAGTTTTTCTATGCTGTATCTTTTTATATCCATTTTCAATGTTATATTTTTGCGATCGCCACAACTGATCACTACCTTTAGAAAATAGATCAAGTTGATTTTAGTAAGCAAAAAGCCTAATAGCCTTCTCAAAAATACCAAAGTGCGTTTTGAGCGATCGCAGTTATGTTTAGCTGATCAAGGCTACCGGAGTGAGCTATTCTATTGCCCAGAAGTCAAGTTCTGGGCGGAATTTCAAGCTTACTGACATTGGTGCAATATCTGAGATTCACTAAAATTTTTAGCTACCCAGGTAGCAATATTCCCCAATTCTAAGCCGCAGACAAACAAAGAGGGGTAGGTTCTAAACCTACCCCTACTTTTTCTAAAATACTGCGTCCAACTGCTGCTGCTACTGGCTTTAAACTATCAACTAAATCCACCATATCTTCTAAAGACAAGGCTTGACGGGCGTCGGAAACGGATTTTTCCGGTTCTGGGTGACATTCAATAATTAAACCATCTGCACCACAGGCAACAGCAGCCCTCGCAACGGGTGCTACTAACTCTCGCTTGCCAACTGCATGGGAAGGATCGACAATCACAGGTAAGTGGGTGATTTGCTTAAGTGCTGCTACAGCTCCTAAATCCAACACGTTGCGGGTATAGTTATCGAAACTACGGATACCCCGCTCACACAACACTACATCTGGGTTGCCGTGGCTTAAAATATATTCGGCTGCCATAACAAATTCTTCGATTGTCGCTGCTAAACCACGTTTGAGGAGGATAGGTTTACCAGCTTGTCCTAAAGCTTTGAGTAAATCGAAGTTTTGCATATTGCGACTACCTACTTGCAGCATATCAGCATGGGCAGCAACTACTTCGATTTGAGAGATTGTCATGACTTCAGTGACAACTGGCATATTGTAACGCGATCGCACTTCTGCCAGAATCTTTAATCCCTCCTCGCCCATTCCCTGAAAAGCATAGGGAGAGGTACGGGGTTTATAGACACCACCACGCAAAGCGTTTACAGATGCAGGAGATAGCTTTTGCGCAACAGTCTCCATTTGTTCGGTGTTTTCAACTGTGCAAGGCCCCCCAATAATTACTACTTCTTTACCACCAAAAGCAACTGTTTGAGAAATTTTCACAGTGGTTTGATGGTGAGGATGGGGTTTGGCGGCTAATTTGGCATTGATCATCTTCCGGTTCTCCTTAAAAATAGAGTAATGGTTATTAGTTAATGGTTGGTGGTTGATTGATTGGGCTATAAAGCTTTGACTCTGTCATTCTTCCAAACAACTAACAAAAAACAAAACCCGGAACCTTGTTTAAGTCCCGGGTGCTGGCGTTTCATCGACATGACACTTTACCCGGAACTTGTTCTGGGCCAAAAGTAAAAGTAAAACCAGCTACCGAAGTAAATCATGACGATGGCATTCTCCTTAAAAAACAAAAACCGCAGAATTTGCTCTGCGGTTCACCGGGCGGTTTCCATTAGGAAACTAGATTCACTCCCGGTGAACCACCCTAAACCAGTAATAATAGTAGGAACTGTTGATAAACATGTGCGGGGTGCTTTTTCTGAAAAACCTAATTATAGACCTATACTCAAGAACGATAACAGACGGTCTGAGTATCGTCAATACCCTTTCCGGAAATAGCAATAAGGATTAAGAAAATGAAAATATTGAGAGTGGTAATAGAAAAGTATAGAATATTTGTTATTTTATCTACGTAAAATCTAGAGAATCAAGCAGATAGCCCCACAATCTCAAAAAACGATAGACTCATTACAATGTTGGGGTCCAAAACTAGTTGTGTGCTTGCGTATATGCTAAGCAGTTTGTTGTTAGATATATCGCTCTTAGAAATTAAGAGACCTTTGTTAGTGTACTGACATAATTTAACAGCAAGTAGGGGCGTAGCATTTGGATGAAGATATTTAGTTTTGAACAAAAGATACCCATACAAATGCACGTGTCTCACAGTAGATAGTGGTTAGTAGTAAATAGGAACACAAAGCTTTTCCTGCATACGGTAGCTAGTAGAGCAAAATAACAAGCAACCAACAACTAACAACGTAACAACCAAACATTAACAATTTTGATTCATTCTCGGCTGAATTCTAGTGATTGTATTATGCCTAGCTCCAAATCCAACATTTTAGCCACATCATTTGACTATAAAGGAGTTTATCCCTGCCCAGTTTGTCATGTTGGCAAGATTAGTAATATGCCATTGATGGAGGCAATGTCTTGTGATTTTTGCCATCAGATTTTCACTGTTAATTTAGAACAACAACAATTAGTTCTACCTTCTAGACAACCTCCTTTAATTTGGCGTTGGAATGGCTTTAACTGGACAGAAGCTCATTTAGAAGGAGTAGAATTTGGTTGGAGTTATGTAGTAGCAGCAATTGCTTTTATATTTCTGCCTACTGCTTTAATTGGAACAGTAGCTTATATTTTTCCGCCACATCCATATGCTCCTCTATCTTGGATTCCATATCTTTGGACTATATTAACTTTTTTGTCACATTTAGCAATTATTGTTTGGCTTTTGATTGAGATTTATCAGATTCCAGTGAGAGCCTATTTGCGAGCTATGCGACAACGTTTAATTGGTCGCTAAATTACAGTGTTGTAATGTCTCAGCCACAGCAAAAGGTTTTTCTTGAGGTAGCTGGGTAAACACATACTCTTTGTATTGCGCTAGAAAGTGGTTATCAAAGCCTAGCGCCTGCTCACACAAACCGCGTAACAGCTGTCGCAAAAATTTCCTGTTTCACTAAGATTATTCAAGGATGGCAGCTACTAGTAAAAAATGAACAATAGGGTAAATTGTATAGTAAGGTACTGCACTTCACCCTTTAAATAAGTAACATTACTAAGAAAATTACCTATTGAGCATGTGACGCAGGTAAATCTGGCTTGATTTTTGGTAATACAGGCATTACAAAAAATTGATAATCAAGTTGACTAGCTAAAGCAATTGTTACAATTTCTTAGACAATCCTATCAGAGCACAGCAGTACGACATTGCTCTAACTGTCGCCAAAGCAACGGAAAAACTGCGAATTTTAGCTGAAATATTCCCAACAGCAGAAACACCAGACAAAGAATTTAGCTGATAGTTGGTTGCATCACTCATAATTAAGTTGATTATTACCAAAACGTCTTATGAGAGAGCTGGAGCGGTATTATCGGGTGTTAGACTTGGAGCCTGGAGCAAGCCTAGAGGAGGTGAACCAGGCTTACAAAGATTTGGCTTTTATTTGGCATCCCGATCGCATCCCCCTAGAAAACCAGCGTCTAAGAGAAAAGGCGCAAAAAAAGTTACAGGAAATTAACGAGGCTAGAGAAAAATTGCGCTCTCTTAAGACCAAGCATCAAATTCCCCATCATTCGCATCATTCTCATCACTCGTATAACTCGTATCAGCCTTATCAGCATCATTCGCCACCACCCCCACCAAAAAAGCCACAAACAAAAACTACCTATCAATCACCAAACCCTCAATCAGCAAACTCTCGTTCAGCAAATCATCAGTCACCTAATCCTCGCTCAACAAACTCTCAATCAGCAAACTATGAACCACCCAAGCCAAACCCAGACTTGAGTGGTAAAGATTTTAGCCACGCCAATTTAAGTAATAAAGACTTATCTGGCAGAAATTTGAGTTACGCCAACTTGAG
This sequence comes from Fischerella thermalis PCC 7521, assembly GCF_000317225.1. Taxonomy (GTDB): domain Bacteria; phylum Cyanobacteriota; class Cyanobacteriia; order Cyanobacteriales; family Nostocaceae; genus Fischerella; species Fischerella thermalis. Next base: position 55,917 of record NZ_AJLL01000052.1, read on the forward strand.
TGGTGCAAATCTCACTGATGCTTTCATGCATAAAGTCGTCCTCAGGGGTGCGGATTTATCTGAAGCCAACTTGTTTAGAGCTAACTTACTTTTGGCAGATTTGCGAGAAGCTAATCTCCGGAATACTAACTTAATTGGTGCTGACTTAAGTGGTGCTGACTTGCGTGGTGCTGACTTGACAGGCGCACGTGTTCGTTCTGGCGATCGCTTACTCGTAAAACTGATTGGTGCTAACCTCAGTGGTGCTATCATGCCCGATGGCAATGTTCATGGCTGATAATAGTTGATGGTTGGTTGTTGGTAGTTGATTGGAATACCAACAAACAACTAACAACTAACACCCAATAAAAATTCCATGAATATAACAATCATTGGTTGTGGTTATGTAGGTTTGAGAGTTGCTCAATATTGGCAGCAAGAATGTAATTTTATTATCACTGCAACCACAACTACTCCCGAACGAGTTGCGGAACTAGAAACTATAGCCCAACGAGCTATAGTTTTACAGGGCAATGACTTTGATAAACTAAAATCAGTTTTAAAAAATCAAGATGTTGTACTTTTGAGTGTTGGTGCAAAAGGCCCTAATACTTATGAAGAAAGCTACTTACAAACTGCTCGTAATTTAGTTTCAGCTTTAAAGCAAACCCCCAGTGTTCAACAACTAATATATACCAGTAGTTGTTCTGTATATGGCGAACAAAATGGTGCATTAGTAGATGAAGAAACACAAGTTGCACCAAAAACTCCTGGTAGTGAAATCCTTTATGCTACTGAGCAAGAATTACTTGCAGGATCCAGCGATCACCTCCGTGTGTGTATTTTACGTTTGGGAGGAATCTATGGTCCTGGTCGAGAACTAGTGAAAATATACAGCCGAATTGCTGGTACAACTCGTCCTGGTAGTGGTGAAGAACCAGCAAATTGGATTCATGTTGATGATATTGTTGCTGCTGTAGAATTTGCCCGTCGTCATCGTTTGCAAGGGATTTATAATTTAGTTGATAACGATGAGCTAACAACAAGAGAAGTATCTGAGCGTGTATGTGAAATACACAATCTGCCCAAAGTTACTTGGGATTCCTCCTTAAGTAGCAAGCGTCCATACAATGCCAAGATATCAAATCAAAAAATAAAAGAAGCAGGATACGAATTCATTCATCCCCAAATGATTTTTAGTTGACAATCTCAGAAATCCTATCTCATGATGACTCAAAATCAAACAGCATCTCCCACCCAGTTTTACACTTGGCAAAAGTACCGTTGTGCTTACGCAGTTCATCAACCAATTAATGCTACACCTACTGGTATACCCCTGCTATTAATTCATCCCATTGGTGTAGGTTTATCGCGGCAATTTTGGCGACGCTTTTGTGATAAATGGTATGAACAACAACAGCAAAACTTAATTTATAACCCTGATTTACTCGGTTGTGGTGAAAGTGATCAGCCCCATATTGCTTACACCCCAAAAGATTGGGCAGAACAACTAACATACTTTTTAAAAACAATTGTACAAAAACCTGTGATTGTGATAGCCCAGGGTGCTTTATTCGCAGTTGCCATTGAATTAGTTAAAAAAGAACCAAATTTAGTTGCAGGGTTAGTATTAGCATCTCCTCCGGCTTGGCCTTTGATCACAAAAGAATTACCGAAATGGCAACCAAAATTAATTTGGAATCTGTTAGATTCGCCCTTAGGTAATATATTTTATCGCTACGCCCGGAGAGAAAAATTTTTGCGTGATTTTTCAACTAAACAACTTTTTGATGCAGCAGAAGATGTTGATTCAGAATGGTTAAATACTTTGCGTGCAGGCGCACAAAATACTGCTAGTCGCTATGCTGTTTTTTCATTTCTAGCCGGGTTTTGGTTACAGGACTATAGTCATGCGATCGCTAATATTAATAAACCCACATTAGTAGTTTTAGGTGAACATATATCGAGTATTGCCAAAGAAGGTAAAAAACTCGAATCAGATGCATGGTTATCTGATTACCTTACAGCTTTACCCCAAAGTCGTGGGATAAAAATTCCTGGTCGCAATGTTTTACCATACGAATCTACGGCTGAATTTGTCAAGGCAATATCACCGTTTATAAATGAATTTTCTTGAGACTACAAAACTATAAAAACACCTCGGAGCAAAAGAATCAGAGACTATATTATATAGTAAATATTAAGTGCGGGAGGCAAAAGCGACAAGTAATTTTATTTTTACTTTATCTTTATAAAGAAACTTTTAGAAGCTTAACTGAAATTTAAATTTAATCAAACAAGAATTAGTAGTTAATGGTTAGTAGTATTTAGTTTTTTGTTGGTTGTTTGGAACCAACAATCAGCAATTAACAATAAACAACTAACTGTTATGCAAATTGACTTTCATCATGGTGTCACCTACGTAGTCGCACGACTAGCCGGATTTGAACATAAAGCTGCTAGTATCATTGCATATTGCGCTCAATACGTAGATGATGCCACAAATGCTGGGATCATTCGCTTTGACAACGGCGCGTTGTTTAGCCGCATCAGTTCCGCCCACAAAATGCTTGACTATCGTAACTTTCAGGAACTAGCAAATCATCGCGTTTGGATTCCCTTCCATTTTCTACCCGGAAATGGTGGCAAAAAAGTAGGAGAATATCTGACGAGTAGCTTTATTGACAAGCTCATCTGTCGTCCTAATAGCTACGTAGCTCAAGATATGGTGAGTGAATGCATTCGTCGCCGTGATTCTACTTATGCACTACATCGCCTTGGAATCACTATGCATGTATATGCAGATACGTGGGCGCATCAGGGATTTGCTGGTGTAAATCATCGAGTTAATGAAGCTAAAAAGTTGGTTGATGAATATGGCAATCCTGATCGCAGTCTGATGGATCGTCTCAAAAATTACTGTGTCAGTGAAGCTTTACCTTTAGGACATGGAGCAGTTCTGAGTCACCCAGACAAACCCTACTTACGCTGGGGTTATACCAATGGAAGGGGTGAAAAAATTACTAGAGACAATCCAAAAGATTTTCTAGAGGCGGCTGAGTGTATGTGTAAAGCGATGCAGCGCTATATAATAGGCAATCCAGATGCAGATGTACCAGGATTACCCAAATCTGACCAAGATACAATAGCTTCCATGCTACAAAATATTACCGATAAAAAAGGTAGTGTTAGACACCAAAAATGGCTACAGGCGATCGCCGAAGGTAAATTTAGTTTTGGTAAAGAATATGTCACTTATATTCCCAAAGGCAAAAACTCTTGGAAATACATAGCCCTTGGTACAGAAGAATATGTAGATCGAGACAACGAAATATTTTCCTACCACACCACTTTTTTAGCTAGCGATTGGAAACTATTTCATGATGCCTTAAAGGCACATCATTTTTACATTATTCACGAATTATTACCTAGATACGATATCTGTGTTGCTTAATACTATTTTTATAGTGGTGTGATTCATAGCTACTAGACTTGGGCTATTAATCAACTCAAATCAAACTCACAAAACGCTATTAGTTTCTTTGTGTCTTTGCGTCTTAGTGCTTCAAAGATTATCTCGCTTTTGATGTGTCTTTTCTAAAAATCGAGCTTTCAATTTTTCATATCGTCATAATAGAGCAAAATTAAAAGCCTCCTTTTTGAGCGTAGGGAGGCTTTCGATCTAACTAAATAATAT
>NZ_AJLL01000053.1 GCF_000317225.1 Fischerella thermalis PCC 7521
TACTGACACTTGGGCATCTTCCAACATCAAAGCTAAGCGCTGTTGCGGATAAGCTGGGTCTATTGGCACATAAGCCCCGCCCGCTTTTCAGGATTGCCAACAGTCCAACCAGCATTTCTATTGAGCGTGGTAAGCAAATTCCTACCAGTACCTCTGGTTTGACTCCCAGCTTTTGCAAATAGTGCGCTAGTTGATTAGCTCTTTGATTTAATTGAGTATAAGTTAATTGCTCGTCTTGAAAAATGACTGCTACAGCGTCAGGTGTACGTTCCACCTGGGCTGCAAATAACTGATGGATACACTGGTTTGGATACTCAGTCTCGGTGTCATTCCACTCGACTAATAATTGCTGTTGTTCAGCTTCGCTTAACAGTGGTAACTCCTCTAACCGCTGTTCTGGATTGGCAACTATGCCAGAGAGTAA
>NZ_AJLL01000054.1 GCF_000317225.1 Fischerella thermalis PCC 7521
GCCAACAGCCCCTTCTACGTCAATACTAAACTTACCGAATGGAAAACAAATGGTATACCTCGCCGCGCGGGGGTCAGTTCTTTTGGTATTGGAGGAACTAACGCCCATGTGATTTTGGAAGAAGCGCCAGTTGTAGAGATGTGCCATGGCACGTCTCTACACTCACGTCCTTGGCAATTGTTGGTGCTTTCAGCCAAAACCAGCACAGCCCTAGAAACTACCACAGCAAATTTAATTGCTCACCTCCAACAACATCCCGATCTTCACCTACCTGATGTGGCTTATACCCTACAAGTTGGTCGGCGAAGTTTCGATTATCGTCGCATAGTAGTTTGCAACTCCCTTGAAGACGCAGTGAAAGCCTTAACCGACCAAGACCCGCAACATGTTTTCACTCACCACCATAAACCAGGTCAATGTCCAGTCGTGTTT
>NZ_AJLL01000055.1 GCF_000317225.1 Fischerella thermalis PCC 7521
TTCAATCCAGTATCTTTGGCGTTCAAAGGGGTAGGTGGGTAAAGGCAAACGCTGACGTTGCTGATGGCTATGGAATACTGACCAATCGATTTCGACTCCAAACAACCACAACCGACCCAATGTCTGTAACAACCAAGCAACATCTGATTGTTGTTGTTGGGGATGAGGTAGGGAAGTTAAGACCAACTGTTTTTGTTTTTGATTGCCGTTAAGATGTTGTGTTGTGAGTGTGCTGAGGGTTCGCCCTGGTCCGAGCTCCAAGAAAATGCCTTGATGTTGCTGTAATAGGTCAGAGATACCCGCAGAAAATCTCACTGTTTGCCGTAGATGCTGACCCCAATACTCAGGATTTGTGGCTTCATGAGGATTAATCCAAGTGCCTGTGAGGTTGGAAATCAAAGGAATCTGGGCAGGATTTAGCTGGACGTTTTTCAGCAACTGCACAAACTCCCCTAACATTGGTTGCATCAAATGAGAATGAAATGCATGGGATGTATGCAAAACCCGAGATTCGATGTTTTGGCAGGCTAGTTGCTTTTGTAATTCGCTGATTGCATCCGTTGTTCCTGATACTACGCAAGAGGAGGGACTGTTGATTGCTGCTAGAGATAGACCCTCACCTAACAAAGGCTGCACTTGTTGTTCCCCTAGCCCAATTGCCAGCATACTCCCAGTAGGCATTTGCTGCATGAGTTTACCCCTTGCTGCGACCACTGCTAGGGCATCTTCTAGGGAAAACACGCCTGCTATTGTTGCTGCTACATACTCACCAATACTGTGACCAATCATGGCCACTGGGCGTACTCCCCAAGACATCCACAACTGGGCGAGGGCGTATTCAATTACAAATAATGCGCTTTGGGTGATTGCTGTTTGTTGTAGTTGCCTAGTTGCTTGTTCCCTTTGCTGAGTAGTTGGATAAACTATATTGCGGATATCTATTCCCAGGTGGGGTTTGAGTATCTCACTGCAATGGTCTACATGTTTTTTGAAGCTGGGTTCTACTTCGTAAAGCTGGCGCCCCATATTTACATACTGGCTTCCTTGACCCGAGAACAT
>NZ_AJLL01000056.1 GCF_000317225.1 Fischerella thermalis PCC 7521
CCACAAAAACAACAACAGCATCACCACCATCCTACCCCTCCACTTGGCAAAAAATCAGACATTTCCCAGTGGTTCTACATACCTTTCTGGAAACCGTCTTTACTGCAAACACAGCTTGAAGTTGAACAAGCAACGCCAAAATCTTGTATTTTGCTGTTTGTTGATGAGTGTGGCTTGGGTAACAAACTCCTAAAACAACTGCAACAACAAAACTATGATGTAATCAGTGTAAAAGTTGCACATAACTTCACAAGGTTAAACGAGTCTGAATATACCCTCAATCCTCAACAACCTGATGATTATGATGCTTTAATTCAAGAACTTTTCAAACAACAAAAGTTACCAAAAAAGATTGTTCATTTGTGGAGTGTCACACCTGGTTGTCAACAACAATTAGATTTTGAAAAAGTTGAGCAAGCTCAAACAAGAGGATTTTACAGTTTACTATTTCTGGCGAAAGCTTTGGCAAGACAACAAACCAATGATGATTTTGAGATTACTGTTATTTCTAATCACTTGCAGCCAGTTACACCGACGGAGTTAGTTTCTCCAGAGAAAGCAACTTTACTTGGAGCAATTAAAGTTATTCCCCAAGAGTATGCAAATATCACTTGTCGCAGTATTGATGTGATTATCCCTGCAAATGGCAGTTGGCAAGAACAAAAACTTGTGGAAAGTTTGCTTGGGGAATTGAGTATTTCTAGTTGTGAGAAAGTGATTGCTTACCGGGGTGGTAATCGCTGGATACAATGTTTTGAGCCGGTGCGCCTTGAGCAGGTTAAGAGCAATACGCCACGATTGAAACAAGGGGGAGTCTATCTAATTACCGGTGGACTTGGAGGTATTGGACTTGTTTTGGCTGAGTATTTGGCGACACAAGTAAAAGCGAAACTGGTGTTGATTGGACGAAGAGCTTTTCCTAACCAACAGGAGTGGTCTGAGTGGTTGCTGACTCACGACCACAATGATGTCATTAGCTGCAAGATTCGTAAACTCCAACAACTTCAACAGCTGGGTGCAGAGGTTTTGGTTTTGGCTGCTGATGTTACTGATTTACAACAAATGCAGCAGGCGATCGCTTCTGCATATTCCACTTTTGGGCAACTCAATGGGGTTTTCCATGCGGCTGGA
>NZ_AJLL01000057.1 GCF_000317225.1 Fischerella thermalis PCC 7521
ATATTATTTACATAACAGGAGCCGTTCTAGGCAGATCTAGAACGGCTTGTTCGTTTATTTTTATTACAGTGTTACTTTTGGGAAGTATAATCACTCCTAGCGTTGAGTCAGAAATAGGAATGAGTTCTAAGCCAAAAGCTTGAGCTTTTATCTTCAGGTTCTGAAGAGGTGACAAAAAAGTTATAGAGCAGACTGGATAAGAGTCATAGCCCGTAGACCTTGCTGAAAATAGGGTAAATCAGTGCTATCAACCGTTGACCATCAGCATAGGTAGATTCGAGATTATACCCCCCAGTCTTACAATCTTTAAACATCGCTTTAATGCCACTTCGCAACTTAAATGCTGTAATTGCATCTGCAAGACTATCAAGGTTATATTCCCAAAGATTGTAAGCGTTGGTGTGATTGGTTTTCTTGCCGAATATAAGTACCTTTTTTTTGACACAATACAAAGTCAATACCCTTGCTATGTAGCCAGTTTGCCAGTTTTATACTGTGGAATTCTCTATCCCCCAGTACCAGCATTTGATATTCCTTAAATAACTGTAACAGTGGACGAATTAATTTTTTCTGTTCTCCCAAATTACTACATCCTCTTTTGGGTAACAATAGCCAGTACACAGGTATTGCTCTTTTTTGCTCTATTAAACTGATTACAAATACATTTTGTGAACGCCATTGTGTTCTATCAATGGCAAATATCAATCGTTTATTTCCTGCTTTGAAGCTATTTTTTACCCATCTTTTGATGAGGGGAAACCACAGATATGGAATTGACGACTGAGGTAATAGTAAGAATCTTTGAATACTTTGTCGCCGACTTTCAAATCTTATCGGTTGTGGAAATACTGTTGCTAGTTTCTCAATTGTCACAGTTTTATGAAATTGCAATAGCATCAGCAAAATTTCTAGCATCTTGTACTGCGCTGGTGTCCGTACATAATGAGCGCAGTTTTGGTAGAATTTAGGTAACATTATCATTTGATAGGTCTTGTTGAGAATACCTGACCTATCTTTTTTTACCCCAAAACGGTCACACTCCTCTATTTTCTTTGCTTCAGCCGCTTTGTCACAAAATACTTGGGCCCGCTCCGCCCCCTCAATAATATGACAAATCATTATCGATATATTTTGTTTTATAAACCCTATGGAGTTTTGTGCCAATTTACTCAAGATACTCCAACTCGTAGCACTTTAAAAGATTATATTTCGATTCCAGATGTGTATCCGGTGGGTCGTTTGGACTGGGATAGTGAAGGTTTATTGTTGTTGACAAATCACGGACAACTCAAACATCGACTCTGTGATCCTCGGTTTGGACATGAGCGAACTTACTGGGTACAGGTGGAACGCATTCCTGATGTTGCGGCTCTAGAAAAATTAGAAACAGGTGTAATAATTCAGGATTACCATACTCGACCAGCTAAAGTGAGGCTGTTGTCAGCAGAATCAATTTTACCTGAGCGGGATCCGCCAATTCGATTTCGTAAGAATGTACCGACAACATGGCTGGAGATGGTTTTGACAGAGGGAAAAAATCGGCAAGTACGGAGAATGACGGCGGCTGTGGGATTTCCGACTTTACGACTAGTGCGAGTGGCGATCGCTGACTTACACTTAGATAATCTCAAACCAGGCCAATGGCGTGATTTGACGCCACAGGAAATAAAGTCACTACACAACTTAACTTTTTCAAATCGCTCCTCAAGAAAACAAAAGGGATTACAAACAAAGGCATTTCCGATGAAACAATTTCACCACTAACTTATGAAAAAAACTTTTTCCTGTTAAGAGTTCCCTGTATTCTTCTTAATATAAGTTTTTATTAGATTTTTTTCACAGAAATTACGCTATAAGCAGTATAATACTCTTTTCTTTTTGACCTCCTTAGTTAACATCAGCGCTTGGGTGCAAGCTTAAGTTCTATGAGCCTTAATCAGCCATCTAGCTGGCATCACGCTTGCCAACAACAAAATGATATGGTTTCTGCAACACCTGTACGCTTGGAACTTGTACCAGAAAGAGCCTCCGAAGTCGAAAATTGCACAGCAGAATCCTGGCGTCGTACCCAAGAAGAACTGTTATGGTATCGCAAATTGTATGAAAATACACCTTGTGTGTACTTAACAATCAATAAAAATGGAGTAATATTATCTGTCAATAAATTTGGTGCTACTAGTCTTGGCTATTCTCCAGAAGAATTGGTACAACAGTCTATTCTGAATTTATTTGTTCAATCAGAACAGCACAGGCTATCTCATGCATTGAGAAAGCTATTTGAGGATGCACGAGAAAACGAAATTGTCAATCTTGAACTGCGCTTAAACTGCCCTACCAGTCAAATGAAATGGGTAAAAGTAGTGGTAAGGGTACTGCATCCTGAAAAGGAAAATCCATTGATTTCAATGGTTTTTGAAGACATAACTGCTCATAAGCTTTCGGAAGATGCCTTGCGAGAAAGTGAACAGCGCTTTCACACTATGGCCAATACTGCACCTGTGATGTTGTGGATGGCTGACTCCAAAGGATTGTGTAATTTTTTTAACCAGTTATGGTTAGAATTTACTGGACGTAATCAGGAACAAGAGCAAGGTTTGGGTTGGCTGGAAGGAATACATCCCGAAGATAAAAATTTCTGTACACAAACCTACGAAACCGCCTTCAATATACGTACGAAGTTTCAAATAGAATATCGCTTCAAGCGTGCTGATGGAGAATATCGTTGGATTTTAAATACTGGCGTCCCTCGATTTACTCCCAGTGGAAACTTTGCTGGTTATATTGGTTCAGCTATAGATATCACTGAGCGAAAATTAGCGGAAGTTGCTCTTAAAGAAAGCCAAAAAGCGACACAAGCACAATTAGAAGAATTAGAAAATCTCAATCGCCTCAAAGATGAATTTCTCAGTACGGTTTCTCATGAACTACGCACACCACTCACCAACATGAAAATGGCGATACAAATGCTAGGAATTGCACTTAATCAAGAGCAAAACTTGCTCTTAGAAATGGCAAAACCCCATGCACAAAGATCAAAAGTGGCTCGTTATTTCCAAATTTTAAATAATGAATGTGATCGAGAAATCAATCTAATTAATAACTTTTTAGATTTACAGCGTCTGGATACAACTGCCAAACCTCTAGTATTAGAAACTATTCAAGTACAAGAATGGTTAGAAAGAGTAGTGGAATTATTTCAAGCACGCAACCGCAACAGTTCTTTACACAATTTACAGCTGAGGATAGCTGATAATCTTCCCAGTTTCATTTGCGATCAATTTAGCTTGGAGCGTATTTTAATAGAACTGTTGACAAATGCTTGTAAATTTAGTCCTCCAGGTGCAGAAATTATTATTACTGCTCAGTCAAAAGCTAATTTCATGCAAATTCAAGTCAGTAATGATGGTGCAGAAATCCCTATATCTGAATTGCCACGCATTTTTGAAAAATTCTACCGTATTCCCAGCAACGATCCTTGGAAACAGGGAGGTACAGGATTAGGGTTAGCATTGGTACAAAAGCTTATCAAATACATGGGGGGAACTATTAAAGTAGAAAGTGGGTCAAATCTTACTTGTTTTACTATTCAACTTCCATTGGTATAAAACCTCGGGCATGGGGCATAGGACAATATCAGTATCTAAATTACCAATTACCCATTACCCATTACTTATTACCAAATTTAAAGAAATGTGTTGTAATATGCTGCTTAAGATTATTTTAATGGCAAGTTATTGTGAGGAGTCAACTTGCCGAGATATCAAAATGTTTGGCTAAGATGCGTAAAAATTAAGACTGCCACAAAAACTCACATGTAAAACTACAATCATTTGTAGGTCTACTATAGGCAGGGGCTGCCGATTGTGGCACTTTGAGCGTAGTAGCCACAAGCACCTTGGAGCGGGAATTAAGGAACTTCCACAATGCTGATTTGCCCTCAGTGTAAATTTGAAAACCCCATTTCCAACAAATTCTGTCAAAAATGTGGGGCGTCCCTGACCCACAAGTTCTGTCCACAATGTGATACCCAAGTGCCTGTGGATGCACAACAGTGTCATAACTGCGGTGCTGAATGTGGCAGAGTTTGGTGGGCAATTATTACCAAGGTAGGAGATTTAGAAGTAACAGAAAGAGATTTTAATGAATCAGAGAAGGAGATAGGCGGTAGCGAGGAGAGTGGGAGTGACTCCACATCACCACCTCAGGTAGTCTCTGTTTCTGCTTCTACCTTATCTCTTCTGCCAGAATATCCCTACTTAGACCAGCAAAAGCGCTATCAGCTGCTAGAACCATTACCAAACTTGGGAGACGTAGCGCCTCATACTCAAGTGTATGTGAGAGTTTTAGATTGTCTGCCTTACCAGGTTTCTCCTTTGGAAGCAATGATTGCTAACCAGTATCAGGGACTAGTAACGCCTGCGATGGAGGCTAGTGGTGTTCCTGTTTCTGCTAAAGCATATGTTGCTTTAGCAGCTTATACTCATCAAGGTATACCGCCTATTCACGATGCATGGCAGAACGAAAACATACAGGTAGTACTCATTGAAGACCGTTCTGATTGGAAGTACTTGCTAGATTTATGGCGCGATGAGTCAACCAGTTGTCTACAAATGATCAACTGCTTCTATCAGATGACACAACTTTGGGCGCTGCTAGAACCCCTAAATTGTTGTCACAGTCTTTTGGATTTATCGAATCTGCGGTTAGATGAAGACCAAGCAGTAGCGTTACAAATGTTATATGGGCCAACGTTTCAGCAAAGCAGTACTAGCAACATGCTGACTCATGAAGAAAATAACACACCTGAACAAATTGAAAATGTCTTAAATATTCAAGCTTTGGCCCAAGTTTGGCACAAGCTTTTTAGAGAGTCTCAGCGTACACAATTTGGTTCTTTGTTACAACTTTTGACAGATTTGGAAGCAGGTAAGATTGATAATTTGTTACATTTACAGTCTGGTTTGCAGGCGATCGCTACAGAATTGCAACCAACCTCCAGTTTCGATGACTCAGATGTGACTGCAACAGTCGATTTAGCTACCAATTCACCGACAATTTTGCAATTAGGTGAGCCGCAAGAAGACAATGTCTCAAAAAATGATGATATGCCGACGGTAGTCCTACCAATGCAGCTAATCAGCTTAGAACACGCCGGACTTACCGATGTTGGGCGTCAACGACATCATAACGAAGACTACTTTGGTATTGATAGCAAAATAACTAGGCTGGAATTGCCCACTAGCCGCAATGTCCAAGCCCGTGCTTTGTATATTCTTTGTGATGGTATGGGTGGACATGCTGGTGGGGAAGTAGCCAGTGCCTTGGCTGTAAACACCGTGCAACAATACTTTCAAACTCATTGGGTCGATAATAAATTACCTACAGAAGAACAAATCCGTGAAGCAGTAGGACAAGCAAACCAAGCAATTTACAAAATTAATCAACAAGATGCCCGATCTGGTGTTGGGCGTATGGGTACGACTTTGGTGATGCTGTTAATTCAAGATACTCAAGCAGCCGTAGCCCATGTAGGTGATAGTCGGCTTTATCGTCTGACTCGCAAGGGGGGCTTAGAACAAATAACAGTAGATCATGAAGTTGGTCAACGAGAAATCTCGCGAGGAGTAGAGCCTAGTGTGGCATATACCCGACCAGATGCATACCAACTCACACAAGCCCTTGGTCCCCGTGATGAACACTCAATTTCTGCCGATGTGCAATTTTTGGATATTGCGGAAGATACCCTGTTTATCTTAGCATCAGACGGTTTATCAGATAATGATCTACTAGAAACTCGCTATTCAACTCATTTACTTCCCCTGCTAGGTTCCGGTGCTAACCTGGAAACTGGCGTCAGGGATTTAATTGATTTGGCAAACGATTACAATGGTCATGACAACATCACCATTGTATTGATTAGGGCAAAAGTACGCCCAAATTTAGATAGTCAAAATATGGTTAATGGTTAGTGGATGTTTGTTCTTTGGTGTTTGTTGTTTGGAGAACCTACCAACAATCAACTACCAACTACCAACAATCGACAATCAACAACCAACAATTCCCATTCCCTTAGTTACTTTGTAATGTGGTTATTCTGACCCTGTTAGAACCGCAACAAAAAACGCCCCTCCAGGAGTGGCATTTTGAAAACGAGTCCGTGATTCGGATTGGTCGTTCGGCGGATAATCATGTTGTTTTAACCGATACTCTTGTATCGCGACACCATCTTGAACTCAGACAAATCAGTTCTGGTTATGATGGCGGTTCCTGGCAGGTGATTAGTAAAGGTACGAATGGTACTTTTGTTAATGGTGTGCTGGTAACTCAAAGTCCTGTACCAAATGATTCGCTGTTGCAATTGGCGCGGGGAGGGCCAATCCTCAAGTTTCACATCCAGCAGACAAGGGTGCAAAACAGACCTACACACTCGCTTAGTAATTGTACCCACGAAGGAAACTCCCCCAACAATCTGTTTTGTATCCATTGTGGTCAACCGCTGACTGTCCTCAAAACCATTCGCGATTATCACGTTTTGCGGACACTGGGACAGGGAGGTATGGGTACAACTTATCTAGCCTGGGATGAAACTGGAAAAATCAGCGGACAGCCTCAGCTTTTGGTGTTAAAGCAAATGAATGCTGACATGGCAAAAATTGCTAAGGCCCGTGAGCTATTTGAAAGAGAGGCCAACACTCTCAAATCTCTTCACCATCCAGGCATTCCCAAATATTATGATTTTTTTGAGGAAGGAGGAAAAAGATATCTGGCGATGGAATTAGTTCATGGCCAGGATTTAGAAAAATTGATTTTATACAAAGGTCCTGTGACTCCATCTCAGGCGATCACTTGGATGATCCAAACCTGCGACATCTTAGACTATTTGCATAGCCAAGAACCTCCGCTAATTCACCGCGATATAAAACCTGCAAATTTGATGGTGCGGAATTCAAATAATGGCATAGTTGTGTTAGATTTTGGCGCAGTGAAAGAAATTGTTGGTACTGCACCAGGTACTCGAATTGGTGCAGAAGGTTATTGCGCCCCTGAACAGGAACGGGGACAACCTCTCACCCAATCTGATTTATATGCCATTGGTCCAACACTCATCTATCTGCTCAGTGGTGAAAATCCTTTCAAGTTTTACCGTCAGCAAGGGCGAAGCTTTCGGTTTGATTTGACAAAAGTCCCCACTATTACCCCTAAACTGGCAGAAGTAATTAATCGTGTTACACAACCATTGCCACGCGATCGCTACCAAACAGCTAGGGACTTAGCTCTAGCCTTGGCTGCTTGTGAATAGTAAAGAGTAGGTTGTTGATTGTTGATAGTTAGTTGTTATTCCCAACAACAAACAACTCTCGTGCTTACTCTTCGTCCCAAGCCTCTACTGCTAATAAATCACTAACAGGGTCTTGCATATTAAATCCAAAATCCAATAATTCTTTTTTCCAATACTGCCATTCATTACCGAACAGCAGAGCGATTTTCCAGATACTATCAGTTGGCTTGATAATGTTTGAGTCTACGAGTGATTGCACATTACGCTGCAATTTCACCATTGGGTGAATTACTTGCTGAATCATAACCTCGATTGAATTTCAATTCAGATTTGGTTTGGTAAATGCTTAGTCAAAACCGCTTTCCATTTCGGAGCCATTGTCTATCCGTAGAGTTTAGTACTTTGGTAAAGCTAGTCTTAGCTTCTTCAATATATCATAACTAACTCTACTGAGTTGCTAGCAAATTCGGTTTTGTACGGTAATCACCACTAAAAAAGTTTAATTGTGACTACCAACCTTTGCAGACACTTATATCAATAAACTCCACTTCTTCCCAGCATAGATAATATAGCAGGGAAACAATAGTACGATCTTATTCGTTTTTTCATCAACATGTGTGCATTATTTGACAAACCCATTGAAACAAGGGCTTAACGGTAGATTTTTGAGTAACAGCAAAATTTACAGGATTGAGACATCTACCATTTCCAGGAAATTGTTATATAGAATATCGTAATCCTTTGGAGTTGGAGAATGTAAATTTCAATTTTTATAAAAATTTAATGTTTTTCTTAGAAACCAAATCAAAAGAAAACAGAAAATTAAGTAGCCGTAATGAACTATGTACACCAAAAGGGATGAAAATTCTTTGTGTCTTGGAGTCTTAGTGGTTCAGGAAGATTTTTTCATCCCAAAGGCGTACTCTAGCTTGAAAATAAGGCAACTATGCTGAGGGCAGTCTCGATGAAAAAATTTCACACTCATGCATAAAAAACCTCTCTAGGCATCTACGCCAGTCGCTTATAGGGAACCCCCTGCGTAAGAGTCGCTGACTCACCATCTGCCTTCTGCCTTATTTTTTAATAAAATGATTGTATCCATTGCCATTCTTGTTTTAAGCCGTCATATAGAGAAACTTGTGGCTGATATCCTAAAACCTTTCGTGCTTTTGACACATCTGCCGCAGTATGACGGGCATCTCCCATTGCTTTTTCTACATGGTTCTTCTTGATGGGATGTCCAACTATTTCTTCCATTGTCTGCAAAACTTCTGCTAAAACCACTCTACTACCACCGCCAATATTAAATATCTCCCCTACAGCTTCTAGTACGGTAGCGGCAGCTAAATTAGCTGCAACAGCATCACTGACAAAAGTAAAGTCTCGGGTTTGCTGTCCATCTCCGTAAATGGGAATTGCTTGATCTGTTAAAACTGCTTTAAAAAACTTATGAAACGCCATGTCAGGGCGCTGTCTCGGGCCATAAACAGTGAAATAGCGCAAAGATACAAATGGCACACCAAAATTTTTGTGATAAAGTCCACATAAACGCTCAGCTGCAAGCTTGGTAATTCCGTAAGGGGAAACAGGCTTGGGACAAATTTCTTCATGGGTAGGTAAAGTTTCAGCATCACCATAGACACTGGAAGTAGAAGCGAATACCAATCTTTTGAGAGAGGGAGTATCTTTTGCTGCTTCTAATAAAACTTGAGTACTGTTAATATTTCTTTCAGTGTAGGCACGAAACCCTTCTCCCCAACTAGTCCTTACTCCCGCCTGCGCTGCCTGATGATAAATTACATCAACATTTTTTAGAAGTGTTTTCCAGTCTAGAAACTGAATATTTCCTTCTACTAATGTAAAGCGGGGATGATTTTGCAAATGTGCAATATTCTTACGCTTGATTGTGGGGTTATAGTAATCATTAAATTCATCAATGCCGATTACCTCTTCTCCTCTTTTCAACAATGCTTCTACAAGATGAGAGCCAATAAAACCTGCTGCTCCGGTAACTATACTTTTAGCCATAGTGTCCTATTTTTGGATATTTTTTAACTGGATATTCACAGGTTAATGCTTATAAGGTATTAACTGCCATTACTTAATTACTTATATTAAATATTACTTTGTTGTCTTCCTCTACCTTTTAGCCTCTGGCTTAAAAGTCACCTTACCCCGGCTACGCCACCCCTCTGGTGGACCCGCACAGAAGGGAACTCAGGGCCCCACTCACCCAAGGGAGTGGGGATTACGGGTGTTGTGAGGTTTTTTATGCTTGGTGGTGAAATCTTTTCATCGGGACTGTCTGTGTCTGCCTTTGTTTGGTCAAGACTTTAATTCACATCAGGTAGATTGGAAAGTGCTACAGGCTTAGATTCTGGTTTAGTATCACGAGCAGTCATACGTTTGTAGACAAGACGAGAGATTTGGGGAAAGATGTCTACGCTATTGGCGTATGCAGGACTTTGACCAAAAATGGCTAAAATATAGGTTGTTTTATCATCTTCTGTGGAAACCATGGCCATTTCTGCACGGGAGCGAGAAGTCCAACCAGCCTTAGAATGAAAACTAACGTTATTTTTAGATAAAGACTGACCTAAAAAACCTCTTACAGGATTGAAAGCATACAAATCCGGATCTTGCCAAGCTTTCGGATTTAAATCCCTTTCTAGCCAGTTGCACATTTTTTGACTAGCTTCTTGAGAAACAGCTGTTTTCAGGTAACAAATTTCGTACATGAGTCTGGCTGCTTGTCTGCTTGTAATCCGATTCGGATTCCAAACGGGCCTACTCAACATTTGCAACTCACTACCTCTAGGTTCTGGAAGATTGAGGTAATAAAGTGGAAATGTTTTTTGGCTCACATTAATCCGTTTATAGCCAGCTTCCCGGAAAAATCTATTTACTTGTTCACGTTTATTTTTCAAACCTTTAAATTTTTCGCTCTTGAGTCTAGGTTGAGAACGTGTAGCAGTAATTTGATCAACAATATAGCTCGCAGCCTCATTATCAGACTCCTGAATCATCTTGGCGATATAAGGAGTAAAATCATTTTCATTTTTCCAAATCCCACTCTCAATTTGGGAATATAAAACCGTCATCCAGAATGTTTTCACTACACTAGCAGGATATCTGGGTGTGTCTTGCTGATATCCTGCTGTCTGGCCTGTTTTTGCATCTATCAATGTAATTGATAAAGGTTTTTTCGGCAGACCTTCAGCAGCAGTTAGCTTCACAACTTCATTAACGATTTTTTGCAACTCTTGGCTGTATTTAAAATCTGGAGGTGTTTCAAGATTGTAGGCAACTTCTGTATTTTCTTTTCCTGGAAGACGAGAAGGAATAGGCATTCCTTTAGCGATCGCCCAATTAGGACGTGGTGGCGGAGTAGTGCGTAATTTTAATTTTTTTTGAGCAGATGATGTTGCAGGAACTAGTACAGAGTCTGGTACATTTGTACGTAATTTTAATGTTTTTTGAGTAGATGATTTGGCAGCAAGCAAAATACCGCCTGGTGTGGCAGCATTCAGTGAATTTAATGGTTGTGCAGCAGATGTTCTTGCAGACTGTGTAGTCACGTACTTAGCCATCAAGGCAGCTGCCAGCACAAATGGAATAGTCATTCTTACGGTTGCAGTATTGAATCTGGCAATGAAGCTTTGTGCTGAGATTTGCTGAGATGAAACCTTGGATTGAGGCGATTTCTGCATATTTATTTTTGGCTTGTGTATGGATATAGTTTGCAACTTCTAGTTACAACAACAAGCGTAATTATATTACCAAAAATATGCAGTATAAAACAATTCAGATTCGATTGTCTGTAACAGTAAATTGTATGAAATTACAATGTCTGATTCATATTGATTACAAATTTTAATAACGTGCTACCTTACGCAAAAATGAGGTTAAGAGACTAAAATTGTCACAGCATAAGGAACAGAAGATTTCACGCTTAATTTATTAGAGTAAATCTGATGGATAAATGTTTATCAAAATCTGGTTTGATTAATTGTTGTTAGTGACTGCATTCATGATAGTCTTGTATCAAACAGACAAATTTATCTTTTTCAATCTTTGATATTGATTACGTGGTAGCGAAAATAAAGATACTATCTAAAATTAGCTAAACCAAGGAAAACACACGCTTTTTTGAGTTTGGGTTTTTAATTTTGTGTAGCACTCTTAACACCTATATTTTAATCCCTAGATACAGATACAGCTACTACCTGTATTTTAATAATTGTGCCTATATCTCGAGGCAGATATTTAGTTATTTGATATAAAAAATTGCTAAAAAAGCATTTCTTTTTAAAAAACACCGCTTGGGGTGAAATAAAGCGTTGTAACTGCTATTTTTTGGGGATAACATGGGAAATAGTTCTAATTAGGCTTCTCACACCACATTTGGTGTTAGTTTTTTATGGACATTCAGCTAATCAACATCGGTTTTGGCAATATTGTGTCCGCTAACCGAGTAGTTGCCATTGTCAGTCCAGAATCTGCCCCTATTAAGCGAATCATTACGGATGCACGCGATCGAGGTCAACTTATTGATGCAACCTACGGTCGCCGTACCAGGGCTGTAATTATTACCGATTCCAGCCATGTTATCCTCTCGGCGATTCAACCGGAAACGGTTGCGAATCGTTTTGTGGTTTCCCGTGAGCATCAGGCGGTAGATAACTAAATCAGGAGTTGATGAAAATTCTTACTCCTATTTGCGCCATATCAGCAGTAACATGTGAAATAGACAAATTTTCTGTCACTCATACTACAAAATTCTGTTAGTCACAGAAAATCGGTGGCAAAGGGAATAGGTAATATGTAATAGGTGTTCTTACCAATTACCAATTACCAATAAATAATGTCTATTAATTAATTCACAGGTTGAGCGGATGATGCAAGTTTTATCCATCCAGAGTGGTGCTACTACCAAAGATTGTCCATCTTCTGGCAAGCTAATTGTCTTAACCGGGCCCAGTGGTGTCGGAAAAGGCACTTTAATGCGATCGCTCCTGGCGCGTCATCCAGAGCTTTATTATTCGGTATCCGCAACTACTCGTTCTCCTCGTCCAGGAGAAATCGACGGCAAAGATTATTACTTTATTAGCCGTAGTAAATTTGAACAATTGGTGGCAGCTGGTGAATTTTTAGAATGGGCAGAATTTGCTGGCAACTATTACGGTACTCCCCGTGAACCAGTCATCAACCAAATTTGTTCTGGCAAATTGGTTTTACTAGAAATAGAGTTAGAAGGAGCTAGACAAATACGCCGTTCCTTTCCCGAAGCACTGAGTATTTTTATCTTGCCACCTTCATTCAGCGAGTTAGAAAAACGGATACGTACTCGCGGACAAGACTCCGAAGAAGCGATCGCTCGTCGTCTACGCCGCGCCCAAGATGAGATCAATGCTGCTGATGAATTTGATATTCAAATCGTTAATGACGATTTTGAAACAACCCTCAAATCTATAGAAGCAACTTTGTTTGGATAGTTCAGCACCCTTAAAAAACCCCTATTATTTGCCCAAAAAGCGACAAAGGGCACAAAGCAAGACTTACTAAGCCTTTTCTTTGTGTCCTTTGTATTTTGTTAGTAGTTAATAGTTAGTAGATAGTAGTTAGTAGGTAATAGGTAATTGGTAATTGTTATTAGCCATCAACCACTAACCACTAACCATTAACAAACACGCATATTAACCAAAGAAACCTTGAATCAATCCGAAATTGGCAGTTAAGAAGTAAGCTGTAACAGCACCACCAATACCGCCAATTAAGAAAGCACTGCCGAAGTTACTCCAACCTTCTTTAGTGTGGAAAGCATCAGAAGGATGAGGTGCAGTCACGCTAGCAACTGGTTCGGGAGGATTGCTATTAGCATACAAAGATAGGGCTATTGTCAAAATCACGAGTAAGCCAATAGTTGATAACAAACCAGCTAAGTCAGCATTCACAGTATTCCGCAGGGGACCCAATTTGGCAAAGGGACCAAAAATCCAGTAACCATGAGCCATGCCAACTTCCAGTCCTCTTCTAAAAGGAGTTATACCTGGACGATAGGCAGGCAAGTTGTTAATGAACCACTTGGTTAAGGCAGAAGAATTAATAGGTGTTTCTAAGTTGCCAATTTGCGGATCACGTGTTGCTGGAAAAACTACTTCCCGATTTCTAGGATCGCTAGGAAGATTTTTTGATGCATCTACTGCTTGCGCCATATTTTAATTTCGCCTCTCAACAGTAAGGTGGCAATATTTTATATTAATAATAATTGTCTTTTAATGACATTTTTGAAAACTAAAGTTTAGAAAAATTAATTTACTTTCCTACTACCTAAAAATACCTGATTATTTAGCTTTGAGCTTGTTGAAGATTTATATTTATCAACCATAAAGGGCACAAAGAAGTTAACGGGTATTTTTAATTTTTGATAACACAAAGAATCATGTTGTTATCAACATTTAAAGGTTAAAATACTCTTTTTATAATATTTAGCAGCGAGTAGTTACTATTTATTTATTATTTACTCAAGCTAACTACTGTACGGGCGAAGCATCTGTACAATAAAATTTTCGCTTTAGCGAGAAATATAAATAATACAAATGCTTCGCTCCTACTAACCAAACCCTTCAAAAACTAAAACCCGTTATTTCTTACGGCAACGGGTGGAAAAGTAGATCGGGGAAAAAGCGGTTAAATTCAATCAAAATGCCTGCTGTAATGAACAGCCATATTGTAGTGATTACAGGTGCTGTACTAAGAAACTTAAAGAAAGGGCTTTGATTATCCATGAATTAATCTCCGAAGTAGTCAATGAATCAAGCAATACTAGCGTGGTGAAATGGGAATTTCTTCATCCTTGGCTGTTAATTCACCAGAAAGCAATTCTTTGATTGCTGCTGCTGGCCAAGCAAAGCCGGATAGCATGATTGGCAATGCCAAGGGAACATCGATTTGAATTTCCTTCTGTTCTACGTCGCCTCCTTGCTTTTTGATTGTTTGCAGGTAAGCACGACCAACCCAGCCAATCCAACCAGCAATATACAAAAAGAGGATGCTGGGAATTAAAAAGTCACCAGCGCGGTCTAAACGACCATCCACAATTAAGTGAGGTAAACCCTCAGGACCACAATACGCCTGAGAATAACGCTCAAATCGCTTTTGCCCAGACTGGGGGTCAGCGGTGGTGTTGCGAGCAACTTGTGCACGCTGAGCAAAGGCAGAAGATTCACTACAAGGTACAAGGTCAGCTCCCAGCGCATTAGCGGCAGGAGCAAAGTTAAACCAAAGACAAATCGCTAAAATCAAAGCAAACAAGCGTCGCATGGAATTGTTTCCTTTCATTACGAAACAAAATCTTAATATTGTACAAAACGAAGCGGCTTGTACAATTTTGATTTGCACAACTATTACGTCAGTATAGTTTCATAGAATAAAGGTGAATACTAAAATTACCTTTATTTTATGTTTTTGGGAATCACACCCAATGGCTGAACTAAAACAACCTTTGTCGAAAAAGGATGTGATCAATTTTCGACTAATTTATGTAGAAGCATGTTCACTTTTGATGACCAGCAGAAATTTAATATTTCTTATCTGGTCTTTTGTGAAATTGTGGAGTTTAAATCCACAATCAAAGTAGGATAAACAAAACTTTTGACAGATATTAATCTGACAAAATTTCTGATTTTTCCTGTTATTTTAGTGGGTTTTGAGTCTATGGCAATCATACTCTTGCCTGTGAACCGAGTAAAGTTGAAGTAAATAAAAGTTAAAGTTTCTCAAACTAGTCTTTATTAAGCATAACCCAGTAATGGCAAGCGTTTTAGCGATAGAAACCAGCTGTGATGAAACTGCTGTAGCAATTGTTAACAATCGTCAAGTAATAAGTAATATTGTTACGTCGCAAATTCCTGTCCACAGTCAATATGGCGGCGTAGTGCCAGAAGTGGCGTCTAGACAGCACTTAGAAGTCATTAATATAGCGATCGCCCAAGCTTTGGAACAAGCCCGGCTAGATTGGCAAGGGATAGATGGTATCGCCGCCACCTGCGCGCCTGGGCTGGTGGGAGCGTTACTAGTTGGGTTAACTGCTGCCAAAACCCTGGCAATGGTACACAACAAACCATTTTTGGGTGTTCATCACCTAGAAGGTCACATTTACGCTAATTACCTCAGCGAACCCAGCCTCAAGCCTCCTTTTTTAAGCTTACTAGTTTCCGGTGGACATACAAGCTTGATCTACGTCAAAGATTGTGGTGTATACGAAACTCTGGGCGAAACTCGTGATGATGCTGCTGGCGAAGCCTTTGATAAAGTCGCCCGTCTTTTGAAGTTAGGATATCCTGGGGGGCCAATCATAGATAAGTTAGCACAACAAGGAAATTCCCAAGCCTTTAGCCTGCCAGAAGGGAAAGTTTCTTTACCGAATGGTGGCTATCATCCCTACGATGCGAGTTTTAGTGGCTTAAAAACAGCTGTGCTACGTCTGGTGCAGCAATTTGAGAAACAAGAGCAACCAGTACCAATAAAAGATATTGCAGCAAGTTTCCAAGATACCGTGGCGCGATCGCTCACAAAAAGAGCAATAGCTTGTGCGATCGACTATGGTCTACATACAATTGCTGTGGGTGGTGGTGTTGCAGCTAACAGTGGATTGAGAAAGCACTTACAATCCGCAGCCACAGAATATAATCTCAGGGTTTTGTTTCCTCCTCTTAAATATTGCACTGACAACGCCGCGATGATTGCTTGCGCCGCCTCTGACCATTTAAGCCGGGGTCATACCTCACCTTTAACTCTCGGCGTTCACTCTCGCCTCGGATTGACACAGGTGATGGAGTTGTATGAGGGATAGGGTATTAAGGATCGGGCATTGGTGTTTATTTTCTGCCGTGTCTTCCTTGTTTTCCTTATCCTCCTAATCTCCAACCTTTATTTCTGAGTGTTTAAAAACAATTGAGCGGATATGGTCAGCAACCGCGTCTGGTTTCTCTAACATAGCTAGATGACCACAGCCAGGAATTTCGATCACATTGTTACCACTGTATTGGAACAACGGATGAAAACTTGCTAAATGACGGACATACTTAGGTTCCATGACCTTATCTTGAGCGCCTGCAATGAAATAGATTGGCTGTTTCAGTTGGGCGACTAACTGTGGTAAACGGTTGATTTCATCCTCAGTTGTGGAATCTAGCAGTGTTCCTAAAGCTGCTTCTGGGTCTGCGTTGATGAAATCAACGATCCGCTGGCGCGCCCAGTAGCGTTCTAGGGGACGCACCACACTCGCTCTACTAAATAGCAAATCAATTAAAGGTACTTGACTAAGCCATCGCGGACGAATTTGTAAAAACCGTTGACCTGCAAGGCGAAATTGCTCAAAGGCTTCTTTGAGATAAATACCGCCACCAGAGTTAATACAGATGACTCCCCGAATGCGCTCAGGCTTCTGAGCAGTTCCCCAGAGAGCGATCGTACCTCCCAAGGAATGACCAACAAGCCAGGCACTGGTAATATTTAGCTGTTCCAACAGAGCAGTTAAATCCTGTGCATAGGCAGCTGGTGTGTAAAGAGACTCAAAAGGATTGGCAAAGTCACTGCGCTGGATAGAACTCAGTTCAAAAGAAACTCCCTGATGAATAAAATCAGTATATTTATTGGGCTGGGATTGGCCAAAACCCCTTAAATCATAAGACAGACACTGAAAATCACCGGACAAGCGAGAAATTACAGGTTGCCAGTAGCCACGACTATTGAGCCAACCGTGAACGAATACCAAAGTATGGGGATAGGACGTGGGAGCTGTTAGTTCGTATGCGTGTGGAACGCCCAAGATTTCGATGGTAGCCATATTTCTATCGTACTCCGAACAGTGGGTACGACAGCACAAGAATAAAGGACGAAAGATTGAACTTAACACTTCACACTTCATCCTTCATTTCATTTGCCCAACAACCTCTGTCGCATCCCTTCAGCAATTTTGTGACCTAAGTATTCTGGAATTAGACTTTCATTTGGCCCTAGCAAATAGAGAATCAAGCGTGTACGTCCACGCCATACTAACAAGTTGGCATTGACTACCAAAAGGTCTTCCTGCCAAATGGCATACATTACTTTATAAAATAATCCCGGTTGGTTGTCAGCCTCTATGACTAAAGCAGGAAGATGAAAAACTGGATCGACGTAAAATTCAGTTTGTACCTGCTCTAAACCAGCATCAAGATTGAATTCTACTGCCAGCATTTCTTCTACTTCAAACCGCCCTGCTAAAGCTTCTCGAACCGCGCGACAGACATTTTCGGAAGTTTTCTCGCTCAAGGCTTTACTACCACGGGAAACTAGTAGTTTGATAAATACCAGCATTGGTGGTCGAATCTGACCGTATAAACTTAAACCGTGAATTGTTAGCCCATAAGCTGCAAGTACACCAAATATATCGCTGAGCAAAAACGATTGGTTACGGTAAGCAAAATGCAAAGCACTTTTGCTACCTTCCGGCTTCAGTTCAATAACTGCGCGCCTGCTTTTATAGAGGCGGTAGGCCAAGCGTAAATTTTGCAGTTGAATTTCACTGCTGACAAATTGCTCATAAAACTCAGGAAATGCGCGATTAAAGCGTTTTAGGAGTTCCAGTGTTGAAGATTTTAAACCAGAAGCCATTGTTGGAGGTAAGCCTTGCTTGCTGTGATCAAATCTAAAGCTTTCGTACGTTTTGTGTGCTATTTAGTTTTAAGTTGCCGTCCTTTTGGTTAATTTTTCCTAGCCTTACTACAAAATGCTAAAGTTGAAAATGATTGATGTGAAGTAAACGATTACTGAGAACTGTCATTGGAACTCTCGACTATGCCAAAAACAACGGATGTGAGAGATACTTAGACATAACTGACTCAGATAAGCGTTAATAAACACTCTTTCATTAGAAACCAATTCAGTTATACTACCCGAACCACGCTGGCATGGGTTTTTGGAAAACTTGGTTTAGTGCTTCTGAACCGATCGCAACAACTAAAACTACTTCCTTTGAAGAGCACACAGTGGACAGCGCTGGTAATTCCAGTGGCGTCAGCGAAGCTTCTACCCAGGAGACTCGCATTGTTTTTAGTACGGAAAGAGATATTGATTTATATGAACTGGAAGAACTATGTGATGCGGTTGGTTGGTCGCGTCGCCCTTTAAGAAAAGTTAAAAAAGCTATTGAGCATAGTTTTCTCGTTGCTTCAATGTGGCAAGTGCGAGGTAATAAAAGGCGACTCATTGGTTTTGCCCGTGCTACCTCGGATCATGCTTTTAATGCCACGATTTGGGATGTGGTAGTTCATCCAGATTTTCAAGGTAAAGGGCTGGGTAAAGCACTGATGAAATATGTTCTCAAAAAACTGAGGAGTGAAGAAATCAGTAATGTAACTCTTTTTGCTGATCCCCATGTTGTAGACTTCTACCGAAGCTTGGGTTTTATGTCAGATCCAGAAGGCATTAAAGGTATGTTCTGGTATCCTCAGTAAGCAGCAAATGTATTTAATTAGCCCAATTAATGAACATATATTTTTGCTAGAAGATACCGTAATAGCAGTATAGGTATAAATACAGTTAAATTCCTAACCTAGCTGCTTTGCTCCTTGCTTGGCGCTATACCCCTATTTCTTGACATATAAACGACTTCCTTGTAGATTTATCCTTGTTTGCGTATAGTCATAAGATGTAGAATAAAAGAGTCTACGCTTTTATGTATTTATATTTTGTGTAAACGTTCCCAACTGTGATAAGATATTGGAATTAACGGGATGTAGCGCAGCTTGGTAGCGCGCCTGCTTTGGGAGCAGGATGCCGCAGGTTCAAATCCTGTCATCCCGACTTCAAAAATTTAGTTATGTAATCCTAGATCATTGAATTGGTCTAGGGTTTTTTATTCTGGAAAAAGTCGGGGGTCTGGACTGTCTTCACAACTCCTACACGATTGCTAGAAACAGTAATCTAACAAGAATGTAACTGCTCACTAATATGCGTAAGAAATGGAAGAGATTTTTTCTAATCAAGAGAAATATACGCAAGTCTATAGTAATTATTGATTCAGATAGATAGTTCTATCAAGTAGATAGTGTCGCAATTCACAATCTATCTGTGATTTATCACTTATAGATTCAGTTGGTTAAATAATTATTGTTTTATATTTAGACCAAGTTATATGCAGCTTTTCATTTTCTCATAAATAAATAAAAATTGACTATATTTTAATCTTAGATATTTTCATAAAAGTTTTGGTAATTATATTTGCACTTTAATTACCGATTATTGCGGAAAAATAAAACTTTGTAATTTTGCTGCCAGCTTAGTTTTGAGGTATAAAAGACAAATTCAATTTATAGGAGGATATGTGTAGATTAAGGCAATCATGTCATGGAGGAGATGGAACGAATGACTGGCATATGGCGTCAACTATGGCATAGTAAAGGCAATAAAATGGCATTTGTCGCCTTCACAAGCGGGAGAGTTTTCACCGTCTGAAAGCAACATATAGCAGGCATCTATCTACGTTACTTTGCTGTCAATCTCTATGGGAAATTGACGAACAAACCACTGCACAATCCACTAGTAGAACAGGTACCATAACAGAAACTAGTTGGTTCTGTGCGACTATAACAATTTGTTTGACTTGATAAAAAATATTGATGCTAGGAGAAGTCATGAAATCATTGGTTCGCTGGGGTACAACATTAGGTTTAGTGGGGAGTACTCTGCTGGCAACAGTTTTTAGCGGAAATGCCCCAGTACTAGCATTACCAGACCAACAAATAACAGAAAAACTGAATGAAGTACCTGTTTTTCTCATCACTAATCCTCAAGGTGTACCCCTAACTCGTACTCTGCCTCCTGCCCAAAATGGACAAAAAAGTACTACGGTGGCAGATGTATTTATGAACGGACAAGAAGCGCAGAACTTTTTAGAGCAACTGCGGAAACAAAAAGACCCGAAACTTGTAGAAATGGTGAAAACCCTGCAAGTAAAACCTGTGCCAATGGGAGTCGTTTATCAAAAGCTCCGAGAAGATAGGAATAAACCAGACCGCGTCTTGTTTGCCCTTCAACCCGGACAGCAAGATCTTCAAGGAGCGATTACACTACTACGCCAAAAAGGTCAAGAGGTCAAAGGTTTAATTGTACCCGTGTTTATTGTTCAATCAGCAGATAAGGGCTATGTTTCAGTCAAACGGAAGTCTAATAATCAAGAAATTGTGCCTTTGTTTTTGAGTCAAAAAGACGCCCAAGGTTTGTTGAACCAGGTCAAGAAAGATATTCCCAAAGCGGAAATCCAGGTAGTTGATATTGAAGGTGTCATCCAAACGTTGCAGCAAAAAAACGATGAGTGGTTGAAGCAAGTTACTTTAGTACCTTCTTCAGAAAGCTTAGAATATATCAGCAAGCAGCCAAGGACTAATGCGCCTAACACAGTTGCGACACCAAATCTCAAGCCCAATAATGCTGTCACACCACCCACTCAACCGAAAAAATAACTAGCTTTATCAGTTATCGAGATTTTGGGTCTAAAACCCCGTCCTAGTAGTCGCCATAGGGCATTGGGAGACTCTAAACGGACGTGGAGAGACTGTAAGACTACCTAGTAGCAAGTTTCTGTGAAGCGTCAAGGAATCCTCGCTCCTTTGGGACGAGGAGGTATGTCAACAAACTGATATCTCCCCACACATTTTATGTGTGGGATTCCTTTTACAAATTTGAGACTGTTCACTCTTCAACGATTTGAGTCATTGAAATTAGCTAATAACTGCTAACTGCTAACTGATAATCATGGCGGAGCAACAGCCCAAAGAAATTTCTGGTTTGCAACTCTGGCAATGGCGTCAAGCGGCGATCGCTGCGGCGATCGCTGCTGATGTATCACCTACCGAGGTAGACTGGCTATTACAAGAAATAGCTGGATTAGATCGTTTGGCGCTACGCTTGGAATCGTTTAAAGACTGGGCACAAATTCAGTTACAGTTGCCTTTAGCAGAATTAGATCTACTCTGGCAAAAACGATTAAAGGAACGCCTGCCAGTGCAGTACATTGCAGGAGTTACACCTTGGCGAAACTTCAAAATCACAGTTTCTCCTGCGGTTTTAATCCCCAGACCAGAAACAGAGTTGTTGATTGATATTGCAGTAGCAGCAATTGCCAAGAGTAAGAACGAACTGGGTCTACAACAAGGACACTGGGCAGATTTAGGAACTGGTAGTGGAGCAATCGCCATTGGGCTAGCAGATGCTTTACCAGAGGCGACAATTCATGCTGTTGATTATTCAAGCGCAGCAGTTGCGATCGCTCAAATTAATGCCCAAAATGCCAAGCTGAGCGATCGCATCAAATTTTATCAAGGCTATTGGTGGGAACCCCTGGAGTCTTTCAAAGGACGATTGAGTGGTATGGTGTCGAATCCGCCTTATATCCCTAGCAGTACCCTGTCAATCTTACAACCAGAAGTTGTCAACCATGAGCCACATTTAGCACTTGATGGTGGTGACGACGGTTTAGACTGTATTCGTTATTTGGTCGAAACTTCCCCGACTTATTTAAAATCAGGTGGAGTCTGGCTTGTAGAGATGATGGCAGGACAGGCGGATGCTGTGCAGGAGATGTTACAAAATCAAGGCAGCTACTGCGATATTGAAATTTATACTGATTTAGCTGGTATAGAACGCTTTGCCCTTGCCCAAAGATTATGAACTATAAACATAATTCATATTCATCATTCACGCCTAATGTGAATTAAAATCATGTTTTTTAAATCATAGACGCCCTTGGGGGTCTCTACGTCAATCAAAATCAATAGGGCAATTGCCAAAAAACCTTATATTCTTACGTAATTCATAATTCATAATTTTGAAATGGCACAAGTTTCCTTCGATACCCTCGTAGCTGGTGCACTGGCAGGCAAATTAATCAGTTTTCCCACAGACACCGTTCCCGCTTTGGCAAGTTTACCAGAGCAGGCTGCCTTAATTTTTCAAGCTAAACAACGCACTCAAGATAAACCATTAATTTTAATGGCAGCTAGTGCGGAGGAACTTTGGCCTTTTGTCCAAGGAAATACACAAGAGTATCAAATTTGGCAAGAAGTTGCTGACGAATATTGGCCAGGGGCGCTGACTTTAGTTTTACCAGCCTCTGCACGAGTACCAATAGCGATGAATCCTATAGATCCAACGACAATTGGTATCCGCGTTCCTGATTGTGCGATCGCTCAAAAGATATTAGCGCAAACAGGGCCTCTTGCTACCACTAGTGCTAATTTGTCAGGTCAACCACCTTTACAGACAATGGCAGAAATCACAGCTCAGTTTCCTGAAGTTCTGGCATTAGCTAGCACAGAATACGAAAGTAAAATACCAGGAAATGGAATACCCTCCACTGTTGCCAAATGGACTGGGATGAATTGGCAGATTTTACGGCAAGGAGGAGTTAAGCTGAATTAAATCAGTTATCAGTTGTCAGTGAACAGTGATCAAGCTTGTTTACTGATAACTGATAACTGATCACTGATAATGTTTATATTTGCCAAATGTATGGATTGGAGTAACTGGGCATATCTAGGAGCAGGACTATTATTAGGATTGGGTTTTAGTGGATTATTGGCACGTAAAAATAAGCCATCTAGTTCATCCCCAGTGCTACCAACAGAACAACAGGATGTAGTGAAACTCCAACAACAGATCAAACAAACGCAATTGGCGTATGAAATGGCGCGCGAAATGAGTCAGTTTAAAGCTGGGTATTTAGCACGGACTACCCATGTATTGCGATCGCCAATCAATGGTTTAATTGGTTTACAACAGCTAATTTTGGCAAATTTGTGTGAAAACCCAGAAGAAGAACGAGAGTTTATCAAACAAGCTCATGACCGGACACTCAAGCTACTGAAATTAATTGATGAAATTCTCACTGTTGCCAGATTAGAACATGGTACAAATAAACTAGACTTGCAACCGCGATCGCTCAAAGATTTGTTGCAGGAAGTTTATGATTTAACTTATATGCTGGCAGAAAATCGCAATTTCCCCTTCAAAGTTTTACTGCCAGAATCAGAATTGAAAGTGGTAGTAGATTCTCGTTGGTTCAAACAAGTATTAATCAATTTAATCGAAACTGCGATCGCTCAGATGGAGGAAGGCGGTATTTATATATCTACCCAAGCCTCTTCTCAAGATAAATTTGTTTATGTTTGGCTGGATGTGCCGAAACAAACTGTTTTACAGTCTGAACCAATAGATTTAATTTCATCTACCAATAAACTTGCTGAACCTGAGGAAGATAATATTGCTTTTGACCCAGGAATGAAGTTCTTGCTGAATCAAACTCTACTAGAAGTGATGGGAGGTAAATTAGAAATTGTTCCTCCTTTAACAACAGAACAAGCTGAAGAAATGACTAGGTTACAAGTGGCTATTCCTAGGAAGTAGGGGTGATGGGGTGATGAAGAGTATGAGGAGTATGTAGATGCGCTTTGCGCGGCTTAAGGTAAGGGTGGAGTATGAGGGGTGTGTAGACGTGCTCATAGGCTTCCCGTAAGCATGGAGTGGGGAAATAACCAATAACCACTAACTACTAATCCTTGAGTGTTGACTGATTCATGATTCCTGAAGCTGAATTTCTGCTGTTGGCACAGAACTCAAACTTGATTGATTGTAAAGCACCATTGTAGTGGTGGAATTTTTTTGAAAGCCAATTTTTTCATAGAATTGCTGCTGGCTAGTAGTCATTAAGTAGACACGTTCTACCCTTTGTAGGCGAGGATGACTCACAACTGTTTCTACTAATTTACTACCTAGTCCTTTACCACGATAGTTTGGATGAATCACAACGTCCCAAATTGTGGCACGATAAATACAGTCGGAAGTTGCCCTAGCAAAGCCGATTAGTTGTTGCCCATCCCAAATGCTAATCACAGGGTCACTGTTGGCAATGGCTACTCCTAAATCTTCGATACTCCGCCCTTTTGCCCAGAAAGCTGAAGTATTTAATAGCTGTTGGAGTTGGTAAAGGTCTATTTTTGATTTGCGATCGCTTAATTGAATCTGAGAAGAATTCATCATCGCACCAATTTAGGCAGTACCTTGGCTGAGTTTCGCTGTGGAAAAGATACAGCCTTTATGGTTCTATGGCAACTGTTTTGTAATAAATAATTCAAGGTTTACTGACAAATCCACTTCCACAGGGGATGACTAGGCCCTTGTTGGCGTATGCGAAATACCTGTTTTTTAAGACGTTCCTTGTCTTGTTGCGGTAGCCCAAATAGGATATTACGACTTTGCCAAACCAAAACAGCAACCGTCATGCCGATGCAAAAAGCTAAACCAAGGGTAGCAAATGGATGGAAATAAAGCCCATATCTGACAGCTACCCAAGTAAAATATTGTCTCCACAAAGCGATCTCTTCACGTAGACTCCACAAGCACCAAGGTGCAATAGTCAGCCACAGAAAACCAACAAACAGCCATCTCCCACATACTGTGAGATGATGTAGCTTTTGTACCTGTTTTGTCAAATTATTATCAGGGTTTTCACTGGGATATAAAGTTTCCGGTTCATCCATAGGCGAGGGAGGAGTGGGGGAGTGTGGGGAATAGTTACTAACTACTAACCACCAACAAACAACAACCAAAGAACTACTAACCACTAACCACTAACAACCAACCAACAACCAACAACTAACTATTTATAGATTCTGAAGTAGAGGAAACAACAGGTTGGGCTTTGCGTTCTCGCCATAAAGCTAAGAGAGTACTGGCGATGAAAATACTGGAATAAGCACCCATCGTAAAACCAATAATCAAGGCGAGGGAAAAGTTCTTTAGGGTTGCTCCACCAAATAGGAAGATCGCAAATAATGTTAGCAAGGTTGTTAACGTTGTATTGATGGAACGTGTGAGAGTTTGGTTGACTGCATCATCAACAATCTCAGCGATCGGATGATTAGGATTGATTTTCAGTGTCTCCCGAATCCGGTCATAAATTACCACGGTGTCATTCACAGAGAAACCTGTAATTGTCAACAAGGCAACAATGAATAGACTGTCTACCTCTATACCTGCCACCAAGCCAAGAATCGAGAAAATCCCTACTGTCACTAAAACGTCGTGGAATAGAGCAATAATCGCGAAGACAGCGAAGTCTAACTGAAAGCGGAAAGTTAAGTAAACAATAATACCAATAAAAGAGACTACGAGCGCGATGAGGCCACTCCTCAACAATTCTTTTCCAATTGTTGGACCAACAGTATCTATCTGGGTTTTTTGCGGGTCAAATGTGCCAATTTTTTCACTAAGGGCATTTTGTAACTTGGTACGCTGCTCTACATCCAGGGTTTTTGTGCGGATTAATACACCGTTGTCTTTGCCTGTATCCTTATCAGCGATAATCTGGATACTGCTGTCACCAAGTCCTTGGGCGTTGGCTACTTCTCGAACTTCGTTGATATCAATGGCTTGATTACAGTTATCTGGGTTGCTACAATCCCGTTCAAACTGCAAGCGTGTACCACCAACAAAATCCAAGCTGGGACGGAGGGGTGCGCCTATTTGTTGCCAGGAGATCACCATTGAGATGATACCAGCAAGGATAATGATGGAGGAAATACCCCACCATAGCGATCGCGATTTGTTAATACTCAGTTTCATCGCGCCACCTCCGTCTTGTTTGAGGCTGACAAGTTGGGACAATATAATTCAGGTTTCTTTAAGGAAGGAATAGAAATTGCCAAGAACATGAATGTCCGACTACAGGTAATGGCTGTGAACATACTTACCGCTACACCTAAAGCCAGGGTGAGGGCAAACCCTTTAACTAAACCAGATCCCAACCAAAATAAGGCAGCACATGCAATCCAGGTCGTGACGTTACTGTCTAAAATACTAGAAAAGGCGCGATAAAAACCTGATTCTACTGAACGATATAAAGTTTTGCCTGCTCGCAATTCTTCCCGTGTACGCTCAAATATAAGTACGTTGGCATCAACTGCCATACCAATACTGAGGATGAAACCTGCAATTCCTGGTAGGGTGAGTGTAACGCCTAACAAAGCAAAACTAGCCCAAGTCAAGAGTGCGTAAATTACTAATGCTATGTCCGCAATTACTCCTGGTAGTCTGTAGTAAATCACCATGAATATGAGAACTAAGATCAGACCACCAACACCTGCCCAGATACTGCTTTGAATACTATCTTTACCAAGAGTTGCGCCTACTGTACGAATCTCACCAATTTCTACTGGTACGGGTAAAGAACCACCCTTGAGTTGTACACCTAATTCGTTGGCTTGTTGGGGTGTAAAGTTACCAGTAATTACAGCACCACCACCAGTAATACCTGTGGCTGCAAATTCCGGCCCGACTACGGGAGAACTAATCAGTTCATTGTCCAGAAAAATGCCAATGCTGCGACCTGTACCAGCGAGATTTTTGGTGATCTGAGCAAAAAGTTCACCACCTTTTTGATCAAAGCGAATGGCAACTTCCCAATTATTACCTGAGGTTGGTTCGCCACGGGCGTCCTTGAGGTATTGACCAGTGAGTGGTGGATTGGTACTCTCAAATAATTCAGCGATCGCTTGGCTATTATTTTGCAGCGCTTCTCTATTTTTGGCGATCGCTGCGGTATCGTTAGAGTTTTTTAATTGTTGCTGTTGTTGTTTAAGTTCTTGTTGTGAAGTTCGTAAAGCAAACAACTGAGTTTCTGTGTTTGGTTTTTGTTGGCGAAACTCTAACTGTGCTGTACCACCTAGTACTCTTTCTGCTTCCTCTGGATCATTGACTCCAGGTAACTGCACTAAAATCTTGTCTTCTCCAACTGTTTGAATTACAGGTTCAGAGACACCAAGACCATTGACACGACCTTCCACGACACTTTTGACAGCTTCTAATTCTCGTTCAGTGATGCGTGGAATTTCTGGTGTTGGCTTCACCTGAATAGTCAGTTGTGAACCTCCCCGCAAGTCCAGTCCCAGGGGTATAGGAATTGTGGCAATTACCGCAATAGCGGCAATTACCATAACTAAAATTAGGGCTAATAGCGATCGCTGTCTTTGCATACCATCACTCGCTTCGACAAACGCTATAATAGCGCTCTTTGATCAATTATGAGTGAAGAGTTAAGTTTTTAAATGTTGGTTGTTGATTGTTCCCAACAACCAACAAGTTGTTTCTAAACTCGCAAAGCCATCATTTTTTCTACAGCTTCGACAATTTGCTCTGGTTGAACAATTGTCAATCTCTCCAACATGCCATTGTAAGGTGTAGGGATATCTTGGGAAGAAAGCCGCAGCACAGGTGCATCTAATTCATCAAAAAAGCGCTCGTTTATTGAGGCTATTAATTCTGCGGCAATGCCTCCTGTTCTCATACACTCTTCGACTATAATCACTCGATGGGTTTTGCGTATGGATGCCCCAATGGTTTCCATATCCAGGGGTTTAAGAGAGATTAAATCAATGACTTCTGGGTCATAACCTTTTTTTTCCAATGTTTTCAAAGCTTGTGTGACATGATGACGCATCCGTGAATAAGTGAGGATTGTCACATCTTGACCACGACGCACAATTTCTGCTTTATCTAGCGGTAACAGGTATTCTTCTTCTGGCAGGTTTTCTTTTAAGTTGTAAAGCAGGACGTGTTCAAAGAATAGGACTGGGTTATCATCGCGAATAGCAGATTTCAGCAGTCCCTTAGCGTTGTAAGGTGTGGAACAAGCAACTATTTTTAAGCCAGGTACAGCCTGAAAGTAAGCTTCTAATCGTTGGGAATGTTCTGCACCAAGTTGACGCCCTACACCCCCAGGGCCACGAATTACCATCGGAATTTTAAAGTTACCGCCGGAGGTATAGCGTAGCATACCGGCATTGTTGGCGATTTGGTTAAAGGCAAGGAGCAAAAAACCCATGTTCATGCCTTCGATAATCGGTCGTAACCCGGTCATTGCTGATCCTACTGCTAAACCGGTGAAGCTGTTTTCGGCGATCGGGGTATCTAAAACTCGGAGTTCTCCGTATTTTTGATACAAGTCTTTTGTCACCTTGTAGGAACCACCGTAATGTCCTACGTCTTCACCAAGTACAAATACTGTGGAGTCACGCGCCATTTCTTCATCAATGGCTTCCCGTAAGGCGTTGAAGAGTAGTGTTTCTGCCATTCGACCTCTTGTACATTTATTGTTCTAGAATCTTATCGTGCTTCTACTGTAAATACGGTCAGCGATGCTGCTGTTCTAAATACGTGTAAACACATCAATATCTTGGATAACTTCAGGTATTTCTCAAACTAATGCTCTTGGAGTAAGACAGAAATTGCGATGCAAATGGTCAACTGCTGCCACAGCGATATTGTACGTCTATTGCCGACACTTAGCTCAACACAAAGTTTTGTGTACCAGCTTTAACAGTTATCAGTTATCAGTGAACAAGCTGGATAACTGTTTACTGATCATTGATAACTGATTTAATTCTGGGACAGCCTGACAAAAGAAGTCTACAACGCCCTTGAATGGAGCGTATAAATTTTATCAGTTAATTTCATTATTTCCCCATAAATTTTGAGATAGTGATATCTGTGATCTCTTGAGCTATATCCGTATTTCAGCAGCAGGCGCATCAGGCATAGGAGTTACCTGATTTAATTGATTGTTGGGAAATCTCCTTGGTCTTCCTGGTTTGCGTTTATGCCGTTGGTTGATAGATTTTTCGCTTGCTGCTGCTAATTCTTCTGGTGTGCATTTGAATAGTCGCAACGCTTCTAGGTATTTTTTAGGCGTCATTGTGGGTTCAGTACGCCCTGCTTCCCAGTTGCGAACGCTAGTTTCACTGATTGCAAGCCTGAAGGCAACCTCTGCACGGCTAAGCCCCGCGCGTTCTCTCAGGACTTGCATATCCATACCTAAATGCTCCCTTTGATAACTATATGAATGCATTTATTAAATCAATTGACGTAAAAAAGCCAACTAGTGTCGATATTATTAACTATATTATTTTATAGGTAATCTCTGTACCTTCTGACAAGCAAACAAACCAACTTGATAGAAGTAATACTGACGCTAAGACAATAAACTTAGTGGTTGATCGCATTAATTATATGAGCGATAAATCGCTCAATTTCAAGGGCTAAAGCCGTAACTACAAACTTTCACAACTGATCAAAACTCATGCGATGAACTACCCTGGGGGTTCAAAACTAAAGTCCTTACTACGAACTTATACAGCGATCATAATTAGCGATCGCCAATGATCGATAATTCCTCCCAGAGTACAAGAAAGCAGATTTATCTGTGGGATCAATCGGGGTCAATCCAAAATCCAAAATCCAAAATCCAAAATTGTCTAACCTTCGCTAGGCGTGATTCAGAAACGATACCCTGTAGAAAATATTGAAGGAAAAAGAATAAATGGCTGGCAAGTTGACACTGATTGTCGAAATGGTAACAGTGTTGGGGGTTGCGGTAAGCGGAGGGTATCTAGTAAGTCGTTTGCGTCAGCCCGTGTTACTTGGATATTTGTTGGGAGGTATAGTTGTCGGACCTGCGGGGTTAAAGCTGGTTACCCTTGAGGGGGATATTCAAGTGCTATCCGAAGTTGGGGTAGCCTTATTGTTGTTTGCTTTGGGTGTTGAATTTTCTCTTAAAGACTTATTGCGGTTAAGGGTTATTGCCCTTGGTGGTGGATCGCTGCAAATCATACTCACGATTCTACTGGCAGGAGGACTCGCCTATTTGACAGGCTGGGTTCAGACTGTTCCAAAGGCGATTTTTCTGGGTGCAGTTCTTTCCCTGTCCTCAACAGCAGTCGTACTCAAAAGTTTGATTGAACGGAATGAAGTCCAAACCGTTCATGGGCAGGTTATGCTGGCGATTCTGATTGTGCAAGACCTGGGCTTAGGACTGATGTTGGCAGTCCTACCTGCTTTAACCCAGCCGACCAATATTATTGGTATTGCCTTATTTACTGCACTACTCAAGGTACTACTTTTTTTACTTGGGGCAATTCTAACCGGCAGGTGGGTCATTCCCTTCCTGATCCGATTACTTGCTCAAAGTGGGTCTCAGGAGTTATTTCTACTTGGAATTTTGGTGCTTTGCTTGGGAATTGCCCTTTTTACCTACGCCATTGGTTTGGGTATTGCTATGGGTGCATTTGTGGCAGGGCTAATGATTTCCAATGTGGAATATGCTGATCATGCCCTCGATCGCGTTCTACCAATGCGAGATGTGTTTGCGACTCTGTTTTTTGTTTCAATTGGAATATTGATTGATCCTGGTTTCCTGCTGGCAAATGGCTGGGTCTTAATTGGGTTAATAGCGGTCACTATGCTCGGTAAAGCAGCGATCGTTGCATTGATTGTCAGGGGTTTTGGCTATTCCTTAAAAACGGCACTTACGGTCGGTATCGGTATCAACCAAATTGGGGAATTCTCCTTTGTGTTAGCAGGTGTTGCTCAAACTAAAGGACTTTTTTCTTCTAGACTTTATGGACTGACTGTAGGAACAACAGCTATCACATTGTTGCTCGCACCTTTTATGCTGAAGGCAACTCCGTATCTGCTTCAGTGGTTAGAACAGCTTTCGGTGCTGAGTCCATTTTTGCAGTTGAACAGTTCTCCCCGCTTAGTCGGATTTGAGCAAGAACTTGCCAATCATGTGGTAGTGGTGGGGTATGGTCGGGTGGGGCAAACTCTCGTGAGGATGCTATATTTTCAGGGGCATAAAATTTTAGTGATTGATAATAATGAAGCGGCTCTCCAAACCTTACGGGAGCGAAGAATTCCCTATCTTTTTGGTGATGCTTCCAGTACGTTGGTGTTGGAAAAAGCCAATCTCACTCAAGCCAAAGCAATGGCGATCGCTCTACCAGATCCGATGGCAACTCGACTGACTTTAAAGCGTGCTTTAAGTCTAGCACCAGATTTAGATATTACCGTCCGTGCCCACGTGAATGAAGAAATTGATTCGCTTTACCAGTTGGGCGCTCAAGAGGTGGTGCAACCAGAATTTGAAGCTTCTCTGGAAATGGGCGCACATATGCTTTTGAAGTTGGGCGATTCTACCTATGCAGTGCAGCAGGTTGTGAACCGTTATCGCCGTGGACGGTATCGGGACATTTTGCCAGAACGATCAGAGTACTGGGGTGCAGCTGATCTGGAGGTGGCGATCGAAGGGCTACAAAATCACTGGTATGTCCTACATTCAGATTCTCCTTTAGTGGGGCTGACCCTGGCTCAAACCAACGCGCGCCGTTTAACTGGAGCTACTGTGATGGCAGTTGAACGCAACAAACAACTTTACCGCTATCCCACTGGTGAATTCACCCTTGCATCAGGCGATCGCCTACTGGTAGTCGGCAACTCCCAAGAGCATGTGGCGTTTACAAAACTCCTGAAAGGGGAAGCATAATTATCTCACACTTGAGGTGAGCGATCGCCTGATTCAGATCGGGGTGTGTGTTCAAAAATTGCGATCGCACAACTCAGTATACTCTCTTAAAATACGCCTCAGTCTGACTCCAGCATTTCTTCAATCTCACGCCCAGACACCAAGATACATAAGATTCACCCTGCACCTTTGCGCCTCTGCGTGAGATTAAAAGCCAATCAACCAGATGAAATTTTGTCGCCCTAGAGGACAAACCCCTGCCTACCCCAGCCAACGCGCTGCATCTTTAGCGTGGTAGGTTAGAATTAGATCTGCACCAGCCCGCTTGAAACCAGTTAAAGTTTCCATGACTACGCGCTGTTCGTCAATCCAGCCGTTGAGGGCTGCGGCTTTGACCATAGAATATTCACCGGAGACGTTGTAAGCAGCAACAGGTAAATTGCTAGCTTGTTTCACACGCCAAATAATATCCATGTAAGCCAAAGCTGGCTTCACCATTAGCATGTCAGCGCCCTCAGCAATATCCAATTCTATTTCTTTGATGGCTTCGCGGGAGTTTCCGGGGTCCATTTGATAGGTGCGGCGATCGCCAAACTGGGGTGCTGAATCAGCGGCATCCCGGAATGGTCCGTAGTAAGCTGAAGCATACTTGGCAGCATAGGATAAAATTGGTGTGTCTTGGAAACCTGCTTCATCCAAACCAGCGCGAATTGCTTGCACAAATCCATCCATCATCCCTGAAGGTGCAATAATATCAGCGCCTGCTTTTGCTTGGGAAACGGCGGTTTTCTTGAGTAGTTCCAGGGTGGGGTCATTTAAAACCCGTCCTGTCAAGTCACCAACTTGCAAATAGCCGCAGTGACCATGACTGGTATACTCACACAAACAAGTGTCAGCAATGATAATCAAATCTGGAACTGCTTCCTTCACTGCCGTTGCAGCTTTCTGGACAATACCGCAATCATGCCATGCGCCTGTAGCATCGACATCTTTCTCGGCTGGAATACCAAACAGAATGATGGCGGGGATTCCTAAGTCGTAAACTTCTTTTGCCTCTTCCACAATTTTATCTATCGAAAGCTGATAGACGCCAGGCATGGATTTAACTTCGTTGGCGATCGCTTCTCCGGGTACAGCAAATAGAGGGTAAATCAAGTCGCTGGTGGTGAGAACAGTTTCACGTACCATCCGGCGGAGTTGGGGATGAGTACGCAGACGGCGGGGTCGATGAATGGGAAACATAAATTTTTATGAAGAAAAAATACAAATGGACAAAAAACAAAGCGTCACAAACTTAGGGCTAAATCCCGTTTCAGAAGGACACACTACAAACAGCGCTTAACTGTCCTCTGCCCTACTGCCGATGAGGTTGTGGGGCAATTTTGTATTTTACAACTTGCTTGTCATTTATCTTCTCAAAAAGACAAGAAAGTATACGAAAGCTTGCATGAATACATGATCGATGAACTTGATGAAAAATTGGTGGTGATATGTGTGTGAGGCGCAACGGTAATTGGTCAGACAATTTTGGATTTTAGATTTGGGATTGCTCCCACTTATAGGATTTGCAAGCTTGTAACTTCAAGGAGTTTTTGGTCATCAAAACACAGCCTATAACCCATTCTCGGTCAGTGATGACCAGGTATTGGCAAGCCACCTGTTTATTTTGGATATTCATTGGTGACTGCGATGCAACCGGATAAAAATCTATTTTTCTGCTAAAAAATGCGGAAAATGAAGGGATAACGAAAAGGTTTTTCAGTATCACTTAAAACATGAAAAAGTGCCCAAATTGTTAATCCCCAGTGAACTAAAAACCATAGACCAGCCAGAGGTATGAGCAAGCCAAAAGTTAGCCAAATCAACATACCAATAATAGCCCCATAAAGCCAGACATTTAAGTGAAAATTAATGGCTTCTTTAGCATTTTCTTTCACAACAGGATCGTTAGTTGCAAAGAGGATAAAAATTGGTATACCAATTGAGACTAATGTCGAACTCAAAAAGATAGCTGCATGAGAAATTGCTGATAAAAGCTTGCGCTTCTCCATGTCGTACATTTCTCTGTTCCTTTGACTCTAGTGCAGTGTGAAGCATGAAGCATGAATCTTGATATTTATCTTTCTGCCTTTTGTCTTCTGCCTTTCTTACATAAAGACCCTATCATGAGCATTGTTGTTCTAAGATGAAAAGACTCGCTAAAGTTGGAAAAAGTTAAGTTAAATTTAATAATTTACAAGTAGATACAGTTATGTCAACTGACCTTGAGTTAGAACTTCAGAATGCAGTTGAACTTCGTCGCAATTTTGCGATTATTTCTCACCCTGATGCTGGTAAAACTACGCTGACAGAAAAACTACTGTTATACGGAGGTGCTATTCACGAAGCTGGTGCAGTCAAAGCACGACGGGCCCAGCGCAAGGCGACTTCTGACTGGATGGCGATGGAACAACAACGGGGTATTTCGATTACTTCGACTGTGTTGCAATTTACCTATCAGAATTACCACATAAATTTACTGGATACCCCTGGACACCAGGATTTCAGTGAAGATACTTACCGGACTCTGGCAGCAGCAGATAATGCAGTGATGCTGATTGATGCTGCTAAGGGTCTGGAACCCCAGACACGCAAACTGTTTGAAGTCTGTAAAATGCGGGGTATTCCCATTTTCACTTTTGTGAACAAGCTTGACCGTCCCGGACGGGAACCCCTCGAACTGCTAGATGAAATTGAGCAAGAACTGGGATTGCAGACCTATGCAGTCAACTGGCCCATTGGTATGGGCGATCGCTTTAAAGGTGTCTTTGATCGCCAAAAACAGCAAATTCACCTGTTTGAACGCAGCGCCCACGGTAGTAAAGAAGCGGTAGATACAGTGGTTGATTTGGGTAATGCCGAAATTGAAGAACTTTTAGAACAAGATCTTTACTATCAGCTAAAAAACGACTTAGAACTGTTAGAAGGCGTAGGACCAGACCTAGATTTAGATTTGGTACACCAAGGCAAAATGACGCCTGTTTTCTTTGGTAGTGCCATGACTAACTTTGGGGTGGAATTATTCCTCAAGTATTTTCTAGAATACGCCCTCAAACCAGGCCCACATCAGAGTAGTTTGGGTGAAGTTTACCCCGACTACCCAGAATTTTCTGGGTTTGTGTTCAAACTCCAAGCCAATATGGACCCCAAACATCGCGATCGCGTCGCATTTGTGCGTGTGTGTACAGGCAAGTTTGAAAAAGATATGACGGTCAATCACGCCCGCACAGGCAAAGCCGTCCGTTTATCTCGTCCGCAAAAACTCTTTGCCCAGGAGAGAGAGTCTATCGATATCGCCTATCCAGGTGATGTGATCGGTTTGAATAATCCTGGTGTTTTTGCAATCGGGGATACAATTTACACTGGGCAAAAGTTAGAGTATGAGGGCATTCCTTATTTCTCTCCAGAGTTGTTTGCCACTCTGCGCAACCCCAACCCATCCAAATTTAAGCAGTTCCAAAAAGGCGTTTCGGAGTTGCGCGAAGAAGGGGCTGTACAAATTATGTACTCCGTGGATGAAGCCAAACGCGATCCGATTTTAGCTGCGGTAGGTCAGTTGCAATTTGAGGTGGTGCAATTCCGTTTAATGAATGAATATGGAGTAGAAACCATCCTGGATTTATTACCCTACAGCGTTGCCCGTTGGGTAGAAGGTGGTTGGGAAGCATTAAGCAAGATCGGACGCTTGTTCAATACAACCACAGTTAAAGACAGTATGGGTCGCCCAGTTTTACTATTTCGTAATGAGTGGAATTGCCAACAATTACAAGAAGATCACCCGGATTTGAAATTAAGCGCGATCGCCCCGGTGTTTTCTAGTCAACAACCAGTAGTGAATGGGTAACTGGTAATGGGTAATAGGTAATAGTTTTTACCAATTACCAATTACCTATTACCTGTTACCACTAACAATATAGTTATTGGAGTGCAGACTATGCCTTCACATCCTGAACCATCTTTGAAGGCTGGTTTAACCGCCCTGAAGCAAGGAGATTACCAAACAGCCAAAGCTATACTAGAAGCCATTGCAGGTAGCCAAAGCGATCGCACGGCAGTTATCCAAGCTGAAATCGGCTTGGTTGTAGTTTATGCGCGTATTGGTGAAGTTGCAGCAGCGATCGCATTATGCGAGACTTTAGTTCAAAACGAACGTCAGCAAGTTAAAGAATGGGCAGAACGTTCTTTACAACAAATCAAAAAACGTTATCAAACTGAGGATACCTCTACAACTGATGCCACTGGGTTTGTCCCCTGGGAAAATGCAGCAGCAAAATCCCAGGTGGAGTCTCAAAAATCGGTGAGTGGGGAAGATGAAGATGAAAATGAACAAACACCTCCTTCCCAGACACCAGTCCGTAGCCTGCGAGTACCTACACCTCGGGGAAATCAGACACGCGGTTGGCTGGCTTCAGCATCTTCC
Source organism: Fischerella thermalis PCC 7521 (assembly GCF_000317225.1). GTDB lineage: Bacteria > Cyanobacteriota > Cyanobacteriia > Cyanobacteriales > Nostocaceae > Fischerella > Fischerella thermalis. Next base: position 36,136 of record NZ_AJLL01000057.1, read on the forward strand.
ACACCTCGTACTCCTGTACCAAAAACCTCATCTTTACCATTTCCTCCACCGCCCAATTCCCCCACCGCTGTTAACCAAGAAAAAGTCAAACCACCCACAATTTACTGGCGACAGGCTAAACGCGCGAAAGTGTGGCAACCCTTGTCAAAGCGGGGTTTAAAGCTATTATGCTTACTCGAAGTTGGAACGTGTATAGCGCTGTTTTGGGTAATCAAAACGCTGCTGGTGTTGGTAATGAGATTTATCAACGATGCTTTTGTGAAACTGCCTTTTTTAGAACCACTCCAGCTTTTATATAGAGATCCTACACCTGTCTTGCTGGTTGTGATTTTTGTCCTGTTTTGTTTATCTCCTTGGTTGTTGGATCGATTACTGAGAAAGTTTTACGGTCAACGACAATTAGAAAAAGACCTTTTGCAACGGCATAGTAAAGAGACAGTGAGGGTTTTACAACGCTATTGCAAACAACAGGGCTGGCGGACACCAAAACTATTTCTCCTACCAATTACAGCACCAGTTGCTTTCTGCTATGGGAATTTACCTCGCACAGCCAGAATTGTAGTCAGTCAAGGTTTATTGGAACAACTGACAGATGATGAAATCGCCACAATCTATGCTAGTCAATTGGGACATATTGCTCACTGGAATTGTGCAATTATGTCTTTGTTACTACTGTTAACAATTCCGATTTACCAGCTATATCAGTTATTGGGACACTGGGGAGATGCAAAAACACAACCTTGGTGGCGTGGGATTTTTGCTGTGCTAACAAGTCTGGTTTACGGTTTGTGGTGCTTGCTGACGGGAACTGGTTTATGGTTGTCCCAGCTGCGACAATACTTTTGCGATCGCGTAGCGGCGGAAGTGACTGGTAATCCCAATGGGCTTGTCCGTGCTTTACTCAAAATCGCTATTGGTATTGCTGGTGATGTCCAAAAACAAGAACATACCAGTTGGCAGTTAGAAAGCTTAAATATAGTTATACCCGTAGGCTATAAACAAAGTCTGTGTTTGGGCAGTATTGCTGGTCACACTACCTTTGAATCTTTTTTAATGTGGGATTGTCTCAATCCTTACCGTTGGTGGTTTGTAATTAATAATACTCATCCTTTAATTGGCGATCGCGTCAAACGCCTATGTAAAATTGCTCGTCTTTGGCACGTAGAACCAGAATTATATCTCGAAAGCCAACAGCCTTTAACAATTAAACGTCAGTCTTTTTTATTACAAATTGCCCCTTGGCTGGGGATTCCCTTGGGTATTGCCTTTGGGGGTCTGATCTGGTTAACTTGGCAAACTCTGTTTGCACTTAAACTTTTAAATTTGAAATGGATTTATGACAACTGGAATTTTATCAAGGGCTGTATGCTAATTGGCTTTAGTATCGGCATATTGTTACGCATAAATTCTTTCTTTCCTAACATTAAGCCTGCCACTGTCCAAACAGATGACCAACTGCCTGATCTGCTAACTAACCCAGCTGTTCTTCCTATTGATAACATCAGTGTACGTCTGGTTGGTAAGTTATTAGGCCGTCAGGGTACTAACAACTGTTTGGCACAAGATTTAGTCTTGCAATCTAGCACAGGTTTAGTGAAACTACATCACATTTCTTGGCTGGGACAGCATGTCAATCCTGAGGATTTGATCGGTCGTCAGATTATCGTCACTGGCTGGTTCCGACGAGGAGCAACACCTTGGATTGACGTTCAAACCCTACAAACTCAAAGCGGAAAAATCGTTAATAGTCCTCACCCTATTTGGTCTATTGTCTTGGCAGTGGCAGCAGAGGTTTGGGGGGCATATATTCTTTTAAGAGGTTAGTAGTTGGTAGGTAATGGGTAATTGGTAATGGGTAATTGGTAATGGGTAATTGGTAATGGGTAATTGGGCTTATTAGCCATCAACCACTAACAACCAACAACCAACAACCAACAACCAACACCCAACAACCCAAAAATGTAAACAAATGTTGCAAATAACTTCCAATTCTGTTACATTTATTAACATAAGCTAGAGTAGGCAAGTTTTATTAGCAAGCCTGGTAATGAAACTCGCCTGCAAACCCCGATCCATCCCTTTTTCTCCTTCCAACACAGCAGCAAATTAACCAGCCTATGGCTGGTTTTTGTTTCCAAAAAGTCAAACTTCAAAAAAATATGTATTTTATGCTACGATGCTCTCATGCAATAGTCGGAAATGTCCGTCCTAAGCTAGCTACGTAGAAAATACCGTGATAATGTAAGAAATGGTGTTTAATTCTTTGGAACAAGGGCGTTGAAGTCATTTCCTGTCGTAAGCAGTAAGTTGTAAGATTCATAAATTCTTAGAATAAAGGTATTGTTAGCGCAGTGTACGCTTTTGTATTCAACAGGCTTAATCTTGGGAAAAAACAGTATTGTAATAGGTTAATAGTTTGGAGTAAGAAAGTAGGTTTGTGGCATTGTTATTCAATAGCATCTATCAAAAGCCGAAACCAAATTACTGTTTTTTGCCTAGTAGTTTTTCAATTAACTCTGGAGGTTAGTTCATGTCTGTTCGCCTATATATAGGCAATTTGCCTAAAGAAGAAATAGATCGTCAAGAACTGCAAGCAGTTTTTGCAGAAGAGGGTGATGCTGTCACCACTAAACTGATTAAAGACCGCAAAACCGGCAAATGTCGTGGCTTTGGTTTTCTCACGGTAAATAATGACGAACAAGCAGACCAAATTATTGAAAAATACAATGGTCAATTGTTCAAAGACTCTCCCATTAAATTAGAAAAGGCCTTACCTCGTACTAAGGGAGAGGATAATGAAGAACAATCAGCTCCCAAAGCTGCTAATCAAGCTGGTGGTAACGCTAGTGCTAGCACACCTAGAGAAAACAAAAAATCTAAGAAGCCTCGCCGTGGTGGTAGTCCCAAAGAAAGTGTCCCAGCAGGTGGCGATACAGAAGCTATTCGTCCAGATCCACGCTGGGCTTCTGAGTTGGAAAAACTTAAACAAATGCTGGCTGCACAAACTACAACTTAATCCACCAGTAGAAGTCATTAAAAATTAAAAATTCAAAATTGCTTTGAATTAATTTTTAATCATCTACCCCTAGGCTATCTGAAAAATAGGGGCTAGGGGCTGGAAAAAGCTAAAAAAATGATTTTCATGCCTCTGATAGGTTGCAGTTTGAGACATCTACTTATTCAAGAGGAATATGCAGCCATGTTTGTAAGTGCGATCGCAAATTTTGGCTGAATTGTGAACGTTGTTCGTGTTTTTCTGTACGAATTGGCTTACGTTGTTGATTTAACATCCAGCCATAATCGCTACTCAAGCGTAGTTTATCCTGCCAATCTGAAATAGAGACTATCAGACTAGGTGCAGGAGTGTTATCTGCGCCTTTGACTCTGAACACGTAATTAAATGTGTTTTGTTTGCCAGGAGCAACAGTTGAGGGTTGTCCACATTCTGCCAAAAGTCGCGATCGCACTTGTTCTACCAAACCGGGTTTATCTATGTCTTCCAGTGTGCGAACTGCTAGAGTAAGAGCAAAGTAAAACTCTTCAACGGGAATGAATTCTAATTGCATAAGGTTATTTTACTAGACGGAAAGTCTGTATCACTTACGATTGCTTTTTAATTTTGCTACAGCAACTACTCATTAGTACTGACTAGGGCAATAGGCAATAGAAAAATAATATGTGGAATTAATTCTGTCTAAATACTTATTTCTATGATTGAGCATAGGAAGAATCTATGCCTCTAGGTAGATATATTAGGTATATTAATATCTGCATAATCTATAATTTATTCTTATCATTTATTCAAGTTTCATAATTCAAGCTCTTGTATCTAGTCCTAGCGATTAGAAATCGCGGCTATATACACCAAGTCTGCCGACGCGTACTAAGGCAAAGTCAAGAGTTTTAGCCTACAAAGGTGGAGAAAAGTCTATAGGCGCAAAGCGACTTCCCGTATGGGTGCAGAGCTTTCCGTTGGCGTCAGTTCCGAAAGTGATAGTGAGACTCGGAGCTTCAGAGATTTGTATGTGTAGCTGCAACTTTTAGTGTAAGAGTGCAAGACTGATCCAGGAAGTACTGCGGTGTTCATGTGCCAGTCTACAACCTATACAAAATTCATGCTGTCATATAAACACTAAGTAAAAATACTGATATTATTAATATTTCAAATAACTATTATTCTAATTTCTCATAAACAAGACTATAAATCACCTTAATCATCTTCATAGATGCAACGCAATCTTAGTAATTTTCGGTAAAAAACCTAACCTTGCTTATAGATACCATATATAAACAAAACGAATAGAAATATGTAATTTAGCAGATTACTTTTGGCAGAAGATGTATAAAAATCTTAGACATATTAAATTAAAATAAAGATTACTTAAACTTTCCACATGATTGAGGTACAAAGGCAGGCGAAATCTCAAACTTGCCTGATACCTCGTTCAATTCAAAAACCAACAGACTATGAACTCTAGAACTGAACAACGCATTGCCTTGATTTCAGTACATGGCGACCCCGCAATTGAAATAGGCAAAGAAGAAGCTGGAGGGCAAAACGTTTATGTGCGCCAGGTGGGTGAAGCACTAGCCCAGCTGGGGTGGCAAGTTGATATGTTTACTCGCAAAGTAAGCACAGAGCAAGACACCATTGTTCAACATCGTCCTAATTGTCGAACAATACGATTAGAAGCGGGTGCTGTGGAATTTGTGCCTAGAGACAATTTATTTGGAAATTTGCCAGAATTCGTGGGTAATTTTCTCAAATTCCAAAGAGAGAATGGGATTACTTACCCATTAATTCACACAAACTACTGGCTTTCTAGCTGGGTAGGAATGCAGTTAAAGAAAATTCAAGGCAGCAAGCAGGTTCATACATACCACTCATTAGGAGCAGTCAAATATAACACTATCAAGACTATTCCTCTAATTGCCAGTACACGGTTAGCAGTGGAAAAAGAGGTATTGGAAACAGCAGAACGGATTGTGGCAACAAGTCCACAGGAGAAAGAACATATGCGATCGCTTGTTTCCACAAAAGGTAACATTGATATCATTCCCTGCGGTACTGATATTGAGCAGTTTGGTTGTATTAGTCAGCAAGCAGCAAGAGTTAAGTTAGGGCTTAACCCCGAAGACAAAGTAGTTATGTATGTGGGGCGTTTTGACCCCCGTAAAGGTATAGAAACCTTAGTGCGTGCTGTTGGAAAATCTCAATTCCGTGGTGATAAACATCTCAAGCTGATCATTGGTGGTGGAAGTCGTCCTGGTCAAAGCGATGGAATGGAACGTGAACGAATTGAAGGTATTGTTCACGAATTGGGAATGAGCGACTTCACCATCTTTACCGGACGTCTGAGTCAGGAAATTCTACCTTCTTACTATGCTGCTGCTGATGTTTGCGTTGTTCCCAGTCACTATGAACCATTTGGACTAGTAGCAATAGAAGCAATGGCTAGCAATACACCAGTAGTAGCCAGTGATGTTGGTGGACTTCAGTTTACAGTCGTACCTGAAGAAACCGGTTTGCTAGCGCCACCACAAGATGAAGATGCTTTTGCTGTAGCAATTGACCGAATTCTGGCCAATCCCCAATGGCGAGATCAGTTAGGTAAAGCTGGTAGAAAGAGAGTTGAAAGCAAATTTAGTTGGAATGGTGTGGCGACTCAACTCAGTGAACTATACACTCAATTATTGCAACTAAAAGTTCAAGATCAAGAACCAGTATTACTGAGTTCATAGAATTTTTATTCATTAACAATGGGTAATTGGCAATGGCTCAGAAGTAATTTTTTGCCATTGCCATTTACTCATTAGTATAATCTCATCTTGTCTTTCATTCCGATGTTTTTGATCGCGATGGGAGATTTTTTTGTTCAATAATTCAAGTGGATTTTTGCTGTTAGCCCCTTTTTTCTTGGGCTATGCGTCTGGCAAAAAATCTTTTTTCCTTTTCCATAAATCAATTTAGGGACTTATATCCTACTATTGCTCGAAAGGCTGTCATGTTGACCAAAAAACTTTATAAAACCTTATGAACTCTGCCTCTTAAATTCTGCCTTCTGACCAAGTCGGTCAAGTATTTTTACAGAGAAGCTATAAAAATAATTGCAAGATAAGATATCTAAAGTTCTGGAAATTTTCAGTATTCTCACCACTTACTGAAAAGATTTTATTAATTTCCAAAATTTCTGTAAACTGAAATACTTTTATTAGACATTTTATAAGACTTGATTGTAAGTTGTAATAACTGCAAAAAATATTTTGCACAAAGTATAAAGATGGAGAAATATACGGAAACTTGTGCTGCTTGTTTTTATGTGTGTTGAGGCAAAAAATTTTTGCTTATTTGCTTAGGCATAAATCTCAATCAATGATTTCAGGGTGTAAATCTTCCTATATACAGCTACAGAAAAATCGCAAGTTAGGAGATAATATGCGCTATTTGAATAAATCTGTAAACCACAGCAAATCTATTTTCATTTTGGGAATAGCAACGCTTAGCTTACTGATGGCAGCTAACCCAGCAAAGGCTTTTACACTTACCCCTTTAGTATCTCAAGATACGGATACAGATTTTGATGATTACGATTTTAATGCCATGCTTGACAGCAACCAGTTTAAAGAACTTTTTGTTGCTGAAGGACGAATTGGTAATAACAGTACAAATACTGCTGAGCGTGAATTAGGTATTAATAGAGATGTGAGAGATCCTGATCCGAATTTAGCTGGTAAACCTGTTGCTCAAGATCAGTTTGTCTGGGGAAATGGTACGTTGTACGATTTAGTTCTAGAGTATACAGGTACTCATGTTGATTACATTGTTGGAGGTAAGACCCTCACTAGCACAGCTTTTAGTGGTTCTGTAACAGATATTTTCTTCCGTACTCGTGCTGCTAACAACAGCACTATGATGCTCAGCAACTTCGTCATCCAAAGCCTAGATCAAAATGGAAATTTACTAGGGAACATATTTAATATTGGAGGTCTATCTTCTACTGGTCAAGGTAGTAGTGATATAGACTATCTCCGACTCAGCAATATATCTACTCCTTTCCGACTTACTGGCAAAGTTTCCATGAGTTGGACTGGTGCAGCACCTAGCCGTTCTAATTTGGCATATCAAATCAAAGTTGGCACTTCTCCCCAGAGCGTACCAGAACCTGCTACAGTCGGTGCTATTTTCTTAGCTGGGATTGCAGGTGTGGGGTGCAGTAAAAGAAACAAACAAACTCAACAAGTCTAATATCGTTTCACTTTAAGTCTGATAAATTCGGCAACTAGTGGGACAAGGAAGACAAGGGGGAGGATTTGTATCCAGCATTTTTTGAAACAGTATTAAGAGGATTGTGATGTTGAATTGACGTTTTCCTAAAACTCAATTGCCGTTAACATAAAAGATGCATACCGATAGAGATATCTTTATTCGGTGTGCATCTCTTGTTTTCAAGAGCTGTGTAAACCATCGAAGTTACTTGAGCGAAAAATTGTTGTGCAAACATTCGACTTTACCACTCTTACTGCTGTTTGTAGCGACATCCGCGCTCAGTGGTTGCCATCGCGCTTGGAACAAGTTTATCAGCGCGATCGCTATACTATTTGTATAGCGCTACGTACCCTCAAACAGCGCGGTTGGCTAGAGATTTCTTGGCATCCCCAAGCAGCGCGTCTGCACATCGGCGATCCACCACCGCGATTACCAGATACATTTACCTTTAGTCAGCAACTAGTTCATCAGTTGGGTAATTTGGCGTTAGTAGCAATTGAGGCGATCGCACCTTGGGAACGCGTTGTTGATTTGCAATTTGCTCGTCGTCCGGGAGAAGAACCTCTGTATCACCTGTATGTAGAAATTATGGGTAAATACAGTAACGTTATTCTCACGGATGCGAATAACATGATCATTACTGCTGCTCACCAAGTTAACCAACAAAAATCGAGCGTCCGTCCGATCCTGACTGGACAGCTTTATGAAACACCACCCAGTCTAACTAACGCTATACCTAGTTTGAGCGAATCTCAACAACGCTGGCAAGAACGAATCAGTTTAATACCAACAGCAATTAAGCGACAGTTGTTAAAAAACTATCGTGGTGTTTCTCCAGCATTGGTACAGTCAATGCTTTTGGCAGCAAATATAGATCCAGAAACAAACACTGATAACCTGACACCCCAAGATTGGCAGAGACTTTTTGCACGTTGGCAAGAATGGTTGCAAGCTTTAGCAGAGGAAAAATTTCAACCAGCTTGGACAACAGAAGGATACACAGTACTCGGCTGGGGTGGAATTGAACCAGCAGAGGATATTCAAGAATTACTGAACCGCTACTACACAGATCAACTCAATCAACTAACTTTCTCTCAACTACGGCATCAACTGACTCAGAAAGTCAGTAATTTTTTAGAAAAATTGCGGTTGAAGGCACAAACTTTTGAGCAACGCTTGCACCAATCTGATCAAGCCGATGAATATCGCACTCAGGCTGATTTGTTGATGACATACCTGCAAAAGTGGAAACCAGGGATGAAGGAAATTAGCCTTCCTGACTTTGACACTGGGAAACCAGTAAAAATTGCCCTGGAACCAGATAGAACTGCTGTACAAAACGCCCAATATCTCTATAAACAGCACCAAAAACTCAAACGCGCTCGTGCTGCTGTTGAACCACTCTTAGCAGAAGTGAATGCCGAAATCGAATATTTAGAACAAGTCGAAGCAGCGATCGCTCAAATCGAGAATTACACAACAGCAACAGATTTGCAAGCCTTAGAAGAAATTCGTGAAGAGTTAATTCAACAACAGTATTTAGAAGATCAAGAATATCGCAGTCGTAGTACAAACGAAACCACTGATAATTTTCATCATTACCGCACCCCAAGCGGTTTTGAAGTCTTGATTGGCCGTAATAATCGGCAGAATGATCAATTAACGTTCCGTATCGCTAATGATTATGACCTATGGTTTCACACTCAAGAAATTCCAGGCAGCCATGTACTACTAAGACTAGAACCCGGTGCTGTTCCAGACGAAACAGATTTACAATTTACTGCTAATCTGAGTGCTTATTACAGTCGCGCTCGTCAAAGCGACCAAGTGCCAGTAGTTTACACTCAACCAAAGTATGTCTATAAACCCAAAGGAGCGAAACCGGGAATTGCTATTTACAAGCAAGAACGGATTATTTGGGGACAACCACAGTTAGTTAGTGGTTAGTGGTTGATTGTTGGTTGTTGGTGGTTAGTGGTAGCCCCGATGGGTAGCATACTCTTTAAAGCCGCTCTACTAGCTGCTTCCATTGCTCCGAACTTGTAGTTTTTGCTGAGGGAGGAAAGTTACCAGAATAATCATGGTACAGTAATACGGATAATGGGGGCTACTCGCGAAAGCAACGTGACTGCGCCAGAGTTAAAAACCACTGAAAAATAGCTTATGAATCGTCGTGAATTTATCGGTTGGGTGGGTGTGGGGAGTTTAGCTAGTTCTCTACCTGTAGTCATTGCGGCTTGTTCTTCGGAAACCAAATCCCAAGTGACTACTACTCCTCCTCGTGCTGATGGTTTTCAAGTAGTTGGCACGGTCGCAGATTTAGAGAAAAACGGTCAACTCTTAAACGGGGAAACTGCTGCTGGTAAGGTGTTAATCGTTAAATATCCTAATAATACTAGCCAGATAATAGCCGTCAACCCCACTTGTACTCATAAAGGTTGTGTTGTGGGATGGAATCAAGACCAAAGTTCTTTTGTATGTCCCTGTCATGGTTCTAAGTTTGCCAGTGATGGCAAAGTGACAAATGGACCAGCAGAAAAACCTCTTTCTACCTACACAGCCAAGGTGGAAGATAAGGAAGTTTTGGTGAAAATAAAATAAGTTAATAATGCGACATCCGGTCTGAGATAAAAAGTAAATTTAATTATCAAGCAAGTAACCAATTAATACTAATACAAAAACTCACAGAATATTAGTGATCTAACTCACTGATTTTGACTCAGTAGATGGTGTTTCAATTTTTATAAATTTGATATTTGGCAGATCTAAATTTGTCCCTTCTCCTTGCCCTGAGTTGATACGATTGGAAAACGGTATATATTTAGGTTGTTGTGTGGCATGAATATTTCTGGTGATAACTCATCAAACCTAGTTGCAATAGCTAAAAAAACCCGTTTGGCAGCACTTAAGCTTTCAGTTTCATCAACGGAGGCAAAAAATCAAGCGCTCGAAGCGATCGCTCAAGCTTTAGAATCAGCAAAAGATCAAATCCTACAAGCGAATGTTGCTGATTGTCAAACTGCTGCTGCTGAAGGTATTGCCAAACCACTTTATAAACGCTTGCAGTTAGATGAGTATAAGTTAAAAGATGCGATCGCAGGAGTCAGAGATGTTGGCAAACTTGCCGACCCTGTGGGTGCAGTACAAATTAACCGCGAACTAGATACAGGTTTAATTCTCAAGCGCATCACTTGTCCATTGGGAGTTTTAGGCGTAATTTTTGAAGCGCGTCCAGAAGCAGCAATTCAAATTGCAGCTTTGGCAATTAAGTCGGGTAACGGCGTGATTCTCAAAGGTGGTAAAGAAGCGATTCGTTCTTGTGAAGCCATAGTCAAAGCAATTAAACAGGGATTATCAGCAACTGCTGTTAACCCAGATGTAGTGCAGTTATTAACAACCAGAGAAGAAACTTTAGAACTTTTAAAACTAGATAAATATGTAGATTTAATTATTCCTCGAGGTTCTAACTCTTTTGTACGGTTTGTGCAGGAAAATACCCGCATACCTGTACTAGGACATGCGGATGGCATTTGTCATCTTTATATAGATAAAGCTGCTGATTTCAAGAAAGCAATTACTATAACTGTTGATGCCAAAACTCACTATCCGGCTGCATGTAATGCCATCGAAACTTTGCTAATTCATGCTGAAATTGCCCAGGATTTTCTACCAAAAATTGCTGAGGCTTTGCAAACCCAAAATGTTGAACTAAGAGGCGATGAACGCAGCCGCAAAATTATACCAAGTCTCCCATTAGCCACAGAAACAGACTGGGAAACTGAATACAGCGATTTGATTTTGGCAATTAAAATTGTAGATTCTTTAGAAGAAGCGATTGCTCACATTAATGATTACGGTTCTAAACATACCGATGCGATCATCACTGAAAATGCAAAGGCGGCTGAAACTTTCCTAGCATTAGTAAATTCTGCTGGAGTCTACCACAACTGTTCTACTCGCTTCGCAGATGGCTTCCGTTATGGTTTTGGTGCGGAGGTTGGAATTAGTACTCAACAAGTGCCACCTCGTGGTCCTGTTGGTTTAGAAGGATTAGTTACATACAAGTACCAGTTAACAGGTGATGGTCATATTGCTGCTAATTATACTGGTGCTAATGCCAAATCTTTTACTCACAAGGATTTGGCATAAGATCATGTTCGCTTGAATGTTTATACTGTCGCGTGGGCTGGTAATAGGTAATTGGTAATGGGTAATTGGTAATTAAAATACTGATGATTTTACCATGGCCAATGCCCATACCAAAGACACAAAGAAAATGTGTTGTTCAAATATATGTGAGTTACATGAGTAAATGAGGAAAGCACAATCAATTCTGAAACAGCATAGATTGGTTATTTGATGTTATTGTGCTTTCTACGTTGTTACGTAATTTAAAATGTAAAACGGTAAATGGTAGGTAATGGTTTTAGCACCGCTGGTTAAGCTTATTCAATATATTACCTGAGATAATAAATAAAAAAAAGTAGGCTTAGTTGCCAGTTTGGCACTTTTGGCTGTGGAGAAGGCGATAAATACTTATGATAGATTTTACTAATACTTTGATATGTTCGATTTTAAAATTGTGTTGTATGTTCGCAGTTCAAAAAAACACAGGATAAAAAATAAGTACGATGTGATCGCCTGGAATTTTCAAAGTAGGGGTATGAAAGTTTAGGTGTGTCAGGGTGTAGGGAAAAAGTAAATACCTACTGATTTACTTATATTTTGATTTCTAATTATGTTCTTTCCCTTAAACCCAGTCCTATTAAACTAATGCTTTGAGTAACGCTTGCAGCTTGAGTTGAATTTCTGCAAGTTCTTTTTCAGGATCGGAACCTGCTACGATACCAGCACCTGCGTAAAGTCTCGCGCGATCGCCATCTATAAGTGCGGAACGAATACCAACAATAAACTCACAGTTACCATCTGCGTCTACCCATCCCAAGGGTGCGGCGTATAAACCCCTCTCAAAGCTTTCGTAACGCCGAATTTCCACACAGGCTGCATCTGGTGCAGTACCTGCAACTGCTGGTGTGGGATGCAGTTGGGAAACTATCTTTAAGGGATGCACTTCATCGGGAACGATGGCGCTAATAGGTGTCCATAGATGCTGAATATTAGATAATTGTCGTAAGCGGGGCGGTAATATTTGCGGTAATAAACCTAGTTGTGAGAGGCGTTGAGTAATAAAGTCAATTACTAGGGAATGTTCGTGTCTTTCTTTTTCACTGTTGAGTAAACGATCGGCGTTAGTAGCATCTTCCGCAGGTGTTTTACCCCGTGCTGCGCTACCTGCTAAAGCATCGGTGATCAGTTGTTGGTTGTGAATACAGATTAAACGTTCTGGACTCGCACCAATAAAGTTTTGTCCTTTGCCGTTACTTGTAGAGAAAATATAACAATTTGGATGTAGCTGTCGCAAGTTATGCAAGGAATTAAATAAATCAAATGGGGTGTTGGATCTAACGTCTAGTGCATCTGCTAGCACAATTTTACTCACATGGGTAGAGCGAATCGTTTCTAATGCTGACAATACCGAACTTTTAAACTTTTCTGGATTAGCAACGGATTTTTTACTAAACTTTGGCTCTTGAAAATTTTGGTGAGGGGAATAAAATTCCCAAGAGTGAATAATTTCAATTTTTCTCCAGAGAATCTGCAATATTTTTTCAATATTGACGTCTGCATGGATGCTAAAATTAGCAACTAAGATACAGCATTCTTCTTTTACGGCTATTTGCCAACGAGGAAGAAAAACCGTAGCTGCTGGAAATGGATAATTTTCTTGTTTATTGATATCAAAAAAACTAAAACCACAAAAAAACAGAGGTTTGGAAAAAGTTCTTTCTGTGGTGGCAAAATTAATTATGTTTTTTAAACAATACTTGATAAATCCTTCAGATTTGCTAAACCGTTCCTTTCCCTGTAGTTGTAATTTTGCTACAGCACCAATTGCAGCGATCGCTTCTTTTTTGCTCTGGTTTTCCCAATAAAAATTTAGTTGATGTGGTTGTGCCAGTTTATTCAGTACTACTAAGGGGTCAACCAAGTTAATTTCCAGCGAAATACTGGCAATTTGAGTGGAATTATTTTTGATACTCTTCCGCTGAGCAGCAACAAGAAATTGGTATAGTTCCCTATTATATACACAAAAGTCAGCGGCACATGGTGAAACTGTCATGGATCTAAAAATAGTAAATTTTTTTGAAGTAATCTTCCTAAACAGTGATAAATCATGGTCGTATTTCTACAGGTAACACAAACAGTCGCTGTTTCACCAGCGTGTTGGCTCTGCCAAATTATGGTTTTGCAATACCATGTGTGGTAAGACCTAGCTTTGTGGTGCAGATTGTGGCCATTAATAAGAAATTAATCGCAGACGTAGAAAAATCTTTCTTGAGGTGTTACCTGTAGATAGCTTGGATAAGACCAGAAATTTTGGACAGAAGAAAGTGCTGATAATACAATTAAGTGCGAATGATGACTACAAATCTGATTTCATATCCCAAAAAGAATGCCAAAAATAAATTATGGATGGCGGCAATAAAACCGCCGATGTACAGTGTTGCAATTATGCCCATCTGGGTAGGAACGGCTGTTGCATATGCAGAAAGGAAAATTTGGAATTGGACTGTTTTTTCTGTTTTTTTAGCTGCGGCAATTTTGATTTTGGCATGGGAAAACCTCAGCAATGATGTCTTTGATTCTGAAACAGGAATTGATCAAAATAAACATCATTCTTTGGTGAACTTAACAGGTAACAAACTATTAATATTTTGGTTAGGAAATATATTTTTATGTTTAGGCTTGCTGGGAATACTAGCGATCGCTTGGTGGCAGCATGACTGGACTGTAATTGGGTTAATTCTAGTCTGTTGTGCTTTGGGCTACTTTTACCAAGGGCCTCCCTTTCGTTTAGGATACCAGGGTTTGGGTGAAATCTTGTGCTTTTTTGCCTTTGGGCCAATTGGCATGGCGGCTGTATACTACAGCCAAACTCAAAGTTGGTCAATACAGAATTTAGCAGCTTCAGCGATTGTTGGTATCGCCACAACTCTGATTTTGTACTGTTCGCACTTTCACCAGGTTAAAGACGATTTAGCCGCAGGGAAGCGATCGCCCATCGTCCGTTTGGGAACTCAAAGAGGCGCACAACTCCTTAGTTGGTTTACTGCTAGCATTTACGCCCTCACCTTGGTATTTGTACTTGCAGCTGTTTTCCCCCCATGGACATTACTGAGTTGGGTGAGTTTACCCTTCGCGATCAAGTTATGTCGCCACGTCCAGCAAAATCATCACAACCCAGAACAAGTTAGTAACTGTAAATTCATCGCCGTCGCCGTCCATTTTTGGTGTTGCTTGCTGTTTGGTGTGGGATTTCTGCTTTGACAACGCGATTTGATTTTGAAACTGACTCGTGGTGATTGTCCTTAGTCCTTAGTCATTGGTCATTTGTTATTACAAATGACGAAATTTATTTGATCTAGAGGTAGTGAATTATCAATTTGACTTTCGTCCTTACCGAAGAAAATTTGTGCGCGGGGTTGCTACTAGTCACGGTGTCTGGGAGATCCGTGAAGGTATAATTCTTCGCCTCACAGACGAAACTAACAAAGTAGGTTGGGGAGAAATAGCGCCGATTAGCTGGTTTGGTTCCGAAACCCTAGCACAGGCTTGGGATTTTTGTTGTCACCTACCACAAGAAATTACAGAAGAAACAATTTTTTCTATCCCCGATCAATTACCAGCTTGTCAATTTGGATTTGAATCAGCACTATGGGAAATGAAAGAGTGGAATAGTTGGAGAATGGGAGACAAAAGAATTCTTCTTTCTCCCCATCACCCCACTGCCCCTAATCCCCACTCCCTGTCGGTCGTGGGGCCCCCGAGTTCCCCATCACCCCACCTCCCCATGACTCACAGCGCTTTACTACCCGCAGGAGAAGCAGCACTACAAGCGTGGGAAAATTTGTGGCAGCAGGGGTATTCTACTTTTAAGTGGAAAATCGGGGTTTATCCTACGCCTGTTGAACTCAAAATTTTAGATTTACTCACGCAAAGCTTACCAGCCTCTGCAAAACTGCGATTAGATGCTAATGGTGGATTGAACCAAGAACAAGCAAAGTTGTGGTTGGAGAGTTGCGATCGCTGCAAAGCCAATATTGAATTTCTCGAACAGCCCCTATCTGTAGATGAATTTCCGGTAATGCTGGAGTTGAGTCAACGCTATCAAACAGCGATCGCTTTAGACGAGTCTGTTGCTACACTCCCACAGCTAAAGTACTGCTTTCAACAAGGTTGGCGAGGAATTTTCGTCATTAAACCAGGAATCGTCGGTTCCCCGTCTCGCCTACGTCAATTTTGCCAGCAGCATGAAATTGATGCGGTGTTTTCTTCTGTATTTGAAACCGCTATTGGTAGAAAAGCTGCCCTGCAAATAGCAGTAGAATTATCCAGATACAACCGGGCGATGGGTTTTGGTGTTGATCATTATTTTGTTGAGGAAGAGGGGGTGGGGAGGTGGGGGAGTGTAGACGCACCTTCTTCGGCTTAAGGTAAGGGTGGAGTATGAGGAGTATGAGAGGTGGAGGAATTACCACTAACCACTAACTACTAACCACTAACCAATGTACAGACGTCCCATGGCACGTCTCTACAATAACTAACAACCAACCAAAATGGAGTTTTTAGGGAATTTTACTTTGGTGTGCGATCGCAGTGATCAACTGGCACAGTTAACTGAACAATTTTATCTAGAGTTAACACAATTTTCCGACTGGCAAACACCACCAAAAATCATTTTAGCCGAACGCGAACCCGTACGATTTTTAGCAGGTTTTCTCGCTGCTGTTAGTGCAAAATGTCCTATTTTTCTTTGTAATCCTAATTGGGCAAAACAGGAATGGGAACAAGTATTTGATTTAGTCCAGCCAGATATTATTTGGGGAACTAGTTATAAGGAATTGGTCATCGATAATAACAAAACCAATTACCAATTACCAATTACCAATTACCCACCTATCATGGTTCCTACTGGAGGTTCATCAGGTAAGATTAAATTTGCTGTTCATACCTGGGAAACTCTCACAGCTTCAGTACGCGGTTTTACAGAATATTTTCAACTAGAAAAAGTCAATTCTTTTTGTGTATTACCTTTATATCATGTCAGTGGTTTGATGCAATTTCTGCGTTGTTTTACTACTGGTGGTAAATTGGTAATTTCAGCTTTTAAAAAATTAGCAGATTATCAATTAAATCAATTGGAAGCAGGAGAATTTTTCATCTCTTTAGTACCAACTCAGCTACAAAGCTTGCTGCAAAACTCAGATTTAACAACATGGCTGTCCCAATTTCAAACAGTCCTTTTAGGAGGTGCACCAGCTTGGGATGAAATTTTAGAAAAAGCGAGATATTACCAAATCCGCCTGGCTCTCACCTATGGTATGACAGAAACTGCTTCTCAAATTGCCGCACTCAAACCAGACGATTTTATCAATGGTAAAGTTAATAGTGGTCAAATTCTTCCTCATGCCAAAGTTTTAATTTGCAATGACAAAGGCGATATTTTAAATACTAACCAAACAGGAAATATCACCATTCAAGCAGAATCTTTAGCACTTGGTTATTATCCCCTAGCTGCTAACCACCAGCCCCCAGTCCCTACTTTTTCTACAGATGATATCGGCTTCATAGACAACAAAGGTTATTTAAATATCGTAGGACGTAACAGCGACAAAATCATCACAGGCGGAGAAAATGTCTACCCTCCAGAAATAGAATCGGCAATTAAAGCAACTGCAATGGTAAGTGATGTTTGTGTTGTGGGTATTCCAGATCAATATTGGGGACAAGCTGTAACAGCTATTTATGTTCCTAAAAACTTAGATTATTCTATAGCAGAAATTCAAAATTTACTCAAAGATAAACTCAGTAAATTTAAGCTTCCTAAACACTGGATTCCTGTTGAAAAGTTACCCCGCAACTCTCAAGGTAAAATTAACCGACAGCAGTTACAGGAAATTGCTTTATATCATATTCGCTGAAATACTTATACTGTCGCGTGGGCTGGTAATAGGTAATAGGTAATTGGTAATGGAAAAAACCAATGACCAACACCAAAGCATAATATTGTGAGCAATTAGCCGAACTTGGTATTATACCAATTTGAAAAAAGAATACAACACATGGATTACATAAGACCCCACCCGAACCCTCCCCTGAGTGCCTTAGGCGGGTGGGGTTATCTGTCGCAAACATTATTTGAATTGGTATTAGATAGCATTTTGAAACGCACAAAGATGTGTGAGGTAGGGCTTAGGTCTACTCTACGAGAAGCCGCCCTACGGGCGTCTACGCGCAGTGTCCCGGAGGGAACTTCAAAGCTTTAGTGGGGACGCAGAAATAGGGTAGAGGAAAGCGGAGTTTTTATACATGAGAATTTTAAGTTTTCAAATCGCTTCTCTCGATTTTCTTCTCTCTGCTTTCTCTGCATCTGGTGCGTTTACTTCTAACCATTCAATCATCTGCTGAGGTAATTCTGTTTTTTGTCTGCTAGTGACATCAATGCAAACATGCCTAGTAAATGCTTTAGCTACCATTACATCTGCTAGTACAATTTCGTAATTGATTTCAAACTTTTCAATACTCAGTTTTTGTGGCATTAAACTAACGATTAATTTATCACCACAAAACATTGGACGAAAAAAGTCAACATTAGCATGAACAATCGGAAAAGCTACTGTTGGGTTACTAAAAAACTCCTTAAGATTAATACCAGATGCTTCTAAAGATTCTTCGTAAGCTTCATGACAAATAGTTAAAACATTGGCAAAATAAACTACACCAGCAGCATCAGTATCTTGAAAGCGAACAGTGCGATGATAAGTAAAAGTCATTTATAGCAACCAAATATAGTGATAGAAACAAATCAAGTAGGTGTTTGTTATATATTACGCTGGCGCGAATGAGTGTTATTTATAATCATTAGTTCTCAGGGATTGCGAGGGGCCAGATCCCCGACTTTTTTAAAAAGTCGGGGATCTCACAGCCAATTAAAGTTAATGGGATAGATTACTACTTAGAGGCTCAAATCTAAATCCTAAATTATTTGACTGGTTGCAAGCGCGTTACTTTAAGTTTAAAAGCCCCTACTCCAGTTTCGCCAAAAGATCGGACGCGAACAATGTACGTTCCAGGTTCGGTAATGCGAGTAAATAACAAGGAATTACTGGTACCATCAGGGCCATCATCATTTTCTGCTACTGTCGTGCCGTCTGGAGCCAGTAAAGTAACAATACTGTCAAAGCTTTCAGAACTGAGATCAACTGCTAGATTATCGCCCTTTTTCAGAGTCACCATATAATCACGGGCAAATCCACCCTGACCTGTGGGAATATCTTTTTCTGACAGCGTATCGGAAACTTCATAACTGCCAGGTAGAGGAATTGGGTTATACAACTTATTAAGTTGAGCAAAAGCTGCTGTTGAACTTACACCAATTACCAGCATAGAGGCAGGAATGAAAGCGATCTGTTTTAAACTTACTACAAAAGCCTGACTTCTCATCCCTAAAAGTTTTCCCACAAACTAAGCGTGATTGGCTCAATTATAGTTGTCTCTGGCACAGCTTGCCCATGCATAATTCAGTTATCAGTTATCAGGGTGATAAATGTTCGCTGTTGGCTGATTTCACAGTGATTGCAACTGCTACTAAACCATAAACACTTATCCCACTTTCACGAAGTGTCTGTATAGCAGACCTGGCAGTTGCTCCTGTAGTGTAAATATCATCTAATAATAACACTGGGGTTTTTGGACGCAGACAAAAGTCTTTCCCTAATCCAAAGGCTTCATTTAAATTTTTTTCTCGCTCTGATGCAGATAAGTCAAACTGTGCCTGAGTTACTTTAATTCTTTCTAAGCCATGTTTTTTTAATTGTAATCCAGTTACTTCGCAAAAGCTTTGAGCGATGAGTGCAGCTTGATTATAGCCGCGTTGCTTGAGCTTGTGGGCGTGAAGTGGGATCGGAACAACTACTAAGGTACGATCGCACCTGCACCCGTGATGTGATAGCCATGCTTGTGCTAATAATTCACCCAACAGACGAGCTATTTCCGGGTGATTTTCGTATTTCATTGTAGCGATCGCTCGTTTGAGGATACCGCCATATGTACCCCAAGCAAATATTGGCAGAGACTGTGTTTTAAGATTATGACATTTTTGCAGTTGACGGATACAGTTTGGACATAGTTCTTGGGAGGTGAAACGCTGGCACAAAGGACAATTAGATTGGAGAAAGAGGTCGAGTAGGTTTTTCCAATTGCTCATTTGTCATTGGTCATTAGTAAAAAAACATTGGATTAGGCTATGTAAATGCGATCACTTATATCTTCACGCCCTAAACTAAAGTTTTGGATTAAAACTGGTCATAACCTTTTTCAGAGTAAGCTGAAGCTTACTTCAGCTATTAGCCCGGAATTTTAATTCCGGGCGGAATATTGGGCAGGTGAGGTGCAAGATATGCGATCACAACTTCTAGTTGTTGTAACAAATATTTCCCTAATTATGTAGGGTGAGGAATGCTCATCCTAGATGAATACTTAAATTCGTTTTGTGACTTTTTTCAGTGTTTGGGCAATAGCTTGAGCATCTTTGCCAACAAAAAGCTCTTTTTCACCGTTACTCCAAGTGATAAAGCAGGTATACTGTACTCGATTTTGACTAAAATTCCGAAAATCAACTTGACGAATGTAAGCTAAATTTATTAATCCTTTTGTAAATGTTTGACAGAGAAATAAGTTGTGGCATTATGAAAATGTCTAAATGTATGTTGATGGAAGTGTCCTGAATGTATGTTTAGGAACAGACGGGGCGAGGGTACTTGGTCGTGCGATCGCCCTTCTCTACTACAACTTAATCTCATTAAATAAGACGTATCAATAGATTATATTAAAAAATATTATACTTGGAGTAGTCTTAATCAATGGGACTAATCAACAGAATTCAAGAATTTGGCAAAGAAAAAGGTATCCCCAGCGCCAACAAATTTTGGCAAATCACTGGACTGCCAAGAGCAACTGCATTTAGGCTTTGGAGGGATAGAAATATTTATCCAGATAGAGGAAGCGTTGAAGTTATTTGTAAAAAATTAAACGCCCAACCAGGTGATTTTTTGAATTACGTAGAGGAGGCTGATGAAATCAGTTAACAGTTATTAGTTCGTAACGGGTGGTGCGCTTTCGAGGAATCTATCCAAAAGAAGTCGCCACAACCCGAAAACCACATATCCGTAATCCCCCATCCGCTTCGTTCCAGCTGCGACTGGCGCTACGGCAAAGTTCTGGACTAAAACTCCAAGAACCACCCCGCAATACCCGACGGTGCATATCTCCACCTACTTCCCATACTGTTCCATCTGTAGGAGCGCCATCATAATTCTTATGCCAAGGATCAGCACACCATTCCCAAACTAGCCCATGCATATCGTATAAGCCAAAGGCATTTGCCACACCAAAACTACCTACAGGTGTTGTTTCTTTGCGATATTTACTTTTGATTTCTGAAGATTCGCCGCTACTACAATTAGCTAACTCAGAGGTAATTGTTTCACCAAAATGGAAAGGTGTTGTTGTACCTGCACGAGCTGCATATTCCCATTCGGCTTCGCTGGGTAAGCGATAATGTCGCCCGGTTTTTTTCCACAAACGCGCACAAAATTCCACTGCTTCATGCCAAGATACATTTTCTACTGGTCGATTAGCACCTTTGAATTTAGAGGGGTAAGGATTTAAAGACAGTTTAACTTTAGGTAAAGCTGCAACTGCTTTCCATTGGGCTTGTGTGACAGGATATTTTCCTATAAAAAAGGGTTCGACGGTGACTCGATGTTGCGGACGTTCATCAGCATCTCCTTCTTCTTCACTTGCACCCATCAAGAAGCTACCACCAGGAATGGCTACCATTTCCATAGTTACACCATGCCCTAAATCTTCTGTATAGTAATTGGCAGTGCGATAATCACGCTTAATTTCCCTACCTGTAGAGTCTACCGTTACTGTGTCAAATTCAAAAATTTCTAGAGCAGGAAATCCTGGTGTGACTGATTGTGGTATTGTTGTCGATAATTGGGTTTGGTGTGGCGTGAATGTTGGCGATGTTGTAGATACAACAGGTAATGAAAAAAATGATTTTTGGGGATTTAAATCTTTGAGAACTTCTGCTGCTGATTGATACCTTTCTGAGGCTAAATGTTTCAGCAATTTATCTAAAATATTTCCTAAATCTTCACTGACACTAATCCCTTTTTCTGCAAGAATTTCCCGCCATAACCATTTACAAGTCATAGGGTCAAAAAGGCGGTCATGAATTTGACCATAAGCATCTCGTACAGGTAAACAGCCAGTTAAGAGCCGCGCACAAGTCACTCCTAAAGCATACAAATCACTGGCATGACAAGCAAAGCCTGCCATTTGTTCACTGGGTGCATAACCAAGTGTATAAAGCACTGTAGCTTGTCTAGCTAAACTTGTTTGCGTAACTTGTTTAGCGCCACCAAAATCAATCAATACTAGTTTGCCATCGCTTTGACGACGAATAATATTTTCTGGCTTAATATCACGATGAATGACATTGCGCGCATGGATAAATTCTAAAACAGGTAATAAGTCAGTTAAAAGTTCTCGGATTTTTTCTTCAGTAAAAGCTTGTTGACTTACTTCTGCAAAAAGGGTATTTCCTTGAATAAATTCTTGTACTAAATACAAGCTTGTACCTTGTTCAAAGTAAGCTAATAATCTCGGAATTTGTAGATGATTTTCTCCGAGTTCATACAGTCGAAAAGCCTCTTCTTTGAATAATTCTGCTGCTTTAGTGCGTTCAGATGTGCCATGAACTTGTGGAAAAAATTGTTTGATGACGCAGGGAGCATTAAGTCTATCAATGTCTTCTGCTGCATAAGTTCTGCTAAACCCGCCTTCGCCTAACAATCTTGATACGTGGTAGCGGTTGCGTAACAATTCACCAAAGTTGCTTTGTCCGCAACTAATGCAAAACCTATTGTCATCAGCATTGAAGGGATTTGAGCAATTGGGATTTTGGCAGATTTGCATAGCCGAGCCAGGGATTACATCTTTTCGAGAGCAGGCCCAATACTATCTATATCGAAAACAGATATGTGGACAAATAAGCATGAGTATTAGTTCATCTGTTATGTTGCTCGTACAGAAGGTGATACAGATGAAGAAACCCTTTATTTATTTGTTTATCTGTACCTTAGAACTTTTTAAATATAAATAAATATGAGCGTACGGTTTTCCGTTCTGAAGAGGATAATAGCTGAAGCGATCACTCTTGTCAAGCGCTAGTGTTGGGGAGGTGGGGGGGATGGGGAACTCGGGACCCCCACGACCGATAGGGAGTGGGGATTAGGGGCAATGGGGAGATGGGGAGGTGAGGAGTGTGAGGAGAATAAATAGTGACTAATGACAATTAACCATTGACTATTGACTCTTTCTTTCTGAAGAAGCACGGATTAATTCAGCGATCAAAGCAACTGTTGCAGAGATTACAATTAAGATGACGCTCAAAGCATTAACATCGGGTTTTACTCCTGTTCTAATGCGACTAAAAATTTCCATTGGTAGAGTATTAGAACCACTACCAGCAGTAAAAGTAGCGATAAGAAAGTCATCCAAACTCAAGACAAATGCCAACAGACAACCGGCGATAATCCCAGGCATTAATTGAGGTAATAAAACTTTGATAAAAGCCTGCATCGGTGTAGCTCCTAAATCTAACGCAGCTTCTTCTAAATAGGGATCTAAATTAGTCAATCTCGCTGAAACAACTAAACCAATGTAAGCCAAACAAAATACAACATGAGCCGCCACAATAGTCCATACACTCAAAGAAATGCCAAGCAGAGGAATAGCGACCGCCGCGAGAAACACCAAAGTAGCAACAGCGATCGCAATATCGGGAATAATCAACGGTAGGTAAGAAATACCGCGATACAAAGCTTTACCAGGAAAATGATAGCGCCCCAACCCCACCGCCATTAAAGTTCCCAACACCGCCGATATACCCACAGCACAAAAGGCAACTATTAAACTATTTTTTAAAGCCAATAAAATTCGCTCATCACCAAACAGTTGACGATACCAATCTAGGGTGAACCCTTGCCAGGTAGCACCGTAAGGTGATTTATTGAAACTGTAAAAGCCAAGTACCAAAATTGGCAAATACATGAACACAAACATTAATAGCGAGAAAACCGCTTGCCAATATAAGACACGCGGTTTTTTTCGTAAATGAAATACGTCCACACCCGTAATTTTAATATTTATCCACCTTACCCATATCACAATAGCACAATTAAGCATAAAAATCAAAAAATTCCTCACCCAAAAAACTTAGTGCCTTC
>NZ_AJLL01000058.1 GCF_000317225.1 Fischerella thermalis PCC 7521
CGTGCCTTGGTGGTGAAAAATCACAACCACTAAGACTCCAAGACACAAAGAATTTTTTAATTATTTTTTGTGCGACACAAATCTGCGATCGCTAACAATAATTGATCTATATCGACTGGTTTGGCAATGTGGGCTTGGAAACCTGCTGCTAATAGTCGGGAGCGATCGCTATCTGCAGCGTAGGCAGTCAATGCGATCGCTGGGATGTTTCCACGCTGTTCTGGAGGCAGGGTTCTGATTTGCTCTATCAAACTGTAGCCGTCTACCTCAGGCATGCCGATATCACTGATTAATAAGTCATGCTGCAATTGTGCTAAGGCTGTGAGAGCTTGGTTTGCTGAACTAGCAACAGTTACTGTTGCTCCATATTCTTTTAAACAATAATCAAGAAAATTGCGTGTGTCTGGGTTATCGTCTACTACTAGTATCCGCAGTCCTGCGAGGTAGGAGGAGGTAAGTTTGTTTGATTGTTGTTCTGTGTCTTTTTCTCTACCTTCTCCTTGTTGTTCTATGAGGGGCAATTTTACGGTAAATGTGGCTCCTTGTCCTTCTCCTGGGCTATCGGCGGTGACGACACCGCTGTGCAATTCGACTAGATGGCGGACTATTGCTAATCCTAGTCCTAATCCCCCAAATTTTCTAGTGGTACTGCTATCTGCTTGGCGAAAGTATTCAAAGACGTGGGGTAGAAATTCGGAAGAAATACCCATACCTGTGTCTGTGACTGTGATTTGGGCGTAGCGGTTTTTGTGATGGGGTGGTGGGGTGGTGGGGTGGTGGGGTGATATTGTTCCCCCCATCTCCCCATCGTTGACTACTTCTAAGCGCACTTCTACCCTACCGCCACTGGGTGTAAATTTAACTGCATTGGAAAGTAAGTTGCCAATGACTTGCTGCAAGCGATTTGAGTCGCCCTGAACGAGAATGGAAGATGTGGAGAAACTTTTGCTTACATTCCCCTTTGTCTCCCTTGTCCCTGTGTCCTCTGCATCTGGAGGTATGTACTCAAGTTGAATTTTTTTGGTTTGTGCGGCTAGTTGCACGGTTTCTAATGCGGCATCAATTACTGTTGTTAGGTTGACGATGGCTAAATTGAGGCTGAGTTTACCTCGGAGTATGCGGGAAACATCTAGTAGGTCATCAATTAGTTGAATCTGTAGTTTAGCATTGCGTTCGATGGTGTCTAAGGCACGATCTGTGGCTGTTGGATCTAGCTTGCGATTTCTGAGTAATTTTGTCCAACCAAGAATGGGGTTGAGGGGCGATCGCAATTCGTGAGAAAGAATGGCTAGAAACTGATCTTTGACGCGGTTAGCAGCTTCTGCTTCTGCACGGGCTGCTTGTTCCAACTCTAACAGGTGAGCGCGTTGTTGTTCTATTTGTTTTTGGTCGTGAATATCAGTACAAGTGCCAAACCATTTGATAATGTTTCCTTGATTGTCTGTGAGGGGATAAGCTCTCACTAAATGCCAACGATATGTGCCATCACTGGCTCTTTTGAAACGCTGTTCGTTATCATAGGGAGTTCCAGTTTGCAAAGATTGTTTCCAGCGTTGTATGGTAGTTGGTAAGTCGTCTGGATGCAGTACTTTGTGCCAACCAGTTCCCACAGTTTCTTCGAGAGTAAGCCCCGAATATTCACACCAACGCTGATTTGTATAATCAGTCAAACCTTGGGCGTTGGTTGTCCAAACCATTTCGGGAATACCTTCACTCAGCATTCTGTAGCGTTCTTCGCTTTGACGTAGGGCTTCCTCTGTGTGTTTGCGCTCAGTAATATCTTGGGCAGTACCCATCATCCGCACTGCTTTGCCTGTGCGATCATACAAGCATCGACCTTTGGCTGCGATCCAACGTAAACTACCGTTAGGCCAAATGACGCGGTACTCAACATCATAATCAACCTTGCCTTCCAAAGTTTGCATCACTGCTTCATGGGTAAAGTGGCGATCATCTGGATGCAGAGAATTAAGAAATACCTCGTAGCTTATTTGTGTATTAGATGCAAGTCCAAACAGTTGCTTGCATTTGGCAGTCCATACTAATTCGTCGGTGGTCAGATCCCAAAACCACATTCCTAACTCTGCTGCTGCGGTGGCTAGGCGAATGCGTTCTTCACTTTCGCGTAAGTCTGCTTCTGTTTGTTTGCGATCGCTGATATCAGTGGTGATGCCAACTATCCTGATAATCTGATGACTATGATCTCGAACTGCTAATCCCCGGTCTTCTACCCACAGATAGTAACCATCTTGATGACGGACTCGATACTGGGTGCAAAAACGGTCTCCCTGGGCTAGACTTTCTGTAAGTTCCTGTTCGGCTTGTGGCAGATCATCAGGATGAATAAGTGATCGCCACCATGCTGAGGTTGGTTCAACTTCGTCTAGCGTGTAACCCAAAAGTTCAGTTAAACCTTGAGTTCTGTTTACAAAATCACTTTTCTTATCCCAATCGTAAATTAGGCAATTTGCAGCCGCAGCAGCTAGTTCAAATCGTTCATTACTTTGCCGTAAGGCAGTTTCTGTACGCCGTCGCTCTGTAATATTTGGATTTTCTTTTAAGGCAGTTGCTAAAGCAACTTCATGCATTTCTAAAACTGATTCTAGATTTGATGTGACTGTAATCTCAGTAAAAGTTGTGACAATACTATAAGGTTTAGTTTTTCCTGGTAAGAACAAAGGTTGTGAGTTCACAAGTAGCCAGACAAGCTCACCATGGGGCTGATACAATCCCATCACAACATTCAAACAGGATTTACCTGTGGTAAGGGCAACCATAAATGGATGATTTTCCTGAGAAAAAGGAGAACTATCTACATTAATGGCTTGCCACGGTGCATCCAGCCAATTACGCCCAATGAGCTGCTCTGCCGTTAGTCCTAAAATCCGCTCCGATTCAGGGTTACAGGCTTGAATGCGACCATCGGCAAGCTGAAGCACCATTGCTCGCTCTTGGTCTTTGCTCATCGAATGCGTGAATTGTTCCGGGACTTGCTGCCAAGACAGCTTGCCATCAGCCAATGATTGTAGAGATTGCTCAAAATCTGGCATTTTTTATCCAATTGGAAAAATATACAAAATTTTAACTAAATTTATCTCTGAATGAGTTAGATTTTATGACAAAATCTTCTATCCTTAGAAGAATGATAGGTATTCTTTACTATTTATCTATTTTCAAAATTAGATTAGCAATTACTGGTTGGTAGGGACTGGTTTTGGTAAATATTTCATTATCCCAGCCTCTAACTATCATAAGCTAAATCAGTCTGTACATTAGTCATTTGTTTATACTTGTTGAGAAAAATCTAGCAATAAAGAGCAACAAGTCATTATCTATTGGCTACAAACTACGATATTTATACCAATGTACATAAACTGAGATTACTCCTGGCGAAGGAGCAAATCAAGATTTTGATTGACTACAGTGGTCATAGTAAGGAATCAATAAAAAACACAAAAATTTTTACTATGAAAGACCAAAAAGAAAATCAAATCAATCAACCGGTAAGTGAAGATTGGCATTCCCAGGAAGAGCCAAACGTCAAGGAAATAAGTTTAACAGCAAATCCAGGCGATCGCATTGCTGATGAACCTCAAACAATCGAAGAAAAAAGTCAACAAGTCGCTGTTGATTCTCCTGACATCACAGGAGACCACATCAAAGTTCCTACCTACTTTATAGTGGAAGAGCCTGATGGTGAAAAAAAGCACTCCACCATGTTAAAGATGCAGAAGAAATTTCTGATGTCATTCGACAAGCAAGAGTAGATGAAGAAGGTAATAGAATCTGGTGGTAGTTTAGCAATATTAAACCAAGGTTTCTAAGGGGAAAGGTTAATGAGTAAGGCTTTTAGCTCTTCAATTTCCCCTTTATTTTATTGCAATAAAATTCTGTTTATTTAAACATTAAATATTTAAGTTATTAAGGCTAATGTTTGTAGATAAAAACTTTAGCAATAGAGTAAATTACTTTGATTTGTAAGAAAGCCTTTTGTGCGAATAGCCCCTCTCGTCTGATAGGACGGGGTGAGGTTTCATTCTAAAGCTGGGGTTGGCCGAAAAAACTCACCTGAAGTATAAATGTGTCTACGGTAAGGTTGAGTATTCAATATAAGTAACAAATATTGCCACACCAATATGAAAAGCCAAATCCTAGCTATAGCAACATTTACAGCTTCAATCAGCTTTCATCCAACTGTCTTAGCTGCAAATTCAGAACACATCAGACAGTTATTAGCCACTAAGCAGTGTCAAAACTGTGACCTTAGCGGTGCGGGGTTAGTGATGGCTGATTTGAGTAAGGCAAATCTTCAAGGAGCTAATCTTAGTGGTGCTAATCTCAGTCGTGCTAACTTAAGTGGTGCGAATTTAGCTGGTGCAGACTTGAGCGGTGCTAGTTTATTTGGTGTAAATCTAAGTGGTACTAAGCTGACAGGGGCAATTCTCATGGGTGCAGACTTGAGAAGTACTTATCTAATCAATGCAGATTTGACTGGTGTGAATCTCAACGGCGCTAACTTGCAGGGCGCTTATGGTATCCCGTTACAAATTGCTAAACCAGAGGAATTTTATGCTTGGGGTGTTGCAGAAGTGCAAAAAGGTAATCAACAACGGGCGTTAGAATATTTTAATCAAGCGATCGCACTCAAATCAGATTATGCTGGTGCTTACTTGGCTCGTGCAGTGGCTCGTTATCAGCTCTTTGATAAACAAGGTGCTTTTCAAGACGCCCAAGCCGCAGAAAAACTGTTTACTAATCAAAACGATGGTGATGGAATACGAACAGCACAAGCTTTTATCAAACAACTACAAACGCCCCAAACAGCGCGGTTAGATCCTGGTAAACCCAGTTTTATGGACTTTTTTGGAAGTGTGACTTCATTGTTGCTTCAGTTTCTGCCTTTTTAAGTAGAAGCGGAGGTGGGGAGGACAAGGGAGACAAGGAAGAAAAAGCAACAACTAACCACTAACTAATGTACAGACGTGCCATGGCACGTCTGGTACAAAAACCAACAATCAACAACCAACCAGCAACCAACAACCAACAAATGACCATTTCTAACCAATTGTGGGAAGCAAATCAAGACATAGCACAAGCTTGTTTACTACATCCTTTTGTCCAAGGGATTGCTTATGGTACGCTGCCATCAGCGAAATTTGCTTACTATGTGGGGCAAGATGCTTTTTTCTTAGAAGCTTTTGCCCGTGCTTACAGTGTCGCCGCAGCGAAAGCGCCTGATTGGGAAGCATTTATGACATTTCATGATTTAGCTGCTGGTGTATTGCAAGAACTACGGCTGCATGAAGGCTATGCTACTAAGTGGGGAGTTGATTTACGTTCTGTACAACCAGGCGCAACAACACGTCACTATACAGACTTTTTGCTAGCTACTGCTTGGGGTGGAGATGTGGGTTTAATTACGACTGCTATGTCTCCCTGTATGCGTCTATATGCTTTTTTGGGAGAAAAATTGGCTGAAGATGGCATTGGCGAGCATCAATACACAGACTGGATTCGTACTTACAGTAGCTCAGATTTTCTGTCATTAGTGCAACAGTTAGAAAGTCTAGTGGATCGTTTTGCAACTGCTTCTACTCCAGTCCACTCGACTTATCGCTATGCCATGTTGTATGAGCAAGAGTTTTTTCAAGCGGCATGGCAATTTGGGGAGTAAAATTAGCTATAGGAATTCAGCAATTCTACTTACAGCAGTTTCTAGTATGGGTGGTTCATGTACCAAGGCAAAGCGGACATAGCCTTCTCCAAATTTGCCGAAACCTGCACCGGGAGAGATAGCCACTCCCGTGTTTTCAACTAGTTGGGTACAAAATTCCATAGAATTTTGACTCCACGGTTCTGGTAACTTTGCCCAAACATACATTGTGGCTTTGGGTATAGGAACATGCCAATCAATGCGATGTAAAGCATTAACGAAAGCATCCCGACGCTGACGAAATTTCTCAACTGAAGTTTTAACTATATCTTGTGGTCCCACTAAAGCAGCGATCGCACCGTTCAGAATACCACGATATTGGTTAAAATCAACTGCTGCTTTCACTTGACGCAAAGCATTAATCAATTTAGGATTCCCAATTGCGTAGCCAATCCGAAAGCCACCCATGTTATAAGACTTGGAAAGAGTAAAAAATTCGATTGAGACGGTTTTTTCTGGATCTGCTTGGAGAATCGAAGGGACAAGAGATTTGCGATTGGGGATTTCTCTGGAATTTCCTATTTCTTTTTCCTCAAAAACTAAATCAACGTAGGGGAAATCGTGAACAAGAATGAGGTTGTGTTGCTGACAAAAGGCGACAGCTTCTTTAAAGAAAGAGAATGGGGCGATCGCGCTGGTAGGATTGTGTGGATAGCTTAACACCATCATCCGTGCTTGTGCTAAGACAGGGGCGGGAATGTCAGCAAAAACTGGTAAAAAATCATTTTCTGCTCGTAGTGGCATTGGGTAAATTTGACCACTAGCTAAGTAAACTCCGCCAGCATGAGAAGGATAACCCGGATCGAGTAAAAGAGCAAAATCCCCTGGGTTAAGGACTGCCAAAGGTAAATGGGCAGTGCCTTCTTGAGAACCGATCAGTGGTAGTACTTCTGTTTCTGGATCTACAGCAATGCCAAATTTTTGCTCGTACCATTGGGCAGCAGCTTGACGGAAAGCTTGCGTGCCATGAAATAACAAGTAACCGTGGGTACTGTGATCATACAGAGACTGGGCGATCGCATCCACTACGTGTGATGGGGCTGGCAGATCCGCAGATCCTAAAGATAAATCGATTAATCGCCGTCCAGCAGCCAAAGCTTTAGCTTTGGCTTTATCCATCTCGGCGAATACGTTGGATTGTAGGGGTTGTAACCGTTTGGCAAATTCCATTGTAGTCAAGTGTCAAGTGTCAAGTGTCAATTGTCAAGTGTCAGTGGTCAATGCCTTTTGACGCTGGACTATTGACTATTGACTTTGGACTATTGACTAGTTTAAGTGAGTATCTAGGAAACTAATTAATTTCTCCTTACCCATGACTCCTTCAGCAGATGCCAAGATATTGTTACCTTGAATAAGCCTAATAGCTGGAACCCCTTCTACCTGGTATTGCTTAACAGTAAGTGGATTGGGGTCGATTTCCATTTTTACTACTTTTAAGCGATCGCTATAAGTATTAGCAGCAAGATTCACTAGTGGACTCATCAATTGACAAGGACCACACCAAGAAGCCCAAAAGTAAACTAATACTGGCTCCTCGGCTTGCAAAACTTCGGTTTCAAACTCAGCATCAGTTATGGTTTTGACACCCTTACTCATTCCAGTCTCCTAATGGTGGTATCGTTATCAGCTGACACACAAAATTACTCTATCCCAAAGTAGTCAATCATCCATAGTCAATATTCAATAGTTCTTCCTGACTATTAATTATTGATATTTATTAACAAACACATGTTGACAAATACACAAAATTTTGGCAACAAATTTTTTTCAATAAAACCTTGACGCAAAATCCCACATCCAAAAAGGTGTGGGATTAATTTCAAAATTATGATCAAGGTGTTACATCTGGTCTATTTGCTTGCGTAGCGCTTCTAACTCAGCATCAACCACTTCATTGTTAGATGTGGAAGTATTTGCTTGCTGTGTGTTAGTGGTAGATTCTTGGGGTGGTAGTGCTTGTTGATTTGGAGGATTGGCAGGAGCAAGGGAAGCTTTCAAAGCAGCCAATTCATCGTCAACGTCGCTGCTAGATTCCAAAGCCGCAAATTGGTGTTCTAAGTCTGAACCAGCCAACTCAGCTGCTGATTGAGCGCGGGCTTCTTGCATCAAAACTTTTTCTTCCATACGCTCAAACGCTGCCATCGCTGAGGAGGTATTCATACCGCGTACCATACCTTCGAGCTGCTCTTGAGCTTTAGCAGCAGTGATCCGAGCTTTGAGCATTTCTTTCTTGGTTTTAGCTTCAGAAATTTTGCTTTCTAGCTGGATGAGGTTTCGCTTGAGACTTTCGACTTGAGCGGTTTGCTGTTCTAAGCTGGCTTTGAGAGCATTTCCTGACTCGGTAAAAGTCTTTTTACGCTCCAAAGCTTGACGTGCCAGATTTTCATCACCTTTTTGCAGGGCGAGTTGAGCGTTACGTTGCCATTTGTTTATTTCATTTTGAGCATCGTTGTATTGTTTTTCGGTGCGTTTTTGAGCCGCGATCGCCTGAGCTACTCCCTGGCGTAGCTGAACTAAGTCTTCCTGCATTTCCAGGATCGCTTGTTCTAGCATTTTTTCGGGATCTTCGGCTTTACTTACTAAATCGTTGAGGTTGGCGCTGACTACTCGCCTAATGCGATCAAATAATCCCATAACTTTGTTTTTCCTTTGAGAGATTTACGCGCGACTTTGGGAAGTTAGCTTTTTTACTCTACTTATTTAAATTTAATCTTTTCGGAATAATTCAGTTCTCCTAATTTAGTATTAGTACATGTATGGGCTTTACGCATCACAGCTCCTCAAAAACAGAAGTCAGAAGCTAGAAGGATTAAAATTAATACTTCATACTTCATTCTTCACATTTCACACTTCATCCTTTAGACCCTTATTCTTAAGATATGCTTTTAACTTGCAAATTGCCCAATCTCGGTTAATTCTCACTTTGGGGTAATTGTTGTGGTGATGATTGTGTATTTCCTTGACTACTGGGTAATTGTGCTTTCATCTCTAACAGATCAGCATCTACTTCCGATTCTAGTTTTGCAAATCGTTTTTCTAATTCATCTGTTCCTGTAACGGCAATTGCTTCTTTTTGTGCTTCTAGTTGTAGAACTTTTTCTTCCATGCGCTCAAAAGCATTCAAGCTGCTTGTTCCAGAAACGCCTTCCAGCAATTCTTGCAATTTGACGCTCGCTTCAGCAGAACGAGCGCGAGCAATATACATATCTTTTTTAGTTTTGAGTTCAGTAATTTTTAGCTCTAGCGATCGCATATCTTTTTTGAGTCTAGCGACAACACTGCTTTGCTCTTCTATTTGATGAAGAAGGGCTGTGGCTGTTTCTTGGTAAGCGCGACGTTTGGTGAGGGCTTCCCGTGCTAGAGTTTCGTTACCTTGTTGTAATGCTAATTGGGCGCGACGATACCATTCAAGAGCTGCGGATTGGGCTTGCGCTGCTTGCCGTTCTGTACGTTTTTGGCTAGCGATCGCCGCGGCTATAGCCTGGCGCAGTTGCACCAGATTATCCTGCATTTCCAAAACGGTTTTTTCCAGAACTTTTTCTGGATCTTCCGCAGATCCAACTAAACTGTTGATGTTAGCACGAATTACCTGCCCAATCCGGTCAATTAGTCCCATCTCGCCCTCCATCTACATTGTCACGGTGGTTTTGCCTACACCCCTATTTTCCTACACCCCATCTTCAATCAGGCTACTCTACTTTGGCTGTAATTCCTTTGCTTTGTAAAAATTGCATCTGCTTTTTAACTTGTTCTTTGGTTTTGAAAGCTCCTAGATAAATCGCTTTTTTATCTTTGGATAAATAAGCATCAGGAACTACTTGCCGTACTTTAGCCAAGCTTTTTTCATCTTGATTATCTGTAAATATGTGAAAGAATCCATCTCTCGATGGTTTTATTCCTGGATCATCGATATTTTGCAGAGTTGGAGTTGGAGTGGGGGTGGCGGGGGTACTAGCAGCAACAGTTGGTGATGGAGTTGGGGAGAATGTCGGTTGCGCCTCCATAGTCTCAATAGTGTTTTTTGTGGGTGCAACTGTCGGATTTTGAGTAGCAATTGGAGTAGATACAGCTATGGGTGTTGGCTTAGGTTTTGGTGTTAAAGCAACAACATCATTGGGGTCTTTGACTTCTGGAAATTCGCTATTTGCGAGATTGGGAAATTTGGGTATGGGTGTCAGTTCTGGTTCAGCAACTGTGGTGGTTACTGGTTGGTTGTTGGCGGTTGTTGTTTGATTGTCAGGAGTATTTTTTTTAAATAAACTGCCAAGGCTCAAATTTGGCAAACTTTTTGGATTAAAGACTGCATAACCAAGGCTAAGACTCGCCATCAACATCAACAGCATCGAGCCTATACCCAAAGGCGAAAGCAGACTGTCATTGGAATTATTCCGCTTTTGGGTTGGTGATTGTTCTTCTGTCAAACTTCGCAGTAGCGCTTCTGATGATTCTAAATAGTCATCAGGTGGTTTGGGGTTGCTTTCGGGCTTAACGAGATTGTCACTTTGATTTGTTTTAATGAATGCAGGCACAATACTGGCAGAATTGGGTGCAGGTGTAGAGGGCATTTTGGAAGTGTACTGTTGTGCAGTTTCTTCCTGGATCGGTCCTGGAAGCTGTTGTGTCTCTGGCTTGGGTGTTGATGGTACAGTGGTGGAAAACTGGGTTAAGGATATTTCCTCACTACTGTTGGTAACTGGTGATGGGATTTTAACTTCCGTTGTTGGAGTAGCTGTTATCTGTTGGAATTTACTACTGGTGGAAACACCCATACGAGTTTGACTAAGTGTCTTGTATGTGAATCGTGTGCGCCGATAACGTGCCAACTCTTGATCTAGTTGCACTTCTAAACTCGCCAGTGCTGCTGCAAGTACTGGCTTTAATTCAGGCGTTTTGGAGGATTTTGCACCCGTATCTACTAGAGGGTTTTGACTCATTGCCTATTTGCCTCAAACCTAGACTGCCCGATTAATCACAAGGTAAACTAAAAAAGCCAATTGCGATCGCTAATTGCTTTATTTATTAAAATAGTTGTACCAACACTATTGTAAATTTGCATATATTTAATGCATCAACCAAATTGAGTTGGGACACGCATTAACTAGGATGTCGTTTAAATCTATTAATGATATTTTATGTCTTCTGCAATTAGAGACGAAATTACAGGAGCAACCTTTTCAACGTTTGCTCAAGTGTTGGTCTGAAGTTGTAGGAACAACAGTAGCAGCTCATGCTCGTCCATTGTCTCTTCAGCGTGACGTGTTGCGGGTGGCAACTTCTAGTGCAGCTTGGGCGCAGAACTTAACTTTTGAACGCCAACGACTACTTGTCAAGTTAAATGCAGTACTACCGACTCCGTTGGTAGATATTCGCTTTTCGACTGCTGGCTGGCATTCTGCTAAACAAGTTGATCAGCCACCCAAGTTATCTGCACCACTTCAACATCCCAGTTACCTTGGTAAAGAATTTAGTATAGAAAATGATGTGAAGTCTACTGCCAGTGATGCGAATACGGCTTTTGCAGACTGGACAGTGGCAATACAAGGGAGATTACAGGGTTTACCCCTTTGTCCGAACTGTGAATGCCCCACACCCCCTGGTGAACTCCAACGTTGGGGGGTTTGTTGTTTGTGTGCCGCCAAAAAGTTTTCTCAAAAAGAATGAAGGCGATCGCACCACATAGACGCGTTAGCAGTGAGTCGGTGCGGTGGACTCTTTCCCCGGCATAAAGGAGCGACTGCGGGAAACCCCGAAAATTATAGCACGTGGCGTCACCTGGCGTACACCCATAGACGCAACAGCGGCTTCCGCAGGGTAGGACACAAAGGACACAAAGATTGGTAGGGATTGGTGATTTTTGTTGGGTCATATGAAAGTACAACCCTTGTGTCCTCCCGTTTCGGGGGTAAAATCTTACTCCCTCCCCGTTTCCTACGGTGTACTATGAATCCTGGTTTTCCCCCACCCTAACCCTCCCCTTTACAAGGGGAGGGAGCTGGATCTTTTGTTTCCCCGCGATATTGGGAATTAAGGGGGGTAAATCCAACTTCTGTGTACACGCTAGCGCTGTTTTGTTTAGGGTTGGGCAGGGGTTCTTTTTATTTGCGCAAGAGGGGTCTATCATTGTTTAACTGATGACTCATTGCTGAAGTGAAGACAAAGAGTAAACCTGACCATCAATTAACAGCCGGGTGATACCTTTGGCTTGGAGGTGGTAGCGGGCCTTATGCAACATTCTGCTATCAGGAATTTTTACCACGCGATCGCGTTTGGTAGAAAAGCGCTTTGCGACTCGGTGATTATCAAACACTGGCAAAGTTCTTTCTTGGGTTTCTGGACTGGGAATATATCCCAAGTCGCCAAACTCTCGCAGTGGTCTGGTGATCAATTCTGAGGAACGATCAATCACTAAATAACAGGTTCTGGGTAAACTAGCTGCTGATAATGGTAAGACTTGTACAAAACTGTCACCTGTTCTGGCTCTTGCTACTAAACGTGGTCGTTCTCGATATTCTTCTTCCTCGAACTCTTCATCATCAAAGTCTTCTTCTAGCTCCTCATCTAAATCTTCTAACTCTTCTGACTCGTCTAGCAAGTCTTCACCCAGCATCTCCGCGATCGCTTTAGTATCTGTATGTACATCTTCGAGCAGCGGACTTGGGATATTTGCGATTTCTTGGGCTTGAGGTTCTAAAAGTTCTAATTGTTTGACGACTGGTGGTGCAGTCTCTTTGGCTGCTGAAGAACGCCGCTTGACTCTCCTACTATTGGAGGTGGAATCAGTCAAGTCAGCTGCAACCACAGGAGTAGGTTGCTCTTGTTGCAGAGGAGTTACCTCCTGCTGTGGTTGCTCCTTAATCTCTGGCTGTGACTGCACAAAGGACGGCAGGTGATCATAACTTACCTGTGCTTTGCCTTCAGGAGTTCTAGCAGCACGCTTTAACGAAACAAGGTATTCGTACTCATCTTCTGGTAGAGTACTTTTGAGTAAGCGACTAATAGTCGAGTTACTCACGTCATAGCGTTCTGCTAAAGTAGAAGTTGTTTCAGCAGTTTTACGGTATAATTTCAGGATTTCTTGTTTATCCGATTCTGTTAGTTTTCTCACGGCAGGACACCAAAAAAATTTTTTAACTACGTTTTCTGACTCGTTCTCGACGGGAACGGCTTAATGATGCGTCGTGTTCCAAGACAGCACCCATACCAAATAAAACTCCACTCCAGACCCAAAACACTTCCAGTATTTCTCCACTTTGATAATTGGGAATCGAATTTGTGGCGTATTTATACCACATATCTGCAATGTAGAGCGAAAATGCCGCAGCTGCAATCATACGCCAAGAAAGAGAAACTCGTCCGCCCCAAAAAGCCAGCAGTAGAGTAGTAGCGATAATTAACAGCAATACGTCGCTGATCACGTAAAACCAATTTAAAGCAGAAGCAACAATTTCTAACCCAGGAGAATATTGGGCTTGGACTGCTGCGGTCTGTGGTTGATTGGAAATTAGCCATGCCAACGCACTGCCAAAGGCTCCTATTGCCAATACTATTATCCACTGTGAAGTTTCTAAATTCAGTCGCCTAGAAGCCACTGCTAAAACCATACCGACGCCCAGCAACAGATATGTTATTACAAAAAATACATCACCTAATGACGGAAAAGGTTCTTCTTTTAAGACAATTTCCGTATACCCAAAAAATATCCCTCCCAGGAAATAAGAAAGCATACCAATACCAATTGCCAGCCAAACGTTGCGATCGCTAACAATTTGCTGACTGCGCCAATTCCTTAGACATAAAATACTAGCAGATAGATAAGCCATTGCCTCAAAAACATTTGTGCCAAAAACATACCAATCAGCACGCCTGAGGCAAGTTGTTGCTTCCTGGGCTTTTGCGCTCAGTTTTGCTACACAGTCTGCTCCTACTGGAACCTTGGCACTAAACAATAAAAAATACAATAGTGCCAGTACACCCCAACCTATGCTAGCCAAAATAATGTTTTGAGTGGTGAATAAAGATTTAGAACCTTGAGATTTGTTGTAAACGCTACTCATAATCCTTGACCATGACAGAGTATTCTACAATGTTTTTGGTTCGCAAGATTACGGGATAAACGCCATATGACAAGGGTTTTGCCAATTAATTTGTGCAGCTATCCAGAATCTCACGTCAATAAACACTGATATACATTAATGCCACAGTTTACTCAGTGGAGACTGATTTAGCCAACTGATGAATAGCGATCGCTCTCCTTCGGGCATATCTTGTAATTTATCAGCTACGGGATGGGCAAAGTTGGTATTGCCAAAATAGGCTTTTCCTAACCGATGCAGATCTTGCAACAAGGTGATAACATGATGTTCTTGCCAATTAGGAACAGGGACACTCAGCGGATCGATTTCGAGTAAGTATTTGATTCCCTCCGGGGACGACACCTGAGGAAACTGCCACTGTTGCAAGGTTTCGGCCATTTCTTTCTGAAATACGGCAGCTTGTCTAGCACCCAAAAAGTCTTCAATGTCCATGTACACAGCTTGCAACAGCAAAATACTAGCTTGGATAAAAATACCAATTTTGCTATGACTACCTGTGTCACTACCAAGCTGATCTAAACGAATCTTACCCCAAACGCTAAAACGTTCCGGTTCTTCTAGCAAAATACAAGCTTTACCTTTGTTATCCGTCAAGTCTCTCCATAAAGCCTTGGCTTCTTCTTCTTGGCTAGCTTTAAAGACGCTTATTAATCTGAAGGTCTGCCCCTGATAATGGAGAATTGGTACTTGCTGATCCCGTTTTGGGTGCTGAATGGTCGATATTTCAACATCCTGCCTTTTAAGAATAAACATGACACTAGCAGATAACTCCTCACAGGGGCATTGTTATTAACAGTTATTCAGTGATCAGTTATCAGTTTTATGACTGGGTATAAGTCTCCTACCATAAATCTGATAACTGCGGCTGGTACTGTTCGCTGATTTAATATGGCAGATATCATAACCTTATTAGTTGTTGGTTAGTGTTTGATTGTTGGTAGTTAATTTTACCCAAAAACAAACAACTAGCAACTAACAACAAATTACTAATTCCAAAAATCTGCCACCTCATACCCCAATTCCTCTAGCATCCGCCGTAGTAGAGGTAAACTGAGTCCAATCACATTACTGTGACAACCTTCGATTTTTTCCACAAATAAACCACCACGCCCTTCCAAGGCAAAGGCACCAGCACACTTGAGGGGTTCACCCGTGGTAATGTAGGCGTCAATAGTGCGATCGCTGAGTTGGGCAAAGTAAACTCTTGTTACTTGATGCTTGACTAAAATGTTTTGATGTAAATTATCGATCAAAGTATGACCAGTATATAAATCACCAAAACTTCCCTGCATTACCCGCCAACGTTGGCGCGCTTCCTCAGCATCTGTTGGTTTACCGTGGATCTCACCGTTAATGGCTAAAACTGAATCACAACCCATAACTAAAGCTGATTCAAACCGAGGCGCTACAGTTTCCGCTTTTCGTTGAGACAGAATTTCTACTAGTTGCGCCGGATCACTGATTTTCACTTGCGACTCGTCAAAATCACTGGGGCAAACTATTGGTTCGATACCAACAGTTTGTAACAAGCGGCGTCGCGCCGCAGAAGCAGATGCCAGTACAAAGGTTGGAATGCCCATAGTTTAGGAGGGGGAGGTGGGGAAGGTGGGGGAGTGTGAGGAGTGGGAAATAACTACTAACCACTGTAGAGACGTGCCATGGCACGTCTCTACAACCACTAACTACTAACAATCGACCACCAACCACTAATAATCAACACCTAATATACAGAAAAAGAATCAACAGACTCCTCTATCGCATTTTTGACTTTTCGCCAGCGTTTTTCTGGTACTGAGGCATTAAATGTAAAAAGCTTACCTCGACTGGTGGCAACACTAGCGAGGTTATGTCTTTGTTGCTTATTGGGAAGCGTAATTAAATATTCTAATTTGTAATATATTTTGCCGTCAGATTCTACTTGCTCTGCATTGACTAATTCTGCTGTCCGTCCTGAGCCTTCGGGAGCAAGGGCATTTTTGGCCAGCTTGTATCCTACTTCACTTGGTGTCCCTAATTCTGGTAGACTTTTCGCTTCTGGTACTGGACTAATTACCACAGAAACATTCTCACTAAATTCTATTAAATCGTGGAAGACCACATCTGGGCCATCGGTCACTCTAACTTGCACCCAGCCGTTAGGATATAAAAATTGATAGCCATCACTAGTGTCTACAAAACTTCTGAGAGCGGCAGACGCTGTACCGTAGTTAGTAAAGCTAAAGCTCAACACTAGTAACAAAATTACTGCAATTCGTTTCCACATTTGTTTCAATTCCTTTGGCTCGGAAGCAACACAAAGCAAGTATCATTTGTCGTTTTTCATTCTCCCACGGATGCTAACAACTTACGAACTGCGCTGGTTTTAACCTGGTACAATACCAGAAAACATTCAATTTTGGTTTGAACAACATTGTCTAGTTCTGTCTTCCCAACCACAAGAACCACCTTTTGCTGATCATGCCCGTATATTGGAGAATCTTCAAACAACAGCCAATTGGATATTGAGTAGTTATCTGGAACAGAGGTTATTAGCTGTTGATTCTTATGCTTACCCAGTTTGGTTAGCACCAGTTATTGGTTAATAGCACAGGTGCGTTTCTCTATCAGTGCTTGCTTATTATGTGCTGTCTTGAGAATTTGCCTAAAATCATCCATTAAATTATAAGTAATTTGACACAACCTTTAAGTAAAAATTTTTACTTTGTTGCCGATAAAAATATTTTGTACAAAATCTATCTTTAGCAAGAAGTAAAATTTTGTTTACTCATGTATTGGAACAAAAGCCATTTAAATACTTAATTGAAATTTTATCAAACCTCAAAAAAATTAAATTAATCTTTTTATTGCATAACTGGTAAAGAAATTATGTTATAGATTAAGTAAGGCTAGTAATTTTATATTGAAAGTTTACAAACCCAGTTTAATTTGTCTGCGATTAACCCACGTCCATCATGATTAAAGCAGCACACTACAAAAACTGGCTGCAAGAAAGCCGTTATAGGAATCGAGGAAGCGCTTATGTGTTTGCACTTCGATTCAATGTGATGGCTGAAGTTGGAGAATTTCCACCCTAGTTGTTGTGGTTTCAGGTAGAGAAAGTTTTTGAGCAATCTAAGCAACTTTACATTATCGTTGATGAAAAACGCAGACTTTACATTGACACACAGAAGTTTCAACGAATGTAGTTTGCTCAAAAGAGTGCTTGATTAACTAAATATATTGGGGAGATTATAGCTGTTTAGCAGAAGATAGCGATAAATCACACTTTATATTCTTACTGCTGTGTAAATCTCCGGTTTTACCCAAAAAACTAAATATTAGCCTATTTCAACTATCAAGTTTGAAATCTGAATTAGTTTGATGGTTGTGTGAGCAAAACTATCCTACTGGCTGGTCAATATTATTTAGGCAATGCTCTTTTGATTCTGATAGCTGTGAGAAAACACAACAAAATATCAAGTTAGCTCTAGCTACTATTTAGTAGTTATGAAAATCTGAGCTTTACTGAGTATTAGTTTGACAGATTATTTTTGTCTACTAGCAAGCTTGAACTTGATATTAAATGTAGGTGAAACAAGTTAACTTTTGTGAAATTTAGTTTCTTGTTTGGTAACACTAACTAAAGTGATTGATCGTCATTAATTTCTCGATGTATTTTTGTTTGTGGCAATAAAATATACCAAAAGGATTATTTATTTTGTGTGACCTGCTAAACAAATTTCAATTTATGGCAGATTTTTGGCAGGATCACAAAAGCTATAGTAGTGGGGACTACAGAAAATTATTCATTAATTATCTTAAGCGTAAGGACTGACAAAATTATGAATCAAAAATCTTTATCAAAAGTGCAACGTTTGAAAGAAGTTTTATTAATTAATCTGCTAGGAGAAATACCAACAATAGCTTTTGGACCTCGTTTAAGGAAACTGTTTTATCGGTTTATTTTCT
Source organism: Fischerella thermalis PCC 7521 (assembly GCF_000317225.1). GTDB lineage: Bacteria > Cyanobacteriota > Cyanobacteriia > Cyanobacteriales > Nostocaceae > Fischerella > Fischerella thermalis. Next base: position 17,755 of record NZ_AJLL01000058.1, read on the forward strand.
CTCGGATAGATAAGTCAGTCTATATTCAAAATGGTGTCGAATTTATAGGTGCAAGTAAAATTGAACTTGGCAGTGATGTGCATATTTTTAAAGGTGTACGTATAGACGTTAAAGGTGAAGATAGCAGAATTACTTTAGAAAAAGGTGTCGCCCTTGAAAAAGATGTAACGATTGGTGCTTTGGACAACACCTGCGTACAAATTGGTGAAGGTACATTTATTGGTCCTGGTGTATGTATTACTGGTCCGGGAGATATCACAATCGGCAAACGCTGTTTAATTGCTGCCCATGTGGGAATATTTGCTAACAATCATAATTTTGCAGATCCGACAAAATATATTGCAGATCAAGGTATTAGCCGCCAAGGAATAGTTATAGGAGATGATTGCTGGTTAGGGCATAATGTTACAGTGTTGGATGGAGTGACAATTGGTGAAGGTAGTGTTATTGGAGCAGGGGCAGTTGTTAATCGAGATATTCCTCCTTATTCCATAGCGGTGGGAGTACCTGCAAAGGTAATTAAAAAAAGAGGTATGAAGGAATTGGTATTGAACCAGCAAAACGTGAAAGAGTAAGCATTATTCAAAGTAATAAAGTCAAAAGTTAGAAAGTTGTTCTTTTTACTTTTGGCTTTTTGCTTTTTGATTTGTTCTGTTGGATAGGAAGTTCAACGACAAACTTTGTACCTTTAGTTACGTTAAAAATTTGTTTTTGAACATCTTCCGACATTCCTAGTCCATTATCAGCGATCGCAATTTGGATCGAATTAGAATTAATCACTGAAGTCCGAATGTGAATCTGGCTGGGATTTACTTGTATTGGCGTCAGAGTCCGCTGCTGATTATGCTCCTCGATCGCGCCACATAGCATTCGCGAGGATATTCATGAACACCTGATTGAGTTGTCCAGCTACCCATTACCCAATGCGGCGTTGCGACTGGAAACATCTGCTGTACGTAAACGTCTGCTGACTAAGGCGCATCTATTAAGAAGTCAGTTCATTATGGAGATATTGGCTTACACTCAGTTATGTTGCGGAGTTTATCTTTGCAATTTCTGCCAGTGTTCTCCAAAAAAGGGATGAGATTTGGGTAAGATAAAGGAGCTATCTGAATCTGTATAGCAGATACGGAAAGCTTTTCATATCCAAGGGAGATATCTCGATGCTGACTTTAAAAATCGTTGTATATATTGTTGTTGCCTTCTTTATCACTCTGTTTGTGTTTGGATTTTTGTCAAACGATCCTGCTCGTAACCCTGGTCGTCGGGACTTCGAGTAAGATAGAGGGCGAATTATCCATTACTGCTGCAAGGCAAAACACACTAGACGCTGTTGAGGCGGCTTGCTGAAAGTTAAACAGAAAGTGAAAGTCGGAAGGTAAAAAGCTAAGTTAGTCCTTCCGGCTCTTAATTTTGGCTATTTGTTTGCTAGATTGTGCTGAAACATGCTTCATTCCGTTCTGCCGCCCGAACCACCTGCCATAGTTGAACCGTTATTAGCAGAAAATTTGCCAATCATCGCTGCAAGCGATCGCCAATTGCATTCAAGGGGAGAACAGGCGAAAGCAGAAACTTTACAGCAACAACCATTTAATTCTTCACATCAGCCTGTAACTGATCAGTCATTTACAGTCAAAACGCCCACAATCCCTGCACCAGAAAGTTTTCCAGCCGAATTTTCGCCTCTAAACATTACTGAAAACAGTGCAGATCTGCTAGGGGAACCCTTATCTATTGGTTACTCCCAACAAGAGCCACAGATTACTCAAGACACTAACAACAGTAGTCAAAAACGGCAAACTCAACAGCAAATTGTTCAGACAATCAAAAATAGTAAGAACCGATCTCAAAAAAAATCTCAGTTATTGGCTGAGCAACTAGTCCAGTCTAAACAGAATCATACCACTGCTAAAAATTCCCAGACTTCTAGCTCAGCACCGCAACCAATCAAAATCAAATTCCGTACTGCCAATCAACAATCAGCCACTAACAACCAACTATCAACTATAGAATTTAAAACTCGCAACCTCACTAGTCAAGCTCCACAACCAGCACCTACACCGACAACACCAGAAACAAGGAGAGTTGTAGAAGTAATAGCCGATACCCAAGAGTATGACGAACAGAGGCGGGTAGTCACAGCAGAAGGCAATGTTGTTGTGCGCTTTGATGGGGCGGTGGTGGACGCCGATCGCATTCAAGTTAGTTTAGACAATTTAATTGCTGTAGGTGAAGGAAATGTTGCCTTAACCAGAGGCGACCAAGTACTACGTGGGCAGCGATTCACTTATAATTTTGTTCAGGACACCGGAGAATTATTAGCTGGTCGTGGTGAGATTTTTATACCCACAGCCCAGGAAGATTTTGCATTTTTGCCCACCGATGTCACAGCGGGCGGAGTACCAGCACGTCCACCCAGCGATCGCATCAGAGCTAATCAACCGTTGACTGGGGTGAGTAGCCCAGGGGGAATTAACTTTGGTATTGGTGGTAGAACAAATGCCACAAATGTACCCAGACCCGAACAGGGAGGACAGGTGCGGCGCGTCCGCTTTGAAGCTGCACGTATTAATTTTTATCCACGTGGCTGGCAAGCATCAGATGTCAGTCTCACCAATGACCCCTTTTCACCCCCAGAATTGGAATTGCGGGCAGATAAAGTCACATTGACACGAGAATCTCCTTTACAAGACCGTGTTCGTACTGAAAATCAGCGTTTAGTTTTTGACCAGAATTTAAGTATACCCATTCCCAGAAATGAGCAGGTAATTGACCGCAGAGAACGAGATGCTACGCCTGGGTTAGTTTCCTTTGGGTTTGATGGTGATCAGCGTGGTGGTGTATTTGTAGAGCGCAGATTTGAACCGATAAATAGAGAAAATGTGAGTTTTAGTATTACACCTCAGTTTCTCGCTCAAAAGGCTGTGCAGGAAGGTGTTAGCAACGTTCCCGCACTCTTTGGTTTAAGAACATCCCTTGATGCTACTTTGAGTCCAAGAACAACGGTTGAAGGTTCGGGGACACTAACTAGTTTTGACTTGACCGACATTGAAGATAATCTGAAGGCAAGTTTGCGGTTGCGTCAACAAGTCGGTGATAATCGCAACCCGCACAATGTGACATTGGAATATAGTTATCGCGATCGTCTCTACAATGGTAGTCTTGGTTATCAAACTGTTCAAAGTAGCTTTGGCGGTGTCGTTACTTCCCCCATCATCCCTCTGGGTCAAACAGGGTTAAACCTCAGCTACCAAGGAGGGGCTCAATATATCACCGCCAATACTGATCGTGAAGACTTGCTAGAACCAATCCGGGATAATAACCGTGTCTCCCTTGGTCGTCTCCAAGCCAGTGCAGCCTTGAATGGAGGCTTGTTACTATGGCAAGGTAAACCTCTACCACCCACTGCTACTGAGGGTTTACGATACACGCCTAACCCTGTAGTTCCTTACCTACGAGCATTTGGCGGCTTGACTGGCACTACTAGTTATTACACAAACGGGGATAACCAAACTACATTGATCGGCACAATTGGCTTAGAAGGGCAAATTGGTCATTTTTCTAGGTCTTTTCTAGACTACACTGCTTTTAATATTAGCTACTCTCAAGGTCTTGATAGTGGTGAGTCTCCCTTCTTATTTGACCGTGCTGTTGATACCAGAACCTTGAGTGCGGGGATTACACAACAAATTTATGGGCCATTTACTTTTGGTGTTCAAACATCAGTTAATTTAGATACAGGAGAATACACCAGCACCGACTTTATTTTACAGTACAGTCGTCGCACCTACGGAATTACCCTGCGTTACAATCCAGAGCTAGAATTAGGTGGCATTAGCTTCCGCCTTAGCGACTTTAACTGGACTGGTGGCACTAATCCATTTTCTGAAGTTAGGCCTGTTGTGGGTGGTGTGTCTGAGTAATACCAATTTTGGATTTTAGATTTTGGATTTTAGATTGGAAGTCTTTCCTATGAGAAGTTGCAAGGGTCATATCCCCGAATTTTTAAAAAAGTCGGGGAACTTGTAGCACATCAAAATTAGTGTGGCAAACTACTAGTAATCATCTGCTAATATCCGAAAAAACTCAATATCTATAAAGAATTTGTATAAGAAAAAAGTGCTAAATAGATGTGTATTAATGCAATAGAAAAATTTTTATTGTAAAAATTAAAACTATAAAATTTCCATTGCTGCCAACAAGCCTAAATTTCTAAATTTCTTTGTGAGTAAAACAAAAATGCTAAAAAATAGCTAGTTGTGCAGGCTATAATTACGATAACAATCAAGTAAAAATACTGAATAAAAATACTTTTACAGATATATATTAGTAACAATAGATTTAAATCCAGCTATTACGAACATGCAATAAAATTTTTAAAGATCCTCTCAAAGTTAGTTTCTTAAAAAAGCTTTTTTTGCAAAAATTAATAGGGTTATCGCCCTATCATGGGTATGTCAATTGCGTTTAGGTAAAGCTGATGCTCTTCGGCAAAGTTCTCCGGAATCGCTACAAAATCCTTAAAAAGTTGGGAAGCGGCGGATTTGGTGATACCTTTCTTGCTGAAGATATGGATTTGCCTGGCAATCCAAGGTGTGTTGTGAAACATCTACAAACTCGCAACCCAAATCCAGAAATCTTGCAGATTGCCAAGAGACTATTTAACCAAGAAGCAGAAGTTTTGTATCGTTTAGGCAAACATCATGAGCAAATTCCTGAACTTTTAGCCCATTTTGAAGAAAATGGTGAATTCTATTTGGTGCAGGAATTCATAGATGGACACGATTTAACTACGGAAATTATTCCTGGTAAACAGCTTAGTGAAACTCAAGTCTTAAAACTCCTAAAGGAAATACTAGAAGTTTTAGCAGTTGTCCATGAACATGGTGTGATCCACCGAGATATAAAATTGCAAAATATTATGCGTCGTCAAGACGGCAAAATTGTCCTGATTGACTTTGGTTCTGTCAAGGAAATTAAAAGCTTAGCGACCAACACAGAAGGAGAAGTAAACTCTACCATTGTCATCGGCACACCCGGCTACATCCCAAACGAACAAGCCAATGGTAAACCAAGACTTTCCAGCGATGTCTATGCAGTGGGAATGCTAGGAATTCAAGCTTTAACAGGTGTACAACCACGTAAGCTACCCACTGATCCGGCGGATGGAGAAGTCGTTTGGCGCAACTTGGTCAGTATCAGCAATGAGTTAGCCGATATTTTAACCAAAATGGTGCGCTGTAACTTCAAAGAGCGGTATCAAACGGCAGCAGAAGCATTGCAAGCACTTCAAGCACCATCGTCGCCACCATCAACAATCCAACAAATACCCCCACCAAAAGCCAAAACAGCATATCGTTCATCATCTCGTGCATCGCTTACTCAAGGATTTCCAGCCTTGGGGTTATTTAGTTTGATTGGGGTTGGGTTTGGTCTAGCCATGCTTGGCAAAACTTTTGTGCCATTCAACTTACAGGAAAATCAACCAACCAAAACCACCAATCCAGCAGTAGAAAATACCAACAACCAGCCACAAGCTTCACCATCAGTACCAAAGAATAAACGTAGCAAAAACTTCTTTACCGCTCCACCAGCAATTTCACCATCGATATTTACACCGCAGCGTGATTTTAATAAGCCTGCAACACCAGCACCATCTCCCTCTCCCACCAAGAACGATACAAAATCATCTCAACCTGTTGTGAAGGAAGAAACTAACTTATTTCCACCACCTCCAACAGAAAGGGAATTCCCACTACCTCCACCTGCAATAGAGGAGAAAATTCAACCATCTACACCGCCACCGCCGCCTCCAACCGAAACTGAGTCTCGACCATCTCCATCTCCAACAGAGGGGGAAATTCAACCATCTACACCGCCACCTCCAACCAAAACTGAGTCCCAACCATCTACACCACCGACAACAGAAAATGATGTCCCAGCACCCCCACCTCCAACACCCGCCACAGAAGAACCAAATCAACAAATGATGGTTGTACCCACTACACCCTCCACTGAGGAACCAACTCAGCAGAATACAGTTGTACCCACTACACCCGCCATTGAGGAATCAAATCAGCAAATGATGGTTGTACCCACTACACCCACCACTGAGGAAGCAATTCAGCAGAATACATTTGTACCTAGTATACAAGTGACTGAACAGCCAACTCAGCAGAATACATTTGTACCTAGCACACAAGTGACTGAACAGCCAACTCAGGAAATGATGGTTGTACCTGCTACACCCACAGCAGGAGGGTAACAAAATCAAAATTAATTGGGTGGGTCAATCTTATTTACTACTGCTGACCATAGAATCATGGGTGAACCTACCGCTAAACAGAACAACCACTGCTGAAAACTCAATGGGGCTGTGGAAAATACATCATTGATCAACGGTACATGAGCAAAAATAATCTGCAAAGCGATCGCACCTACAATTCCAAAACCAATTGCCGGAATATCAACATTCTCTTGAATCGTACCATCCATTTTGGCAATCAAATTTGGTATTAATTGACTAATACTCAACAGGTAAAAAATTCGTCCAGCAATTAAAGAATTAATCGCCATTGTCCGGGCTAAATTGATATTGCCCGTCGTATATTCAATATATTCAAATACACCAAAGATCACAATCCAGTTAAACAGAGAAATTGCTAAAATTCGCTTGAGTCGGCTAGCTGATAGCAACGGTTCATTAGGACTACGTGGTGGTTGCTTCATCACGTTTTGCGGCTTTGGTTCAAATGCCAATGGTACTGTCATGGTGATGGAATTCAGCATATTTAGCCAGAGAACTTGTAACGATAGAATTGGCAATTCTCTAGATAATAAAACACTGAATAAAATTGTCATTGATTCTCCACCATTCACTGGCAGAATAAAGTAAATCGCTTTCAACAGGTTTCTGTAAACTGCCCGTCCTTCTTCCACCGCCGCTTCAATTGAGGCAAAATTATCATCGGTAAGTACCATATCTGCTGCTTCTTTGGCAACTTCTGTACCTGCGCCTCCCATTGCAATACCAATATCTGCCTTTTTCAGTGCGGGTGCATCGTTGACACCATCCCCTGTCATGGCGACAATCTCGCCTTTAGACTGCAACGCCTCCACCAAACGCAGCTTTTGTTCTGGTGCAACACGGGCAAATACCACACCCTCTTCTGCAACTTCTGCTAGTTCCTGTTGATCCATCTGTGCCAATTCTGCCCCTGTAAAGGCCAGAACTGATCCATTTTTATGAATTCCCATGCGTCTAGCTATGGCTTGGGCAGTCACCGCATGATCACCCGTAATCATTTTTACCTGAATACCCGCTTCTTGACAGGCTTGCACTGCTTTTGTGGCACTCTCGCGTGGCGGATCAATCATTCCCTGCAAACCCAAGAAAATCAAACCAGTGTCAATGTCTTCATGATCTACCGTCATTTGCTGATTGGACACTGGTTTTTTCGCGAACGCTAGCACCCGCAAACCCTGCCGTGCCATGATATTCACCTCCCGCTCAATGATTGTTTGGCGGAAAGTTTCTACACAATCAATGGGATGGGTTTGTCCATCTATTTTCTGCAAGAGTGTACAACGTTTGAGAATTGCTTCTGCTGAACCTTTGACGTAAATAGTCTTACCCTGAGGAGTTTTATGTAAAGTCGCCATGTACTGATAGTCAGATTCAAAAGGAATGCCATCCAACCTTGGCATCTTTTTGGTAAAGTGAGACTGACTAAAACCTGCTTTCTCGGCAGATGCAATTAACGCCCCTTCGGTTGGATCACCAACTACTACCCACTTCCCATTTTTGTTTTCCAAGTGAGAATCATTGCATAACAAACCAGCTAGAAGGCACTCTTGCAAACCTTTTTCAGTATTTAAATTCACTAGTTTGTCATCTAGGAGAATTTCTCCCTCTGGGGCGTAACCTACACCTGTGACTGTATACTGGTGTCCGCCCGCATAGATTGCCTGTACCGTCATCTGGTTTTCTGTGAGAGTGCCGGTTTTATCAGAACAAACTACAGTTGCACTCCCCAAAGTTTCGACTGCTGGTAACTTACGGATAATTGCGTGCCGTCGCGCCATGCGAGAAACACCAATCGCTAGTGTTACAGTTACTACTGCTGGTAAACCTTCAGGAATGGCACTGACGATTAAAGTTACGGCTGCTTCCAAGGCTTCTTGTAAGTTTTTGTAGCTAAGTCCTGCGACAAACGTCAATGTTGCCAGTCCTAGTACCACCCGTAACCAATTGCGACTGAATTTGTCAAATTTCCGAGTTAAGGGGGTGGAAAGGTCGGTATGGCGTTCCATTAATTGCGAAATGCGACCTGTTTCAGTGGCGTTACCTGTAGCAACTACGATACCCATCGCTTGTCCAAAGGTGACAAAACCACCTGCATAAGCCATATTTTTACGTTCTGCTAGGGGAGTGTCAGTCTTTAAAGCTCGAGTATCTTTTTCTACTGCCACTGATTCACCTGTCAGTGCTGATTCATCTACTTGTAAATTTCGTACCTGTACAAGCCGTAAATCTGCTGGTACTTTATCACCAGAGGTAAGCAAAACTATGTCACCTGGTACTAATTCTTGTGATTGTATGCGTGATTTTTTACCATCGCGTATCACTGTAGTTTCAGTTGTGATCGCTTTTGCTAGTGCTGCGATCGCACCCTCGGCTTTTGATTCTTGTATGAATCCAATGATGGCGTTGGTGGTGGTGACGCCCCAAATTACCCCCGCATTCACAAAACTACCAGAGATTGCTTTGACTAAACCCGCCCCTAACAAAATGATTAGTAGCGGCTGGTTAAATTGCAGCAAAAATTTCCACCACCAAGGTTTGCTTTTCTTGGCTGTGAGTTCGTTCGCACCAAATTCAGCTAAACGCTGTTTGATTTGTACACTATTCAAACCTGTTTCTAAATCAGTTTCTAAGTCAGCGATCGCTTCGACTATTTCTAAAGAATGCCAAGTTTTGGGCTGCCCTTCTGGCAGTCCAAGCGCAGATATAGTTTGAACCATAATTTTATACTTTCTTAATTCGTGCTATTTATTGTTTAACACGATTTTTTAGTGCTGCGTTTAGATAAACACTAATGTTTTTAGATAGTCACGATTATTTTTCTCAATACTTGATGTCTTGTATAAGCAATGGGTATGCTTTCCATAGAGGCCAGGCTTATATTTCTGAAGGCAAAAAACGCGTGAACTTGGAACTGTCTACCCCTCTAGAATTAATGGGACGTTCAACAGAATTTCAGCGCATAGTAGAAGTTCTGGCAGAAGATGGTGACTTGTTAATTGCAGGAGTACCAGGAAGTGGACGGCGTACTTTGGTACGGAGGGCAGCTTTAGCAGTGGGGGCCATTATCCTAGAGATAGACTGCATCCGCGCCACAGATGGAGAGAGATTTGTGCAGTTAATGGCGGAGGCGATCGCTCAAAATTTTGATGCAGTTAAAATTCAAGATTGGGTTGCTAGCAGTGGCAAAGAATTTTTTCGCTTCCAGATTGAAGAGAACTCCTCAATCCCCACTAGCAAACTAATACTAATGCGTTCCCTGAATGCAAAACAGCTGTGGCAAGCATTTGAGCTTTTGCTGGAATTACCCCAAATTTTGGCTGAATCTCAAAATCAGCGAGTGGTGATCATATTGCAGAGTTTCCCTCATATCCGCTCATGGGATCGTCACAGTTTATGGGAAGCTACATTCAGACGAGAAATTAATCAGCAAACTCATGTCAATTATGTACTCATAGCAACTATTGCCGAGACAACTCACTACTCCCAAGAGACTAACTACCCATTGGAGACTATACAGTTAGCACCGTTAGCTAGAGATGTTGTAGCAGTATGGGCAAGGGAGATTTTACAAACAGTAGGACTAACATTTGATTCCCGTTCCAAAGCCATGCAACTATTTTTAGATGCTGTCCAAGGACACATCGGTGATGCAGTGGCTATAATTCGTCGTCTGCAAGCTTTACGTCGTCCTGATGGGTTAATTACTGAACAAGAAGTACAACAGGCGATTGAAGAACTACTTAAGGATTTATCTATCACCTTTGAGTCCTTACTAATGCTACTTCCAGGTAATCAAGTTCACCTTTTGGAATGTCTAGCAACAGATCCCACCGAAAAACCCCAAAGTAGAGAGTATATTCAAAAACATGGACTTTCTCGTGGTGGTAGCCTTCAGGGCGCACTCACTGGACTTCAACACAAAGGCTTGATTTACGGTGCTGAACAACGGTATCAAATGGCATTGCCTTTACTGGCTTTATGGTTACGTCAGCGTTTGGGCTAGGAACTGAAACAATTTGGGATTTTAGATTTTGCGAAAAGTTTGTAGACGTAGAGACGCGCCATGGCGCATCTCTACATTAGTTAATAAACTTTACCTTTAACAACTGCACCTTGGTATTGACGTACTAAAATACCATCTTCCATTTCGACGATACGATCAGCAATGTCTAAAATCCGGTTATCGTGAGTTACCAACAAAATCGATGTTCCTTGTTCTTTAGCAAGACGCTGCATCAATTCCACAACATCGCGTCCTGATTGTTTGTCTAAGGCTGCTGTAGGTTCGTCTGCTAAGACTAATGCTGGATTATTGACCAAAGCACGAGCGATCGCTATTCTTTGTTTTTGTCCTCCAGATAAACTATCTGGATAGTAGTTAATTCTTTGTCCCAAACCAACTGCTCTCAGTATACTTTCGGCTTTAGCAATAGCTTCTTTTTGAGATATATTTTTGTTCAATTCCACCGCCATTTGTACGTTTTGTCTTGCGGTTAAGAATTCTAATAAATTATGGGCTTGAAAAATATAACCAATATTACGCCGAATATTGACTAATTTTGTTTGACTAGCTCGATATAATTCCTTACCTAAAAACTTCAAACTGCCTTCTTGCACAGACCGCAAACCACCAATTAAGCTTAGTAACGTTGTTTTACCTGACCCTGAAGGACCAGTCATCAATACGATTTCTCCCGGATAAATTTCTAGATTAATATCAAATAGAATTTGCCTTCTCAGCGCACCTTTACCATAATAATGGTTGATATGTTGAATAGAAATTACAGGTTCTGGTTTCATAGTAAATAGTTAGTGGTTAGTAGGTAGAGACGCGAGTAATATCGCATCTGTACAATAGTAGTTAGTGGTTTGTTATTCCCAATTACCAATTACCCATTACCAATTACCCCTTAAAAGATATCTGCTGGGTCGGCATATCGTAATTTTCTGACAGCGATCGCACCTGAAATAAAGCACATAATGATTGTTAAAATCAGTACTTGTATTGCTCGACCAGCACTCATATAAACTGGTAATAAAGTTGCTTGTCTAGCTTGTTGATAAAGAAATAAAGAAAAAGCCAATCCTGGTATATATCCTAAAATTGCCAAAATCAAAGCTTCTTGCAGAATCACAATTAGTAAGTATTCTTGTGCATAGCCAATTGCTTTGAGAGTGGCATATTCAACTAAGTGATCTGCTACTTCTGTATAAAGGATTTGATAAACAATCACAGTGCCAACAATAAAACCCATGATTGTTCCTAAAGTAAAAATAAAGCCGATCGCTGTACTACTTGCCCAAAAATTTCTCTCTTTATCAATATATTCTTGCTTCGTTAAAACTCTGACATCAGGTGGTAAATAATTCCTTAATTCTTTAGCCACAGCCTCTGCATTGGCACCCGGTTTGAGCTTAATTAAACCAATATCAATTAATCCTGGCTGTCGATTAAAAAATATCCGCAAAAAGTTTACATCGCTCGTAATTAAATTACCATCTGCACCAAAGGATGCTCCTAAGGTAAATAAACCTCCTACCTTGATTAACCTTCTTCTTACTTCTGCGGTAACTAATTTACCTTGTGCAAATTTAGCTGCAATTGGCCCATATTCTTGGCGTGATGATCTATCATATAAAACTACATCCGGTATTTTAATTTTATCTAAATTCTCTTCCAGTCCTTCGAGTTTTAATACGTTAGATTGGGGGTTAAAACCAATGACAAGTAAGTTACGGGGGATGCCTGTTATGGGATTTTTCCAGCTAGTATAGTCTAAATATATAGGATGTACTGATTGTACTGCTTGTAAATCTAAAGCTTTATATAAGCGTCTCTGGGAAATGGGCTTCATCGATAGTAAGGCACTAGATTGGGGATTAATTAAAACAATATCGCCCTGTAAGCTACTATGAAACCTCACGTTACTATAGTACAGAGAATCTCGAAATCCGAGTTGCATAAACATCAAAATATCGGCAAAGGCAATTCCTGCCAAAGCTACAGCTAGGCGCGTTTTTTCACGTTTTAATTGTAGCCAAGCAAGAGGTATTTTGCTGCCAAACATTATGTTTATCTCCAAGGATTTTATATAAAAAATTGCAAGTAAATTTCAAATTTTCAAACTAAGCTATGATTTTAATTTCCTAATTCCCAATTCCTAATTCAGAATTCATAATTTATAATTTTAAAGATTAATGCCCACAACTACCTTGGCATAAGTTAAACCTGCCACTTTAGCGCTATCTTCAGCAGATAAAGCTATTTTGACTTCCACAACTCTTGCATCTACATCTGCGGCGGGATCTGTATTGAGTACATCTTTCTTACCAACTTTTCTACCAATCTCAGTAACTGTTCCTTTTAATTCCCCACTAAAAGCTCCATTTTCACTACTAATTGTTGCTTCTTGACCAAGACGAACTCTACCGATTGTGTCTTCAGAAACTTCAGCAACAACCACCATCTGATCAGTTTTGCCGATCTCAGCAATACCATCTACGCCCACTGTTTCCCCAGCCTGAGTATGAACTTTTAAAATTTCTCCGGCTAGCGGTGCTTCAACATAGCTTAAGCGTAGTTGTGCTTCTGCTTTTCTGAGATTAGCGATCGCATTTACATATTGAGCTTGTACTATTTGCAAATTAGTAGGACGAGTATCTAAAAGTCTTTGCAATTTAGCTCTTTCTTCATCAATTTGCTGTTGCAAAATAGCTATAGTTTTGTCTCGGTTTACTTTCGCTTCTGCAATTTGTTGTTGTAAAGTTGCAATGGTTTGTCTACGTGTGGCTTGGATTTCAGCTAATTGTTCAGTAGCTGTGACTGCACTCAAGCGCCTGTTGTCACGTTCTTGCTGAGAAATTGCGCCTTCTCTGTATAACATCTCATAACGTTGAGCATCAACTTGAGCATTACGTTGTTGAGCTTGAATACGGGCTATACTTGCTCCATAGACATCCCTTTGTCCCCTTAATTCCGCTTCTATACGGTTGATCAAGGCTCGTTGAGCGATGCTTTCACCACGCAACTGAGCGTTTAAGCGAGCTATCACTGCTCTTTGAGCTTCAATGTCTTTTGGTAAAGTTGCTCGAATTTGTTCCAAATTAGCACGGGCTTCTTGGACTCTAGCTCTGGCTTCTTCCAATACAGCTTTGTTATTGCTAAAGCTATCCAAAATAGCGATTACTTGACCTTTTCTAACACGTTCTCCTTCTTTGACAAAAAGTTGTTCAACTCGCGAAGTCCCCTGTATTCCTGTGGGAGCAGAAAGTTTTACTACATCTCCTCGCGGTTCTATGCGTCCCACAGCATGAACAGTAGTGACTATTGGTGCGCTGGCTACAGGTTCCGTCTGTTTCAACTGATCCATTTTGGCCATCGTCAGCAACCCAGCCGCAACTGTGACTGGTAGAGCGATCGCGATCGCCCACCAAAGCTGAGGTTGTTTTCTAAATGCTGATTCCTCTGTCATCCGCGTCATAGTATATTACCCTTCTATTTAAATTCTGCTAATACTAAAGGAAGTAAAAAGTAGCGAAATAAGCATAGTCTTATGAATTAGAAATAGATTTTTGAAAACAGCAAAATATCACCAGTAAATCATAGAAATTTAAAGCTGTTCTTTATATATTTTTATTTTTCCAAGCAACTCTAAAAACCCCCTCAATACTTATGTTTACTAAGAGAAGTTTTTCCCTCCTCGTTGACGGGGAGGATTATGACGGGGTAAAAAATATTCGTGCAAGAGGTCTATTGAACAGCGAAATTTTTCACAATATCGCTTCTAGAGACAAAGCATTGTGACGATTTATCTTGAGTTAAATTAAAGGATGCTCCTTACATCTTTCACTCAGGTAATAGTCTGTTTTTTTTCTTTAAGTAGAACGGTGCAAAAAAACCGAACTATGTAACGGAAAGTAAAGTTGCCCAAAAAGCTCTTCCCTTCAGCATAGCTGCCCTCTGCCTCCTGCCTTGTCATAATGACAATTTTCAACACCGACCTACTTAGAATAGGTATTAATAACCTGACACTAACTATCAATCACAAACCACTAATTTAATTGACAGTTAGAGCAATAATTAGCGAAACTCAAAATCTAAAATTGTTACTACTAGATACACCTGGTTATTTGAAGAGATGGAGTAGATTTTCAAGGCGTGATTACAGTTATTTTACTCCAATTTTACTTTCTTTGAATTAATTCTACATTAATAAGTTTTGGTGAAACGTAACAAAACTAACAGATGTTAGATAATTGGTAATGGATAATTAGTAATTGGAAAATATCAATTACCAACAACCAGCTACCAACTACCAACAAAGAAATAATTAATTTGGCAGGTCAAATAAAACAGTACTCATATAATTATCTGCCCATTCTGAACCAAAAGCTTTTTCAAGTACACGACGGGTTTTGTCATTTTGTTGTTGTTTGGTGCAATAGTTATGTTGTCCAGCAATAATTTGCGTTACTTTGTCGGGTGAAATTGGGTTAGAGGCGATCGCATTTTGACAGTGAATATCTAAAAAAGCCTCCACACGTTTGAGAAACATTGTTTCTTCTTCCGTAGAACTCGGACGTACAAATAAACAAAACTCAGAAAAAATATCTCCCCACTCTGGTAATTCACGGGGTTGGGAAAAATCCGCTACTGGTAGCGCCAATAATGCAGAGGTATAAGATTCACTCAAAGAGTGGTCAGAGTTAACAGGTGAAAGATCAGCGATCGCTGCACTAATTTGACCCCTACCACCAACCAAGTCACAACCAAACATTGGTAAGTCATATTCCGGTCGAGGAAACATTACGC
This sequence comes from Fischerella thermalis PCC 7521, assembly GCF_000317225.1. Taxonomy (GTDB): domain Bacteria; phylum Cyanobacteriota; class Cyanobacteriia; order Cyanobacteriales; family Nostocaceae; genus Fischerella; species Fischerella thermalis. The sequence goes on from NZ_AJLL01000058.1 coordinate 32,874, forward strand.
AGTGCAGAATATCCAGCATGTTTCCCACTTTTGCCAATTCTAGATGCATTTTGCGGAATTGAGGCGTTTGATAACAGCGATTTTCAATGATCAATTTTTCGCCCTCTAGTCTACCTTCTACATATCCCAATTCCCCAGGCAAATTGTAGGGCGAAAGGTCTAGGTGTTTATGCCAAGCTGCTTCAATGCTATCAGCCAGTTGACGAATGAGGGGATGTTGTTGTTCGCGTAGTGAGGGAATAGAAGTAGTTGACATTTTTAAACCCAGGAATTTTATCTAGTGGCTAGTGTACAACCCACCACGCATCACCCAATCTAGGTTGCAACATATTTTAGGAAGGGGAAAACTTCGTGCGATCGCCCCCACAATGGGGGGATGAAAAAACGACTACAGATGCAAACAGATGAATTATAATTTTGCTGCTAAGTTAATCCCTGATCCCCGATCGCTTCATTCTGGCAATCCTGTCACTTGTAGCAAATCTAATCCCCTAGCGAATATTTCATCAATCGGTAACATTTGCCTATCAATAGTCATAAATTTATGGTCTTTTGTTGCCCGGATTACTGAACCATCTTCTAAACCGTATTCAAACACTTCTTGGTAACCGCGATTATGCCACTGAGCAATAGGTTGTGTACAAACATAACCATTATTATCAACAGTATAAACACTACACTCAATTCTTTTTTCTACAATTTCCCCAATGGGCAAAAATCCATATTCTACAGTCAAAATTTCAGTTTCATAACTCAAGCAATATTCGGCAAATTTTAACATCTGCTCGAATAATTCTTCTGCAATTTGTTGTTTGACACCATTTTTTGCTGCACCATCAATAAATTTTTCTCGCTGTTTCTGCATTTCTGAAACTTTCTTTTTACCCATTGCCCGGCGCAGCAAATCAGCTTGACCTAAGGAATATCCAGCCATATCTTGAGCAATTTTCATAATTTGCTCTTGATAAACCATAATTCCATAGGTTTCATCTAAAATTGGTTCTAAAATTGTGTGTTCATAATCTATGTTTTCACGACCATGTTTGCGGTTAATAAATTTTGGAATCAACCCTGCATCTAATGGTCCTGGTCGATATAGTGCCAGAATCGAAGAAATATCTTCTATATTAGAAGGTTTCAAATCACGTACTATCTGACGCATTCCAGAAGATTCTAACTGAAATACACCCTCTAATTCACCTGCTTCTAATAATTCGTAGGTCTTCTTCACATCTGGAGGCAGTTTTGCGCCTTCTCCACCTTTGGCTAATATTTTCTGGGCTTTTCTTTCCTGGGCGGTAATTACATAAGGGTCAATCTTAAATCCATGATTATTTTCAATTAATTCGATGGTTTTCTGAATCATGCTTAGATTCTTTAAGCCGAGAAAATCCATTTTTAACAAACCCAGTGATTCTAAATCTTCCATGAAATACTGGGTAATGACAGAACCATCGTTATTTTTTTGGAGTGGAACAATTTCATCTAATGGATCAGCAGAAATGACTACACCTGCTGCGTGAACACCAAAAGTTTTGTTAGTTCCCTCAATCCGGATTGCCATATCTACCCAATGGCGGACTCTCGGATCGTTTTCGTATCTAGCTTTAAATTCTGGTTCAGGAGTGTCATCAGAAATCATCACCTTTAACTTGGCTGGTTTTCCTCGGGAAACGGGAATCAATTTTGCCATTTTGTCTGCTTCTGCGTAAGGAATATTTAACACTCTGGCGACATCTTTTAAGACTGCTTTGGAAGTCAGACGGTTAAAAGTGATAATTTGGGCAACTCTTTCTGTGCCGTATTTTTGTGTTACATATTCTATGACTTTATCCCGTTGAGCAATACAGAAATCCGTATCAATATCTGGCATGGATTTCCGTTCTGGATTGAGAAATCTTTCAAAGAGTAAGCCATGATGCACAGGATCTATATTGGTAATTCCCATTGTGTAGGCTACCAAAGAACCGGCAGCAGATCCACGACCGGGACCAACCGGGATATCATTATCTCGAGCAAATTTGATGTAGTCCCACACAACTAAAAAATAGCTGGAAAAACCCATTTGCTGAATCATTTTTAATTCATATTCCAGCCTTTCTTTGTAAACTTGATCTATTTCGTTGCGGGATTTGCGATTTAGTTTTTGTAGGAGTCCTTGCCAGGCAATTTCTTCTACATAAGTATCAGCAGTATGCCCAGATGGAATCGGATAATTGGGAATCCGAGGCTCGCCCAAAATATTGTATGGTTCGATTTTATCTGCTACTTCTACAGTATTAGCGATCGCTTCTTCAATGACATCATCTGGCAAATGGTCACGAAATAGCTGCTTCATCTCTTCAGCGGATTTTAAATACTCTGTACCGCTGTAACGCATCCGGTTATCTTCAGTAATTAATTTCCCAGTTTGAATACACAATAAGGCATCGTGTGCTTCGACGTCATAACAAGAAATATAATGGGAATCATTGGTAGCGACAATTTTTATGTCTAATTCCCGCGCAATTTTGACAATTTCCACATTGACAATCCGGTCTTCTTGGGAACCGTGGTCTTGAATTTCTAGATAATAATCTCCAGCAAATACATCTTTATACCATTGAGCAACTCGGCGGGCTGCATCTAATTTTCCAGCTAGAATTGCTTGGGGTATTTCTCCACCCAAACAGGCACTGGTAACTATTAAATCTTCATGATATTTTTTGAGTAATTCTTTGCTAATACAAGGACGAGAAAAAATGCCTTTGCCTTGTACACCTTGGAGATGAGAAATTGATGTTAATTTAACTAAATTTTTATAACCTTTGGTATTTTTTGCTAAAACAATTTGATGATAACGGGGACGGCGTTCTTGTTTAGTAATATCGCCGTTGATAATATACATTTCATTGCCAATAATTGGCTTAATATTTTTGTTGCGACAAATTTTTATGAGTTCGATCGCACCATACATGACACCATGATCCGTCAGAGCGATCGCTTTAATACCTAGTTCGATGGCACGATCCACCAAATCTGGTAGTTGACTAGCACCATCTAACAGACTGTAGTCACTATGAATGTGCAAAGGAACGAAGGACATATGTGTTTATTTAAGGGGGAATGGGGAAGGGGGGATGGGGAGATCAGGGAGAAATTCTTCTTTGTGTTCCTTGTCCCCAATCCCTCATCCCCGAATCACTATCAAAAGTTACGGTATCTTAGGATAGCTTAGTTTGCCAACATTAAGATTTGTATTTTTTGGAAAAATTTTCTTGGCAAAGTGTTGTGTTTATGGTGACATCACCAGCCTATTCCTGAAGCAATGAGTGAAATAGACAGCATCGAACAGCCAGAAAAAAGGCCATTGTTGGTGGCAGAAAATTCCGCTGACATTGCAAATTATCATTGCCTTGATTTAGCGATCGCAGGTCTTTCTTGTCCTCCTGATTCCCGACCCCCTACTTCCTAACTTGAAAAAGGCCCCTTAGCGTCACATTCCCTATGCCAGCATTTTTTGAGAAGTTCTATTCTGTAGAGATGAGCGAAGCGTCGAGGATTCAATACCAATTTGGTATGAGAACTAAACAAAGGCTGATTGAGATATTGCAACAGAGGGAATTTGAGCTTGGTGTGTTTTGGAGTCATAGGAGCAAGACAATACTATAAGATTAAACTTCGTAGCAGTAGAAAGCAGGCATTTTAAAAGATGCCGATTACTGAATTGCCTAGTTAAACCGTACACAATGTGTATTCAGTTGTCCTTAGGGCAATTGCGGAAAAAATGGGAAGCTAATTGCTCAATTTTGTATGTGATTTTTTTATAGGTATCTTAAGTAACCATTTATATTCGTGAATTAACATAAACATATGAGAACAAGCAGTTAACTTACTGTCTCTTCTGGTTTTCATAGAATCTATCCGGAATTCTTCAGATGCTTCTGACAGGGGTTAGTTTACAAAGCTGTTTCTAAACCCTGTGTACCTACTCCTTTTCTACGGTAATTAGGAGCTTGTGTCAACATAAATTTTGTAAAGGCGATCGCTCGTTAGGGTAATGGGTAATCTAATTGGTAATTAAAAAACTGATAATTTTCCCATGCCCAATGTCCAAGCTTTATATCGTAAAGTTAATGGAACTGGAGGAGTTGTATTGTTTGCTGAGCAACTATTTAGTGTTTTTGTTGGCGATGATTTGCAGCCTGTGTTAGCAAAGATTCTGCAAAAGCGATCGCTTCTTGGGCTGATTTACCACCTGCTAGTTGAGCCAGTTCTTCCCGACGTTTGGTTAAGTTATCCAAGGTAGTAATCCGTACAACAGTACGCTCTTCACTAGAGCCATTGTGTTCTTTCTTACCTTTGATTTGATTGATCACCTGTTTATCTACGCGGAAATGCCGATCTGCCATCGCTGCAACTAAAGGTTGGTGTGTCACACATAATACTTGGTGAAATTGACTTAATTGATGTAATTTTTCCGCGATCGCCTGTGCTACTCTCCCAGAAACACCGACATCAATTTCGTCAAATACCATTGTTCCTGTCGTCTCTGCTTGGGAAAAACAAGCTTTCAGCGCCAGCAAAAATCTACTCATTTCCCCACCAGAGGCAATTTCTGATAGAGGTTGTAGTGGTTCTCCAGGGTTGGGGCTGAACATGAATGTAATTTTGTCTGCGCCAACAATAGTTGGGGGGACAAGGGCAATTTCCACTTGAAACTGTACCTTTTCCATCGCCAAAGGTTTGAGTTCCCTGATCAGTTTGGCTTCTAATTTGGCTGCGGCGGTACGACGTAATTGTGTTAACTTTTGGCAAGCTTGTGTCAGCTTTGCTAAACACTCAGCTTGTTGTATTTCTAAACTTTCTATTGATTGCTCACTGTCGTTGAGTTCGGCTAACTCGGCTTGGATGCGCTGGTAATAAGCGATCGCTTCTGCGAGTGTCGGCCCATACTTCCGACAGATTTGCTTTAATTCCCGAATTCTTTCTTCTACTTCTTCCAAACGCTGGGGATCTGCTTCCAAGCTTTCCCCGTAGGCATTAATTTGCCTGGCTACCTCTACCACTGTTGCTTGAGCATCCCTCACCATATCCAACAGCGTTTGCATTTGGGAGTCGTATTCTACCATGTCACTTAAGACCGTTTCGCTGTCTGCCAGTAAATCTGTGGCGGTTGGCGCTTCGCCATCGTTTTGGTACAAAGCTTGGTATACTTTGTAACTCATCTGTTGGAGTTCGACTACATGATTCAGGCGTTGCCGTTCTTGTTGGAGTTGCTCTAGTTCATCGGGTTCACCGAGGTTGACTTCTCCTAGTTCCTTGACTTGGTAGGTTAATAAGTCCAGTTGTTGCAGGCGTTCCCGTTCTGATGTCCGGCGTTTTTCTAAGGCTTGCTGCGCTTGTTGGTAGGCGTTAAAGGCGTGAGCGACTTCTTGGCGTTGCTGCAAAACAGAGTCGCCACCGTATGCATCCAACCAGTCGCGAATTTGGGCAGATTGCCCGACTAAAACTGTTTGACCTTGGGCAGTGATTTCTACGAGGCGATCGCGTAGTTCTGATATGAATTGCTGATTTACCAACACTCCATTCACTCGCGAGCGACTCCGTACTTTCCCGGAAGTAGCTGTAATTTCTCGACTTATAAATATAGAGTTATCTTCAATTAAGTCTATTTCTTGTTCGGTTAACCAGGCTGCTAAAGCAGAATTAGAAGTAAAAGTTGCTTCTACCATTGCCCGATTTGTACCAGTGCGAATCACGCGACTAGAAACTTTTCCACCTAATACCGCATCAATCGCATCCAAGATAATTGACTTTCCAGCGCCGGTTTCACCTGTCAACACATTTAGTCCAGGGCCAAACTCTAATTCTAATTGGTCAATTAGGGCAAAATTTTCTATTCGCAAAAGAGATAACATTGAGTCATCCGAGTTTTGGATTTTAGAGCCACTGCGCCCTTAAGGATCTCCTGTTTAGCACGTGGCATGATTGTCGAATAAATTTGCTGGCTTTTCCCATCCAGAATTTATTGCTTAAATTCTGCGTCAGGGTAGAAGCCTGATAGATTTGACTTAGAAGATACTAAAAATTGTGTTTTTGCACCCTGCAATACTGACAAACTAAATGTATTAAGCAAGCCCTTTTTAGGGATACCAAAACTAGTGTAGTTGGATTTTTGGATCTTGGCCCAAGCAATAGACTTTCTTAATAGGGCAGAGAATTGGAAATCGGCGATCAGGACTCGGGGATTGGGCAAAAAATCACAAGTTCTTAATTTTAACTTTTTCCTTGTCTCCAGTTCCCAATACCCAACCTTCCTACAAATTGTTACAATACTTAACAAGTTAACTCCGATGCGGTGGTAAGCTCATGAATGAAAATACTGTTTCCCCTACTTCCCAAATAGATCATGAAGTAGTTCCAGAAAATGGTACAAAAATGTCCATTGTGAGTTTACCAGCAGAAGAAATTAAAAAACCCAACGCAGCGCTGGTGATTTCAACAAGCGAATCTGAGGCTTTACGATACAACCCTGAGAACATAGCCACATATTACAGCAGCCGCCCCCTCAAGGTTTTACGACGCATCATCACAGTTTTAACGCCAGCAATCAGATTTGCTTTGGGTATATGGTGGGATAGTAAACGGGGAATTGTAGTCAAAAATGACCGTCGCCGGGCAATTCAATTGCGACAAATCCTGACCAGGCTGGGGCCTGCTTACATTAAAATTGGACAAGCTTTATCTACTCGACCAGATTTGGTTCCTCCCACGTATCTAGAAGAACTGACGCAGTTACAAGACAAATTACCACCTTTTCCGAATGAAATAGCCTACCAGTTTATCCAAGAAGAACTAGGCGCACCTCCTGAAGAAATTTATACTGAACTTTCGTCAGAACCAATCGCTGCTGCTTCCTTGGGGCAGGTTTATAAAGGTAAGCTGAGTACTGGCGAAGAAGTTGCCGTTAAAGTCCAACGTCCTGACCTCCGAGAACGCATTACTATTGACTTATATATCCTGCGCCGACTAGCAGGATGGGTGCAGAAAAACTTTAAACGCATCCGTAGTGACTTGGTGGGTATCCTCGATGAATTGGGCGATCGCATCTTTGAAGAGATGGATTATATTCACGAAGGAGAGAACGCCGAACGCTTTTATCAATTATACGGTCATCTTAAGGACGTTTACGTACCGAAAATTTACTGGGAGTATACCAATCGTCGGGTTTTGACGATGGAATGGATTGAAGGTACGAAATTAACTAATACAGAAGAGATCAAAGCCGAAGGTATAGACGCCCGCTATTTAATAGAGGTAGGAGTACAGTGTTCATTACGACAGTTGTTGGAACACGGATTTTTCCACGCCGATCCCCATCCTGGTAATTTGCTTGCTACCCGCGATGGCAAATTGGCATATCTCGACTTTGGGATGATGAGTGAAATTAAGCTACCCCAGCGTTACGGCTTAATTGAAGCGATTGTCCACGTCGTTAATCGCGATTTTGAAGCTTTAGCCAACGACTACGTGAAGCTAGATTTTCTCTCACCGGATACAGATTTAACACCAATTATTCCCGCATTTGCCAGAGTCTTTGCTGATGCTCAAGGTGCTAGTGTTGCAGAATTAAACATCAAAAGCATCACTGACGAACTCTCAGCTTTGATGTATGAATATCCGTTCCGTGTTCCGCCCTACTACGCTTTAATCATTCGTTCTTTAGTGACACTGGAAGGGATCGCGATTCATATCGATCCTAACTTTAAGGTGTTGAGTGAAGCATATCCTTATGTTGCCAAACGCCTGTTAACCGATCCTTCACCAGAATTACGAGCATCCCTACGAGACTTACTATTTAAAGAAAATCGTTTTCGTTGGAACCGTTTGGAAAACTTGTTACGCAATGCCCGTAACAACCAAGACTATGATTTTAACTTGGTGTTGAACCAGGGAGTGGATTTTCTGTCTTCCGAACGTGGTTCATTTATTCGCGATCGCCTGATAGATGAATTAATTAAAAGTGCAGAAGCCTTGAGTAAAAATGTTCTGCATAACTTTACCTACCTACTTCGGGAAAGAGTCGGCGTCACAGCCATTAACGAAACTCCCGCCGCCACCGACGAACAACAACAAACTTTGGAGCATATCAAACGCATATTAAATATTCTCCGGGAAACCCGTGGTTTTGATCCAACCCAGCTGGTACCCCAAGTTGTACAAATTGTGCTCAACCCAGGCGTACAGCGTTTGGGACAACAAATAGCAGGTCAATTGTTGCAAAAAGCAGCCGCCAGGTTAATTCGGGACTTATTGGCATCGGAAGAAGGCGATCGCAGTTTCGAGGTATCTTTATTCAACCACGAAGACACTAAGACACAAAGGAATGCTAAAGAGGTTAACCACCACTTTCGGCGATCAATTCTCTGAGTGCTTTCCCTAAATACTCATACTCTTTTATCGTGTTGTAAATCTGTGCGGAAATCCTCAGCAGTAACTTCGGTGTTTCTTGCCAAGGAACCATTTGTACCTGAATAGAATACCGATCAAATAACTCATCACGTATAGATAAAAAATTGCGGTTCTCCAAAACGCTAGGAATCGGTACAACAGCCATTGAGCCGATCATTTCTTCCGGACAAGGTGGCAAAACTTCCAGTGTTTCACAAAGTAGCTGTCTGGCTTGCAATGCTAATTGGTGATTGTGCTGTCTCAATTCATCCCAACCACCAGGTAACAGTGAACCCAAAAATGCGATCGCTTCTGGTACGCACATATATGCAGTGGGATCATCTGTTCCCATCCAATCAAATTCCAGTTGAAAGCGACTTTTATCAGTGCGTGGCGAGTTTGCACCGTGGCTAATTGTCAAGGGACGAATTTCTGAGTGTTTATCCCGCCGCACATATAAAAAGGCTGCTCCCTTGGGCGCACACAGCCATTTGTGACAATTTCCTGTGTAATAGGTTGCGCCAATTTCTCGCAAATTTAGGGGTATCATTCCTGGCGCATGAGCGCCATCTACAAGTGTGTCCACACCCCTGGCTTGTAATTGTTGCACTAACTCCTGTAGAGGAAGGATTAACCCTGTTTGACTTGTGACATGATCCAGTAGTGCTAATCTTGTTTTGGGTGAAACTCGCTCTATTACTGCTTCTACAACTTGCTGAGGTGAATCGAGGGGAAAGGGAATTTGAGCAACTACCACCTTTGCCCCTGTGCGACTGGCGATAAAATCAAGTGCATTACGACAGGCGTTGTATTCGTGGTTAGTTGTGAGTATTTCGTCTGTGGGATAAAAAATTAGGGAACGCAACACGCAATTGACGCCAGTGGTTGCATTGGGGACAAATACCACATCTTCGACATCAGTACCAACAAATGCCGCTAATCTGCTTTTAGCTCCATCTAGAAGTGGTTCCCATTCCCTGGTGAAAAATCGCAGTGGTTCCTGTTCGAGTTGCGATCGCAACTGTTGCTGAAATGATAAGACTGCGATCGGACAAGCACCAAAGGAACCATGATTGAGAAAAGTTACTTTTGGGTCAAGCGACCATAAATATTTGAAGGGTGAAGGATTAGGGTTGAAGTGTGAAGCTCTGTCTTTATCCTTCATCTTTTGTCTTTTATCTTCTTTAACTCCCCAGGCAGGATTCGAACCTGCGACCAATCGGTTAACAGCCGACCGCTCTACCACTGAGCTACTGAGGAACGTCACGATTAACAATATTAATACCAAGTTATAGGAATTGGCAAGTACTTTCGGAAAAATTTTTCCAAAAATTTTGTGAGTGTGTTTGAATAGCAAACCTGAATCTAAATTTTTGCCAACACTCAATCAACTCAGACTCCCGGCCAGAGAAATGGTTAGGATTTGATTTGTGTAAACAATCTACTTTAATCCCATTCGCAGTTCAGCTAGGCGCTGTCTTGCTTTGGCATCAATAGAATTAGCTAAAAATCTACTATTGGATTTTTTGCGTGGTTGATACCTTTGCCGCACCCGACAAACTGTGGCTTGCACTTCGTAACATAACTGCTGTGCTGATAACCATTCTGCCCCGTACCCCTGCACCATCAGCTGCTGGGCGCGGTCTGAGGTGGCAACAATCACGCGAGGAATTAAAGATTGAGCTATGGCAGGACGCAAAGATGCACAGGCTTTTTCAATATACGTGTCTGCTGTTTGACCGAAATCAGTATAATAGACGGATACAAGTTCTGTAATAACTTCTTTGTTACTACTAGCATTTTGATATTGGGCATCAAAAACTATTTGTGTCTCATAGCCTTGAAAGGCGCTGTAATCGGTCAAAGCTTCTATCAATTCCCAGCGCGCCGCTTCTAGTCCGGCTTGGTCACGGGTTCTTTTCAGACAAGACCAAGTGCCTATAATGTTGTAGCCGTCTACTAAGAAAACGGCTTGGGGTAAGGAACGGGACATGGTTTTTAATCACAATTATCTAGAGTTAACAAAATTCATTCATAACTTTTATAGTAATTCAATGATCTCTTGTAACACTATGTTACAAAGTTAAAAAACGCAATAGCTTCACAAAATTTGCCTTTATAGGGGCATAGGAACAAGAGGTTAGGAGCTAAAGTAAGTTAAAAGTCAAATTAACAACTAAATGAAGAGAAATTTCTACTTTTGTCTTTTAACCTTTATCCCTATTTCCCAGTCTCTAACAATATTTGCTTGGTGTTAAGGTTTTAAGTTCGCTCTATTAAAGGATGTAGGGGTATTTAAGGATATGAATCTCAGAAAAACTTTGTATTTCTCTTACATCCTTACACCCTTACACCCCCTGTGCCTATCTCTAATCTGTGTGTAACTGCATCAGACGCTGTTTGAGGCGTTGAGCTTCTCCCTTGTCTATCAAGGAACCTTTTTCTAGTAAAAAAGCGCCGTCACAGTAATTTAATTCATCTAAGCGATGCGTAACCCATAGAGCTGTAATACCGCGAGTTTTGACCAGTTTGCGGACACTAGCTACTAATTCTAGTTGACTATCTGGATCAAGCAAGGCAGTGGGTTCATCTAGTAGTAAAACTGCACAGTGACGGGCTAAAGCACCAGCGATCGCTACTCGCTGTTTTTGTCCTCCACTCAAAGCATAGATGGGACGTCTTTGCAGTCCTAATAAATTTACTGCTGCTAATGCTTCCTCAACCCTGGTTCTAATTGTATGTAGTGTTAATTTTTCTTCCACTAGCCCAAAAGCAACATCAGCACCAACAGTAGGCATTACCAATTGATGGTCAGGATTTTGGAAAACAAAGCCCACCGGATGCAAAACGCCAATCTCACCTGATTGGGGTGCTAATAACCCTGCTAGCAGTCTCAGCAATGTTGATTTTCCACTGCCATTTGTACCCAAAAGCATCCAAAATTCTCCCTTGGGTACTTCGATAGAGCAAGATTTAATTACTTTCTCTCCAGAAGGCCAGCTGAAGTTTAAGTCTTTTACCTTAATACCTAGTTCCGCCATTCTTAAGTCATCTCTTTATTCAGAGGTAAGGGCAAAGAAGCCAGGTGGTCTACCACTAGCAGTAGTTGCACTGTCTTTCTGTGTTACCTGCACTCCGGAGATTTCACTAGCACGAACGGCGATTTTTTTCTCTGTTTTACCTTCACACTTGAGTTCTACAATTTCAGGCTTTCCAGAAGACATTGCTGCCAAAATTAGCTGATAAACAGCCTCTGCGTCTTCAGCTGTCTTACGCTGTACCGAAATGGGAAAGGGAGTATTCCTTACGGTTAAATCGATGGTAAACATTTAGCGTTAATTAATTTAACTTTAGGTCTAATTCTAGCTTGAAGAAGGTCGGGAATTGAGATGGAGAGGTGGGGAGGTGGGAAGTGTGAGAAGTATGAGGAGTGTGAGAAGTATGAGGAGTGTGTAGACGCGCAAGCGGTGAGACAGCGCGGTCTACCCTTCGGGAAGCCGCTTGCGCGTCTATGGGGTTCTTCCCCCAACCCCAAAGGGGACTCGGGGCCCCGAATCCCCCATGAGCGACTGCGTTCGCGTAGCGTCCCGGAGGGAACTACCCAGAGGGCTTCCCGTAAGGGTGGAGTGTGGGGAGTGGGCGTTGGAAATTACCAACAACTCACTACTAACCATTAACTACTAACCTCTTACCAATGTGGAGACGTGCCATGGCATCTCTCTACATGTTCAGAAGTATAAAATCGCTGAAACACTCACTAATGGCAAATGACAATTGACGACCCTAGCGAGTTAGCTTTATTTGTGCCGACTCACTTGAACAATGCAAAGTAGAGATTCATCAATATTGAAAATCTAAAATTAATTTACGTTTTTATTTTAAAAATTCATTTAACAAAGATAAAGTTCAGTTAAAAAACCCCTGGAAAAATTAGCGAAGAACACATAATATGATTAGAGAGAGTAAAATTTTGTAAACTAGATTGACAACCTAGTTTACACTCTGTATTTGGTCAGCCAAAAAATGGCAGTCTATAATACAGAAAGTTAAAAACCTTGTACTTATAAAGTTTGGAGATTTTCTCT
>NZ_AJLL01000059.1 GCF_000317225.1 Fischerella thermalis PCC 7521
GTTCTACCTCGTGGTAACGCTCTGTAATCGACGTGTGTTTTTCAATCTTTCATAACTAAAAGTATCTCCCCACCTCAAAGGTGGGGTTTTATTTTAAGTGAGGTTATTAGTAGAGGCTTTCACCCTTTAATATCATGTTCGCTTAAATACTTATACTGTCGCCTGGGCTGGTAATAGGTAATGGGTAATCGGTGAGACTACTTGCCGTCTTGGCTTATGCCGAGATGGCAAAGTAGCGAACCCGAAGGGTAACGGGAAAAACCAATGACCAACACTGAAGCATTATATTATAAGCAATTAGCCGAACTTGATATAAACTGGAATTTTGAGTTTAGATATTAACTCAATAGTTGCGATGGTCAAATACTGCTTCTTTGGAGCATCACAGCGAAAATATAAAGTTATTATCCGAACTGAAAATTACACACAATCAAAAATAGTCTTTTGTGCGTTAAAAAAGAATTTACTTATTTAGTTTTTATAGATTAATATATCAAAAAGCAAATTATTATAGACTGGTTAGCAGCTTCTCCAACTAGAGCACACAAAGAACTGCAATTAGGTTTTTAAGCTAAAAAAGTAATCATTCTTTTTTTAATCACTATCAAAAATCATCTGTCTAAAGATTTTTAATCAACTCTGAATTTTTATAACTGTTGAGTGATGTAAGATTTGTAACGTATTTCTAACATTGAAAAGATATTCATGTCTAAAGTTCTCACTATGCAAGAATACGATGTTGTAATTATTGGTGCAGGACACAATGGACTAGTTTGCGCTGCCTACTTATTAAAGGCAGGGTATAGTGTTCTGTTACTAGAAAAACGCTCTGTTCCAGGAGGCGCAGCAACCACAGAAGAATGCTTGCCACAAGAAGCACCAGGATTCAAATTTAACCTATGTGCGATTGACCACGAATTTATTCACTTGGGACCAGTAGTTGAAGAACTAGAACTGGAAAAATATGGTTTGAAGTACCTTGAATGTGATCCAGTCGTATTTTGTCCTCATCCAGATGGTAAATATTTTTTAGGTCATAAATCTCTAGATAAGACTTGTGCAGAAATTGCCCGTTACAACGAACGTGACGCTAAAAAGTACAGAGAATATACAGAGTATTGGCAACGAGCTTTAAGTGCTATGATTCCGATGTTTAATGCACCACCCAAGTCAATCTTAGATATTCTTGGCAACTACAATGTCACCAAAATCAAAGATTTATTCTCTGTAATTGGTTCTCCTAATAAAACGCTGGATTTTATTCGCAACATGCTAACCAGCGCCGAGGATCTCCTCAATGAGTGGTTTGATGAGGAATTTCTCAAAGCACCCTTAGCCAGACTTGCTTCTGAACTTGGTGCGCCCCCTTCACAAAAAACCATTGCCATTGGGGCAATTATGATGGCAATGCGTCATGATCCCGGTATGGCCAGACCTCGTGGTGGTACGGGTGCTTTGGTGCAAGCTTTGGTAAACTTAGTCAGAAGCTTAGGTGGTGTGATTCTGACCGATCAGCATGTTAAGAAAGTGTTGATTGATGACGGTCGTGCTGTGGGTGTAGAAGTAGCAAATGGTACAATATATCGCGCAAAACACGGCATAATTTCTAACATTGATGCCAAAAGACTATTTTTACAATTGATGGATGAAAGTGATGTAGATGCTGCTGATGCGGATTTACGAGAAAGATTAGAAAGGCGCATTGTTAACAATAACGAAACCATCCTCAAGATTGACTTGGCATTAAACGAACCACTGCGCTTTGAACACCACGAACATAAAGATAAATATCTCATTGGTTCTGTATTAATTGCAGATTCAGTTTCTCACGTAGAACAAGCCCACAGTAAATGTACCTTAGGAGAAATTCCTGACTCTGACCCATCAATGTACTTAGTAGTGCCAACAATGTTAGACCCATCAATGGCACCACCAGGTAAACATACAGCGTGGATTGAGTTTTTTGCACCCTATCAAATTGCTGGTGCAGAAGGTACAGGTTTGAATGGCACGGGTTGGACAGATGAGTTGAAAAACAAAGTTGCTGATCGGGTAATAGACAAATTGGCAGACTATGCACCGAATGTCAAAAATGCCACTATTGCTCGTCGCGTGGAAAGCCCAGCAGAATTAGGTGAAAGACTGGGTGCGTACAAAGGAAATTATTACCATGTTGATATGACACTTGATCAAATGGTATTTTTCCGTCCCCTACCGGAACTAGCAAACTACAAAACACCAATTGAAAATTTATTCTTGACTGGTGCGGGAACTCACCCCGGTGGTTCCATTTCAGGAATGCCAGGACGCAACTGTGCGCGGGTATTCTTACAGACAAAACATCCGATCGCCCAAACTTTCAAAGATGGCTGGACTTCGATTAAGTCTACAGTTGGATCAGTATTTGGGATTAATGGTAAGTAATCGATAAATCATTATTACTCCCTCTCAACTTTTTTCAAACTGAGGGGATTTTTTCTGATTTTACTTGGTGCCTTTGTGTCTTTGTGGTGAAAAAATAAATTTTATTGAACCACCAAGACACAAAGGAAACTTATTATTTAGGATTACACCACCAAAGGGCTTATTAAAATTTCACAAAAATTATACTTTTAGATCATCAAAGTCATACTTGCTAGTGATGACAAGCATAACTAAAAATTGATGTAATAAAGCTGCTGTTGCCAATATTTGGAGCAATGACAGATCGGGTTTTAATTCTTGGCGGAAGGGGGCGAATTGGTGGTAGTGTTGCCCGGGATCTACTCACCCATACACAAGCAGAAATCCTCATCACTGGGCGCACACCTGCACAGATGCAAGATAATACTTCTTTGGAATATATGGCGTTAGACTTGGCAGAGGTGGAAAAATTACGGCAGGCGATCGCTTCTGTAAATTTAGTAGTTCATTGTGCAGGTCCGTTTCATTATCGAGATGCCAATGTTTTGAAAATATGTATTGAACACGGTGTTAACTATGTAGATGTTAGTGACCACCGTTCTTTTACTATTAAAGCCTTACAATATCATGAAAAAGCCATGGCTGCGGGTGTAACAGCAGTAGTTAATACTGGGATTTTCCCCGGTATTTCTAATAGTATGGTACGTCATGATATCGAACAATTTGATATACCCGAAAAAATACATTTGAGTTATTTGGTATCTGGTTCTGGTGGTGCTGGCATTACCGTGATGCGAACCACATTTCTCGGTTTACAAAATCCTTTTGAAGCATGGATAGATGGTAGATGGCAAACAGTTAAACCTTATAGTGAAAGAGAAGTTGTTGAGTTTCCATCTCCCTACAAACGCAGTGGAGTTTACTGGTTTGATATGCCAGAAACTTTTACCCTACCCCATGCTTTTCCAGCAGTCAAAACTGTAATTACTAAATTTGGTTCTGTTCCTGATTTTTATAATCATCTAACTTGGATAGCAGCCCATGTCTTTCCGAAATCATGGATAAAGAACCCTAAAGGTGTAGAATTTTTATCTCATGTTAGCCATGCAATGACAGATTTTACTGACCAATTTACTGGCATTGGGGTGGCGGTTCGTTCAGAAGTAACAGGGCAAAAAAATAATCAACAAGCTGTTTATTGCTCTACTTTAACTCATGCAAATACAGCAGCTGCTGCTGGTTGTGGTACGGGTAGTATTGCTCAATTTTTATTAGAGGGAACACTCAAAAAACCAGGAGTTTGGCCTGTAGAAGAAGCATTACCTACTGATTTATTTACCAAAGCAATGCAAAGTCGAGGGGTAACTATTCAGGCTAATTGGCAATAAAAAATCATTTGTATGCATCGGTGTTCGCTTTTAAAATTAACTTGTGTGCGTCGTTTTAACTCATAACCAACTACAACTCTAAACAGCTGACAATTCCTGTAACTTAGCAAGTACAGCTGCAACATGGCCTTTCACTTTCACATTCGGCCAAACGTAAGCCAATTTACCATCAGGAGCAATCAAAAAAGTTGAGCGCACTACACCCATGTATTCCTTACCCATGAATTTTTTCAGTTGCCACACACCATAAGCTTCGCATACTTGATGTTCAGGATCACTTAATAATTGAATTGACAAATTATGTTTTTGAATAAATTTGCCATGTGATTTTTCAGTATCAGGACTGACGCCAACAATTTTAGCTCCCAAGGCACTAAATTCTTGAGATAAATCAGTAAATTCTTTGGCTTCTGTCGTACAACCGGGGGTATCATCTTTGGGATAAAAGTACAAAATTAGCCATTGTGATTGAAAATCATTCAGACTAATTAAATTACCATCTTGATTGGGAGCAGTGAAATCAGGTGCTTTTTCTCCTGCTTGGGGAAGATTTTTCTGAGAAGTCATTAAATTATGTTAAGTTCGGCAGAGATAATAGTATCATTTGCTGAACTAAATGCGATCGCTGTTATGAAGTTAGAGAAAACTGTTGTTATTGGTGGTAGTATCGCGGGTTTGCTAGCGGCACGTGTACTTGCAGAATATTGTGATTCGGTGACAATTATAGAAAGGGATAAACTACCTTTGCAGCCTCACAATCGCAAAGGCGTTCCGCAATCAGTGCAACCTCATGTTTTATTAGTACGAGGATACAGAATTTTAGAGGAACTGTTTCCCGGTATAGGCTCACAGCTAAGTGCGGCTGGTGCGCTAACGATTGATTGGTTACGAGAATTTTATTTGTTTGCCCAAGGAGAATGGAGTAATAATGCTGTTGCACCCTCTGAGATAGTTTCCTTTACCTGTTCTCGTCCTTTGTTGGAATGGACAATTCGCAAAAGACTGGTAGAGTTTTCCCAGATCAAGTTTATTGAACAACATCGAGCGATCGCCCTACTGACAAATTCTCATAAAACCCAAGTTACGGGAATCAAGCTGCAATCTCTCACAGGTGATGGTATAAAAGATTTACCAGCTAGCTTGGTAGTTGATGCCAGTGGACGTAGTTCTCATGCACCCCAGTGGTTAGAAGACATAGGATTAACGCCACCACCAGAAACTATAGTCAACCCGTTTTTAGGATATGCCACAAGGCGTTACAAACCACCAGAAAATTTTACAGCAGACTGGAAAGTAATGCTAATTTCCCAGGAACCTCCGCAAAATACCCGATTAGGATATTTGGCTAAAATTGAAGGTGGAGAATTAATTGCTACTCTTGGCGGTTACGGGCGTGACTTTCCACCATTAAATGAACAGGGTTTTTTGGCATTTGCCCGCAGTCTTTCCAGTTCGTGCTTTTATGAAATAATTAAGGATGCAGAACCAGTCTCGCCTATCTATGCCCATCGGGCTACTGCCAATCGATTGCGTCATTATGAACAAATTCAAATGCCTAAAGGCTTTGTAGCATTAGGCGATGCAGTTTGTGCCTTGTGTCCAGTTTATGGTCAAGGGATGACAGTCAGTGCTTTATCAGCAATGGTTCTTAAAGACTGGCTGAACAATAGTCAACTTGTAACTTCTCGCTTCCAAAAGAACTTAGCAAAAAGTAATGCGCTGCATTGGATACTAGCAACAGGACAAGATTCTCGTTTTCCCACAACAGCAGGTAGAAAACAGCCCAACAGGCTTAACAAACTCCTGGCTGGATATAATCAAAAGCTGATGCAAATGAGTAATGTAGATACTGATTTGCGTACTCTGTTTGCAGAGGTTAGTCACTTTCTCAAATCACCTCTAACTTTTTATCATCCTCAAGTTATATTACGTGTCATTAGAAGTAGTAAGCAGAAGATAAAAGAAATCAAAAATCTTTGATAAAATTAGCACTTTATACTCAATTTTATTTATAAATATTTAACATAATTTACTTACTAAATACACTCTAAATGTAATGCTAATAGTACAAATTACATGGCATGGACACCATTAAGAGAACGAATTACTCAATTACCGCTCCTTCTCGCAGGCCCAATTTTACGACATACTGCACCAAATTCTGTAACGGTGTGGGTAGCTTTGCAAGAAAGCCGCATAGTTACTCTCAAAATATTTGATACAAATAAAAATTTATTACTAATAGGTAGTAGAACAACTATTAAATTAGGAAATAATTTATATATAGTTGCTGTCACAGCTCAAGCAAGCGAAAATATACTTTTGTATGGTGAAGATTACCTTTATAATTTAGAATTTGGTAACGAAGAAAATTTAAATAGTCCTGGAATATTAAATACAGAAGGTTCAATTACAGAAATTACATATCCTCCCTATAATTTGCCTAGTTTTGGGCTTGTACCTCATGACTTAAAAGATTTACGCCTTGTTCATGGTTCTTGTCGTAAGCCACATGGCGAAAGCTTGGATGCATTTCCGGCTTTAGACAAAATGATTAAAGAAGCGCTAATACAAGACCCAAAAAAACGGCCGCATCAACTCTTTCTTACAGGTGATCAAATTTATGCAGATGATGTAGCTGATGCCTTACTTTTCATGTTAATAGATGCAGGCGAAACATTATTCGGATGGTCAGAAAAACTACCAGATGTCACCAATACTGAAGAATTGCAAGCTGGTCAACGTAATTATTTAGCAACCTATACTGCTGGCTTAACAGCAAGCATCACTAAACTGAATAAAATTTCTAACATCGCCAAAAGTCATTTATTCACATTCAGCGATTTTTGTACAATGTATTTATTCGCTTGGTGTGATGTGTTATGGCCGCAGCCTGAGGATTTACCCACATTTGCTGAGGTGAATCGAAATTTACCGCCGCTTAGCAGTAGCGAAGATTTATTTTTAGAAGAACTTGAGGATTTAAAAAACTTTCAGACTACACTCAAACAGGTTAGACGGGCTTTAGCTAATATTCCCACTTATATGATCTTCGATGACCATGAAATTACCGATGATTGGTATTTAAACATGGCATGGTGCGATCGCGTCCTCAGTAAACCCTTGGGTAGACGCATCCTCCAAAATGGTCTACTCGCCTACGCAATTTGTCAAGCTTGGGGAAATACACCAGCAGAGTTTACAGACTATAAACCAGGAGAAGCATTATTAAAAGCTGCTGTTGGCTGGTTTGCTTCCCAAGGACAAAACCCCAAATACGAACAGGAAATTACTCGCCGCCTTGGTTTACCAGCTATTACAGATATCAAAAATAGTCACCCTAGACAGCTACCCCACACAGATGCTTCTCTAAAATGGCATTACACTGTTGTCGGGCCAGAATATGAAGTCATAGTACTTGATACTCGCACTTGGCGGGCTTTTCCAGGGAAAGATTTTGATTTTCCAGCACTTTTGAGTGAAGAAGGTTGTGATCAGCAAATCACAAAACTAGCTCATCCCCAGAATGCTAAAGTTACCTTTGTTATCTCACCAGGGCCTGTAGTTGGTATACCATTTTTGGAAACAATTCAAAAGACAGCTAAAGCTTTCACAGAAAAATTTAATAGTGCTGCTTGGGGTTTTGATCCCGAAGCTTGGGGTTTAGAAACAACAGCATTTGAAAGGCTGATAGCTTGTTTAGCATTACGAGCATTACCAGCAAAACAAAGCCGTGTCATTATCTTATCTGGTGATGTCCACTATAGTTTTGCAGCTAGCCTAAAGTACGCAGCGATCCGTCCTTTTCAACATTCGGAAAATATCAATACTGAACTACTTGCTATTCAATTTACTAGCAGTTCCTTTAAAAATGAAGTAAGTGGTACAGGT
Source organism: Fischerella thermalis PCC 7521 (assembly GCF_000317225.1). GTDB lineage: Bacteria > Cyanobacteriota > Cyanobacteriia > Cyanobacteriales > Nostocaceae > Fischerella > Fischerella thermalis. Next base: position 7,683 of record NZ_AJLL01000059.1, read on the forward strand.
GGAAGCCATTCACTACATAAAAAAGGTTTTCTTCCGATTAAGCAGATAAACTATTTACCGAAAGCAGAAATTTTAGGGTGGGAAAATCAAGAAGAGAAAGAATTAGAAATTGGTGTGATGCATGTGTATATTGATCATGTCCCACAATGTATTCCTTGGATTATTAAGACGAATCCCGCCATCGTAGATTTAGTACAAGAACGCAGTTGGCATAAAGGATTACAAATTATTAAACAACCCGAATGGTGGTATAAAATTAATTTCTTTTTAGGTAAAGATGAAAAAGCAAAGGAACCAGAAGATACTAATTCTCTACAACCCGAATCTATAACTGCTCCCCTACCTGGACAAAATCGCAAGCTACCTTTAGAAAAATATTTGGCGATGGCTAAAAACCATCGTGATTATCGTGGAAAATGGGGTGCTGGTAAAGCAGTTGTGGGAGTCAATAATATTGGTGAAATCACTTTTGAGGTGGTTGATGGTAAACAGACAGCTGTACAAACTCTCTGGTGGCGATTACAAAGTTGGGAGAAGGGTAAATTATTAGAACCTTTCCCTCTCACTCGCTATGAAGTACCGTTGGAGTTTGACGAGGATTAAGGCAAACTTAAAAGCACCCGTCCCGATAACAGCATATCTACTGATAGACATCATTACTTAATCAAAATGCATAATAATTTACTCTCATTTAAAATCTTTTTAGAGTAATGGTGAAATAAATGGCTGATATAGTTGATATTGCTGTTGGTGCAGGTTCCTTTACAACTTTGGTAACTGCTGTACAAGCCGCAGGATTAGTAGATGTATTAAAAAGTCCCGGTCCATTCACGGTATTTGCACCTAATGATGATGCTTTTGCCAAGCTACCACCGGGAACTATACAAACATTAGTGCAAAATATTCCCCAGCTAACACGCATTTTAAAGTATCATGTTGTGCCTGGAAAGCTTAAGCAAGCTGATTTGGCTCAACTTGGAACTGTGACTTCCGTAGAAGGTTCAACAATTAAAATTGACTGTTCTGATGGTTTTGAGGTCAAAAATGCTACTGTGTTGGCAGCAGATATTGAAGCTGATAATGGTGTCATTCACGTTATTGATACAGTAATTTTAATGGGTTAATTCAGAAATTCTGGCAGTAAGGTGGAGAAACGATTATGAATTACCAGCAACTGCATAATTCATGGTTCCTACCACCCAAATAAGATTAGACAACATTAAAACATCCAAAATGCTGACGAGCATACAGCCTGCCCGTCAGCATTTTTTTATTACTCTATGTTTAAAATGAACTTAGCAACTAGTTGATTAAATTAATTAAGAGAAGTAATTTAGTAGGTCACATCAAAAAAATATATCTATGCGCCTAACTTCTCTTGATGTTTTTCGTGGGATCACCATTGCTGGTATGATCCTTGTAAACACGGCCAGCATTGCTGAACCTAATGTCTATCCACCTTTACTTCATGCTGAATGGCATGGATGCACACCAACGGATTTAGTATTTCCCTTTTTTCTCTTCATTGTCGGTGTGGCAATGAGTTTTTCTTTTTCTAAATACACCGATAGCAAATTGCATGGGGAGAAAGAAAAAGTCTTCGTGTCTTTACCTTATTGGCGTATTATTCGCCGCGCTGCGATTCTGTTTGTCTTGGGCTTACTTCTCAATGGCTTTTGGAATCAAGGTGTTTGGACTTTTGATTTCAATAGCATCCGCGTTATGGGAGTATTGCAACGCATCAGCCTCACTTACTTGTTAGCTAGTTTGGTAGTTTTTAATATACCGCGTAAAGGTCAATGGATATTAGCGGGAGTGTTACTGATTGGTTACTGGTTAGCAATGATGTACGTACCTGTATCTGGTTATGGTGCTGGTGTGCTAACGCGAGATGGTAATTTAGGTGCTTACATTGATCGTTTAATTATTCCGAAGGCGCATCTATATAAAGGTGATAATTACAACTTTATGGGAGATCCGGAAGGACTTTTCAGTACTATTCCTGCTATTGTTAGTGTCCTGGCTGGATACTTTGCTGGACAATGGATACGTAGCCAAAAACAGATTAATTCTAAAACCAGCATGGATTTAGTTTTGTTTGGTTTAAGTTGCTTGGTGATTGGCGGAATTTGGGATTTGGCATTTCCGATTAATAAAAAGTTGTGGACAAGTTCTTACGTAGTTTTTACTACTGGTTGGGCATTATTGTTACTTGCTTTTTGTTATGAATTAATTGATGTTAGAAGAGTGCGGCGTTGGGGAAAATCTTTTGAAATCATGGGATATAATCCGATATTTCTTTTTACTGCTTCTGTGTTGCTAATTAAGATACTAGTGAAAACTACGGTCGGCACAGGAGAAAATGCTCCTAGTACCTATTATTGGATTTACCGAAATTTATTTGTACCTTGGGCAGGTGCATATAATGGTTCACTATTTTTGGCGATCGCAACTGTTTTATTATGGTTAGTAGTTGCCTATGCTATGTATCGGCAACGGTGGTTGATTAAAGTCTGAAGCTGAAGCGTGGCTTGGTTAGTTCACTGGAATAATTCTTGAAAGCGCCTATTACCACGCACTTTATTAAAATCAGAGTCAGTTTTTGCTAACTTCTCATATTTACCAGGAACAAGCTTCATGGCCTTTTTTAAGTTTTCAGCAGCTAGTTCTACCTTGTTCTGTAAAGCGTAAGTACATGCCTTGTTGTAATATGCTAAGTCTTTATCAGGTTTAATGGCGATCGCTCGATCATAGGATGCGATTGCTTCTTGATAGCGTTGCAGTTTTGTTAGGGCGATACCTCTATTAATCCAAGCTTCATATTTATCTGCTTTGATTGCGATCGCTCGATCATAGGATACCAGGGCTTCTTGATAACGTTCCAGTGTATTGAGGGTGTTACCTTTGTTGTACCATGCCTCATCTCTATCCGGTTGAATCGCGATCGCTCGATCATAAGATGCTAATGCTTCCTGATAATGCTGTAATTTTGTTAAGGCATTGCCTCGATTAATCCAAGCTTCTGCAAACTGAGGTTTGATGGTAATAGCTTGCTCAAAAGCCGCGATCGCATCCTTATATCGTTGGGAATTTAAGAAAAAATTACCTTGCTGAAAAAATTTTTCTGCTTTTTGTGTCGTCTCTGCTTCCGAAAATAATTGAGCAACATTAGTTTCTTGGACAATTTGTCTAGTATTTTTCCCTGCTGAATTTGCCCAATCATCACAACCTAATGTCAGTAAAGTTATGAAGCCAGAGGCTATAAAGCAACGCCAACAAACCATCTTTCACAAAACTCGCTATTCAATTGATAAACAGTTTTTTCTTTCAAGATTGGGAAGGCTGTCTACATGATCATCACCTAATTCAGGTAAATTTGCCTGATAACCACTGTTTAAGAGCTATTTTTTTGATGATCACAAATATAACATACCATCAATTTTTTATTATCTTTTTTGAGGTAATTTTCAAACCAAAATATTATTTATATTTTCCATGATCTTATTGACTTGATTTATGCTTGATTAATCTTTTCCTAAAAGATTAGCTGGTTTATCTATTTATGATTCACTAAATGAATAATCAATTTAGTAATTAAGCAATGAAGAAAATGGTTGTCAAAAATCAAAAATTTGGATTTATATTTCAGTGTAATAATGTCACTTTATTAGCCCGAACTTAAAAATAGTCTTGGCAAATTACTGAAAACCTGAAATATTTAGATTTAGGCAAAGTGCTAGTAAATGTGATGAAAATACCTATATTTAGGATCTAGCTTGAAACTAGAGAACAGGAAAAAGTGGAATTTTCATGTTTGGTTGTGTAACAAGGTTCATAAATAGCTGTCTTGAAAACGGGTGTAGCTCAGATCTTGCACCAGACGTAGATACTCGTAAAAAACCAATAAACAGCGCAAAACTATAACAATAGTCAATTAACAAACGACAGGTACACTTAGTTATAAATAAAACTTAATCTATGTAATGTTACAGTAACAAAAAATGGTGATGTCGGCGTTTACTTTTTCACCCAAAACATGGATATGTTTGCTTTTGAGACGAAAAATATGAGAGAAAAGGCGTGAAATATCGAAATGTTATAAAGCAAGAACAATGCTTGCCCATGCCCAAGAACTAGTTTACAGCCTAAAAGAATTGATGCCGACGCAGTACCAGAAAGATAACCTAGAGGCTATGTTGACGCTATTGTTAGAGGCACAAGGACACTCATTACCAGAAAACATAGTAAAATAAAATATCATGCAATTACTGGTGTAGCTATTAGTCGTAAGTTAGCCGATGGTAGAGTTTTACGGCATTTACATCAACAAGGGCAACAAGTTCGTCTAGTAGGTTTAAATCCTGTTACTGTTTCTTGGTATTACCTAAAGCGTGATAATGGCAAACTAGAAAAACGTTTTGTTCTGTCTACCCGTCCGATGAAAGCTTCTACTCTTAAGTGGTGGGGTAAGCGTCGTTGGCAGATTGAGGGATGGTTTAAAACCGCAAAACATCGTTTTGGCTTGCATCGCTTTGGACAAGGAACTCTGCTGGGTATGTGTCGCTGGCTGATTCTTTCTCTAACTGCCTACCTGATTGCTCATTGGACTTATCTGCATTTTCATTCCGCATCACCACCTGATTGGGGTCAGTCTGCACAAACTGCCCTTGAGTCTATTTTTTCACATATAGTTGTGTATCTTCTTTTACTTGAAATTGAACGCCTATTCCCTCTTGCACGTAGTTATGGTTTTGACATTCATATTTCCAGGTGCAAGAAGTGAGTCAAGAATTTTCTGAGCATCTAGAAAGGTTTTACAACAAAGATGTTTTTTGGAATGGCTCTTATTTCATTGCTAGTTGTGGCGGTGTTACAGTTTCAACTTTACGAAAATACATTGAAAATCAAAATACTCCAGAAAGTGGCGATTCCTCATCGACCCCCTGCCCTGTCAATCCTACGGATTGAATTGGTTGTGGGTCAATTCGTCACCGCCCAAAAATTCATCTCATCACTCAGTCCGAAGGACGAGTGAGAGGCTTCTTTTTGTTTAAGCTAAACAGCAAACTCATAATCGATCGGTGTACATCGCCTTGCACGGTGTTCGTTTTGCTTGTTCTTTTATCCCCTCGTTGTGGGCGCGAGCCTCAGTAAGGAGGAGCTAGGCTAACGCTTCACCCAAAGCTGTACTTTAGATACTTTCAACTTGATATTTGCCAGCAAAAATCATCCTGTAGTGCGCAACATCTTACGCTGTTACTGTGACAAATTTTGTAGAAGTCAACCAGAGGCTAGCAACAGCATACTTGACAAATACTGATTCTTGTTTAGCATTGCAAGAACTTTTCAGTTCCACTGTTTTTGTTTCGTCTTTTACCAACCTAGCCTGATAATTATATTGTGAACCATCAGGTTTTTCAAAAATTAACTCAGCCCGAATTGTCTTTTTATCCGCACTTTGTTCGATCATTCTGCCTACTACTTTATAGTTAAACCAATCCCATCCATAACGCAACATCAATTCTCTTTCCACAACTTGGATCGAACTTGGCAAGATTCCCCAGCCCCGATAAGCTTTTTCCAAAGATTGAATATCGCCAGTACGAGTCACAATCGACTTAAATAAATCTTGATTGAGATTACCGTAATATCTCCCGTCTGGAAAGTCTATGCAAGTTGGTGCAAACCGATGTCCACCAAAATGGCTAGATTTCCAAATCCGTACATTATCTAACTTCAAATCAGCAACAATATTTGTAGCATGAAAGTGAAAAGGATTACCGTATCGAGAGCAGCATTTATCGTGACTACCGTGGGTACATATGAGAATATCTCGTGTTGAATTTGTATCTAATTCATAACCTCCAGAGTTTCTACTCCATAAATATTTCTTAATTACTGCTGCTGCTTGCTGGATATTTTCTAATTTGTACTCTCGCTTAGAGAAACCATAAGTTAGCCCTTCTTGTTGTTGATAAATCAAAAGGGTTGTACTGTCTGATTTATGCGATAAATTATTAGCAATTAATAAAAATTTAATTGGTAATTTTGCACGTTGGACTTCTTCTACCACAGTCCGTAAATTTTCTGGAACCCAGCGAGAATGAAAGGCTTCTGCTGCCCAAGGAGTTGGACACTCAATTAATACATAAGTTTGGTGATTGCCAACACTGCCAATAATATCTTCTCCTGCGGCACGGGAATTATCGGAACAAAAGAAAGTGTTCATTGAAGCGTAATGATGGGTGTAATTAGGGAACAAATCATATTACCAAAAGAGATAGTGTTTTTAGATACAATATCTCTGGAAAACTGCTTGCTAATTTAATTAATCAAAAAATTATGTCCTAATTAGCAAACAAGAGAAAACAGGAATAATTGCTATCTTACAGCCGAATCATGGTAGCCACTTTATAACATTAATTATCGCTAAGGTCTGTGCTGTAAATATTTTTTTCATAAAAGGCATCAACATTTTTGAAAAAAATCCTCCTTTGTTGCAAACAGAGATTGTAAAATTGCTTAGTGCTGAAAAGCAGACTTTATTAATTTTGTTTTGGCAATAAAAGTAGCCAAATTTATATTTGTTGGCTTTATGTAATGAGTACTGTCATCAAGCTTTTCTTGATGTTTGTACTTTGATCTCATCAATGTTCAAAAAATTATGGGTACATTGATTCACTTGCTTAGTAAATACAATTACTGATTTACCTGGGAAGTTATTGGTTAAGAAAATTTCCCCAATATCTAATTCAAATATATATTCAAATTGTTTCATATTGCAAATTATTATCAACAAAAATTCCAAAAAATAAAAAGCACAAAAAAACAGAGCCAAAGTTAATGTTTTTAACTTGAACTCATATATTTTAAGACTACTAAAAATATTAACAATTACTTATTGATTAAAACACAGCCACAAGAAGTATTTTTACTCAACACTTTAGTCTGATTCAATCAATGTGTGATGCTTCTCCACCTCCTGTTAATAACTTGATTTATATGTACAAACAAGCATCTGCCTTGAATTTAACTTATGTTAATCTTACGTTGCAAGTATTTTTTAATACATATGGCTTTGTCTATGTTTTACATAGTGCTAAAGTCTTGTTAAATCAAGATTAACATGGGTTTAAGGGTACAAGAGGCTAATATCATTTATGCTTGCACATCCTAATCTAAAAGATAAAAATTATCAATACATAAGCAACCAGATGGACATAAATAAAAATCAACTGTTTTTTAGTAGGATTTCAGATAAATTGTGTTAATTGCCATGAAAGTAGCGATATTCTAGCAATGAGATGATTTAGTCTCTGGGGCGATCGCCTGTTTTTGTCCATAGAAGTTACTATGGTGTACATAGAAAAATAAAATGATTTGTTGCTATGGCTAGGGCAACCTTCCAATTTTACGCAGAATTGAATGATTTTCTGCCACCTGACAAAAGGCAAGTGAGAATAGAGCATTTTTTTGGAGAAAGAGCATCCATCAAGGACATGATAGAAGCTTTGGGTGTTCCCCATCCTGAAGTTGATTGTATTGAAGTGAACGGAGAATCGGTTGATTTTTCTTACATTGTTCAAGATGGAGACACGATCAATGTCTATCCTGTTTCCACAGTAGCAGAAACTCCTATTTTGAGACGGGTACGACCAAAGCCGCTAAATGTCATCCGCTTTGTGTTGGATATTCATCTTGGCAAATTGGCATCATCTTTGCGACTATTAGGCTTTGATACGTTATACCAAAATGATTATGATGACCCCGAATTAGCAGCAATCTCTAGCTCTCAAAACCGCATTCTGTTAACACGCGACAAAGGTCTTTTGATGCGAGGTGCAGTTACTTATGGTTATTATGTCAGGAATACTGACCCACAAAAACAAATTGTTGAAGTATTACGACGTTTTAATTTGTTTGAATTAGCATCGCCTTTTAAACGATGTCTGCGTTGCAATGGGGTCTTACAATCTGTGGATAAGCAAGCTGTTATTGATCAGTTACCAGATACTGTGGTGTTGTACACTGATGAATTTCATCGCTGTCAGAACTGCGCTCAAATATATTGGAAAGGCTCACATTATGAACGATTACAAAGATTTATTGATGGTGTACTTGATATAAATAGTTAATAGTTGATTGTTGATTGTTGTTTGGAACAATCAACTACCAACAAACAACAAACAAAAAAACGTGAGCTTAATTTTAGCACTTGATTTTGGTGGCACTAAGCTAGCAGCAGCGATCGCACATGCTGGTTCTCAAGAGTGGTTGGGTTACGAGCGTCGTTTGTCACCAGCCAATGCCGATGCTAGCACTGATTTGGAGATTATGCGATCGCTGATTCACGCTCTGTTACACTGTAGAAGCAAGTCAAGGAAGATAGTCTACAATTCCTGTTAGCTAGTAGGGTGCTTTACGGCTTTCCGTCTATGACACCGCCAGATTCTAAATTTTTTACTAAAACCATGTCTTTACCATTAACCTACCTAACTATTGATGAATACCTGCAATTAGAACAATATAGTGAGGTTCGCCATGAGTATCTTGGTGGTCAAATCTTTGCTATGTCTGGCGGTAGCAAGGAACATAATCTCATAGCTGGGAATATCTACTCACGCCTACGTTCACATTTGCGGGGTGGTTCCTGTAGTGTGTTTATGGCTGATATGAAAGTCAGGATAGAATTAGCGAATCAAAATAACAATATATTTTATTATCCTGATGTGGTTGTTTCTTGCAATTCCCAAGATCAAGACCGCTATTTTTTAAATTATCCTTGCCTAATTATAGAAGTGCTATCACCAAGTACAGAAGTCACGGACAAGCGAGAAAAACTTGTTAATTACCAAGAATTAGAAAGTTTACGGGAATATGTATTAGTTTCCCAAGATGATATAAAAGTAGAAGTTTATCGTAAAGATTCTCAAGGACATTGGTTACTGGAAATTTTAGGCAAAGAGAATGAATTAAGTTTAGATTCTGTTGGCTTAAGCTTGACAATGGCAGATATTTACGAAGATGTTTTGAGTATTTAGGATGGATATTACATGTCACAACCAAAGTTTTACACTCCAAGATCTAAAATCCCAAATCCAAAATGGTAGAAGATGGACATTTTAGTATCCAGATACGGCAGGGGTAATGGTATGCTGGCATGGTTGATTGTTAACTTGTCTCTTGCAGAACTTTTAAAGCCCATTTGTAAAGCGATCGCACCAACAGTTTGTCTAAGTCTGGCGCAGTGGTGGCAAAGTGCATGGAAACGACAGCGTAATGAACCCTGCTATTTTTTACTGTTTAAACCTTTATATTTCATGTTTAGTAATTGCTTGCAAAACTTGGTCATGAATTGTAGCAAAAACGCTAGCTTGAGCTAAATTTCTAAAAGACTTCCCTGTAACTAAATTCAAGCAATTAAGTATTCGTTTCTGCCATTGCTCTGAGTTTGTGACATCTTCACCCCAAGCCCTGAATACTTCCTTTTCTGCTAAACCTCCTAAGCGATGGGAAAAATAGTTTCGCTTCTTCCTTGCTGAATCCCAAAAAAGGACCACTATAATCTGAGGGAATGCCAGCTTGATTTGCTGGAGTATTTTGCTGAAACTCAAAAAATTGAATGCGATCGCCATAAAAGCTCAAACCAGAAATCCTTGACGCTTCCGAAGCTTGACCTACTCCCCCTTTGAGACAAAGCCAGATAGGTTGATCTACTTGAATAGTAATTTTCTCTCTCCAAGTTCGCCGCCACCAATAAAACATCTGCTCAAAATTAGAAGGATTAGTTCCATCTTGACCGAGGGTGATAATTTCAACATTAATATGAGTAAATTGATTAACAATCCATGCTTTAATCAACTCTGCTGCGTATAGCGTGTCCTTCTGTCGTTCTCGCACTTTTAATTTTTGGTCAGTCGCAATTAAATAGACTGTCTCTATATCTGCGGCTTTCTCACTCAGTAGCTTACCAATGATGACTGGCTTAATTCGCTCTTGGTAAATTGTAATTTTATCTAGTAAATATTTAGTTAAATCTCGAAAAGTGATATTATGCAGCTGTAGGTCAGAAATAACCTCTGCTTGTTCGCCAATGATCTCTCCATTTTGCATTCGATCATCGCCGATGTTATACCAAGTACCAGAGGAAATTTGAAACATTAAATCTCTAGTACCAATTGTTGCAATTAAAACGGCTTTCATAGAGATATTAGGTTAATGAGTAAATTTGACAGTAGTATTGGCTAGGAGTGCGATCGCATTTCTCGAAATTAATGAATTTATCTCCTAGTGCGGGGAAGTTGAATAGATGTATCAGATGACATTTATCCGAATACTAAAATCGCTCCCTGGTTTTTTAACTCTATAGCAAATGCTTGGCGTTCTGGATGGTCAGTGCCAAATATAGTCACGACTTGATAAGTACAATTACTATCAGCAAATATAGATTTAATCCAGACAAAGGAAGGAGTTTCTAAAGCACCTCCTACATTAGGATTTCCTTGCCCTTGGCTTTGACCTTTAAAGCGAATATCACTATAAAGTAAGTCTAGAGCAGTACCACGAACATTAGAAGAATCACCTTCTGTTTGCCAATTTTTTACTTTATGGGGATGAATTTGTGACGGTGACTTTAACAACCAAACCTGAGCATTTTTATCTAATACATCCTGTTGTCGGGCCTTTGGTCTACCTGGACTAACTGCATAAGAACCAAGAGGTGCTTGTACTGCTTTGAAAGCCTGGTTTAATTCCGTGAAGAACTTTCGCCATTTTTCACTATCATATACTAATGGTAATTCTTTACTAATTAACTCCCAATGACAACCTCTCATCCGACCATTTAATAAATGTAGAGTGCGGCGAGAACCCCTCCCTACACCACCTAGATGAGAAGCTAGAAATAGCAATTTTTCAGCTAAGTTCAAACAATGGATATCTGGAGATTCTAAATAAATTTTACCTGTATAAACATAAGGATTTTGTTGATTAGATGAGTTAATTTTGGTGCTAACAGAAAGTTTTCCCTGTTGACCTAACTTGCCAAATAATTTCTCTTCTAAATTCTGGCAAGTAGCCGTATCATACAATCCGAAAGCTACAGCACGAAACCAATAGCGCAAGATACCCCTTACAGCAGAAGGACGGAATTCTGGAGTGCCTTGATATCGGTTTTCTCTCGAAGGGGGATTACTACCATACATCCCTTGAGTCCACAATGTAAAATCATAAAATTTGCGAGTATTGGAATTGGGTATTGCACCTAAAGCGTGTCCATAACCACTACTCACACGAGAGCCAATCCCGCTTTTGAGGGCATTTTCAAGCCATGTTTTCACATCTTGAAGATCCTTGTTAGTCTCATCAGCTACTTCCTTGCTAGTAGGACGTAACCCAATTAAAAATTGAGGTTGTTCTAAACTTAAAAGTGGGTGAGGTACTGGTTGGTACATCACTTTGTTATTTTGCCATGTCCATTGAGGGGTAGCTACATCTAAGCTCAAACAAGGTTTGATAGGAAAAGCATCTAAAAATTCAATCTTGGCAGCTTTGGCAAGCTTACCATCAAGTATTCCTAATAATTCATTAATTCGCTCTGAAGGCTGATGTTTTTTAGCCCAAGCTTTTGCCGCACCTTTTAATGTAGATGCTGGAATATAAGGAATACCAAAAACAGGATGTAATACTGGTAGTAGCAATTCCCGGAATCCACGAGTTCCCCCTACTCTAAGCCGCCAGTTAAAGGCAACCTTAATTGTATTTTCCTCGCCGTTAGCTAACTGAAGGGTGCGTTGATAAAGTTTAGTATAAATTTTATTGCAACCTTGCTCTGCTTCTACTGCATCCTTGAGAATTTTGGTTCTTTGGGTTTCGTCTCTTTCATAAGGAAGATTAGGTTCAACCCAATAAAGAGCTTGCAAAGGATTGTGGGTTCTATAAGAATGTTGCAGGGGAGTGGAGTTAATTGTCTGAATAGTGCTAGCAGTAGCAGGTACAGCTCCAGCAATAAAATTGATGCGATCGCAAAATAATTGATATTGTTCTTTCAGCTTCTTCTGAATAGAATCTCTGTTCCCCTGGGCAGCTTTACGCAACTCATCTTCAGCAAAATAAATTGTCAAAGTCGACTTTTCATATCCACCATATACAGATTTCTCTAAAATCTTACCCAACTTGGATTTAACTTTAATTTCTGCTTCTACAAACTCCCGCCATATATCTGCGGGTGAATTGCTTCTTTTTACTTTCGATTGGTGTTTCATTCTTGTTCTGCTTCCCCTAAAATAGGCACTGCCCAAAAAGACCATTCCCGTGCTAATCTTTATCTCCCCGAAAACATTGGCGAATATCCCATAGCCAGTTATCCCATTCCCAGAGATTGGTGTAAGCTAACACATCATCACCACCTGCATAAATCAAGCGTCCAGCATAACGCTGTTGAGTTAAATAAGGTACTAATTGATTAGAAAAATCTAACAAAGCCCGACTGAGGGCGTTATGTGTTGATGGCCCCATGCGTTTTTTGACTTCTAAAAATTTCTGGAAGCTATCAAGGTTGACTGATAATTGCGAGGGAATATAATCTCCATATTTTTCTAATTTTTTCCCCTGCAACCATTCACTCATACTATCGCCATCACCCGCAGCTAACACATACCAGTCAGCAGGATTATTACCGGGGTAAAACCTATCAATAATCTTTTGAATATCTTGGCGGTAAGTTTTTTTCAGAGCCGAAATTTCTCGGCGGATTACTTCTTGATTCTGTTCGTTTGCTGTTTTTAAGTTTTCTTGTAATTTTGCTAATTCTGGCGTTTCAGCATCTTCTACTAACCAACCAGCATTGAGTAAACGCGGATGAAACCTTTGGGGTAAATTCTCCTTATCTATCCAAGGAATACCCCATTTGTTTTTCATTTCTTGGATCACACCCTTAGCCCAAGGGTTTTTAGCGATAATTGCTTGACAAGCGTCCTCAAATCGCAATTCATGGTTAATATCCTTTTCATGAACCTTGAGATATCCTGCCACACCTGCGGTTAAATCTGGATAAGAAGCTGCTATGGCATCTTCATTTTTAATATCCAATAACTTATCTAAAACTTTTTCTAAAACCCGTTTCACCGTTTCAGTAGCATTTAATTGTTCTCTACCATCAAATAAACCTGCATGATGTTGCCAATATTTTTTCGTTTCCCTTTCAGTTATCCAATCACCACCGGGATGTACCACCGGGCCAATCCCAGAAATTGTAGAACGAGGGCCGAAAGCCGTCGATAATTCCCAATTACGAGCATTTTTGACTGCTGCTAAAGCATATCGATTTGCATCAAAAATTGCTGCCCACCAAGAACCCACATTGACGCTAAATTTTCGTTTTTGGTTTTCCCAACGCTGTTGATATGCTTCCCGCAGAAAATCTATTTCCTCATCTTGAAATAGATTGTTTTTTTGATTAGTTATATAAGCTTGATTTTGAGCATTTTGCCATTCTAAAAATTCGGTTTCTCTTTCTTTAGGAATCGCCGCATTTTTTAAACTTTTATCCTCTTTACCTATGGGTAAAGCTGTCCAATAAAACTGCCATTGTGACTCTAACCAACCTTGCCAAGTTTTGCTATCTGCTGCTAAATTTGGCATCCAATGACGTTGCATTTGCAGTTCTTCAAAAACCAAATCACTAATTCGTGCCCATTCTTCTAAAAGTGTTTGTTTAGCCATTTGCATGGCAGCTTTTACTTTATCTTTTGGTAGCACTAATACCAACACGTTAGGAAAACCAGCCGTTAATAATTGATTAGTATCAGGTTGCTTAATCCATTGGTCAAACTTAGAAAATTCTTGTAATAACCAATGATCAATTAATGGCTGTTGGTAAAGACTGGGATAAAGAAAGCAGTCAGGGCCGTATTTTTTGGAAACTTCCCAACAAACTTTGGCTGAAAGATAGTGCAGCAGCCAAGAACCTGCCCAAAAATCCCGCATTTTGCGACTGGCTTTAATTAGTTCTTGTACGGGTGTAAATGTGAAACTGGCTAAATAGGGATGAGATAAAGTTTTGTTAGCCGGCCAATGTTCAATTTCTGCCATTGTTAGGTCATAACCAGCTAAAGCACCAGCCAAAGCAGCCGTAATACTGGCGTGACTCCAAATAGAACTATCTGGTAAGCGGGTTTCAGCCGGCATCAGCATCAAAGATTCATCATCAAATTCCTGACACGTTGCGGCTGGTAAACAACGCCACAGCCACCAAAACACACCTTTAAGATCTGTCCTCACTTCTGCGGGGATTGCTTCCAGTAATTTTTGTTCTTTAAATTCTAAGTAATTTTTACGGTTTGCCGCTAGCATTTGTGAATGCTGCTTAATTTTAAAATTACGTTTTGCCCCGGATAATAGGTGAAATATTTCTAACCCTTGTTCTGAGTTATTTCCCTGACCATAATTGATACTCGCGCTCACACTACCAATCGCCCCTCTGTCGCTTGCTGAGGCAATGTAGTCAGCTAGCTTGATATGCTTGAGTGCTTTACCAGATGATTCTTCTGGATTCCAGCCTTTCTCAACCCAAGGTTTCATTACCTCTAGTTCTTGCCAGAAGCTGTTTTTTCCACGTCCACTATTACTATGCAATGCTTTTAACACAGGATCATGCAGTAAACCCCATATTTTCGCTCGCCAATATTCTTCTGACACAACTAATTTTCCTTTTTTAGCCTCCAGATTAGAGTGTATTAATTGTTATCCAGTTTTGTCGAATATCTGTAAATATTCGGAACAATATATGCAAAATGCTTCAGATTGTTGACTGGTAAGGCTTTTAGGTTCTATGGGAAAATAGTCAAGAATATTTTCTTATCTCTTGACATTTCAACTAGTTCCCCAGCAAGTGGGGAGATACTGTAAACGATATAGTGTGACTTGTCTAGGGTAAAACAAAGCGACAGTAATAGCTCAAGGTCATCTACAGGTGTCAACCACAAGGCAAACAAAAGCTGAAAATAAAAAATAAGATGGAGCCAACGCCAGAGCAGTTACGAGCGCTGTATCGCAGATGCATAGCAGCAAGTAATATGATGCAACCAATCAATATAGTTCGGATGGATGAACGTACTAAGCGAATTTTCATGTTGATTGGAGACACAATTGAAGTAGAAATCTTTCCAAACGGGGAGGTATTTATTAAGTGAGCCAAATCAATTTTGATGGAATGTCTGACACTGAACTTCTGAGTTATGTCAGGACTCATCCACAGGACACAGAAGCATTTCACAAATATATGGACAGATTAAATGAACGTCCAGGTGTACTTTGTACTACAGATGAAGAGTTTGAAGCTGAATTGCGGAAGCGAATCAATCAGCAGTCGCAAAATTAACAAGCCATAATCATATTTTCAAAAGCGTTGTGTTTGCAGCACAACGCTTTTATTTTTACGGTTTCCATTCAATTAGTTTCCCCAGCGAGTGGGGAGAGTCCCATTTTAAACCGTTACCCAGTAAGATTTCCAGAGCTGATTTCCGAAGTTCAGAAAATTTATAGACAAAAACATCTCAATTCCTCCAACCAAAAAGGCTAAAACCCTTATCCCATAAAGAACCGAAGTTCACAACACAAAAATAGGCATTTGCAGAACTTGGGCTGAACTTCGGTACTTGCTCTCATATAATCACAGAACTGGGTGGTTCAATCACAGGTGATCCAATTCCCCAAGTTTCCACTTGTGCTAAAGTATGCCGTGATAAAGGATAAAATTGTACTTGTGCATATATAGTCTCGCCTTGCTTGATTATCAGTTTTTCTTGTTGCAAGGCGACATAGCAGTTCTGTTGGGAAACGTAGAGAGTCTGCATTGAAACTTTGTTAACTCAACTGAGTTGCACCTCGCCCTGAGTACGCCTTGAACTGAAATTCAACCCTCATAGCCCAAGTCCGTTAAAATGGACTCAAATGTATATCCAGTAAGCTTTAGCTTGCTTGAGCTTTGAGCCTTTGAAATTTATTTCTTGGCGGACGAAAAAGTAGGTGCAAGATCTAAGTTAATGAATCTTTACTAATCTCTGCGACGCTCATTTCTCAAAATAGAAGACACCAGATGACTGAGGGCATTTCTATTTCTTTGTCGAGATGCAGAAATTAATTCTGCCTTTTGTCCTGGTTCTAACCACGCGATCGCTCTGTCAGCAATGGTAGCGACAAAAAAAGTAGCTATTGTGACTAAACACTGCTACTTGTGGGGGCTGCGGTTTTAGGTATTGTTGCATGAAATCGAGGGCTACCTGACGATTTACCTGCCAGTTTTCCAGGAAAACTTGGTAGCTTGCATCATAGATTTCATACATCTTGATTTCGAGTTCTGTAGGGTAAGTCACAACCGTTTTCCTTATACTGCTATTGTCGTGGTTATTCTCAGCGATGAGCTGTCAGCAACAATTTATTTGGATTATTCGGAACCACTCTTACACCAAGCAAGATTCAGTCCAAAAATTCATAAGGTGGAGCTTGATGTCATCACCTCTAGTTAACAAGGCTTAATTCCGTAAATCACTGATGGTATAAACTGGAATCCGTATCGATCGTCATATGCGCGATAGAAAATTATAATAGTCGCATAGCCTTGCCATTGACAAAAAGTCTCAAATAGTGCGCTATTGAGTGTGACCAAAACATGTTCCAAGGTTTCCAGCTTTTCCCATTGTTTGGGTAGCGGAGGTGGATTCCAAACAGCCAGGTCTTGTGGCGTAATTGGGAAATATTCCAACTCTCCGCAGCGGCACTCGACTTTGTACTGACCTCTATGTGGGCAACATCGGATTTCTATAAGTCCAGTATCCTTAAATTTCTGAAATCTAGCTATCCTTTGTTTGCAGTAATAGAGGATTTCCTCTACTGCTGTGGGAAGCATAATCTTTGAAATTACTGTTAAGCTTGTATACAAGTAAATAATAAATTTATAATCAACAAATATTTTGTATCCTAAGTTACAAAATCTCCTGTTTTCGCCTAAAAATGTAAAAATTATATACTTGTTAATTTAAAAAGAATATTATTGCAAAATTAAGTATATTTGAATACAAAAAATCTAGATTTAGATATTTTAATGTAAATATAGTTTACAGATAAATGAATTTATAGAGTTCAAGAATATGAGTAAAGAAAGTATTGGAGATCAAGAAGCACTAAGGGAGATGCTCCACTTCTTCCAAAATAAATTGGGAGCAACGCAGGTGGAACTCTCAGAGGGGATGGGTGTTAGCCGACCAGTTGTGATTAATTTTTTGAATAAGGACAAGAAGCAACGGTTGCCAGTTGACCGTGAAGGTTTGATCAGACTATGCGAAAGTCTACAAAATGGTAAGGCATCTAAGAGGAAATCAAAAACAGAGGTTGAAAAAATAACAGAACAAGTCGAACCAAATTCCAAGGAACTACGAAGGTTATTGAAAGATATTGGAGTGGACGAGTTACTGGAGTCAGCCGGCTTTTTACCAGAAAAAACCAAAATTATTCGCGTGACTTCAGAAAGGTTTTTTCAAGTTGCTCAAGTAGTTGCATTGCTTGAGTTTTTGGATTTTGAAGATTTACTATCCACAACTCAAGAGTTCTTGGCGATCGCAACTAACAAAATAGCCATTGCAAGTAAAAAGTCTTCTGTTGAGTATTCTGAGTATGGAAATGATGATTCTCTAGGGCATTTGATTGAGGAGTTACGCACATCTTACCCAACTTTGGGCTTAAAACTGAGGCTGGAAGTAATTGACAAGCTACAGCGAACCTGGAAAAAACTCAAAGCCGGAGGAAAGACAAAGTTTACCCGACAAGAGGCGATCGCGCTTTTTTTGAGTATTATCATCAAGGAGCAAATGCCTAAAGATGTGGCTAACCTGCGGATTAGAGTTCAAAAGCTAGAATTCCAAACTTTATCTCGATATATCAATGCAGAAGAAGAATATAGCGATTTATACCATCGATTCGTACAGATAGCTCATCAGGCAGAGTGTGATCTGAATACTCCAGGTTTATGCTCAACAATGCAACTACAGGCAAAATCCCTTGATTCGCTCACTCCAGTGATTATGGCGATAGTGACTTGTAGTTTTAGTCATGATGGTAAATCCTCAGAGCCAATTGAATGGATGTATACTTCTGGCAACACAATCGTAGAGAATGCTATTGGTGCTTGTAGCCTACACATGGGTTTAACAGAGGATATAGCTAACGTCAGCACATCAACAAAAACCCTAGACAGCACAATTGATTCCCTAGTTGAAACAACGGTAATTCTCGGAAATAAGCAACAGTATCAAGGAATTTGGGTAGATCGAGACTCAATTATCACTATGCTGCAAGCGATTATTTACGCTGCCAAGCAATGGTTGATAGATCAGAACAAAAGTGGGAAACTCGATATAGAAATCTACGGTTCAGCATGCAAAGCTCTCTCTGAGTTGAGGAAACGATTAACTAGAGCAAGGAGAGCTTTTCAAAAATTTCAGTTTCTTGATCAGGAGTGTCAGCCTGCTGAAATTAAGAAAATCGCTGATACAGCCAGGGATGAATTGAAGAAAATTCCCAAGGAGAATATTTATTTTTCGTATCGACTCAACTTCTATCGCTGCTATTTTCTCGCAAGACGCTTAGAGCTAAGACTGTCAAATTTTCAAGGTAACATTAGTAACGCACAACTGATCATTGAAGAAATTAACCAAGTCCTTGAGGAAGATCAGAAAGTAAAACAAGAGCTTGTTCCCATACTCGCTCTAATTCAGTCAGAAGTCTACTTGTATAAGCTTTCCTGTGGGCATGATCCAGATTTATTTTCCCAGAGCAAAAGGAGCAAGTGGCTGGGATTGGAAGCATGGGACAGTAAAATTAGAGGTGCAATTAAACCAGGATCTTGCTACGAAGATCCCGGTTGGGATGTTTATTTAGCCTTGTCTGAAATTTATGGCAATGTGGCGCGGATAGAGTTTTACCTTAGTGATGATAAAAGTACACTCACTAAAGCCGCAGAATATTTTCTCCGAGCAGCCCACTACGCATTACGTATTGGTTTAGCTCAGCGAGCGTCTCGATGGCTAGCTTTTACAGGACGAGCCTGGGTCAGACTTGGAGATGGGAATTTGCCAAGACAGGCATCCAAGTTGGCTGATAAACTTGCTAAAACTGATTTAACAGCTGGTCATAGTCAAAATTTTTGCCAAGCTGTCCTTTCAGAAATTTATTTGCTTGATGGAGAATATTTGCTCTTTATTCAAGATGACGCTACCAAAGCTTTAGAGTATTTTTTAGAGGCACTTAAGGGAGCTGTATATTTGGGCTTGAATCGTCGGATTTGTGATGCACTCTTCAATATTTCGAGATGCTCAAAGAAGCTTGGTAACTTCAGCACTAAGGAGGGACTTAGCAGGGTCTTCAAGTCAGAAGATCACTACTTAACTGAATCAAACAAAAACAAACTGAATCCGATGAGTAACAACACCTCCGAGAAAGTTTTAGATTTGCTATGTAGTCTATGGGGTAGAGAAGATAATCCTACTTGGTTTCAAGTGCGGGCTGAATTTTCCGAACTCGCTGCTCAAATTTGGCAAGGATGGCATCTTGATACTAAGCCTGAAGCAACAACAAAACACCCGATCGCCGAGCGTATTGAAAGCGGATCTTGGCTTTGTCAAGTTACATGAACT
This sequence comes from Fischerella thermalis PCC 7521, assembly GCF_000317225.1. Lineage (GTDB taxonomy): Bacteria > Cyanobacteriota > Cyanobacteriia > Cyanobacteriales > Nostocaceae > Fischerella > Fischerella thermalis. The sequence continues at coordinate 27,371 of NZ_AJLL01000059.1, forward strand.
GCTCCACCGCGTAGGTGAATAGGTACATACATGCCAGAGTTCGTATTATTGTAGAAGCCGGGCGATCGCATCAAAGTCATTGACTACGATCTCACCATTAACAACTCTACTAACTTCTCAGTAATTGGAAAACCTGTCTGTCTTTCAAAATGGAGAAACATCGGACTAGGATTGGCTTCTAAAAAAACATACTCACCCGCAGGATTTCGCCGCCAATCGATCGCTGTCCATTCTAGATATAATGCTTTGGCAATGTCTTTACACTGCTGTTGAATTTGTTTTGGCAATTCCACCGGAATTAATTCCGCTTCTATATCTGTGCGAAAGTCTAAATCATGACTGCGAATCTCCGCTGCATAAACAGAATCACCAATTACATAACTGCGAACGTTAGTTCCAGGGATATACTCTTGTAAGGTAACAGGAGCAACACTCAAAGCTAAATTTAGTCGCTTCGGTTCTAACAGAGATTCAGCTAAAGTTTGAGTGTGAGCGCCACCGTATACGGGCTTGAAAATGGCTTTTTCGTAAGATTTAGCAAACCTGATTACTTCTTGTGGATCATTGGTAATCAGGGTTTGGGGAATTTTGACACCTAAAAGATGAACTTGGCGGAGTTGTAGGGGTTTTTCCTTATGAAATTGATACGCTTCCCAAGAGTTCACCCAACGCGCTGGACATGCTTTGAATAATGTTCGCAGCACACTCATAGAATCATTGAAGGCGATGCTCTGTTGATGGGAATCTTCTAGAGAAGGAATACCAACGCTACCCAAGCTACGCCAATAAACACTGTGAATATCTTGAAAATCTAATTGATGTTCTGGAGATAACTTGAGAGAACTGAAAACAGAATTTGGTTCCCAAGATATTTTTAGTTGACTGGGAAACATCCGAGTATCTAAATAATCTACAGTTACTCCCGCCTGTGTCAAAACATTCTTCATATGCACAGCATGAGCATCTGAAGAATTACCCAAAATTAAAATATTCATAGTGGTCGTATTAAATAGTTTTAGTTCGTAGTGAGCGTAAAACGCTCACTAAATCATGTACTCTGTTCTAGAAACCCCCTTCTTCCCCAAAAGCTAAAGTGGTGACCGTATCACCTCCTTCCTCACCAATAGCTTTGGTGGTGACCGTATCACCTCCTTCCTCACCAATAGCTTGAGTGGTGACTGTATCACCTCCTTCCTCACCAATAGCTTGAGTGGTGAC
>NZ_AJLL01000060.1 GCF_000317225.1 Fischerella thermalis PCC 7521
TGTATCACCTCCTTCCTCACCAATAGCTTTGGTGGTGACCGTATCACCTCCTTCCTCACCAATAGCCTGGGAAGTGAATAATCTAGAGTCAGCAATTTGCTTTACTTCCTGGTTATTGACATGTTGAACATGCACAATCATATTTTCCAATTTATGGAGTTCGAGTTGAAACGGGTGAACATAATAATGCATAAGTGTGATCCGAAATCAAGTATTACTTATTGAAGATACAAAGAGTAATGTCTTGATTTCTGAATAATTACAGAGGACTCTCAAGCAAGCTAGGTACACTTCGAAGAGTCTTCTTTCCTATTGCAGGAGTACCTATTGCCCGTCGCCACGCGTAAATTCGTTAATCAAATCAAATTACTATAGCCAAAAGTAAAAGGTAAAAGGTAAAAGTAACGGCAAGTTTTTTTACTTTTACTTTTTACCTTCATGTTTTTCCTAGCATTGGATACTAGTCGCAAACGATACCATATTTCCCGAAGAACATCAAGCGTCAAAAATGTCAAAAAAATACGGCAATATCTGTATTATCCGCTCAAATACAACCTTTTACTACCCAATCTAAACTAGACTAAAATTCCGTACTCAAGCCACAACCTTTACAAGTGAGTGATACCGTAAGATTAATTAGGACTGTCGGTATCATTGAAGCAAAAGATATTTAACAGGCGAAGCAGACCTTTGGATCGCTGATTCTTAAGTACCTACACATAATTATTTCTCTATTGCCTTGTGGTAGCAGCGATCGCACTCATCAAGAGCTTCATGAAACTTACCTCCAGAACGTGCAAATTCCTGTGTCAACAGAGCAACCCAAATTCTGAGGCGTTGTTGTGTTAACTCAGGTTGTTTATCTTCATCTAGTGCTTTACCGTCATGCACTGCACAAAATTGATTTTCTAAGTCGGATCGATAATCGGACAGATGGTATTTTCAGGTATTTCAGAAACCGATTCCCAGCCTGAAAGCAGCCCTTCTAACTCCAACTTCAACACTTGTAGCTGTTCGATTTGGTATGTGATCGCAGCAATTTTATCATTCAGTTTTGCTTTAATGTGGTCGCAGGGCAAGTCCCCTTGGTCATGCACATCCAGCAACTCTTTAATCTCTAACAAGCTCAATCCAAGGCTCTGAGCGCGCTTAATAAAGCTGAGGCGGGCAAAAACATTTGAATTAAATAACCGAAATCCACCCTCAGTCCGATCCGAAGCCTTGAGCAACCCCAGTTCTTCGTAGTAACGAATTGTTTTGATCGGAATGCCACTTTCTTTAGCAACTAAACCGATTTGCTTCAGTGTTTCTTGGGCTAACATAATTAACTCCTACTTATCTAGTCTAGTACTCTGTCAAGACAACGCAAGCTGGGTACATCAATTTCTAGTTTTATCCTTCTTCTGTGTTCTCTGCGCCTCTGTGGTTTTTATTTAACCCACTACTCGATTGTGCTTTTTGCGATTTTGGCTTACTCAGCAGAAACCACCATAACTCCAGTCTGATCAATCCTAACCCGCCTGCTGTAACAGCTGCTTTTGCCCATAAGGGTTGTTCAATGCGACGGAACTGACTGGTTTGTTTCGTTTGAGATGGTTGCATCTGTTCGTGGGACATTTGTGCAACTGTTTTGTTAGAAGCAACTCCAAACACCAATCCCAAACTTGCAACACTGCCAATAATTGCTATTTTGTTCATTATTTAAACGTCTCCGTTGGTCAATCGCAAACTACGCTAACGCGCCGGAAATAGCTGCAAGTAAAAATCCAAATCCTGTCAGGGTTGCAAAAAAATATTACTTTCTTAAGCATTGTTACTACTCTTTATGACTTATCAACTAATTGTTTTTGCTCGGAAATTACGCAAACGCAGTGCATTCGTGACTACTGATACGGAACTAAACGCCATTGCTGCACCTGCAATAATTGGGCTAAGCAACCAACCGAAGAAGGGGAAAAGAATTCCTGCTGCAATTGGAATACCAGCGACGTTATAAATAAAAGCAAAAAAGAGATTCTGACGAATATTGCGAATCGTGGCCCGACTCAGTTGAATGGCAGTGACAATACCTTGTAAATCTCCAGAGATCAGGGTGATATCACTAGCTGCGATCGCTACATCTGTACCTGTGCCAATTGCGATTCCGACATCAGCTTGAGCCAAGGCTGGTGCATCATTAATACCATCCCCGACCATTGCCACTATTTTGCCTTCCGACTGAATTTTCTCGACAGTCTTGGCTTTTTGATCTGGGCGAACTTCGGCAAAAACTCGCTTAATGCCCACTTCCCGGGCAATCACTTCGGCTGTGCGGCGATTATCCCCAGTCAACATCACCACTTCCAATCCCATTTTCTGCAATGTGCGAATTGCGTTTACAGAAGATGGTTTCACTGCATCAGCAATACCCATTATCCCTTGGACTTTGCTATTTACAGCAATCCAGATCACCGTCTTACCGAGATACTCTAGCCGATCCCAATGTTGTTGCAATGCACTTGTATCAATGCCTAACTCTCTCATCCAACGATGGGTACCAATTTGTACCCATTGATTTGACACGTACCCTTGCACACCACTACCAGCGATCGCTTCAAAATCCTGTGCATTTGTTAACTCTACACTTTGAGATTGAGCATAATTCACAACAGCTTCAGCCAAAGGATGTTCGGAATTGCGTTCGACAGATGCTGCAAGGCGCAGAAGATTTAACTCATTGTTATTGGCTGTACCGTTGACGGTTACAAAATCGGTGACAGTCGGCTTACCTTGCGTAATTGTACCTGTTTTATCGAGAACAACAGTCTTGAGCTTGTGGGCGAGTTCCAGACTTTCTGCCCCTTTGATCAGGATGCCATTTTCTGCACCCTTACCTGTACCAACCATAATGGAAGTTGGGGTTGCTAAGCCAAGGGCACAGGGACATGCAATGATTAGGACTCCGACAGTCGTAATTAGTGCCATCGTCACATTGCCCATGATGTTGTACCAGATGATGAAAGTGGCGATCGCAATGGCAATTACGGCAGGTACAAACCATCCAGTAACTTGGTCGGCTAGCCTTTGAATCGGTGCTTTCGACCCTTGCGCTTGCTGCACTAGCTTGACAATCTGCGCCAAAAATGTATCTTTACCCACTCGTGTGGCTCGGAATTTGAAGCTACCAGTTTTGTTGAGCGTGGCTCCAATCACTTCATCACCTGGGTGTTTCTTCACAGGTACACTTTCACCCGTGACCATTGCCTCATCAATAGTTGAGGAACCATCGATAATCTCGCCATCCACTGGAATTTTTTCACCCGGACGCACCAGAATCACATCACCTTCAATCACTTGGGTAATCGGGATGTCAATTTCTGTGCCATCACGGATCACACGAGCAGTCTTTGCTTGCAAGCCTACAAGCTTACGAATTGCTTGGGAAGTTTGTCCTTTGGCACGATTTTCCAGCAGTCGTCCCAGCAAAATCAAAGTAATGATGACTACAGCCGCTTCGTAGTACACATCAGCTGGTAATCCCTGGGTAGTGAAGAACCCAGGCAAAAAGGTGGGGAAGAGAGAATAGAGATAAGCGGCTCCTGTACCAATTGCCACCAAGGTATCCATTGTTGCCACGTGACGTTTGAGAGCTTTCCAAGCATTGATAAAGAAAGATGCACCACACCAAAACAAAACTGGAGTCGCCAGCACAAGCTGTAACCAAGGATTGTGCAACCACATAGGAATCAAGGGAATGGACAACCCCGTCATCATCGGTAGCGAACCAATGACCATGATGACGCTGATCATACCGCCAACCCAAACTTTTCTGACTAAGGCTCGATTTTCCGCTTGGCGTATCTGCTGTTCTGCATCATCTGTGGTAAACAAGTCTTCGTCTTGCATTGGCATCGCAGAGTATCCCACCGTATCTACCGCATCGCAAATTGCTTTTGGGTTAGTTTTTCTCTTGTCGTAGGTAACAGTGGCTTGCTCTGCCCCAAAGTTAACGCTACACCGATTCACACCATCAACGGAGCGAATCGTATCTTCAATTGTTTTAGCGCAAGAGGCACAACTCATACCCCGCAGTTTCAGATGCGTGTTTTCCATTCAACACCTCCTAACTACTGAACTGCTTTTTAAAGAATTTAGTCACCAGTAACGGTATAACCTGCGGCTGTAATTGCTTGTGTGATGGCAGTTTCTGTTGCTTGAGTTTCGATCTGGACAAGCTTAGTTTTGGTATCAGCCTGAACGATGGCAGCTGGATCAACAGTTTTCACCGCTTTTGTAATGCTTTCGACACAGGCAGAACAAGCCATGTTAGGAACTTTGAGGTGAAGTTTCATCTGATGCACTCTATCTAATCAACTAATCTCATTGTGAAATCTCCACCTTACTAGAGAGTCAAGGGGTAGTGAGCAAAAATTTATCTTGCCTGTGGGTAGCGAAAATAGATGCCAATAGTGGGACAATACAAGTATTAGAAGCTGCTTTGAGTTAATTGGAACTTATTTTGGAAATATTCTGTCTCCAAAATTGAGCTATGTGAGTTAGTCAAATTTATGGAAACTAAGGGCGATTCTGAACAGAGAAGTATTCAAAATTCCGGATCGGTTCTCAGGCTGCGTCGGTTGGTAGGATCAGCAGTAGTTGTAGTTTCTGTAGGAATAGCTAGTTATGCAGCTGGTTTTGCTATTGCTAAGCAGGAAAGTGACTCCAAAGCAAACATTCAACAGTTAAAATTACAGGCAAAATTATGCCGCAAATTCAATCGCGGTGAGGTGGAAGCGGAGGATGCTGCTGCTGGTGGTAAGATATCTGGCGTGCATGATATTTTGGCAGATTTGCAAACAGTGCAAGTTGAGCTAGCCAAGAAGAGACTTGTGTTTGTGGAAGAACAACCAACAATTGTGAAGTTGAAGTCTCAAGAAGCAGCTTTAAAATCTTTATTAAAGCAGCGTATAAACGGTATTTGTAACGTTGTGAATTAATAGTTGATCGATATTAAGCGCTTTATCCGCAAATAATACATTCATAAACCGCATCAGGCACAATAGCTGCGGTTTTTGGCGACTTATTGCCAAAGTAGGGAAATTGTCGAGGGGTAAATAGTCAGCCAACAAACACTGTTGGGACTGTGCGATCGCATTCAATCTTTTTGCCCTATGATCTTTTGTATTTACCGAATCCATAACATTTCATTGCCACCTTTTTGTAGTTCGTATTTTGCTTTGACAATTGAAACTGTATATCCTAGTTCTTGTAACTCTTGGGTGATGCGATCGAGATAGGGCGAACGTTGCAACATCAGAGTCAGCAGAGGAAAAATCCGTACTTCTTGACTCACTCTCAGCATCTCCTTAATGCCATCAAAGTGGAATTGGTAATCATGGTGATCTGAATACAAAAAGAGAAAATGTGAACATAAAGCTAGATCATATTCTTTATCTTGAAAATTCAGTTTTGGTAGTTCACCGATTTGATATCTTTTTTCCTGTTTTCCCTGCTCATAATCACTGATAAACTTATTGATTGTTTGGACTCGATTCCATCTTAAATTTTCAGGTGATGTGTGATAAGACCAAGTCCAGTCATCGGGACTTGCTTTCACTTGGTCAATGATATTATCAACCATTTCATTAAATCTTTTCAGGATTTCATCACCACTAAATTGATATATTGGATCAATCGAAGTGACTTGTACACCAATTTTTGTAGCTTCTGCATTGAAGCTAGCCGGGCCATCGCCAACCCCCAAAATTCGCTTGCGCAAATCTGATTTAGTCAGATGGAACATTTGCACGTATTCATCAAGCGATCGCCCGAAGGGAACAACTTTTTCTAACTTCATTACCATTGTTGATTACCACCTGCGTTATTACCTATTTCTAAAATCAATTAGCGTTTGTAAATAAGCATCAGGCATTCCAATATCAAAACTTTTTCCCTGCACCAAATACCCCACCATTCCCTCTACTTGACGTACCTTTTCTAGACAGGTTGTTAATTGAAATTCGCCACGTTCTCGAAAGTTATTATTAATATTCTCTTCGAGAAAATCAAAAATCATTGGTGTCAGTGCATACAAGCCAAAAATAGATAAAAATTCATTTTCTGCTATTCCTTCAACACGCAAATGCTGACGTGCATATTCAACAGTTGGCTTTTCGTAGACTTGTGTCAATGAAAGAATAGAATTATGTTTTTGCCAAACTCCTGTGACACAACCAGCTTTATGAATAATTTCTGCTGGTATTTTTGTTAAACCAACAACACTTTTATTTTGCTGTGCATAAACCTCTAATACTTGCCGCGCACAAGATTTTTTGATGTCAGATGCATAAATATGGTCACCTAACATCAGTAAAAATGGTTGATTATCTACCCATTCTTTAGCACAATATACAGCGTGTCCATAGCCTGCTTGTTCTTTTTGTGGCAGAAATTTGATTTTGTCACCTAAATCTACAATGTGTTTACTATGTTTTTGGTTTTCTGGTGATAGCTTTTCAAAAAGTTCAGCTTTGGGTGGGTATTTAAATAAATCGATAAAAATTCTTTTATCTTCCGGTTGGACAATAATACCAATTTCTTCGATGCCAGCACTAATTGCTTCTTCAACTATTAACTGAATTACAGGTTTGACCCTGCCATCTTGATCAATAATTGGGAAAAGTTCTTTTTTCACAACTTTGGTAGCAGGGAATAAGCGAGTACCAAACCCAGCAGCAGGTATTAGGGCTTTTTTAATTTGATTTTTCGGCATAAATAGTTAGTTTTAAACATTGCATCTGTGGGAAATCTCTTTCAATGATTTCGATTACTTTTTGTTGATTTTCTTTGCCTTGCACAATAATAAGTTCGATGATGTCTGTATGTGTAGCATCAAAGATCATAGCAATGGGACGATTACCGTAAGCACAAGCTTGATCCATCCGCCCGCAACGAGAAGGGGTAGTAATCTCTCCGAGATAGGCAAACTCCATCTCTTCTTGGATGGACATCTTTAAGTCATATACCAGATTAAAAGCCCTCGCCACTAACACACAAATAGCTGCACTTGATGACAGCCCTTTTTGAATCGGTAAATCAGTCAAGTAATTGTCAATTTCTATTCCCCCAACATAGTTATGCGCCCCTACTAAAAATTGATAAGCAACACCAGCAGCATAACTAAAAAATCCACCCTTTCTAGCCTCTACTCGCAAAGCCTGTGCTTCCATCGGTAGAGTTAAGGATTTACGAGTTCCATCACCAAGGGAGGTATTAATAACTAATTGATTGGGATGGGGTTTCACTTGTGCATACAGCCCCTGATTCGTACCTACCAACAACGTGTAGCCTATTTCTAGTTTAGGATTGAGATGTCGGTATCCTCCCGCCCAATCACTATGTTCACCAAATATACACAGGCGTCCTGGTACAAAAATTTTCATATCGGTCTTGGATCTTACTCACTAAAGCTCACACTTTTTGTAACAATTGAATATGGTTACGAGCATGTTCTTATACCATATTGTGCTACGGGTCAAGCGGGGTAATGCCATACATTTGGCTTAATTTGCAATCATTTGCTGCTTAGTTATACTAGTGTCAGTTTAGAAACTGTCACTTACCCAAGACCGCGTTTTATACCAGAAAAGATATTCTTAATTTTGTGCAAGGAGTGATACCACTTCACCATACGTTTGCCACAAGTTATTTTCGTAATACCCCCTAAATTCAAGGTTATTGCGAATATCAAATGTTGCATCAAAAAAGTGATTTGGTATAAAAATAAATATAAAAGGCGCTTGAGTTCGCAAAGTTACTCAAGCGCTTTTACGTATCAGAAATAGTTAGTGGTTAGAGACGCGATTAATCGCGTCTGTACGTTAGTGGTAGCCCTTTGGTGGTGTAAGTTAAAATGATGTGTTTTTCTTGGTGTCTTAGTGGTGAAAAATCATTTTATTAACCACCAAGACACAAAGACACGAAGAAGAAAAGCTTATAATTGGGCAAAATTTGTTGGGATTTTTACTCACCACAGAAAGGGCTAGTGGTTAGTGGTTAGTGGTTAGTAGTAGCCCTTTGGTGGTGTGATGTAATTTTCTTGGTGTCTTAGTGTCTTTGTGGTGAAAAAATTAACTTTTGAACCACTAAGGCACTAAGACACAAAGATGAAAAGCTCAAAATTCGGTAATTTTTGTGAGGATTTTTACTCACCTTGAAAGGGCTGCCACTAACCACTAACTAGTAACTATTGACCAATCACAAAATTAATTAACTTACCAGGTACTACAATCACCTTTTTAATTTCTTTGCCTTCGAGGTAGCGCTTACCAACTTCCGATTCCAGCGCATACTTTTCCAACTCTGCTTTGTCTGCTTGTGCAGGAACTGGAATCGCACCGCGAGTTTTACCCATAATCTGAATCACTAAGTTAATTTCATCGGCAATCAATGCTGCGGAATCATACTGAGGCCAGGTTTGGGTATGAACTGAGTTGGTGTTACCCAATAAATGCCATAACTCATCGGCGATGTGGGGTGCAAAAGGTGCCAGCAGGACAACTAAAGTCTCAATACCTTCTGCGTATACTGGTGAGTCTTTACAATTAGCATCAGTGAGAGCATTACTCAGCTTCATCAATTCTGAAATAGCGGTGTTGAATTGATACTCGTCCTCTACGTCTTCACTGACTTCTTTGATTGCGGTGTGAATTGCCCGTCGCAAGTCTTTTTCGATTTTGGATTTTGGATTTTGGATTTTGGATTGATCTATTTTTGGTGATGACTGATTCTTAGCAAACTCTGTTACCAAGCGCCAAACTCGATTTAAGAAACGGAATTGCCCTTCTACATCTGCTTCATCCCACTCCAAGTCTTTTTCTGGCGGTGCTTTGAACAAAATGAACATCCGGGCGGTATCGACACCGTATTTATTAATCACATCTTCCGGCGCTACACCATTGCCTTTTGATTTGGACATAGTGGCGTAGATGCGTTGGAGTGGTTCGCCTGTTTGGGGATCGCGGGGATCGTTAGGATCAACAAGATGGGAGGGAACCCATTTGTCCTTACCACCTTTGTTGGGATTAAAATAAGTCAAACCCTGTACCATACCTTGAGTTAACAAGCGTTGGAAAGGTTCGTCAAAGTTCAACAAGCCTCTATCCCGTAATACTTTGGTAAAGAACCGCGAATACAATAAATGCAAAATCGCGTGTTCAATCCCACCTACATATTGATCCACAGGCATTAAGTCATTAACTTTAGCAGAATCGAAAACCTGGTGTTCGTTTTTAGCATCAGTAAACCGCAAGAAATACCATGATGAATCAATAAACGTATCCATCGTGTCGGTTTCCCGCTTGGCTGGTGTACCGCAGTTTGGACAAGGTACATTCACCCAGCTTGACAATTTTGCCAAAGGCGAACCACCACGCCCGGTAAATTCTACATCTTCTGGTAATTTCACGGGCAAGTCTTGAACGGGAACAGGCACTGCGCCACAATCGGGACAGTGGATGATGGGGATTGGCGCACCCCAGTAACGTTGTCGGGAAATCAACCAATCCCGCAAGCGATACTGTACCCGTTCTTTGCCAAAGCCTTGTTTTTCGGCATACTCGACAATTGCTTTTTTGCCATCGGTGGAATTCATGCCATCAAATTGACTAGAATTCACCAAAACTCCTGGTTCGGTGTAAGCTGCTTCTAATGGGGCTGATGCATCGCCTCCTTCGGGCACAATTACCACTTTGATCGGTAAATTCTGTTCCTTGGCAAACTTAAAATCTCGTGCATCATGCGCTGGTACACCCATGACTGCACCTGTACCGTACTCGTACAAGACATAATCAGCGATCCAAATGGGAATTTCTTCCCCTGTAAACGGGTTAATTGCTTTACCACCTGTAGGAATACCCCGCTTGGGCTTATCTTCAGCAGTGCGTTCCAACTCGCTTTGGTTGCTGACTTCCTTGACAAACGCTGCTACTGCTGATTGCTGTTCAGCTGTTGTCACCAATTTTGTCAATGGGTGTTCTGGTGCTAAGACTACGTAACTAACACCGTAAACTGTATCTGGACGGGTAGTATACACACCAATTTTTTCGGAACTACCCACAATAGGAAATTCCAAATATGCGCCTGTAGATTTGCCGATCCAGTTAGCTTGCATTAATTTGACACGTTCCGGCCAACCTGGTAATTTTTCCAAGTCGTTTAACAATTCTTCGGCATAGTCAGTAATTTTGAAAAACCACTGTCGCAATAATTTGCGTTCAACTTTCGCCCCACTACGCCAGGAACGTCCTTCGCTGTCAACTTGTTCGTTTGCCAATACTGTTTGATCGATGGGATCCCAATTTACGGCTGCTTCTTTTTGGTAAGCTAACCCTGCTTGGTAAAACTGCAAGAAAATCCACTGTGTCCATTTGTAATAGTCTGGTGAACAGGTGGCAACTTCACAATCCCAATCGATTGATAAACCCAGACGTTGCAATTGTTGCCGCATCTGGTCAATATTTTGATAAGTCCACTTTGAAGGGGGAACACCCCGATCAATGGCAGCGTTTTCTGCAGGCAAACCAAAGGCATCCCAACCCATCGGATGTAATACCCGATACCCTTGCATTCGCTTGAGGCGGGCAATCACATCGGTAATCGTATAATTACGGACGTGACCCATGTGCAGGCTGCCCGATGGATAGGGGAACATGGACAGGGCGTAGTATTTTGGCTTATTGGTGTCTGGGGAAATTTTATCTAAGCCAAGTTCATTCCATGTCTTTTGCCATTTTTCCTCAATGCTGGTTGGGTTATATCGGGAATCCACAAAAACTCTCCTACTGGACTTTAACCATAGTCTGCCTCCATATTTTAGATGATGGTAAGCAGACGAACAGGTTGGTTGAAATAAGCAATGATTGAATTAAAGGAAAAATCTTCTGATTTGCTACGGGTGTTTGTTTATGGCACCCTCAAACCAGGAGAAGCTAATTATAGTATTTACTGCGATCGCAGAGTGGTAAATGCGACTAAAGCTTATGCACTAGGCAGACTGTTTGCTCTACCCCAAGGCTACCCAGCCATGACATCGGGGGATAATTATGTCTACGGGTATTTACTCGAATTTGATTGTCCAGATGTTCTAGTTGAACTAGATGAACTGGAAGATTACCACCCCACTAGACCTGCTTCGGAAAATTTATATAATCGCCAACAAATACAAATATATGATTTACAAGGAAGCTCCCTTGGTTGGGCTTGGGTTTATTTGATGACACCAGAAATGGTTGATCACTTGGGAGGTATTTACCAAGCCGATGGTTGGTGGACTAACCAAATAAATTATGAATTCTAAATTATGAATTTTTTATCATTCATAATTCATCATTCATAATTCTTAATGATATTCGTTCTCTATACTTAAGGGTTGTAACTGCTTATCCAGGTTAACTGGCTCTTCTGGAGTAGTTTCTGCTGCTTTCGGAATTGGCAGGATAGGACTGTTAATAGAAACAATTAATGGTGCAGCAGCAATATTTTCTGGCTTTGCTAGCTGCGCCTGTTCTGTTGCAGGTCTTTTTGCCAGTTGGGGGGTTAACTTCCCACCTGGTAATAACCCAGATACTGCACCAATTAGAGTCGCAGCGATCGCTGTACCTCCGCAGATCAAGGCTAAACGCGCACGGCGACGATGTAAACGAGATATGACTCGTTCAACAGTTTCTTCTACTGGCTGTGACTGTGGTACGGGCATAGTTCGTAAGCCCTGACGCAACTTCAAAAGTCGCGCATATAAACACTTCACCGCCTGATCGTTTGCCAGCAGTTCTTCTACTTGCCTACGTTCGGCAGCTGTCACTTCTCCATCAAGATAAGCACTCAATAACTCGAAGCGATCGCGCTTCACCATATCCATAGCACCCGTTGATTCATTGGTATGCTCTGCCTCCCCATTTGGCAAATCGATATTTAATTGCAAGTGGGAATGGTCATTTAAATGAGAATCAGTAGTCATCTTAACATTATTACCAATTCATGCACGGGTAAACATAGCGGACTCGGCCCCAGCTGATCATTATTTCTCCTGTTTTTCTTGATGGCAGAAGCAGTTTCCATAAATCTTAATAAACCTTAATGAAATATAAAAATCTGCCATTAAGTAGAACTTTAAACTAGGAACCAAGATAAGGCTGTAACTGCGATTGCAACCTGGCTCTAGCCCTGGCTATTCTCGATTTGACTGTTCCTAAGGAAACTCCTGTAATTTCGGCAATTTCTTCGTATGCCATACCCTCAATTTCCCTCAGAACTATCGTCGTACGGAATACCTCAGGCAAATCCGCGATCGCATCTCGCAATTGCTCATAAAACTCCCTAGTTGTGAGTTCTTCCTCAGGTCCAGGAGTATCTCCTGCGATTTCCCAATCCATTTCGCCGTCGTCCACCGAACGGGGAGCATCCAGCGAGACAGGACTGACAACTCGCTTGCGTTTGCGTAACTCGTCGTAGAACAAGTTAGTAGCAATGCGGCTTAACCAACCCCGAAATTTAGATGGTTCTTGCAATCGGTGAATATTGCGATAGACCCGAATCCAAACCTCTTGAGCGAGATCCGCTCTGTCAGACCAATCAGGGGCCAAATGATACAATACCCTATCGACTTGGGATTGATAACGACGCAGTAGTTCTGCAAATGCAGCACGATCTGGGCGCAGTCCAGTCTGACAGCGTAAAATTAAATCGTGGTTAGAAAGTTTGTCAACTTGCACTGATGCTTCCGGGAGTCTCGCATCAACAGTTGACCAGGATACAGTAATCGATTCGCTCATAGATCGTACTGGCTGTAAATCATCCCTATCTATTAGACCTACTGATCTGCTGGAAGTTCCTAGTATGAGTGACGGATTTATGACTGGAACACAGGATACCTTTGCAGATACATCTTTGTCAGACACAGTGACGCTACGTATCTTTGTGACAGCAATCATCACTGAATACCTACTATTGCCAAAAAAAATTTTTTTGATAAACGAAATCAGGTATCGGGGAAAAGGAGGACAAGGGAGACAACTAATTCATACCCATTACCCATTACCCATTACCTGTTACTTTTGTGGCAACCTCACCAAAATAACAGGTGCTGATTCTTTTAACTGCCGTAAATTAGCACCACTGTTAGATTCTTCTGGTAGATGAACTTGCAGAAATAAATTGAGGGAAAACGTAATCGTTATTGCTAACAATAGTTTTTCTAACATAATCTTTACTCCCAACCACACTATGAACACCACTTAAAATGATTGCCTGCTGTGCCTATTCGGTTCCAGGGAGTATCTCTAGAATTCTCACCCGGATTTTTTACAAAATTACGCAATGGCAATATCTGTATAGCCCTAGTTTGCCCATGAGTATGAACAAATTCATAATGGAACTGCTAAATGTTTGTAAATTTTTGGTAATTGATTTACAACAGAAGCTGAAAACTTTTTCAGTTATTAACTTATCTGTAAATACATCAGAACTTACGCATGAAAACCAAAAATCAATGGTTTGGGCGAGGAGTTCAAGCAAGGTGTCAATAACCTTTATATCCCTATATCCCTACAACCTTGCACCCTCCCAGGAACGTTGCAATCTTGTTATGTAAGTCCTCCTGTAAATACCCAGCACAATCGCTTCTATTAAAGCTAAAGTAAGTAAGAAAACTTGTGATCTCATGGCTCAGTCAACGGGGAATTTTGGAGAAGATAAACGATGGCGACGGTAAGAAATGAATCTGTAACGCGTATGGCGATGTTACTTTGTTTTGGCACAGGCTTCTTATCTCTCGCTGTCCATTGGCATGTTTCTAATTTGATGGAACCTCCCACAAATCAAGATGCTAGTGGAATTTATGTAGCAACAGCAGCAGATACAGCTACAAAACCAAAAAGTTCCATCCTCAATGAAACACACAAAGCTAATGTCTCTCGCCCGATTCAGTCCCTGTTGGCTAAGGTTTCAATGCCACAAAAGCCTTCTACTGTTTTGGCATCTGCCAATCAGACACATGTAGTAGTTGATTTAAGCGATCGCCGCGTTTATGTTTATCGTCAAGATCAAGTCATCGCCAGTTATCCTACTGGCATAGGTAAAAAAGGCTGGGAAACACCCACAGGTACTTTTGAAATTCACAACATGCGGCGCAACCCTGTTTGGCGTCACCCGATCACAGGAAAGGTGTTCCCAGCAGGTGTAGATAGCCCTCTGGGAGATAGATGGATAGGTTTTTGGTCAGATGGCCACAACAAAATTGGCTTTCACGGTACACCAGATGACAGCTTAGTCGGTAGTGCTGTTTCCCACGGTTGCTTACGTATGCGTACTCCCGATGTTCGTATGTTGTACCAACAGGTACGCGTCGGCACAAAAGTGGAAGTTCGTCAATAGTTATGTGTTGGTTGTTGGTTTTTCCAAACAACCACGAACTATTAAGCGGCAACTATTTTAAGATGGTGACTTCTGCTCAAAATTGGGTGCGTAGGCTTGCAGTAAAGTACTGACTTGGCGCAGAACTTCATTACCAGTGTTTTTACCCAATACTTGCCGTTCTGGAAAGAAATTCGGCCTATCCAGGTAACGGCTGATCGCTTCACTGACTTGTTGGGCAATTAATTCTTGTAGTTCCGTCTTGGCGTGTTGGCGCTGATAGCTAGCACCTTCTTCGGTAGTTGCGTATAGGGGGGGTAGTCGATTGAGGGCGTAAGCAGCAATATCTCCAACATCCAAGGAAGTTTCGCTAGTAGCTTCGATTTCTGCTACGCGGGCGATCGCTTCTGTCAGTACCAACTCTTCCATAACATTAATAAACTGTTTGCGTGGTACCGCTATCACCTCGCCAGTCAACAGCGCCCCCATCAGTCGATCGAGTGCCATGTACTCTTCGATCGAGAGTTCGTTGGCATTGTCACAGATTCGTCCGACTTCTGCTTCCATTGCTGGTGTCAAATAACCATCCTGGAGAGACTGTTGCACAATTTTTTCTATACTCATAATGCTCATATTCTATAAGCCACCCACAAGCAAGGAGGAACGGTACCAATCCAGTTTATTTTGCCCAGATTGGGTAAAGAATACACAATAATTCACTATTTAAATTCTTGATATCGCCAAGGTGTTGGGTCAACAGATTGACCGTTGACATATAATCCCCAGTGCAAGTGAGGCCCAGTAGAAGCACCTGTAGAACCGACTGCGCCAATAAGTTGACCGGGTTTAACCATATCGCCTTCTTTGACATTAATGCGACTCAGATGCATAAAAATACTTGTTACTCCTTGACCGTGGTCAATGCCAACAACGTTACCATGAACCCGAAAACCTTCGGATACCCTTCCTACTAAAACAACTTTTCCTGCCGCCGGAGCTACTACAGGTGAACCCGTAGGGCCAGCGTAGTCAACACCGCGATGGTAGTAATCCTTAGCAAATTTACCATTATAGTAACGACGTACACCATAGATAGTAGAGATTGGCCCCCCATTTGGTTTGATAAAAATGCCACTCCAGTATTTTTGGGGTGTTTGCAGAGCTTTCAATTCTGATACACGCTTGAGTTCGTATTCTGTAGCTTTTACTCCTGCTTTACCTGGGGGTAAATTAATTCGCTGTACAGGGAACTTCCGTGAGTTCACCTGCACCAACAAGTTCCGTACCTGACCATTTCCGGTGACTCGAATTATTCTTTTTCCAGCCTTTTGCAACGGTGTAGTGGGAATAAAAGCCCGATACTGATTAGGAGCAACTTCAAACGCTGGGTAAGTTTGATCAGAAGCAGTGACTGTTGGACTCGCACCAGCGACCGGATTATCTACACTAATGAAAACCGATAATGTATCCCCCAGTTTCGGATTAGCTGGAGTCATCCTTACCTGTAAAGCTTCTGCGGGTATTGCTAAGGCTACAGGTAAAGCGACTAAGATTCCGGCTACCATTCTGATGGCCAGACGGTCAACTTGTAAATTAGACACAGCTGCTGAAACTAACTTTTGAGCGCGATCTACGGTAGTCATAGAGATACAAAAAATCCTATCTGCTGATGAACAACAGACTATCTTACAGGCTGTAGTGTTTCTACCTCTCCAAGGGAATTTTATGAGACAACACTTTTTAGTGTAATATTTGTGACTTGTCAAGTGCTAGCCCTGCACTAACATGAATTTTGCTGGGTGGTTTGAAATTAAGCCAAAAGTGCTTTGTATATGGGGAATCGGTTTGACAAACTCTACGTAAATTTTGATTAATTCTTTTTAAGAAAATACAGATTAGTCAAAAATACGAAAATTGCTTTCGTGCATTCTTGGAACGTCGCAAATGTAAAATCTTCAAGCAAGAGCATATTCGCAAAGCTTGGCAGAGGCTACATCAGCAAAACTGGTTAACGGTATCCGCCTTAGATAGCATGAAAAAAGTGCCTGATGTAGAGCCAGAAGATATACATAAATTGCTCGCAGGGAACTGCATAAAACCCATTTCCAAGCTGTTATTTCATTTACTGCGAATTCCCCACACCCATATCAAACTTTTGTATGCTGATTGTAAATAGGTCTTAATAGTTCTTTGAAAAACTTGTGCAAGAAGATTTCAGATTAATTGTTGATTTAGTGTCAGTTCTCGCTGTCGCCGCCTGCGGTGGACTTTTGGCGGCGCTTTTAAGACAACCTGTTCTACTGGGGTATCTGATTGGGGGGATTGTTATCGGTCCAACGGGACTGGGACTAATAAAAGAATTAATTCAAGTAGAGACTCTGGCACAGTTTGGCGTTGCCTTTCTATTATTTGCCTTGGGGGTTGAGTTTTCCTTTGCGGAACTCAAAAAAGTCAAAGCGATCGCCCTCGGTGGCGGTGGATTACAAATCACCCTGACAATCGCAGTCACCGTTATAGTGTGTGGTTTGACAGGGTTTTGGGGAGCTTTACCAGCTAAGGGCGTGTTTTTGGGAGCAATTCTATCTTTGTCTTCCACAGCAGTTGTCCTCAAATGCTTGATGGAACGCAACGAAACGGAAACGCCCCACGGACAGGTAATGCTGGGAATTCTGGTGGTGCAGGATTTGGCGTTGGGACTGATGTTGGCAGTTTTGCCAGCTTTGCATCAACCAGGGGAATCGATTGTGATGGCGGTGTTGACAGCCCTGGTGCGGATTGGCTTGTTTGCAGGGGGGGCTGTGATCGCTGGGAAGTGGATTATCCCGCCTTTGTTGCGGATGTTAGCCCGCACAGAAAGCCAAGAGTTATTTTTATTAGGAGTGGTGGCGCTGTGTTTGGGTATTGCCCTGTTGACAGAATATTTAGGGCTGTCGATTGAAATGGGAGCATTTGTCGCGGGTTTGATGATCTCGGAAGTAGAGTATGCTGATCAAACCCTGACTTATGTGGAACCACTCCGAGATATTTTTGCGAGTTTATTCTTTGCCTCGATTGGGATGTTAATCGATCCAGTGTTTTTATGGAAGAACCTGGAATTGATTTTGGGGCTAGTGGCGCTCGCATTTATTGGTAAATTTTTGATTATCACACCACTAGTCAAACTGTTCCGCTACCCTCTGAAAACGGCATTAATTGCAGGTTTCGGACTGGCGCAGATTGGGGAATTTTCCTTTGTGTTGGCTAGTGAAGGACAGGCGCTAGGACTGGTTTCTCGGCAGATATATTTACTGATTTTGGGAACAACGGCGGTAACATTGGTACTGACTCCTTTTGTGTTGCGGTTAGTACCGATTGTCTTTGATTGGTTGGAATCAATGCCTTGGCTAAAGCCCTATTTGAGTGGCGAGGGTAAGCCGTTAGAAGTCGCTGAGGAATTACCAATTAAAGACCATATCGTGGTTTGTGGTTATGGGCGAGTCGGCAAAAATTTGGTGAAATTGTTACAGCAACACGATTTACCTGTAGTGGTAATTGACCAATCTGAACGTAGAATTCAAGAGTTACGTGAGGCGGGAGTACCTTATGTGTATGGAAATTGTGTGAGTTTTTACGTTTTAGAAACTGCGATGGTTAGCCAAGCTAAAGGAATGGCGATCGCACTTCCTGATCCGATGAGTATTCGGCTTTGCCTGAAACGGGCTTTAGAATTATCTCCAGATTTAGATGTAGTCGTCCGTGCTACCAGCGATAAAAATATTGAAGTCCTTTACCAACTGGGTGCTAGGGAAGTTGTGCAACCAGAATTTGAAGCAAGTCTAGAAATGGCAACCTACATATTAAATGCAGTAGGATTCTCCAGTGTTGTAGTACAACGGGAAATGCAAGAAATCCGCAACCGTCATTATTTAGACTTGCGTCCAGAACAATCAGCATCCCAAGTTTCTCGTCATTTGCGCCAGGCTACTCAAGACTTAAATAACCGTTGGTATGCTTTACCAGAAACTTCACCCCTGATCGGTATGACTTTAGAGGAAGCCGATATGCGCTACTTAACTGGGGTGAGTTTGATGGCTATTCGCCGCGCCAATGGGGAAGAAATAGATTATCCCGATGCTAGTACTAAGTTGGAAAAAGGCGATCGCTTATTGGTAGTGGGTTCGGATGAGGAATTCGCTGCTTTAGAAGAATTTGCTGTTGGTAGGGCGGCTGTTCCTGGAGACAATAGTGCTTGTCAGTGGGTAATAGTCAATGCTGATTGTCCAGTGCTTGGTAAAACTTTGGCAGATTTGCATATCCGCGAAAAATATGGGGTGCAAGTGCAATCAATGCGTCGCGACGGCAAATTTATTCGCTTCCCCAATGGCAAGATGGAATTGCAAGCCCAAGATCAATTATTATTGTGCGGTAGTTTGACAAGTTTGAATCAAATAGAACAGTTATTTGCTCCATTAAATTCCCAATTGTTATCTGTTCCTGTCGTGAAAGCTAGTGAGGCGGAAGCTTTAAAAGATTATTTGCCGATGGATAGTGTGATTGATTAAGCTTTTTATTCGGTTATCAGTTAATTGTTCACTGTTAACTGACTGAGCCAACTTCGATATCAATCACAAGTTCTAAAAGTCAAGAAAAATAATTTTCAATATCTCTTGATTGATGATAAGACTCGAACAATTTCTATCCCGTCGGTAATTTTTGTATAAAAGACGATGTAAGGTTTTACAGGAAAACTTCTTAGTCGTTGGAGTAAATCATCTCGCTTTCTGCCCATGTCAGGAAACTGAGCTAACATTGGCAGGCGATCAAGAAGTTGAGCAATCTGCTTGTCGGCTGCAAGTTCATCCTGTTGAGCAAGATAAATCCAAATGTCCTCCAAATCTTGCTCTGCTTGCTGAGAGAGTCTGTAACGATTCATTGTCAGCTATCCTGAACCAGCCGACGTTTTCCTCGTGCCTTAATGTTGTCTAACAAATTAGGTAAAGACTCGTCATCGTATTCGGTGTACTGTCCATTTTTCAACTGTTCGACTCCGATCACAACTTCACGCTGTAGTGCTTCTAACTTCAGCTTTTGTACTTCTTTTTCTGCCTGTTGTAGCCTATCTATCATTTCCTGAAAAGCACTTGCATCTTGAACAACGATTTCTGCTTTACCGTTAACAGTAAGGACAAGAGGAGATTTATTTATTTTGATACGTTCTAGAAACTGTTTAACGTTGCGCTTGAATTCTGTAAGAGAGTGAATATTATCTAGGTTAATCATAAGATTTAGCACCTAATCGAATACTAAATTAAATCATAATTAGATACCATAAATAGTAATACAAAAGCTCCACTTTGGACAGGTACAGGGCAATGGTGCGACTAAAACTTTGGCAATGGCTTGTTTTGGCAACTCCCATCGCAACCATGATCACTTTCTTACTGGTATCGGCGGGGTTGCAAATTCACGAGTGGGGGCTGAATTGGATTTGGGGTGTGTTTATCCTGGTGTTTGTGGGCTGGCGTTGGCTGCTAGTACAATGGACTCGCCCTGCGATCGCCCAAGTAGAATCTGTGATGGCAGAGGTAACAAAAGAACTAGAGTCTGCCACGGGTGATACAATCCCTTTAGAAAAAACTGATGCCACTAATCGAGCCGAAGCAGCACTCCAAGAAATTCTGCTAGCATCACAAAGTGATCCCCCGATTTGGGAAGACTGGCAAACTTTTTGGCAGCGTTGTCAAGCTGTTGTTGTTGCCATTGCCAATATTTACCACCCGGAAGTTAAGTATCCTCTGCTAAATATCTACGTTCCCCAAGCTTATGCTTTGATCCGAGGTACGGTAGATGAGATGGATCAGTGGATGCAAAAGTTATCTCCGGCTCTGAATCAAGTTACTGTTGGGCAAGCATTCCAGGCTTATGAAATGTACCAGAAGTTGGAACCTTCTGCAAGGAAACTATTACGCGCTTGGAACTTGGCGCAGTGGCTATTGAATCCAGTTGCAGCAATAGCAAACCGAGCTAGTCAAAGTTACAGTAACCAAGCAAATCAGCAACTACTGGTAAATTTAAGCCAGCTACTGAGGGAAGCAGCACTGAGGAATTTGTGTCAGCAGGCGATCGCTCTCTATAGTGGTAAATTACCTGTTGTCGAATCTGCTGTTATTCCCCCGCCTCCTGCTCCAACCAAAACCCAAACCCTACGAGAAATCCTCGCGCAAGCCGAACCCGTCGAAGTCGTCGAGAAAAAACCCGTAAATATTTTATTAGTAGGACGAACTGGAGCCGGGAAAAGTAGCTTGATTAATACCCTATTTCAGGCAGATTTAGCAGAAGTTGATGTATTACCTAGCACTGATAAAATTCAGAATTATCATTGGCAAGCACCAGAAGGCGCAACCTTAAACCTTTGGGATACACCCGGTTACGAACAAGTCAACCGTAACGATTTACGGACACTTGTGCTAGATTATGCTAGTAATGCAGACTTGTTGCTACTCGTTACCCCAGCCCTTGATCCGGCTCTGCAAATGGACGTGGACTTTCTGCGAGACATGAAAGAGGAAGTAGCAGACTTGCCTGCTATTGCCATTGTCACCCAAGTTGATCGCCTGCGTCCAATTCGTGAATGGCAGCCTCCCTATGATTGGCAATGGGGAGAACGACCGAAAGAAGTGGCGATTCGGGAAGCAACGCAGTACCGCGCTCAACAGTTGGGTGATTTTTGTAACCGAGTTTTACCTGTTGTCACAGGAGACACCAACACAGGTCGCAGCGCTTGGGGAATAGATGCCTTATCTTTAGTATTAATTGATGCGATCGCACCTGCTAAGCAATTGCGTCTAGCTCGTTTTTTGCGTAACCTAGAAGCCCGGACTGTTGCTGCTGCTAAAATCATCGACCACTACACCTTCCAAATGGCAACAACTCAAGGGCTGACTGCATTACTCAAAAGTCCAATTCTCAAATTTATTTCTACCCTTTCAACTGGATCCCCCACTTTAGCAAATCTACTCGCCGAGAAAATCCCAGCAGAACAGTTACCAATTGTGATTGGCAAACTCCAGATGGCTTATGATTTATTTTTACTATTGAGTACTGATAAAACACTGAAGCTTGATTTATTGGCTCTTTGGCCGTTACTATTAGAAAACTCTGGTTCGCCTGATCAAAATGCTAGGGCATTTGGTCACGCCTTACTAGAGTACTGGACTCAAAATTTGACTGTAGAGCAATTACGCGAGCGGTTTGTATATTATTTAGGACTTTCAAGTAGTGCATTGAAGTAATTTTATTTACATTAAATCTACACAAAGAACAAAATGTAGTGTTAGTCTGAGGTATTAAAATCTACACACCTTTAGCCTTCTGTGTAAACCTCAATCCTATGTCTAAGTTGATCTGTGCAACCCTAATAGCAACGGCTCTACTTTTACCTTCGGCTAATGATCATAGCCCTGCGATCGCTGGTACTTGTGCTTCCAAGTGTGGCAAAAGTCCGATTCAATTTTCACCTGGTCAGCGCATTCAAGTTAATGTAGTCAATCGCACTCCAAGAGTGTTAATTATACAGAAACCCTCTAGTACTAATCCGATTCCTCTACAACCAGGACAGGAACTACAAATAAACCAAGGAGATGGAACAGAGCCAAATGTATCTCTCCTATTTTGGGATGACACTGGTTTACCATTAAAAGCAAATATTGCAAAGCTCAACTTCGCAACCCTAGGAGTAGAACTGCGTCCTAATTGGTTTGCTCCTGGTGATCGCGCAATTTACATTCTTGATGATGGCCGAGTAGACGTGTTATGAAAAAGTCTTGACTTGTGATTGTTGGTCTAAATTGTGCTAGAAAAATTCCCAACTACAGCAACAAAAACCCTTCGACGTTTGCCTAATCAACGTTGGCAAATTTATCCGCAGAAAATAGAATTAGCCCACAATCTGTCAAAGGCAACTAATTTACCATCTTTGCTCAATCAGCTACTAATTAATCGTGGTATTGAAACCCCGGAACAAGCACAAGCTTTTTTAAATCCTGAGTCCATAAATCTGCCTTCACCTTTGCAAGAATTTCCAGATTTAGCAGTTAGTTTAGATTTGTTACAATCTTGCATTACCTGTAAAGAAAAAATTGCCATCTGTGGAGATTACGATGCAGATGGTATGACTAGCACCGCTTTACTATTACGTTGTTTACGCTGGTTAGGCGCAGAGGTAAACTATGCCATTCCCAGTCGGATGCATGAAGGCTATGGCATCAATAAACGAATTGTAGAAGAATTCCACAGCGAAGGTGTAAAACTTATCCTGACTGTTGATAATGGTATCTCTGCGTTTGAACCCATTGCCAGAGCTAGAGAACTGGGTCTACAAGTAATTGTTACCGATCACCATGATATTCCTCAACAATTACCCCCAGCCAACGCCATTCTCAACCCGAAATTATTACCAGAATCTTCTATTTATCGCGGTGTTGCTGGTGTCGGTGTTGCTTACATTTTGGCAGTTTCTTTAGCTCAACAGCTAGGGCAAACTAACAGTGGCATTATTAAACCAATGCTGGAACTGTTTACACTGGGAACTATTGCTGATTTAGCTCCCTTAACTGGAGTAAATCGTCGCTGGGTAAAACGTGGTTTGCTGCAATTACCCAAATCTCAACTAGCAGGAGTACAGGCGTTAATTCAGGTGTCGGGGATCGGGGATCGGAAGGGGGACAAGGAAAAATTTCTCCCCATCACCCCACTGCCCCTAATCCCCCACCTCCCCAATCCAAAATCGTTCAAGCCTGAAGACATTGGTTTTAGACTTGGACCACGCATTAATGCTATTGGTAGAATCGGTGATCCCCAAATTGTAATTGAGTTACTAACTACAGATGATATGGGGATTGCTTTAGAACGAGCGATGCAGTGTGAGCAAATTAACCAGCATCGTCAACAGATGTGTGAACAAATTGAACAAGAAGCGATCGCATTAGTAGAGACGTTGTATACAAAGTCTCTACAGGAAGACCGGGTTTTAGTTGTGGTGCAACCCAACTGGCATCATGGAGTTATAGGTATTGTCGCCTCCCGCTTGGTAGAACGCTATGGTGTCCCCGTGTTCATCGGTACTTATGAAGATGACAAGCAAATTCGCGGTTCTGCACGCGGGATACCAGAGTTCCATGTTTTTGCTGCTTTAGAATATTGCCAACACCTACTGGGGAAATTTGGGGGACACAAAGCCGCAGGCGGATTTTCTTTGCCCGCGGAAAATTTGGCAGCATTGCGATCGCGTTTGGTAGAATTCGCTAACCAATGTCTAGAAATTCAGCACCTGAAACCACTGTTAAAAATAGATGCTGAAGCTAACCTCAACCAAATTAATCAAGAACTCTATCAGCAACTCCACACTTTAGAACCCTGCGGAATCGACAACCCCGATCCAATCTTCTGGACAGCTAATGTCCAAGTCATAGAACAGCAAACCGTCGGGAAAGGTCATATTAAACTAACAGTTGCTCAAACAATTGACCAACAACAATTTAAAATTAAAGCGATCGGTTGGCGGTGGCGTGACTATTTTCCCCTACCGCAACGAATAGATATTGCCTATAAACTGCGAGAAAATCATTTTGATGGCAACACCACCATTGAATTAGAACTAGTCGGTGCTAGACTCACTAGTCAGTCGTACTCACCGTTTACTTTTTTCCCTGCTGCATCAAAAGCTGCTTTTGAGTACAATCAGCGTCAATATACCTGTGGTATCTACCAAAATGGTTCTTTACCTGAATTAAGAATTAAAAATCCCGATGGCAAGGTTTTAGCTATTGGACAAGGACAAACGGTCGGTTTGCTGGGTAATAATCGCCAAGACGCCAAAGAAGTTGATATCTCACAATCACAGTATGAAGGTATTATTCAAGCAGCACTCAGGGCTTTGGGAAGTTGCAAATAAAGGGGAGGTGGGGATTAGGGGCAGTGGGGTGATGGGAAGTGGGGGAGTAAGTAGTTTCAAGAATAAGCAACAACCAACAACCAACACAATAAAAAGCAAAGCCCGCCTTAAGCGGGCCAGAGCAAAGGAGATTAAAATTAATTGAGTTTTATATTAGAGGTCGCCACCACGAAAAGCAAGTACAAAAATTACTGCTGGGCCAGCTAACATAATCAACGCTACGAACAATAGCTGAAAAATTACTTCCCAATTGATGTTGGCTACAGCCTCAAACATTATTCCCTCCCAGTAACCCTAAAAGAATGTATTACTCTGATTGTTAAACTCGGAATTAATCATATCCGGGGATCAGCTGTTAAATTTAATTTACTTAACAAAATTATAAGAAAGCACATAAAAAACTAAAATTAGGACTGGTAGGGGCGAAGCATTTGTACTAGGATATTTAATTTTCAATCAATAAATTATACAAATGCTACCCTCCGGGAAGTCGCGCAAGGTACAGGGTTTAGTAGTAAAGAATCAAGACTGCATCGGTCATGGTGATGGCTAGCTGTACACTTTTACTAACCACTATACGGGCGCACAGTTGTGCTGACCTACCGACTGTCTATAAAAGGTATAAAAAATGGCAATTTGGCAATGTGTAAAGCAATGTGGAGCCTGCTGTCATCTCGATCCTCAGTACCGTCCAAACTTGCATGAATATTTAACTCCAGAAGAGCTAGAACTTTATTTGAGTATGGTAGGTGATGGAGGATGGTGTATTAACTATGACTATGACAGCCGTGAATGTCGGATTTACCCTGATCGCCCACGTTTTTGTCGGGTAGAACCAGATGTATTTAAAGATATGTATAGCATCGACTCAGAAGATTTAAACGATTTTGCCATTGAATGTTGCCAACAACAAATAGAAGGTGTTTATGGCGATCGCAGTCTCGAAATGCTACGTTTCAATCAAACCGTTGGGTACATAGCCAAGTTAGACTAGGCAGTTTTGTTTAGAACATACTCTCAATCTAGAATTTAAAATCTAAAATCCAAAATTGGAAAAACTGCAATGGAGCGATTGTTGAATGAGCGATTACAAGGAATTAACTTGTATTTAATAGGTATGATGGGTGCTGGTAAAAGCACACTAGGGCGAATGCTAGCTTATGAACTCGGATACGGATTTGTAGATACTGATAATCTGCTAGAAAAAGCAGCAGGAAAAACAATCAATCAACTATTTACTGAAGAAGGAGAAGCAGCATTTCGCCAGTTGGAAAGTGAAGTGTTAGCACAAGTTTGTGCTTTTACAAAGCTAGTCATCGCCACAGGTGGGGGAATAGTACTACGGCGAGACAACTGGAGTTACCTGCATCACGGTATCATTATTTGGCTAGATGTAGCAGTGGAAATACTGTATAATCGTCTATCAGAAGATACCACAAGACCATTACTGCAAGATACAGATCCTCAAGGAAAACTGCGATCGCTCCTTGAACAAAGGCAAGCACTTTATAATCAAGCTGATTTAAGAATTACCATCACACAAGAGGAAACATCAGAACAAACAATTACACGAATCATAGACGCTATTCCTAGCGTCCTCAAGAATTAGTTAATTGTAGTTTGTTTGTAGTTAGTGGTTGGTGGTTAGTGGTTGGTGGTTGGTGCTTAGTAGTTAGAACCTCCCCACTGCCCCTAATCCCCACCAGGGGCCCCGAGTTCCCCATCTCCCCACACTTAAGAAGATAACAACAAGAAAGCAGAGTCCCCTGCATTTGCTGTCTTAACAACCAACAATTAACTGCATCATAGCGACACAAAATCTCTCAGAATCAACCACAATGGTATGCAGTGGTTGAGAACTGGAGTTGATTTGCAGTGCTTATCGTTATTGACAATTACGACAGCTTTACCTATAATTTAGTGCAGTATTTGGGAGAACTGGCAGTAGAATTCCCTGTAGCGGCAGAGATCAAAGTTTTTCGTAACGATAAGATTACCCTAGATGAGGTTAAAGCTTTAAAGCCAGATGGTGTGGTAATTTCTCCCGGGCCTGGTCGACCGGATGGTGCGGGTATTTCTCTGGATTTAATAGAGAAACTTGGACCTGAATTACCAATTTTAGGGGTTTGTTTGGGTCATCAAAGTATTGGTCAAGTGTTCGGTGGTAGGATTGTTTCGGCACCAGAGCTGATGCACGGCAAAACTTCCCAAGTCTCTCATGCAGGGATTGGTGTTTTCCAAGGATTAGAAAACCCAATTACTGCTACCCGGTATCATAGTTTGGTAATCGATCGCGACACTTGTCCAGATGTGTTAGAAATCACGGCTTGGGTGGAAGATGGCACAATTATGGGGGTACGACACAGGAACTATCCCCACATAGAAGGCGTCCAATTTCATCCAGAGAGTGTTCTGACATCTTCAGGCAAGCAGTTACTGCGAAACTTTCTTTGTAAATTACAGACGAAAACAAGAGAGTAATTAATGAAACGACGACAATTAATGGGCTATGCTGGGGCGGGGTTGGTAACAACTTTGGTTACTAGCTTGGGTTCTCACTTTCAAGCTAACGCCCAATCTAGCGGTTCATTATCAGTTCAGTGGTTGGGTCATACTTGCTTTCTGTTTACAGGCGGCGGTACGAAAATTCTTGTCAACCCATTTCGCACAATTGGTTGTACCGCCAAGTACCGTCCACCGAAAGTAGCAGCAGATTTGGTACTAATTAGTAGTCAATTGTTGGATGAAGGTGCGGTCGAAGACTTACCAGGAAATCCTAAGTTAATCTACGAACCCGGAGTTTACGAGTTCCAAGGCATTAAATTTGAAGGAATTGCTATTCCCCATGATCGTAAAGGTGGCAAGCAGTTCGGTACAAATGTCGCTTGGCAATGGCAACAAGCAGGAATTAAGATCCTTCACTTAGGGGGAGCAGCTGCACCTATTACCATTGAACAAAAAATCCTGATTGGTCGTCCTGATGTGGCGTTAGTTCCCGTAGGTGGTGGTGCTAAAGCTTATAATGCTGAAGAAGCAAAGCAAGCAATTCAAACTATTAATCCTAAGCTGATTATTCCTACTCATTACCGTACCCAAGCCGCAGATGAAGCTAACTGCGATATTTCTCCTTTGGAGAATTTTTTAACGGTGATGAGTGGAATGACTGTACGTCGCAGCAACAGCGACACAATTAGTCTTAGCCCTGGTAATTTACCGGAAAATGGGGTGATACAAGTTTTAAGTTACAAGTTTTAAGTGGCTATAAAAAGAAAAAAGAGTTATTATGCCAAGGGGTTAGGAACTAGCCTCTCAAACGCCGATGCTGAACCTCTTTCTAAAAACCCGCAGCATTGTGGAGGGTTTAGGAAAGTTCAGCAGTTGAAGCGTCAGAAACCTCGCACGTAGCTTAAGCGGAGTGCGTAGGTAGTTCGTAATGATACCAACTCTTAAAAGTAAAACTGCACGTAGTTTGTAGTGAGTACTTAAACTCACTACAAAGCCAAGAACATTTGTAGTCATTTTTTGGAGAAACGGTATTAATTAACCAAACACTTGTGGCCAAGTATTGATTAAGAAAAATACAACTGCTGCGATCGCTAATACTCCTTGAATTAAATTTCCCACCACCGTACCAACTATAATTCCTATACCAGCTTTGACTGCTAAGATAAAATCCCTACGGTAGATAAACTCAGCAATTATTGCTCCTACTAGAGGGCCAAAAAGTAATCCTAAGAGTGGCCCCCCTACAGGTAAAGTCGGTAATAATCCTAAAAACCCAGCAACTAAACCAATAATTGCACCTATTTGTCCCCATTTACTAGCGCCTGCTTGTTTTGCACCCACATAACCAGCCAATAAATCTACACCAATACTCAGAACTAAAACTATAGCTGTAACAATCAATGGTGCGCTGATAGCAGCAAAAGAACCTTTGACAAATCCCCAGATAATAATAGCTATTAATATTAAGCTAGCACCTGGCAAAGCAGGAACCACAGAACCAATAATACCTACTATCATTAAGGCGACTAGTAATAAATAGACAATCTGCATAAATTTTTGTTGGTAATTGGTAATTGGTAATTGGTAATTGGTAATTGGTAATTGGTAATAGTTATTGGTTGGTTGTTGGTTGTCGGTTGTTAGTGGTTATCCTTGTCCCCCTTGTCCTGCTTGTCTCCCCATCACCCCATCACCCCATCACCCCATCTCCTGACTGAGGGTGACAGCTAATTTATCAGCAATCCCAGCGATCCAGTTTTCATCTTGTTTAGTATAGCTGCGAGGAGCATTTGCTCCTAAAATCAACACGCCTTCTTTACCAATTGGTTGACAAATTACTCCTTGAGTATTCTCTGGTAAATAATCAAATTCAATTCTTCCTGGATAGACATTTAAGTTAACCAAATAAATAGGCTGTTGTTTTTCTTGCACCCGTTTTAAAATTGGCCCTGGTGTCACCTCTGATTTTGTGCCTAAAATTCCTCGCCGCAATAAAACTTTACCTTGATAGAAAACTACAAGCGATCGCGTCACTGTATTAGTTAACAATAGATGTGATGCCCATGCTAGTTCTGTTTTAATTGCCTGCGGCAAGTCTTGTGCAAGTACAAAACCTTCTTCTCCTATTAGTTCTACCGCATCAGGCGATCGCGGTTGTACTTGCTGCCAAATTAAACCCGTCAAAATCAGTACTGCACTCAAAATCACACCCAGGACATCTGCACGGGCTTGAGACTCTGTGATTTCTGGTGTCAGTAAACGGTTAATCAACAAAAGTACAGCGCCTAGCCCCCCGACAACAATGGGTAGACGCCGCAAAATACGATTCGGATCGGATTTAGCCATGCTTCTAAAATACTGAATGATGAATACTGAATGATAAATGCTATCTTTTACACTTTTTGTCTTCATAATTCATCATTCATCATTCATAATTTACTCCTCTCCCGGTTCTATAATCCGTTGAAAAAGATAACCAGTACCTCTCGCTGTCAGAATCAATTCGGGGTTACTAGGGTCATCTTCCAATTTTGCCCGCAAACGAGAAATATGTACATCTACTACACGGGTATCCACATGGCGTTCTGGTGTGTATCCCCATACTTCCTGCAAAATTTCCGAGCGGGAAAAAGCTTCGCCAGAGCGACTTACCAACAACTCTAACAAGCTAAATTCCATACCGGTTAAGCGAATACGCTCATCACCTTTATAGACTTGCCGCTTATTGGTATCAATTTTGATATTACCAACATGGATTACCCCAGAACTAGGTATCCCAGAAGTGCCGGTTTTATCTACCCGCCGCAGTACTGAACGAATCCGTGCTTCGAGTTCTTTCGGTGAAAAAGGCTTAACTACGTAATCATCAGCACCTAATTCCAGACCAGTGATGCGGTCAGCGACATCCCCCAAGGCTGTTAACATAATAATCGGGACATCTGATTCTTTACGTAATTCTTGACAGACGCCGTAGCCATCTAGCTTGGGCATCATCACATCCAAAACTACCAAATCAGGGTCAGTTTTGCGGAAAGTATCCAAAGCTTCTTCGCCATCACCAGCTGTTACAACATCATAGCCAATCATTGAAAGCCGAGTTTCTAAAATTCGGCGGATGCTGGCTTCGTCATCTACAACTAGAATTTTTTCTTTATGACTTTCCAAGCTAATCAACGCTCCTTAACTAAAAATTTTCATGATTAATTTTTCATACCATAATATTAAGATATCATTCCAATTATTCCGTTGGAAAAAGCTGAAACGACTTCTATTATTGGATTTTTGTTTTTTTGAAGAATTAAGAAAAAATTAAGATTATTTAATAACATTAAAGAATGCCAAAGCCGAAAACTTATTATGTTTGTAACCAATGTGGTGCAGAATCGCCGCAATGGTTTGGTAAGTGTCCATCTTGCGGCACATACAATTCCTTAGAAGAACAAATTGCCATCCAGTCCTCAACAGATGTGCCAAGTCGGGGGGTGGGTAGTTGGCATTCTCAGCAAGGCCCAAGCAAATCTGCCAATAAACCAGCCAAGCCAAGGTCTTCGTTGAGATTTGACCAAATTAGCGATCGCCAAGTCACACGCTGGTCTTCTGGTTATAGTGAACTAGATCGAGTCCTCGGCGGCGGTGTTGTTCCTGGTTCGATGGTATTAATTGGTGGCGATCCAGGTATCGGTAAATCTACGTTGCTGCTACAAGTATCAAATGAGCTAGCCCAGAGATACCGAATTCTCTATGTCTCCGGAGAAGAATCAGGACAACAAGTGAAATTAAGAGCTTCCCGGCTGGGTGTAACCAAACCACTCAACGTAGTTAGCAATGGTAACGGTAATGGAAATAGTAACACAAATAGTACTGAGGTAATAGAAGAAACATCAGAAGTAATACAAGTAGAAGGACAGGGTGCAGATTTATATGTATTACCGGAAACAGATTTAGAAGAGATACTTAAGGAAGTAGAATCTCTCAAACCGAATCTGACGGTAATTGACAGTATTCAAACAGTCTTCTTTCCTGCCCTCACCTCTGCACCGGGTTCTGTTGCCCAGGTACGAGAATGCACCGCAGCTTTGATGAAGGTGGCAAAGCATGAAGATATTACCATGTTGATTGTTGGACACGTGACCAAAGAAGGTGTGATCGCCGGACCGAAAGTTTTAGAACACCTCGTAGATACGGTGTTATATTTTGAAGGCGATCGCTTCGCCTCCCATCGGTTATTACGGACAGTAAAAAACCGCTTTGGTGCTACCCATGAAATCGGTATCTTTGAAATGGTGGAACACGGTTTGCGGGAAGTTTCCAACCCTAGTGAGTTATTTTTGGGGAATCGTGATGATCCGGGACCTGGGACTGCGATTGTCGTGGCTTGTGAAGGTACACGCCCGATTGTTGTTGAACTGCAAGCGTTGGTAAGCCCCACTAGCTACGCTTCCCCCCGTCGTTCCACCACAGGCGTGGATTATAACCGCTTGGTGCAGATTTTGGCAGTATTGGAAAAACGGGTAGGCGTTCCCATGTCGAAATTGGATTCCTACGTCGCTTCTGCGGGTGGGTTGAACGTTGAAGAACCAGCTGTAGACTTGGGGGTTGCGATCGCCGTTGTTGCTAGTTTCCGCGATCGTATTGTTGATCCTGGTACTGTATTAATTGGTGAAGTGGGGTTAGGTGGACAAGTGCGTCCTGTATCGCAAATGGAATTGCGGTTGAAAGAGGCGGCAAAATTAGGGTTTAAGCGGGCGATCGTCCCTAAAGGACAAAAATTTCCCAGCTTGGACATTGAGATTTTGCCGGTTTCCAAGGTAATAGATGCAATTATCGCGGCGATACCACAGGCGTCGTTGGAGGATGAAGATTTAGAACCGGATGAGGAGTGAACGAAGAAAGGCAGACGGCAGGCGGCAGAAGGTTATAAATTTAACTTACCTTGCGGGAAGTCCCCCAGTTCCGTTTCACTGCACTGGGGGATGAAAGCAAGGGCTGGATATAGTTAGCTACAAGTTCAAACAATATCTTTCCGCTTTTGCAACAACAGCGCCACAATCAAATAAACCAACGTATGTACACCTAAAATTCCCCAGTTTAAACCTAAATTCTTCCAAGTTGCGTTGTACACATCAGACTTTTCAAAAATATCAGCTAGAGATGGCAAACCTGGCGTATTTTCTGGAACCATTGCATTCACATTTACTAAAATTCCATAAGCACCAATTGACCATCTACTAATTGTTAACCAACCCAATTTAGCTGCTAAGCCTGTCATTTCAAATAACACCCCTGAGAGAATGATTTGGGGAATCATAATCAAAGGCAAAATACTATTTGCTTCGTTTTCTGTTTTCACTAAAGCAGATACCATTAAACTCAGACTGACACTCGCTAGCAGAGTTAAAAAGGTAGTAATTCCCAAGCCTAAAAACCAAGGTAAGAGATTATATTCTGGGGATTTAAAACCGATTAATACAGCTGCAACAATTAACAGAGTTTGCAACAACACTAAACCGGAACGAATAGCAACTTTAGAACCCAAGTAAGGAAATAAACCCAAGTTAATTAATCTTTCTCGCGCATAAATAGCTGCTTCTTTGACTATTTCTCGTACGGAACTGGAAAGCCCTACCCAAATTCCTATACAACTAAATATGAATAGTACCTTGAGTGCTAGAGGCCCTTGGGTAATTTCTAGCGGGTTGAGTTTTTTCAGGGGTGTTTCGTCTCGCAATATCCAAGCAGTTAAAGCGATCGCAATCGGCCCTGATACTAATGAAAAAATTATACTTGTGCGATCGCGCATGACCAATTGCAGATATCGCTGGCTCAACAATAGCAGTTGCTTGAGTGGAGATATCCCTGTGTGGATACTATCATCTGCTTTTGATGTACTATCTTTACCAGACTTTAACTGTGATTTTACGTATTTCTGACATTCTGGGGATCTTTCGTATTTTTGCGACCAATAATCAACTGTTGATGCAACGTCTTTGCCATTACCGCCTTGATCAAGTTTGATGTAAATATCGGAAAAATATTTTAAGTCTTCTGAAGGCATTTCAAAAAAACGCAGTGCTTCTTTGGGGGGGCCAAAGTAACAA
Organism: Fischerella thermalis PCC 7521; assembly: GCF_000317225.1. GTDB lineage: Bacteria > Cyanobacteriota > Cyanobacteriia > Cyanobacteriales > Nostocaceae > Fischerella > Fischerella thermalis. The sequence continues at coordinate 32,923 of NZ_AJLL01000060.1, forward strand.
AGTTTGCCACCCCTACCCATGAACGCAATGCGATCGCACACTTCAATATTGGCTGTAGCATGGGTAACTAAAACTACTGTCCGTCCTTGATCTGCTAATTCTCGCAGCAGACGCATCATTTCTTTATCTAAACCGGGGTCAAGACCAGAAGTCGGTTCATCTAAGAAGAAGAGTTTCGGGTCGGCTAACAGTTCCACTCCAATACTGACGCGTTTGCGTTGTCCACCACTGAGGTTACGTATAAAATTTGTCCTAACATGAGTGAGTTTAATTTGTTCTAAAGTAGTATCTACTACTTGCTTGACATTTGTATCAGGTGGCAACCGTAGTTTACAAGCATAAGCCAGTACCTCTTCTACCCGGAGGTCGGGATGCACAATATCATCCTGGGGGACATAGCCTAGTTGCGATCTATACATCGGCCAATTTTGCCGCAAGTTGTCGCCATTGAGATAGACTGTACCGGAAGAAACTGGTTCAATTCCCAATAGAGATTTCATCAAGGTGGACTTACCAGCACCGCTACCACCTACTAACGCGACTAATTGTCCTGGTTCAATCACCAAAGACACATCGTTGAGAATTATTTTTTCCCGTCCCTCTTTGTCTTTGACCTTACGCTGCAAGCGGTTGACATCAAGGCGGATTTGACTACCACTATCTAGTAATTCTAGGGAATCCGGGCGATAAAGCAGACTAAACGGCCCGATTTGAATTCTGCTTTGATCTACTAACTGGATACGTTTTGAAACTCGTTGACCATTGACAAAAGTACCGTTTGTACTTAGGTCTTGAAGAATATGTCCCCCTTGCCCATCTGGATAAATTGTAGCGTGCAGGCGGGAGACCGTAGGCGCATCCAACTGCATGGAAGAATAGCGATCCGGTTTGGGCGCTCGTCCTAATTGTACAGGCCAGTCCTTCAAGCCTTTTAACGTCAGGCGACGGTTTGTGGGAATTGCAGCAGGAGCATCAACAGGGTTGTAGTAAGTCAGCTGAATTCGGTTGTGAGGAGATTGTCCGATTTCTAGCTCCACTCCATTTTTTAACAAATAACCCTTAGCATCAATAGGAGCTTGGTTTAAAAAGATACCATTACGGCTAGGATTGATGCCATCACCATCGTAAATTCGATAATCTCCTCCTTCTTTGCGTAGAGTAGCCTGTTTTCTGGAGAAGACTTCCCAGCCTATTGGTACTTCTAAATCTGCCCATTCACGACCACGCCCCAAGCGATGCTCATCTTTTTGCAGATAAAGCCGTAGGGTCTGACCTTTATTATTCAGTTCCAAAAAGGGTTGAGGACTAACAAGCGTCGCTTGCTCAAAGCTCCCTGTCATGAGATTTATTAGACCTATTCTCTGGTTAAAGCCACACCCGTATCCTACAGGAATTTTAGGTGATTTTCCGGATGGGTATATAAATTTGCATCGTTAATTGAACGGAATAAGGATAATTGTTGGGGTAGTTATTAGTTAGTAGGTAATGGGTAATTGGTAATTGGTAATTGGTAATTCTTATTAACCATCACCCACTAACCACTAACCACTAACTACTAACACCTTTGTTTATTCCATCATGAGCAAAACCAAACTACATTAGTCAACATATATTTTCAAATAGCAACATTTATTGTAAGAAAGGTTAACTTTTTGGTGCACTTGCCTTTGACCAGCAGATGAAGTAGAGATAATCAAAATACATTCGCGCCTTGATCATCATCTTGTAACTAAATTATGAAAACTACTATTTTTATTCCGCCACGTTTTTTACTATTTCCACTAGTAGCATTAATAGGAATAATTGGTTTAGGGTGTAATTCCCAACCAAAAACAAACAATATACCAGATCAACTGACAATTGGCGTGATTAGCTACGGCGAAGGAAAAACATCGCTCGATAAGTATGAGCGCTTTAAAGATTACATAGCATCCCAAACTCGGGCAATGGTAGATCTGGAACCAGCTTACAACGAACTGCAAGCTATTGACCAAATTCGCAATAAAAAATGGGAATTAGTATTTGCACCTCCTGGTTTAGCTGCGATCGCGATCGGCAAAGAACTTTATATCCCTCTATTTTCGATGGAAGGAGTCAGTAATAGACAACGTTCTTTATTGATTGTTAGAGAAGATAAACCAATCACAAAAATATCAGATTTGGCGAATAAGACTGTTGCTTTAGGAGAAATTGGTTCTGCTGCTGGTTATTATGTTCCTTTGTACGATCTCTACGGTTTAACCTTGGCTGAAATTCGTTTTGCTCCCACTCCCAAAACAGTACTTGAGTGGATTAGTGACGGAACAGTTGATGCTGGCGCTATATCAGAGCAAGATTTTGAGCTTCATCGCCGCAGTTTTAGGGAAACCAAGTTTAGAACTTTACACACCAGTCGCTGGATTCCCTCTGGTGTGATGCTACTTTCGCCTACAGTAGATCGCAATCAACAGCAGCAAATCCAAAAAGCAATGAACGATGCACCTGCCGATATTGCTGCTGACGCAGGTTACGTTCCTGCTGCTAAAATACCTAGTTACCAGGAGTTTATTAAATTGGTCGAAAAAGTTCAGCCGATAGAGACAAGGGTAAAGCACAAACCCGCAGTTCTCCTCCCAGAAACATCTATCCAGCAAAAGTCAAGTTAACAAGCAAACAATTTATTTCAAACACTTGATAAAAATTAATAATTTATCTGCATATTTTCTGAGAGCTACACCGAATAAATAATTAGGCTTAGAGCCATTTTTTTCCACAAATAAACTTCAATTAAACAGAAACTAATTTTCTTCTCCAAGCGTCATTCCAGGTAAAAACCTCTAGGTGTGTTCATCAAGAGTAAAGCTCAAAAAGCTTAAGCTTGAAAATCGCCAGAAACGCTATATATAGCTGAAGCTGCTTATCAACTAAAAATTCATAGATATTCTGGATATTTTATACGAAAATAAACAGGCTAGGAGTTGAAGTTATAAATGACCAAATTATGTATGGAAAATAATTAGGAGTATCATGATATGTCTCAGCCCCCCTTAATCAAACCAGAAATACCTTCGGGAACATTAATTGATAATCGTTATATCATCCAACAACTGCTAGGACAGGGGGGTTTGGGGCGAACCTACTTGGCGTTTGATACTCGGCGTTTCAATGAGGCTTGTGTCCTCAAGGAATTTGCTCCCATTGGTACTGGGGGAGGAGGATTAGAAAAATGTCGGAATTTATTCAAAAGAGAAGCCAAAATCCTTCACCAGCTAGAGCATCCACAGATACCTCGTTTTTTGGCTTGCTTTGAAGGAGATGGTCGCCTGTTTCTGGTACAAGAATATGTCAATGGAAAAACCTACTCAGCCTTATTACGCGATCGCCAACTTCAAGGACAAACTTTTACAGAACAAGAAGTTATTCAGTGGCTGAAATATTTATTACCTGTTTTAGAGTATATTCACCAGCATCATATTATTCATCGAGACATTTCGCCCGACAATATCATGTTACCAGAAGGTAACATTTTGCCTGTATTAATTGATTTTGGAGTTGGCAAACAAATAGCTGATCTCAATGATGTTACTAGTTCCAATCAAGCAACTTTTGTCGGCAAAATGTCTTTGGTGGGAAAAGTAGGATACGCTCCTCGCGAACAAATCAGCTTAGGGTTATGTTCTCCTAGTAGTGACCTTTATGCTTTAGGGGTCACAGCTGTTGTACTACTTACAGGTAAAGATCCATCATTCCTCATGGATCAGTACAGCTTGGAGTGGAAATGGCGTTTTCACACCTATGTCAGTGATGGATTTGCTCAAATCCTAGATAAAATGCTATCAGATACACCCAGGCATAGATATCAAACATCTCAAGAAGTTTTAAGAGACCTTGAGCTTTTAGGACGACCTCAAACAGCATCATCAACAATGTTTGATGTTCCTCCTACTATACTCACTCCTGACTCTCAAACAACAGTGACAATAGCTCAGTCTCCTAATTCAGATTTAGATGAAACAGTGCTAAGTAAACCACTAGGTCAACAAGCTTTTCCTCATCCACAAACCTCTCGCCATCCCCAAATTCATCAAAATCAACAGACTCAACAGACTAATCAAAATCCACAAACTTCTCGTCATCCCCAAACTTATCAAGGTCGGTCTAGTTACCAAAATCAACCGACCAATCAAAACCAACAACAAATTACCTCGCTCAATGCTGCATTTGTTCAGCGTTGTCAAGATGCCTTAGCGTTCTACATTGGTCCTATGGCTAGCCTAATTGTAGAAGATACTTTAGCCGACAATCCGCAAGTCACACCTTACCAATTTGTTGAACTCTTAGCAAGAGAAATCCCAGAGTCAGAAGCAGCATTGGAATTTACAAGACGCCTATTTTCTTGATATTGAGATGGGGAGGTGAGGAGTGGGAGGAGTAAGGAAATAATCACTAACCACTAACAACCAACAACCACCAACTAACCTCCTAACATTCAGTGTTGGGGATAGTCACTACTACTTCCAGTACCACCCATTCCTCCTGTACCATGTGTATTTCCAGGAGGACGTTTGAGCCGTTTCATTGCCATTTCCAAACTTAACTTCATGCGTTTAAAAGCTTTGGCGAGATGACCAATTTCGTCATTAGTTAACTGCTCAAATTCCACATCCATATGTCCTGTACTGACTTCTTCCGCCACACGAGTGATGCGTTTGAGAGGAAGAACTACTTGTTGAGTCAAAAAGATGTTAACTAGAACAATAACAATAATGAAAACAATAGATACAAGTCCAACAATTAACAAAGAAGACTGATTTGCTTTGTTAATGACTCTGCTAGCTGGTACAGAAATCATTTGCGCGCCAACAATTTCACCCAATTGCCAGTTAAAACCGTTAGCCGTACCATAGCGATCGAGCATACTTTTTGGTGCTTGATCTGGTGTACTGTGGCATTCTAAGCATTTTGCCTCAGAAACTGCGAGCGGACGAGCAATATAGTAAATATCTCCACCAGGAAGCGATCGAAATCCACTTTCTTCTTTTAAGTTTTTGTTACCTCGGAAGCGATTCACAACTTGCGTCTCAAAGCTATCAGCTTTATCCCGCAAATTAGTAGGGTTTAAGGTTGCTTCTTTATAAAAAAACTCTCGATAATCTTGTTTTTGCCGCAAATTTTCAAATACTTCTCGTGCTGAGTAACCAGGTACTGATTGCGGTAAAAACTCAACTTCCAATTTATCAACTAGTTCCGGATTAACTTGAGTGCTAGTATATTGCCGAACAGAAATCATAGTTTCCATCAACATCAAAGCTGTGGAAGTAATTTCCTGTTTAGCATTTTGCCTCAACACAGAAGATAAAGCTAAACCGCTCAAGCTTAAACCAAATGTCAGAATTACAAGTAATAAAATCGTAACTTTTTGTTTCAATCGCAAATTTTTTAACATAATTTTAACCATTTAATATCATGGTACAAAATACGTAATACTGTATTTTCCCAATTCTAATTACCTAAGAGTTAATTATGTTACCAAAATTCAGAGAAATAACATATCTTTAATTTTTAATTTGGAATTTTTTAAGTTTCTTTATTTCCTGTATTTCTTTTCAGTCTTTTTATCGCCATTTCTAAGCTACACTTCATCCTTTTAAAAGCCTTAGCAAGATTACCAATTTCATCATTGGTTGTCTGTTTAAATTCAACATCCATGTGTCCCGTGCTAACTTCCTCAGCTACACGAGTTAAACGCTTCAGAGGACCAATAACTTGACGTTCCAAGAAAATATTGACTAAAAGCACAACAGAAATAAAAACAGCAGACACAATTAAAATTATCAAAAAAGAAGATTTATGTGCTTTTTCAATAACTTTAGTAGCTGGCAAAGAAATTATCTGTGTAGCAATAATACTATTCAACTGCCACCCAAATCCATTCTCTGCACCGTAACGCTCAATCATTGTTTTAGGTGCAACATCAGGAGTGCTGTGACACTGCAAGCACGCTGGTTGAATCAGCTTGAGTGGACGAGCAATATAGAAAATATCCCCACCAGGCAAGGAACGAAAACCGCTCAACTCTTTTAAATCTTTCTCATCAGTAAAACGCTTGATAATATCTGCCTCAAAACTATCAGCTTTATCCCTAAGACTTGTAGGATTGAGGGCAGCTTCTTTATAGAAAAAGTCTTTATACTCTGGTTTTCTTCGTAAAATTTCAAATACTTCCCGCGCTGAATAGGCAGATACAGTTTGTGGCAAGAACTTCGTTTCCAATTTATCTACCAGTTCCGGCGTTACTTGAGTAACTGTATACTCACGCAAAGAACTCATCGTTTCAATCAGTGATAAAGCATTCGTAGCAATTTCTTGTTTAGCATTCTGCCTGAGTAAAGAAGATAGACTTAACCCGCTCAAACTCAAACCAAATACAAGAATAAGGACTAGCAAGATTGTGAATTTTTGTCTTAACTTCAGATTCTTTAGCATTTTGAGCAGCTCTCGCTTTTTGCAGGAATGATAGAAACTACAAAATCAGATTACAGCATTCCAGATATGAACCATATTTTCTATTAATAAAAAAACTAACTTAAAAAGAAACATTAGGTTCTATATCCCAAAACACAAAAATTACGCAATATCAATATTAAAAATTTTAATCATTAGTACGATAGATAATCCTTTTTGTTATCAATAAGTTGATGAGCGTTGCCTAGCCCAAAAAATTTATGAAATATGAGTTTATAGAATTCATAACTGAATTCACTACTTTCTTCTCCAATCAAGATTAGCTATGAGATTCTTTGTGTTCCATCCTGCGGTCAGCTGCTAGCTTATCTGTATTTACTTTGTGGTATATTTCAGCCAGCCCTTGTGCATCTACTTCAAATAGAAATTGATAATTGAGGGGACAACACCGAATAAAATTAGGGGGATTAGCGTAATATTTAATTGGTAATTGGTAATTGTCAATTGCTAATTGGAAAAAATTAGAATAAGTTCTTACCAATTACCTATTACCGGGTGACGGGGCAGTGACACCATCATTTTTAAAAAATGAGGTTTTCACGTCACCCAATCTTAATAAAGCGGCAAGTCAGAAAAGTACCAGTGTCTACAACCATAGTTGGCTGCTGTCGTGTCAAAATAAATAGCAGATTTAGCAATTATTACTAATGGTTTGGAATCCAGGACAACGGTTGTTTGGGGGACGCTATATCATCCAAAGAAAGCTAGGTGAGGGTGGAATTGGTATCACTTACCTCGCCACCAACGAACATGGAGAACCGCGGGTAATTAAAACCTTAAAAGAGGAAATTTTCAATAACCCTGCCTGGAAACCGCACCGAGACAAATTAAGGCTTGACTTTCGGGATGAGGCTGTAAGATTAGCTGTGTGTCGCCATCCACACATAGTTCAAATAGAAAATATCTTCGATGAAGCAAATATGCCTTGTATGGTGATGGAGTACATCGAAGGTGAAGACATGGGTAAACGTTTGCAACGGGTAGGAATGCTGCCAGAAACAGAAGCACTACTTTATATACGACAAGTGGGTGCAGCTGTAACTGTGATTCACCGCAAAGGCTTGCTACATCGGGACATTAAGCCACGCAACATCATGCTGCGCAACGGTAAATTAGAAGCTGTTTTGATTGACTTTGGCATTGCCAGGGAATTTATTCCCAATGTTGTACAGAAACATACAGTTTATCGTACTCCTGGTTTTGCCCCTCCTGAACAATACGAATTAGAAGCACCACGGGGAGAATACATTGATGTCTATGGTCTCGCAGCTACTTTGTACAGTTTGGTAACTGGGATAGTACCAACTAGTGCAGAGGAGAGACGCCGCAACATTCCTCTGCAACCACCACAGTACTACAATCCTAATCTTAGCCACAAGGTAAATCAGGCAATTCTGCGGGGTATGGAATTGCAACCCAAGTTGCGTCCTCAAAGCGTACAAGACTGGCTAAATCTACTAGATTCTGAGTTTGAGGAAGATTCATCTTTACCACCCACACAAATTATTACTACCAAAGCACACACTCAAACTACTGTTTTATCGAGCCAAAGGCAGTGGAAATGTATAAACACTCTCAAAGGCCATGCCAGTATGGTGCAAACTGTGGCAGTTAATAGTGACAATCAGCTTTTAGCTAGTGGTAGTAGTGACACCACTATCAAACTCTGGGATTTGGAGAGTGGTAAGTTACTGCGTAGCCTTGGTCGTTGGTTTTCTGGCCATTCCAGTATGGTTAGTAGTGTCGCCTTCAGCCCAGATGGAGAAATTCTTGCTAGTGCTGGTTGGGATGAGACTATTAAACTGTGGTTAGTTAGTTCTGGAAAAGCAATTCGCACTCTCAGAAACCACAGCAATTGTGTAAATTCTGTCTGCTTTAGCCCAAATGGACAGATGCTTGCCAGTGGCAGTGCTGATTGTACGATTAAACTATGGCAGGTCAGTACAGGTAGAGAAATTCGGACTTTTGCTGGTCATACTGATACTGTTTGGTCTGTTGCTTGGAGTCCGAATCGAGAAGTTATCGCTAGTGGTAGTGCTGACTACACAGTCAAACTTTGGTATATCAATACAGGTCAAGAAATTCGCACTCTCAGAGGACATTCCTTTTTTGTGAATGCAGTTGCTTTTAGTCCAGATGGCGAAATGATCGCCAGTGGCAGCGCTGATTCTACTATCAAACTATGGTTAGTAAGTACAGGTCAAGAAATTTGCACTCTCACAGGGCATTCTAACTCAGTATGGTCACTTGCTTTTAGTCCTGACGGAGAGTGGTTAGCTAGCGGTAGTTGGGACAAAACTATCAAAATTTGGCACGTAAGCACAGGTAAAGAAACTTACACTTTAACTGGCCATTTGAACTATATCCGATCCGTTGCCTACAGTCCAAATGGACAAATTTTAGTAAGTGGTAGTGATGACGACAGCATCAAAATTTGGCAGTGCAGGTAAGAGAGGTGGGGATTAGGGGCAGTGGGGAGATGGGGGAGTGTGTAGACGCACCTTCTTCGGCTTCCCGTAAGGGTGGAGTGTGAGGTGAGAAGTGTGAGGAGTAGTAAGCTGTTAACTGCTAACTACCAATGTACAGACGCGATGTTCCTCGCGTCTCTACCCACTAACTATTACCAATTACCAATTACCAATTACCCAATATGCTTTTGCTTCTCCAGATAGAACTGCCGGTTCTCAAAAATTGGGACAATAATGACGTTAAACTGTGATTTTTAAGTATTCAAATTTTATGAGTTTCGGTATCGGTGATTTGTTTTGGATATTTCTGCTTTTTTCGTCTTTTCAACCGATTTGGCAAAAACGTCAGATTGAATATCGACGCTTCCGCGCCCTTCAAGAATTTGAACGACAACGCAAAAGTAGAGTTATTTTTCTGATTCACCGCCAAGAGTCTATTAGTTTACTAGGAATACCCATATCACGCTATATTACTATTGAAGACTCAGAACAGATTTTGCGGGCGATTCGTCTGACTCCGCCAGATGTGCCAATAGACCTAATTTTGCATACTCCTGGTGGTTTAGTCTTAGCAACTGAACAAATTGCTAGAGCCTTGATTCGTCATCCGTCTAAAGTTACAGTTTTTGTACCCCACTATGCCATGAGTGGTGGAACCATGCTTGCTTTAGCTGCTGATGAAATTATTATGGATGCCAATGCTGTTTTAGGACCTGTTGATCCTCAACTTGGAAATTTCCCCGCAGCAAGTATTCTGAAGATTTTAGAAGATAAACCTATCAGTGAAATCGACGACCAAACGCTGATTATGGCAGACTTGTCGCGCAAAGCTATGCAACAAGTACAAAACTTTGTGCGGACTCTATTAAAAGACAATATACCAAGGCAAAAAGTTAAGCCAGAAAATATCGAAAACATCGTCCAAGCCTTGACAAGTGGACGCGTCACTCATGACTATCCCATCACAGTTGAAGAAGCAACAGAAATGGGGTTGCCCATAACAGTAGGGCTACCGCGCATAGTTTATGACTTGATGGAGTTGTATCCCCAACCCCAAGGCGGACGCCCAACAGTACAATATATCCCCATGCCCTACGATGACCGTCGTCCCCTTCTACCAAGTCCCAAAGGTAGACCGCTAGAAGAACCAACTCAAATGCGTTAGTGGTAATGGGTAATTGGTAATGGGTAAATAAAAACACTATTACCAATCACCAATTACTTGCTAACTACTGTTCTTTTAAGCTAGTTTTGAGGGTTTGTAGTAAGCACTTTTGTACTTAAAATTTTAGGACTAAAGTCGTGAATACGAACTTTGTGATCCATCAATTCAAAATTGACAGACTACTAGTCTGCCAAACAAATTATTAGAGGTCATAGACCCCCGACTTTTTGAAAAAGTCGGGGGTCTGAACAACCACAACCTGTCAAAATCAATCGGGTGGACTACTACTAACCACTAACTACCAATAAATTTACCGACTTTTGTTGAATCTAAGGTGTAGGTGATGGTGTTGCTGTGGGTGATGGACTTGTTGTTGGGGTTGCTGTGGGTGATGGTGTTGCTGTGGGTGACGGACTTGTTGTTGGGGTTGCTGTGGGTGATGGTGGTGTAGATGACGGTGCTGCTGATGGATTTTGGAGTATCCTCTTAGCCTCTTTGTCAAGTCTCTGCCGCAATGCTAAGTCGGCAATTCCTGTTTGGGGAATTTGGAGTTTTTTCTGATAAAGCTTGACTGCGGATTGGGTTTGAGGTCCATAAAATGGGTTTTTAGGTAAAAGAGGATTTGGTTTAGCCACCAGATTTAAGTTTGCCTGGAGAATCCTGACAATATTTGCCGCAAATGCTTGGGTTTTTGGCCCGGCTATACCATCCACTGGTTGCAGTCTATAACCCTTTTGAAATTCTTGAATTGCTTTTTTAGTTTCCGCATCTGTTAGAGGTGCATTTGATACCGTAACTTTATAGCCTAATCCTTGCAGTACACTGCGAAATTGCTGTGGAGTATAGATTTGTTGCTGTACTGTCGTAGGTGTTTGTGCGATCGCTACACTTGCTGCGACTGTTACTATGCAAACAGTAGCTACACTCAGGCTTGATTTGCCAAATTCACACCACATAATTCAAACTCCTTTTTATGAAGCCAGCAAAATATTGATGTTACTAGAACTAACAGATGCATTTTAAGTTTATATAAATACTTTGGCTGAAATATTAATGATTTTTGATTAATAGCATTATCTTCAGTTTAAAATTGGATTATTTGTATAAAAAGTTTTCATCTTCGATCCGAAAAAAGTATTTTTACTTAAAAACAAGATATGCGAAAAAGTTTAAATCAGCATAATTTAGAGTTTTTTAATGTTAGCTGTTGGTTTTTGGATGTTTGTTGATAATTTGATTCTTTACAATCACCGACTCACTACTGACCACTAACTACTAACTAATAACCACTTACAATATTGATAGAAAGAATGTCTAATTCAAAATCTCTCAATAATTCCAAACTATGGTTTGAACGAGTGATGGCAATTATTGCCACTATCAACTTATGCTTAGTTTTGTTTAATTTAAGCTATATTTCTTGGCGGGATAGATATTTACAATATGTACCGCTAATTGTGACTGCTTATGATCCAGTAAAAGGTATTGAACCTCATAGGGAAACTGAAAAATATCTCAACACAATTGATGAACTGAAAAATCAGGTTAGTAAAACTGGGTTACAGTCTCCCGAAGCAGAATCCCAGTTAGCTGAGTTACGTCGTCTGAGTGTTGAAATGATAGTCAATAATCCGTTTGCATCGGCTAATAAAAGTGGCACGCTGGAAAAAATCAAAAATCAAATGCGTGTCCACATGAACCAAGAATCTGCTAAAAAAGCATTCGCCATTTTTTGGACTCAAGAATATTTAGTGAAAAAAGGCTGGACAAATGAATTTATGTTTTTTAACCAACAAATCAGACCTTTAGTCGCTACTAACTACTATCGGAGAATTGGAGAAAATGGTGAATATATTGATTATTTTTGGCTGATTGATTTACCTTTTGTATGCATATTTGCTGTGGAATTGCTCATCCGCAGCTATGATATTAAACGCCGCTATCCTAGTTTCAGTTGGTTGAATGCAATTCTGTGGCGCTGGTATGACTTATTTTTACTACTACCTTTTTGGCGTTGGTTACGAACTATAACTGTGATCATTCGTTTAGACAAAGCACAAATATTAAATTTGCAGCCAATTAGACAGCAAATCCACCTGGGTATTGTATCAAATTTTGCAGAAGAAATCACTGAAATAGTTGTAGTTAGAGTGATTAACCAGGTGCAAGGTTCTATTCGTCGGGGTGAATTAGTTAGTTGGTTTTTGCGAAAAGAGAATTTGCGTCCTTATATAGATATAAATAACGTCAACGAAGTAGAAGCGATCGCGGCAATTTTAGTACAAACTACCGTCTACCAAGTTCTGCCTAAAATTCAACCAGAAATAGTGGCTATTTTGCAGCACAATCTTGAACGTGCTTTAAATAATTACCCTATTTACCGCAACTTGCAAAACTTGCCTGGAGTAACAAAAATACAAACACAATTGAGTGAGCAATTAGCAACTCAAATCACCACAAATCTATACAATGCTCTTGTGACTACAGTGGAAGATCCTGTTTCCGCAAAACTCTCTAGTCAGTTAGTGCAACGCTTTAGTGAAGCCTTAGGAGAGCAAATACAACAAAAACACGTACTGCTAGAACTGCAAAGCTTACTTGTAGACTTTTTAGAGGAAGTCAAGCTGAACTACGTCAGACGCCTATCCCAAGAGGATTTTAATAAAATTTTAGAGCAAACTAGGCAGTTGAGGAGCGTGGGGAGTAAGGCACGGGAGATGGGGTGATGGGGTGATGGGGACTGGGAGGAGTGGGAGGAGTCCAATAATAACCCCACCAACAACCACCAACAAATTCTTTCTTGCTTCTCGCCAAAAAAAAAATACGCTACACTCAAAGAGAGGCGAATCAACTTTGATTCGTCTAAAGACTTCTTGGAAGATATCCCTATCGCAGGAAGTGGGTAAACACCCACTTTTTTTGTTGGAATTGTCGCATGACTCATCCTTTAGTCCCACAAATTATTGATTTGGCCACACCAGTAGCAGAAGAACTGGAATTAGAGATCGTTGGGGTAGTTTTTCACACCAACCAACGTCCACCAGTTTTGCGGGTGGACATTCGCAACCCACACCAAGACACCGGGCTGGATGATTGCGAACGGATGAGCCGCGCTTTAGAAGCAACTCTAGATGCGGCAGAAGTCATTCCAGATACCTATGTTTTGGAAGTATCCAGTCCTGGTATCTCCCGACAATTAACAACAGACAGAGAATTTATTTCCTTCAAAGGGTTTCCCGTGATAGTTTCCACCTCCCCGCCCTACGAGGGACAGCAAGAGTGGACTGGGCAATTAATTCGTCGGGATGAAACATCTGTTTATTTAAATCAAAAAGGTCGGGCGATCGCAATTCCCCTGACTCAAGTTACCAAAGTGCGGTTGGATGAGCGCCGATAGGAGAGGGGAAAGGGATTGGTGATCAGGGATCGGTGATCGGGATCGGGAGAAGACAAGGGAAGGAGGACAAGGAGAACAAGGGAGACAGGGAGAATATTTTTGATAAATTCTCTGCGTCTTCCTCTCCTGGCGATCCTTGTCTTCTTCCCCTAGTTTGACTTGCCTTCTCATTCGCCAGTGCCTAATCACCAATCCCAGAACCCTAATTATTTAAGGAGATTGCTTATGTCAATGGTTAGTTTACCTGGTTTAAAAGAGTTAATTGAAAGTATAAGTAGAGAGCGTAATTTACCTCGGATGGCAGTGCAATCAGCCATTCGAGAAGCGCTATTAAAAGGTTATGAACGTTATCGTCGCGCCCAAAATTTAGACCGCAAACAATTTGATGAAGATTACTTTGAAAATTTTGATGTCCAACTAGATGTAGAAGAAGAAGGTTTTCGCGTCGTTGCGACTAAAACAATAGTTGAACAAGTCACCAACAATGACCATGAAATTGCCTTGCAACAGGTGCAAGACATGGGAGGCGAAGAAGCACAATTGGGTCAAGAAGTAGTACTAGATGTTACCCCAGACCAAGGGGAATTTGGCCGGATGGCAGCAATGCAAACCAAGCAAGTATTGGCGCAAAAACTGCGGGATCAGCAACGGCAATTAATTCAAGAAGAGTTCCAAGATTTAGAAGGAACAGTTCTACAAGCCAGAGTATTGCGGTTTGAGCGGCAATCAGTGATCCTGGCTGTAAGCAGTGGTTTTGGTCAGCCTGAAGTAGAAGCAGAATTACCCAAGCGTGAACAACTACCTAACGACAATTATCGGATTGGTGCTACATTCAAAGTCTATTTAAAAAAAGTTTCTCAAGGTCAGCAACGCGGACCACAGCTATTAGTATCTAGGGCTGACGCGGGTTTAGTAGTTTATTTGTTTGCCAACGAAGTGCCAGAAATTGAAGATGAAGTCGTACGTATTGTCGCAGTGGCGCGGGAAGCTAACCCCCCATCCCGTCATGTCGGACCTCGGACTAAAATTGCTGTAGATACCTTGGATCGGGATGTAGATCCCGTAGGTGCCTGTATTGGCGCCCGCGGATCGCGAATTCAAGTAGTAGTCAACGAGTTGCGAGGTGAAAAAATTGATGTCATTCGCTGGTCTCCAGACCCTGCTACCTACATTGCCAATGCCTTGAGCCCAGCACGAGTAGATGAAGTGCGTCTGATGGACCCAGAAACTAGGCAAACTCACGTCCTGGTAGCAGAAGATCAACTAAGTTTAGCAATTGGCAAAGAAGGACAAAACGTCCGCTTGGCTGCTCGTTTAACTGGTTGGAAAATAGATATTAAAGACAAAGCTAAGTATGATCATGCAGCAGAAGATAGTAAATTTGCTGCTGCTAGAGCGAAATACGCCGCAGAACTTGAGGAAATGGAGGAGGAAGAATTAGACGAGGAGGAATTGAAAGATGAAAATCAACCAGAGTTAGAAGATGAATTAGACAACGAAATTGAAGACGAACTTTATGATCGCGATGCAGAATAGTTAAAACATTATTAAATGAAACCAAACTATCGACGTTGTATCAGTTGTCGCAAAGTGGGTCTAAAAAATGAGTTTTGGCGGATTGTCCGCGTCTTTCCTTCTGGGCAGGTACAATTAGATGAGGGCATGGGGCGTTCAGCCTATATATGCCCTCATATGGGTTGTTTAAGTGCAGCTCAGAAAAAAAACAAACTCGGGCGATCGCTACATGCATCAGTGCCAGAAACACTGTATCAAACATTGTGGCAGCGCCTATCCCAAAGTAATCTCCCAAATCAAATCGAGCATTAACTGCTTAGGCGGTCATCCCCAGGGGAATTGTGCCGACAGCCGCACCCCAAGCGCTATCGCTACATCCTCTATTATGCTCGTATTTAATGCCAAAATAGTAATAGGGTGTCTGGCAAATCGCTCTTTAAATACTTAAAGGGGGCGAAGCAACACTCAAAACATAGACTTACGCTCAATGTGTTGTGGAAGACTCAGAATCAGCAAAACAAAAACATAAAAAATTGCAATCTGGTAGCGCCCACGCGCAGTCCGGCGTCAACCATCGTTTTAGGTGGCGATGCCAGCCTTAAACCGAAACATCTCTCTTTCCTGATTGGAGGCACCGGCAACAAAACGGCAACCTAAAAACAGTAATCAAAGGATGGAGATGTCGTAAAAGCTGGCATCCATCCGCCAAAACTGTAAATTATAGGGGAAGAGTGGATGAACAACGGCAAAGTTAGAATCTACGAATTATCAAAGGAATTGAATTTGGATAACAAAGAGCTATTAGCAATTTGCGACCAGCTCAATATCGCGGTCAAAAGCCATAGCAGCACAATCACAGAATCCGAAGCAGAACGCATTCGTTCTCAAGCGGAAAAAGTGGCGGCTACGCACCAGATGTCAAAAAAAGAGCATCATGGTGCAATTAGTCATAAGCCAAATACAGCACAAATACCATCTCGCAATCGACCAGCTGCATCCCAAAAACAAGAATTGTTAGAAATTCGCAAACCAAAACCACCTAAAAATAGCCCCGGCAACGCCCTTGAGGCGTCAGCTGCTACCAATAGTCAATTTGCTTCTTCTGAAGTTAACCCTCTGTTACCCCCCAGACCTTTCGCCACACCAGTCTCATCCATGAAGCCGACGGCACCCATTCGACCTGTTTCCCGAAATCAGTCTGAGGCAATCAAAGAAACTGCTGCTCTAGACGCAGACAATACGCCCAAGTCAAACCAGCCTAAGGAGAAAATGGCAGCGGAAAAACCAGAACCAACTTCCCCTGCACCAAATAAGCCGAAACCAGAAAAACCCCAAAAACCACAACTGGTTGCTCCACCCACAAGGCCTGCTGCGGATAAACCGGAAACCACGCCCCAGCCTCATCAACCAGAAAGACCTATCCTGAAGCGCGATCGCGATCAGACTCGAGACCAGGTCAAAGGTAAGGGAAAATCACAACCTGGCACAAACGTAGAGGCTGGACAGACCACTCAACAGCCGCCAAGGCCAGCGCGTCCAGTCACCGGACAGCCAAAGTCGGAGCAAAAAGGTAATAAAGGAGTCCCCGTTGCGGGAGATACCCCAAGACCCAAGCCGCCAACACGTCCAACTCCCGCACCAGCAGCAGTAGGACCACAAAAACCTGGGCCAGTATCACCAGTAAAATCACAGATCGTCGACGAGGTAGAAACAGAGACAGAACAAGACACTCCAGAAATCATCGAACTCAAGCGTCCCACACCTCCACGTCAACCAAAAACTGGTAAAAAGTGGCAGCCGGAAGAAGAAATTGACGAAGTCAAAGAAACTGGCAAGGCTAAAGTCGGCGCTAAAGGCAAACGTATCAAGCCTATTGTTGATGACGAGGACTTTGAAGAAGATTTCCTTGATGATGAAGATGCAGAGCTAGCTGCTGCTGCTGTGGCGGTCAGTAATGCGATCGTCCGTCCGCCTAAACCGAAAACTAGCAAACCAGCACAGCCTGCTGCTGTTGTCGCTGCTCCGAAGCCAACCAAAAAAGCCCCTGCTGCCGCTCGTGACCAACAACGTCGCCCACAGGAGCAAAAGCGCGAACGTCCTGAAAAACTAATTGTCACAGGCACGATGACCGTGCAAGAGTTGGCTGATGCATTGGTAGTTGCTGACACAGAAATTGTCAAAATTCTGTTCCTCAAAGGCATGGCGGTGAGTATCACTCAAAGTTTGGATATCCCCACAATTACTTTAATCGCCAACGAACTAGGTACAGAAGTCGAAACCCAACAACCAGAAGCTGAAGCCCGTAAAGTCACAGAAATGATCGACGTGGCAGATCTGGAAAACCTTCAGAGACGCCCTCCAGTGGTGACAATTATGGGTCACGTAGACCACGGTAAAACTACCTTGCTCGATTCAATTCGTAATACCAAGGTAGCTGCTGGGGAAGCAGGTGGTATTACACAACACATCGGTGCTTACCACGTAGACGTAGAACATGATGGCAAAGTCCAGCAAGTAGTATTTTTAGATACACCTGGTCACGAAGCCTTTACAGCCATGCGGGCGCGGGGAGCGCGGGTTACAGACATTGCCATTTTAGTTGTGGCCGCTGATGATGGTGTCCGTCCCCAAACAATTGAAGCTATTAGCCACGCTAAAGCCGCAGAAGTGCCTATTGTTGTTGCAATTAACAAAATCGACAAAGAAGGCGCTCAACCAGACCGAGTTAAGCAAGAATTGACTAATTATGGTCTGACCCCAGAGGAATGGGGCGGTGATACAATCATGGTTCCTGTAAGTGCGATCAAAGGTGAAAATCTGGATACGCTACTTGAGATGATCCTGTTGGTCGCAGAAGTAGAAGAACTGTCTGCTAACCCAGATCGTCCTGCTAAGGGAACAGTGATTGAAGCTCACCTCGATAAAGCCAAAGGCGCGGTTGCAACTCTGTTAGTGCAGAATGGTACCCTGCGGGTAGGCGATATCCTTGTGGCTGGCTCGGTATTTGGTAAAGTGCGAGCCATGATCGATGATCGAGCCAGAAAAGTAGAAGCTGCGACTCCTTCTTTTGCTGTTGAGGTACTCGGTTTAAGTGACGTGCCAGCAGCCGGAGATGAGTTTGAAGTCTTCCACAACGAAAAAGAAGCACGCGCACTCGCTAATGAGCGTGCAGAGAAACAGCGTCAATCCCGCCTCATGCAAGGCCGCGTTACCTTGGCTGGGATCTCAGCTCAAGCTCAAGAAGGCGAGTTGAAAGAACTCAACTTGATCCTTAAGGCAGATGTCCAAGGCTCAGTCGAGGCAATTGTGGGATCACTCAAGCAAATTCCACAAAACGAAGTCCAAATCCGCTTGCTGTTGGCTGCTGCTGGAGAAATTACCCAGACAGATATTGATCTGGCCGCTGCTAGTGGAGCCGTTATTATTGGCTTCAACACCACTTACGCTAGTGGTGCGAGACAAGCTGCCGATGAAGCTGGTGTAGATGTACGAGAATACAACATCATCTATAAACTTCTAGAAGACATCCAAGGTGCTTTAGAAGGTCTGCTAGAACCAGAGTTAGTAGAAGAACCTCTGGGTCAAGCAGAAGTACGTGCTGTCTTCCCTGTTGGTCGCGGAGCTGTTGCTGGTTGTTATGTCCAATCTGGCAAACTGGTTCGCAACTGCAAAGTGCGAGTACGTCGTGGCGGTAAAGTTGTCTACGAAGGAATTCTGGATTCGCTGAAGCGCATGAAAGAAGATGCCCGCGAGGTCAACACAGGGTTTGAGTGCGGTGTTGGCATCGATAAATACAGTGACTGGACGGAAGGCGATATCATCGAAGCCTACCAGATGGTGACTAAGCGTCGTACCCTCTCGGCTGCGGCGAGATAAAACAGTGGCTGGGAGAAGAAGTGAACACTTCGTATCTGGGCTAAACACCGGACATGGAAAGTTGATAGCAAAACTCTCCATGTCAAACCCATATTTATCAAATCTCTCTCTGGCTTGATCACCTTTCCCCAAGCCAGAACTATAATTTAATTAGTTCAGTAACAAAAATTAATTTTATTAAATTTATAAACTTCCATTTTTACTAGCTTGAAATTAAGGCTGAGGGCAGATGGCAGGAGGCAGAAGGAAAGACTGTTTTGATTCCCTCGTTGTGGGATAAATAGCCCGTGGGGGTCTAGCTTGAAAATAAGGCTGAGGGCAGAAGGGGTAAGAATTTCCATGTTTGGTTGTGTACCAAATTTCATGAATAGCTGTCTTGAAAATAGGTGTAGGGGTGTAGGAAGATTGATATTTTCGTACACTCATTTTATGTAGGCTTTCCCCCATGGGGATTTGACTTGGCAGTAATGATAGTTAATTTAAATTAGAAGATATTATGTTCAAATTTTACTATCACCGTAGCAAATTTTACCAGGTTTCTAATTTTATATTTGCAAGGGTTAAAACCGATTAAAGCTGTTTTGCTGTTTTTAAGCAATATTATTGTTCTCAGCAATTTACTGTAAGCATAACGTCGCTTTTAGTCACAAATGAAACAGAATTTGCTGCCATAGAAGTATTAGCCTTAATAACAGGTTTGGCAATGTTTCACAATCACAGGAGTGCAGGCAATAATACCCTTTAACCTTTCCTACAAAAGTGTATCTACTTAATTTGTAAGAGGTATACATAATTAAGGATGTGAGTAAGTCTACCAATTAAGCTAAAACTAAGGACAAAAACCTATGGCTCTAATTCAAACTTCTGGCGATCGCCAATCATCTGATAATCCTCAAATTTGGGCTCATTTAAAGAATGCGATCGCCGCTAGTTCTGGTTTCCAGCGCTGGTTGTTGGAACGCGATACTCAATTCCAAAAACTTACCCTGGAACAACAGGTGCAGAGGTATCTACGAGAAACTTTAGAAAATTTAGCTTACTGAAAATACATCACTTGTAGCTTATTTCCTAGATAGCAAAATTAACTATTGCTATTCTCCCCTAACTAAAGATGTGTGTATGTGACAAAAAGCCTTTGCCTCAAAAGGTATATGGATACACAAACAGCCCTATCTGGTAAGTGGGGGATATGTATGAAAATTTTCAGCGTTTTCTACAGTTAGAATTCATCTTTTTCTATCGAAAAAGTGGAGCAGTAGAAAGCCGGTTCTTTAATGCCTAATTAGTCTATTAATCAAGAGTTTCTTGATGATAATTTTGTTTTGGTTTATCTCAAATGACTTCAAAGTATATAAGTTAGTTAATTTATAATTTACATTTTGTACCTGTTGCAATAGCTAGGAGGCTGAGCCTCCAATCTCCTGCTACCAAGTTCAACTGGCTCTTTTTGAGAAATCCTCTTACACTCCTAAACTCTTATACACCTATTATATGTAAAAGGTTTGAATTAACTTACCTCAAGCCTAACTCCGGATTTGAAACTCACAAGTGTAATTTTCAAATTCCATAGGTGTGTAGCGTCGTTTTTAGGGACTGTTAATTCCGACTTAAATCGGAATCTTTTCTTTCTCTACGGCTTAAAGGTAAGAATTCAGAACTATGCATCTTCACTTATCACCTCTTGCCTTTTACCTTATCCTAAGCACCTAGGCCATACATATCCCGCCTTGGAATAAATTCCAAGGCTAATAGCACAAGTCCGTTTCAAGGGACTCAAACACTTTCTGAGTCAGATTTATCTGACTTTAGCTATTAGCCAATAAATAAATTTATTGGCACTCTGAAAATCTGGTGCAAGATATCAGAGAAGCGTGAATATTTCGTAATCCCAAATCCGTCTTGAAAATCTATGACTGATATTTCTCAAATAGGTATTTCTCCTGAGGAAATTATTAACTACCTCAAAAGTGAAATGAGTTTGAGGGAAGTATGTCAAAAAATTTTATATCAAAGAATTATAAACAAGGTCGCCCAAGAGAAGGACATAATTGTAACCACAGAAGAAATTGAAATTGAGGCAGATCGCCAACGTCGGGAACAGCGTTTAGAAAAAGCTGTAGATACATTGACATGGTTGGCTAAGCAACTTGTTAGTCCTTATGATTGGGAAATTGGAATTCGTAATCAACTGCTAGCACCAAAATTAGCACAAACACTGTTTGCTAAAGAGGTAGAAAAGTTTTTTAACCAAAATCGCCAAGAATTCGAGCAAATAGTTCTTTATCAAATAATAGTGACGTGTGAAAAACTCGCTCAAGAACTTTATTACCAAATTGAAGAAGGTGAAATTAGTTTTTATGAAGCGGCTCACATTTATGATATTGATGAGCATCGTAGACAAAAATGTGGTTATGAAGGGAAAATTTATCGTTGGGCTATCCAAGCAAATATCGCTGAGGTTGTATTAGGAACTCCTCCTAAACGCATAATTGGTCCGTTGAAAAGTGAACAAGGCTACCATATTTTGATGATTGAAGAAGTGATAGCAGCAGAATTAACACCTCAAAGATATGAAGAAATTATCAATAATATGTTTCAAAAGTGGTTGGCTGGTGAAGTAGAGAATTTGTTAAATTCTTATGAAATATATATAGATACATTCTAGATTCATTTGAGATATATTATAGATACACAAAATAGTTTTTTAAGTTGTATTTTTTTGATACATCAAATTCAATTATTTGCCAGATAAACACTGATATTACATGGTGATCGATATATTGAAATGAGTCAATTCCAAAATCTCTCAGTCTTGATTTTGATTAAAGTGACAAAAAGAATAAAAAATATTCAAAATCAAGAATTTAGACAACTTTACTCAACGAGAGTTTTGTTTTTAGGCTTTAATATCTTTTTTTTACTTTTTTCTAAATCTATGAAATCTTATTTTACAAAACTACTTTTTGAAGAGTTGATAAAGAAATAATGCAATAAGAAGCAAGTCTTGTAAATTTAATAAAAATATATTGAAAATTATATACATATACAGAATAATTGTAGTGGCTAAGAACTATCAGTTGAGACTGAATTATTTATTGCAGTATTTTAGTCAAAGGCTTGATTTTATCAACATAATTTCCTGATTTTGCCAAAACTTTGGCTAATAATACAGTTTTCAACAACTTAGTGACATCACAAAGTACCAATTAAATATAGCAAACATGTATATAGGACTCCTATTGGATTTTTGAAAATAATCCGTACATTTTGAGCTTAAGCATGACCATATGCTTTTCCTATTACCTGTTGCCTATTGCCTGCCTATATGAGTAAATTCACCAGATAAAATCGGATTACTATAGCTTGGAAAAATCATACTTTTGCACAACAGTAAGTTTTTAGAAAAGCGTTGTGTTTCATTTTACTAAAAAGGATATTTTGTTAAGTAATTCAGTCTTTTGATAGATTACTAGGAAAGTCTTGAAACACAAAAATAGGGGTTGCAATGGTTTTATGAATAATATTTCGATTCTCAATTTTTTGGTCTAAGCTAGGGCAAATTCTCTTGCTAACTAGCGATCGCACTTAAACACGCATTACTTCTACAAAACAGACAGACTCTTGTTAGACTTGGGTAAACTTCGATGCAATAACATCTTTCTCAAAACTGCTGGTCGCCATCATAAATCATTTGTCATTAGTGAATATTAAATACCAATGGCTAATGATAAATGGCGTGAAGTTCAAAATGCAAGGTCATAAGATCGACTTGGATTTAAATCGTAGTCAACCTTGTGCAGTACCATACACCAAGTGAACATTTCAAAGAGCTAGAAATGGATTTTACTGTTGTCTTTGAAGTTTACAACAGCCATGCTTTTTGCTTACATGTTCAAGGTTATATCCTACCACCTGTCAGTTCAGCATCGATGTCTTCTAGTAGCGACGTCTATTTTATAATTTCACAACTTCTAAGAAACACAGAGTTTATGAGGGTACTGCTAACTTAGCTTTTTAGAGCTAACTAATTTTGCAGCTGTGAAACCTTGACCATAAGAATTGCAAAAACAGTTGCAGTGAAATTGTGTGCCCGGATTTTGTGATTGACCAATAGGCTGGTATCCAAAAAAATTCATTGTTGGAGGTGAGCGAGTGTTATCTGTGTTTTCTGAGCAACAACTAGTGGCTCAACAACTCACCATAACTTTCGGTGAGATGCTCTCAACAAAGGAATTAGAGGACTGTTTGGCGGGAGCAGAAATTATAGAACCACCTGTAGCAAAGCAGTTTTGGCAAGCCACAGAAGGTGAAATTGGAATTTATATTGTCATGGCAGGTAAAGTTAGACTGCTAGATAGCTGTGATAACTTGATCGCCACTCTGACGAAAGGAGAAACATTTGGTGAAATAACCCTGTTTCCCACAGCAGAATTCCAGCCATATGTAGCTAGAGCTTCCCATCGCTTAAAATTGTGCTTCATCAGGGGTGAAATACTGCAACGATTGATGCATAGTTCTGCTCAAATCGGCGATCGCCTTTATCAAAAAGCAGAAATTTGGGATTGGTTGGTTAGTTATAGCCAAAACTCATCACAGCTTCAGATACCTGCTGTGCCAGAAATGTTTAAAGTTTTATCGTTATGTGAACGGCACAGTTTGGAAATTGGCTCCCTACCCGTAGAACTATACCAAGATCAGCAATTGTGGCTGCTTTATCGAGGAGAACTGCTAAATACTGATGGTCAAAGGCTAACTCAGGGAGATGTTTGTGTTATCAAAACACAAACTAGTTGGCAAGCAGTTACACCCACAATTATTTACTGTCTTAAAAGTCATAATTGGCAAACAGCACTGCATTACTGTCCACAGTTAGAGATATTAGGCGGTTCGCATTCAACACAAATTGACATTGATGAGGAAACAATACCGCCAGTAAACAAACCAGAACGCCACAGAAAAATTATTCCTTTTCCTGGATCAGAAACATCTACAAAACAACCACAGCCAGACCGAACAAGACAACGCCCTTATTTTCCCAGTCCGAAAGTGCAAATGGGGCATTGGTGGGGACGCCTGACCCGTCGCTATCCCTTTTATGCCCAACAAAGTGCTTCTGATTGTGGTGCAGCTTGCTTGGTAATGATTGGTAGCTATTGGGGCAAGCACTTTAGTGTGAATCGTCTGCGGGATATGACCAACGTCAGCCGTAGTGGCGCATCTCTACGCGCTATTGCCACAGCCGCAGAAAGCCTGGGTTTTGTTACCCGACCTGTGAAAGCCAGTTTTGATAAATTGGCAGAGCAACCTCTACCTGCAATTGTTCACTGGGAAGGCAAGCATTTTATCGTCCTCTATGAAATGACGAAAAAGCGTGTGATTGTGGGTGATCCTGCCATCGGTCAACGCACCCTCACCCCCAAGGAATTTCAAGCGGGTTGGACTGGTTATGCATTGTTGCTGCAACCTACAGCCCTACTCAAAGATGCCAAAAACCAAACTACTAGCCTGTGGAAGTTTTTTGAGTTAGTCAAACCTCACCATAGGGTACTGCTAGAAGTCTTCATCGCTTCAGTCTTGATTCAGTTATTTGGATTGGTAACACCAGTCTTCACCCAGTTGTTATTAGACAGGGTGTTAGTACAACGCAGCGTTACCACCTTAAATGCGATCGCTGTGGGGATGATCATTTTTGGCTTGTTCCGGGTGGTCATGAACGGAGTACGGCAGTACTTGCTGGATCATACTGCCAACCGCGTTAGCGTTGCCTTACTAGTAGGGTTTATCAAACATACCTTCCGTTTACCTCTCTCGTATTTTGAGTCCCGTTACGTCGGAGATATCGTCTCCCGCGTCCAAGAAAACGAAAAGATTCAGCGCTTCCTGACCGGTCAGACATTATCTATCTTGCTGGATTTGCTGACATTAGTAATCTATCTAGGCATGATGTTCTGGTATAGCTGGCGCATGGCGTTGTTTGTATTGTTCACTGTACCGCCATTTTTTATCTTGGCACTGGCTAGCACTAGTATTTTACGCCGCATCTCTAGAGAGATTTTTAATGCTGGGGCAGAAGAAAACAGCTATCTGATCGAATCCTTGACAGGAATTCGTACTGTTCGCTCATTGGCAATAGAACAGACGGTGCGCTGGCGTTGGGAAGAACTGCTGAATAAATTAATCAGAAAAGCCTTTAATGCTCAGGTAATCAGCAATCGCCTCTCGGTGATTACTGGTGTGATTGAAACCTTTGTGAATACCGCTTTACTCTGGTACGGAGCATCGTTAGTTATTAACCAAGAACTCACCATTGGGCAATTAATTGCTTTCAATATGCTGGTAGGTAACGTAATCAGTCCTTTTCAAAGGCTTTCACTGCTATGGAATGAATTACAGGAAATAGTTATTTCCACTGAACGTATTAATGATGTCTTAGAAGCAGAACCAGAAGAAGACTTACAAAATAAACCCCGGAAATCTTTGGGTAGTCTGCGTGGCTATATTCGTTTTCAGAATGTTACCTTTCGCTATCACCCAGAAAGTGAGACTAACGTTTTAGAAAATATCAGCTTTGAAATTCAGCCAGAACAAATGGTAGCTGTGGTAGGACGCAGTGGTTCTGGGAAAACGACCCTGAGCAAATTAATTTTGGGTTTATATCCACCTACCGATGGCAAAGTATTTATCGATGGTCAAGATGTCACTAGTATTTCCTTGCGATCGCTCCGTTCCCAAGTTGGTGTAGTAGACCAAGATACCTTCCTCTTTGGGGGTACTATCCGCGAAAACATTGCCATAGCTCATCCAAATGCTTCTTTGTCAGAAATTATCCAAGCGGCACAAATGGCTGGGGCGGATGAATTTATCCAGCAACTGCCATTGGGTTATGAAACCCAAATCGGTGAAGGTGGTGGAATGCTCTCTGGTGGACAACGTCAACGTCTAGCAATTACCCGTGCTTTACTGGGAAATCCTCGCTTGTTACTTTTGGATGAAGCTACTAGCCACCTAGACGCAGAATCAGAACGCATTATTCAAAATAATCTCAAAACCATTCTGAAAGAACGCACAAGTATCATCATTGCTCATCGTCTTTCTACTGTTCGCAACGCTGACTTAATTTTGGTTTTGGATCGCGGCTTATTGGTAGAAAGCGGTACTCATGACGAACTCATCGCCAAAAAAGGTCACTACTACTACCTGAATCAACAACAACTATCTTAAATAGGTTGATTGTTGGTTCCGACTTCCGAATTCTTATACCAATCAGAAAAATGATTGCGACAGATGGAAATCGCAAACGCTTATCCAATAAATGTTTCACAATCCAAAATCTAAAATCAAAAATTGTATTACTTCCTCACATCTCTAGAGAACATAGCTATGCCACATCCATACACTAATTCCTCATCTGCACTAGCCGATGAACGGGATGAGAAGCAAAGCAATTCACAAACTCAGGATTTTACGACCGTTAAAGAACAGACTCAAGATTGGCATTATGGCACAGAAGAATTGCTAGATGCCTTACCCAGAATTTGGACTCGTGGTGTTCTGTATGCACTGTTAGGTTTTACTGCCCTTGCTTTACCTTGGTCAGTACTTGCCAAAGTAGATGAGACTAGTAATGCCAGAGGACGTATAGAACCTCAAGGTTCAACGCAGAAATTAGATGCTTTGGTAAGTGGTAGTGTCAAGGCTGTCAGAATCAAGGAAGGTGATACTGTCCAAGCTGGGCAGGTTCTGCTGGAACTTGACTCTGATATCTTACAAACCGAACTCCACCAAGCCCAAGAGAAACTAACTGGATTACTCAATCAACGGTTGCAGTATGATGTCATCAAAAACCAACTCCAGTTGGCACTGAGTGTCCAGAAGCAACAGAACCAATCTCAAGCTTTAGAAAAGCTATCCCAAGTGAACCAGGCTAAACAAGACCTGGAAGCAAAACAGCGTCTCTATAACCTACAAAAGCTAGAGAAACAGGCATTACTCAACCAAGCACAGCAACAAATTAACACAAGTCACAATGACCTAAAATCAGCTGAAGGACGTTTGAGTATAGATTCCAGAATTGTTGATCGCTTTAGTAAGTTGTTGCGGGATGGTGCGGTTTCTATAACTCAAATTGATCAACTCAAAAAAGAGCAACAGGAAAGCAAGCAGTTATACCACAAGGCTCAATCTGACATTAAACAAGCCCAACTGCGCTTCGCGGAAGAACAGAGCCGTTATCAAGCAACTATAAATCAGTTAGAGTCTGAAATTGAGCAAGCAAAACTAAAATTACAACAGGAGCAAAGCAATTATCAAAGCTTATTGCAAGCTGGTAAATTGGCGATTCTCAAACAGGAGCAACAACTCAAAGACCTACAAACACAAATCACTACCTTAGAATCTCAAATTGCTCAAGCCAAAAGTCAGGTCACATCTTTAAGGTTACAGTTACAGCAGCGAATAGTGCGATCGCCTATTAATGGCACAATTTTTGAATTGCCAGTCAGCAAGCCAGGGGCGGTAGTACAACTTGGTCAAAGAGTAGCCCAAATTGCGCCCAAAAATACGCCTCTGATAATTAAAGCCCAGATGCCTAGTCAGCAAAGCGGCTTTTTGAAGGTGGGAATGCCAGTCAAGATCAAGTTTGATGCTTATCCTTTCCAAGAGTATGGCATTGCCCAAGGTAAAGTTACTTGGATATCTCCCGACTCGAAAGTTAGTCAAACACCCCAAGGTCAACAAGAAAGCTTTGAGTTAAATATTGCTTTGAATCAGCAGTATCTGCAAAATGGCAACCAACGTATTCTATTGAATCCTGGTCAGACAGCAACCGCAGAAGTCATTATTCGTCAACGACGGGTAATTGATTTTGTCTTAGATCCATTCCAGCGACTGCGAAAAGATGGTTTGAAGCTTTAGTTATTGGTTGGTGGTTGATAGTTGCTTGGTTATCTTGCCAAACAACAAAATTACTTAGAGGGGCTGCATCATGCTTAAGCATCTGACCATTACTTGTTCAGACATGATTCACGACATCAAACTTTCGTGCCAAATTCCTGAGGTTGTGGAGGCGATCGCATCTCAAAAAATCATTGCCGAAGTAGCTAAGGAAGTTGGTATTCAAATCGAGAAAGCAGAACTACAACAAGAAGGAGACAAACTGCGCTTAGAGAAGAAACTCATCAAAGCAAAAGATACCTGGGAATGGCTCAAAAAACATCATCTCTCTTTAGATGAGTTTGAAGAATTAATTTACAATCAAGTTCTCTCCAACAAGTTAGCCAATCATTTATTTTCGGCTGATGTCGAAAAGTTTTTTTACCAACATCAACTAGAATACCTCAGTGCTGCCACTTATGAAGTCATCCTTGAAGATAGAGACTTGGCTTTAGAACTATTTTTTGAGATAGAAGAAGACGAAATCAGTTTTTCAGATATCGCTCGTCAATATATTCAAACTCCAGAATTACGTCGCGCTGGTGGATATCAGGGAGTTCGACGTCGCCACGAATTTCGTCCAGAAATTGCAGCTGCTGTGTTTGCAGCAACTCCACCTCAAATTCTCAAACCAATTACCACTCCTAAGGGAGTGTATTTAATTTGGGTTGAAGAAATCATTCAACCCCAATTAGATGATGAGTTACGGCAACAAATCATTTCGGATTTATTTTCTGATTGGTTAAAACAACAAATCACTAGCATGGATATTGTGATTGAGTTAGACACAGATATAAATAATTTACAATCACAAGATAAAGTGCAGAAACAAGCTTAATCTTGCTATTTACCAACAGTTAAATAATAGTTTATCAATTACTTTATGCAGATTGTAAATGGGTAATTATGATTTACAAAAACTATAAATTACAAACATGATTTTTGATTAAAATATATACAAGCAATCAGAAATACAATAAAGAATCAAGCTTAACTATACTGATTAAATCAATGTAATTAATAACTCTTTAGACGACAAAGATAAACTTTTTCGTCAGTTTTTATTATTTAGCTTTTAATTTTTTTGCTTATATTAAAAAATTATTACCAACAAAATAAAACTAGATTTTTGATTAATTATTTTTATTGCAAAACAGTCAGAATGTAGTGCTTTTTTTCTGAAGATAAGCTATATTAAAAACGTAACCAAAAATATAGATTTGGTTGCACCAAAAACAATAAGCACGATGAATTAATTCCCAGGATAAACCATGAATCTCTTTGATTTAAATCACATCGAAGCTGTTGAATCTAGTAAAGTGATTGGTGGCGGTCACGACTACGACTGGTACGACAAGAACAATGACGATGACGACGACAACGGTAAGAAGAAGATCCGTAATCTTGCTGTTGCAACTTCTGTTGCTGTAGCCGGCGACCGGAAGTTCTTTAAGTACGACTAGTAAGGTTATCAAAAATGTAATCAATCTATTTTTGATTGATTACTAATACGATATCTCTTGAAGTCAAACTTGATTCACACTCAGCGATGTTTGCAATTGCAAGCCATGTGCTGTAATAAGTGCCTAAAGGAAAATCGCAATTTTCCTTTAGTCTTTCTTAGCGAACTTAGCCTAATAGCGAATTATATTCGTCCAAAACTTTTGAGACATCGTTGAAATCACAGCAGAAAACGATTAATAAATTCCCAGGAGAAACCCATGATTATTTCTGATCTCAATCACATCGAAACCGTTGAATCTAATCAAGTTATTAGTGGTGGTTGTGGCCATAAGTACAGAAAGCGTAATGTTGCAGTTGCAGTTGCAGTTGCTGTAGCTGGCGATCGCAAGAAAGACTACGACGACTACAAAGACGACTACTACAAATATTAATAAAAATGTAACCAATCTATTTTTGATTGGTTACTAACAGGATGTCTCTTCTTGAAGTCAAACTTGATTCACACTCGGCGATGTTTGTGCGTCAGGTACTGTAACGGGGAGTTTGGGAAAATCGCAATTTTCTTTTATTCTTCCTTGGCGAACTTAGCCTAGTGACGAATTATATTCGTCAATAACTTTTGAGACATCGTTGAAATCACAGCAGAAAACGATTAATAAATTCCCAGGAGAAACCCATGATTATTTCTGATCTCAATCACATCGAAGCTGTTGAATCTAATCAAGTAATTGGTGGTGGTTGTTGTAAGTACGACGATTGCGACGGATATGGTAAGAAAAAGTTCCGTAATGTTGCTATTGCAACTGCTGTTGCTGTCGCTGGCGATCGTAAGTTCTACAAAAACGACGACTAAGGTTATCAAAAATGTAACTAATCTATTTTTGATTAGTTACTAATTCCAAGTCAAACCTTGTTGCACTCCAAATAAGTACTCTTGTTAATTTCGCTGAAAGCTTCAAGAAGCTTTCAGCGAACTACCTCATCTTGCAAAGGAGGATGTAATTATGAGTGGATTGAAAATTGCTGACCTAAGTTTTTGCGAAACTGAGATTGATAATGATCTGCAAATCCAGGGTGGTTTAATAGACTCTACATTTATGAGCTATATATCAGATATTTTTTGGGATGATTTAGCTGAGTTTGATCAGCATCCAGGAGAGCGTTCTTTGGAAAAGGAGACAACAGATAAGTTCGGAATCAAGCATAAAATTTCAGCGAAGAAAACTAAAAATAGCAAAGTTGTAGCCAATGTAGCACAAGGTACTAAGAATGGTGTAACCTACTCTGGAAGTACAGCAATAGCAACATCATCAGGAGACTAATAGGACTCCTATTCGATTTGTAGTTAGGTGCTTGGGTGCTGAGGAAAAATCCTAAAAATCAGTAAAATGTTGTATCCATCTATGACATTTGCGATCGCCAACAAAATATCTAATGGCTTAATTCCACAAATGGGCAGAATTAGTTCTGCCCATTTTTAATAGGTTTAATATTAATCAATATTCTTGATTGAAGCTATTATGTCAAGTTGGGTTAATCACTTAGAATAAAAAACCTCACCCTCTCCTTGCCAAGGAGAGGGTGAGGTTAAATGGGAATTATAAGTAATCATACGAGCTTGATATTAAATATCCATTTATATAAGAAAAATCCCTTGTATTTTTATCCGAAACAAGGGAATCTGCAAAACGTTAAACGATTTGAACATAAATTACAAAAAATCTACTTTTTTTTATGCCTCTTAAAAGCATTGCTGACATCAGTAAATAAGCCATCTTTATTTATCTTAAGCTACGGCAGATTACTTTGATTCAGCAAAACTTATTCTCATCTCCATTTTTTCATTGTCATTATTTAAACTTTTGTTAGAAGTGTTGGTGACATCTCCAGTAGCAAATGTATTACTGTTTGGTAACTCAAAATCATAACTATCAAAATTAGTATTTGCATTGCTATTAGGAGTAGCCGATATACCACCAATGATGCTGTGTGTAAATTCTACTGGTTCACAAAAATTTAGGTCAGCAACAATCATGTTTCTTCCCTCAAACAAATATGTTTTTTGCTTCCAGTCTCATGTTAGCAAACAACTCAATTTATATTCTTTTTGATTTAAAATCAAAATCAAATATTTACACAATTATGAATTTTTAACTTAGAAATATTTGAAAAATAAATATGTTTTTAAAAACTCATCTCCAAAAAACTATATTAGTTTTCTGTTTTCTGTGGAATAAGTTAATTTACATTTTGCACCTATCCAATCATTAGCCCAAAAACTAAATTTTGGGGCTAATAGCTTCAGTTTAAACTCGTTTTAACGAGTTTTAGATGATGTTGGGTAACGCTCGCGCTCATTCCAACCTAATATTTTCTTAAATATTCCCTGTTCCCTTTTAAATAACTCGACATTGACCAGTATGTCGTAACAGATGGTCACACAAAACCAGCGCTACCATGGCTTCAACCATCGGAACTGCACGCGGTAACACACAAGGGTCGTGACGTCCTTTCCCTGCTAAAAGTGTTTCTTCACCCTCATTAGTTACTGTCTTCTGTTCTTTTCTAATCGTTGCAGTTGGTTTAAATGCTACACGGATAATGATATTTTCACCGTTGGAAATTCCGCCTTGAATACCACCGGAACGGTTGGTACGAGTGCGAATTTCACCTGCTTCATCAATATAAAATTCATCGTTATGTTCAAATCCGCTCAGGAGAGTTCCAGCAAAACCAGAACCAATTTCAAATCCTTTGCTAGCAGGTAGAGACATGACTCCTTTGGCTAAATCTGCTTCTAACTTATCGAAAACAGGATCGCCCAAACCTTTGGGTATATTCCGTGCTACGCATTCCACCACACCACCGATAGAATCGCCTTCCCGTCGGACCTGCTCAATTAATTCAATCATGCGATCGCAACATTCAGCATCGGGACAGCGAACAATGTTACTTTCCACTTGTTCTAAAGTAACGGTGTCAGGGTCGATAACGGCTTCTAAATCTTTGATGCGCTTGACATAACCGATGATTTCCACATTGGCGACTTGACGGAGAATTTTTTTCGCGATCGCCCCTGCTGCAACTCTCCCTATTGTCTCCCGCGCTGATGATCTACCGCCACCTTGCCAATTACGAATTCCATACTTAGCATCGTAAGTTGCATCAGCGTGGGAAGGGCGATACTTAAATGCCATTTCATCGTAATCTTGGGAACGAGTATCTTTGTTACGCACTACAATTGCGATCGGTGTTCCCAGAGTTTTACCTTCAAATACCCCAGAGAGAATTTCGCATTTATCTTCTTCTTTGCGAGGCGTAGTAATCTTACTTTGTCCTGGACGTCTGCGATCAAGTTC
This sequence comes from Fischerella thermalis PCC 7521, assembly GCF_000317225.1. Lineage (GTDB taxonomy): Bacteria > Cyanobacteriota > Cyanobacteriia > Cyanobacteriales > Nostocaceae > Fischerella > Fischerella thermalis. Next base: position 65,602 of record NZ_AJLL01000060.1, read on the forward strand.
TATTTGAATTTCCTCAGTGGAAATTTCGAGTTGAGGAGGACAACCATCAATTACAACTCCCACACCACCGCCGTGGGACTCACCAAATGTAGTGATGCGAAATAGATGTCCGAATGTGTTGCCCATAATATCGAGGAAGTATTGTCTCGATTGTTTATTTTACCTGAAGTTTTGTTGCTAACACTGACAGGAAAATTTTTGCAAAAGCGACTATAAACAAAACACCGTAAATGCACACGTCAAAAACATCTGTGTCTATCTGTGTGCATCGGTGTCCATCGGTGTTCGATTTCTAAAATTTGATTTGTGGGTTAAAAGGAGAAAGATTGCCTAATTGTGTGAATCCAGAAGTTTATGATGTGGTTGGTAATCAATAATAAGTAATAGGTAATTGGAGAAAAATATTTTTCCCATTACCCATTACCCATTACCCATTACCACTTATGTCTAATCCAGTCGTAAATTTCTACATATTTTGCTCCTGGATGGTTCCATGAGTAGTCATAGTCCATACCCTGAAGGGCGAGTTGGCGAAACTCTTCGGGCTTTTCATACCAGAGTGCGATCGCTCGATCCATTGCTGACTCTAAAGCATGATAATCGGTATCATAAAATACGTAACCATTACGTTCTTCTGGAGGTAATTTTTGATCGTAATCCCGGTCGAATACCGTATTCACGAGTCCACCAACACCACGAACAATAGGTACGGTTCCATACTTTAAGCCGATCATCTGAGTTAAACCACAGGGTTCGTAATTGCTGGGGACAATAATCATGTCTGCGCCGGCATAAATTAGGTGAGATAATTCTTCGTTAAAGCCTAGTTCTAAATGGACATCGGGATTATCGTTTAAAAAGTGTTTTTCGTGCTGGAAATGAGCGTTAATTCCAGGTTCTGTAGCAGAACCCAGTAAAACAAATTGCGCTCCTTTATTGAGTGCATGATAAATCCCATGATGAACAAGATGCACGCCTTTTTGATTATCTAATCGACCGATGTAAGCAATGATTGGTTTGTCACTATGGCTGAGCATTAATCGCTCTCGCAAAGCTTTTTTGTTATATGCTTTTTGTTCAAAATCAGCTTGGCTGTAGTTATAGGGGATATAGCGATCAATTTCGGGATTCCAAAAATCATAATCAATACCGTTAAGCACCCCACTAAACTTGTCTTGGTGCAGATACAAGGTATGACCTAAACCACAGCCAATATCTGTATGGCGGGCTTCCCAAGCGTGGTAAGGTGAAACTGTGGTGACAGCATTGGAGTAAACAATACCCCCCTTCATTAAGTTCAAAGCAAAGGGATTAAAGTTGTCACGTAAGTGATCATACTGGAAGTAGTAAGACTCTCGGTTCAAACCTGTTCCCCGGAGAATATCAATACCACCTATACCTTGGTGCTTAAAGTTATGGATGGTGTAGCAAACCCGCTGATATTCCATGCCATGATATTTGTAAATTTCATAAAGCATGACTGGAACCAAGCCTGTTTGCCAGTCATGGCAATGGATGATATCAGGTCGTTTGTTACTTTTGAGCAGAAATTCTAAAGCAGCTTTGCAAAAGAACGCAAAGCGAATGTTGTCGTCATCACAGCCGTAATAGCAGCCACGGTTAAAGAAATTATCTTCACAGTGGGGTTCAATAAAGAAACACACTCGTCCATGTACCCAACCGCAGTATACAGAACAATGAATTGCAGCGTCATACCAGGGTACCCACAAATTGATATAAGCATCGTGAAGTCCCCAAATATGGTCATAACGCATACAATCGTACTTGGGCAATATGATCTCTACACAATGCCCACGACCTTCTAATTCTCGGCTCAATCCGTAAACTACGTCGCCTAATCCGCCTGCTTTAATTACAGGAGCACATTCCGAGGCGATTTGCACAATATACATGCCTTACCCTCGCTTCACAAAACTTCATCTTTCTATCTTCTCACCAGTATATGAAAGATGTACTCATTGACAACAGGGTAGCAGGGTGATAATTGAAATTGCGATCTGAAGTTGTTGATTGTTGTTTGTTGGTTGTTAGTGGGTACAGACGCGATTAATCGCGTCTGTGCAATAGTGGTTAGTGGTTATTCCCACACCCCTCACACTCCACCCTACGGGAAGCCGCGCAAAGCGCGTCTACACACCCCTCACACCCCTCACACCTCCCCATCTCCCCACCTCCCCCACACCAAAATACATCCATAGATAACATCCCTAACAAACTTATTCATTCGCTAGGAAGAGTAATAAAACTGGCTGTCTTAATAGGCTAGTACTGAAAAGATAAAAACAGCTTAGGGAGACGAATATGGCTCTTTATAAATTAACAGATTTTGATGCTAATTACCGGGATACATTTGGTGGAAATGACATCAAAGGAATGAGTGTCTATGCAGAAGGAACTAATGAAAAGATTGGTACAGTTCATGACGTTTTAGTCGATGAAGAAGGTCATTTCCGCTATTTGGTAGTGGATATGGGCTTTTGGATTTTTGGTAAGAAAGTATTATTGCCTGTAGGACGTTCTCGGATAGATCATACTAGCGATCGCGTCTATGTTATGGGCATAACCAGAGAACAAGCAGATAATTTACCGGAATACGACGAGCGTCAAACTATTGATTACGATTATGAAGAAAGGGTACGGGGTGTATATCGTACTCCCTCAGTTCCTGTAGATGCATCCGCACCCCTAGAAGCATCTGCTCCTCTATCCTCACAAGCAGGTGTAGATTTGCCTCAGTCTACCACTGATTATCCTGACGCTACTCCCGTATATGACCGTGATAACTACACCTATGATCGCGAACCTTCTTTGTACGGGACGAATGAGCAAAATCATCAAACCCTCAGACTGTACGAAGAGCGTTTGATTGCTAATAAACGACGCCAGAAAGTTGGGGAAGTTACTGTTGGTAAGCATGTTGAAACTGAAATTGCACGAGTTGCAGTTCCTGTAGAAAAAGAACGAGTAGTTGTGGAAAGAGTTACTCCCAACGACGCAGGTAGAGCAGTTGCTCCTGGCGAAGCAACCTTCGGTCAAGGTGAAGTTACTCATATGGATATTTACGAAGAAACTCCTGAAATTCGCAAAGAAGCCGTAGTACGTGAAGAAGTCAGAGTCAGAAAAGAAGTAGACCAGGATACTGTTGAGACTCAAGACACAGTACGTCGGGAAGAATTAGATGTAAATACTTCTAATCTGCCGATCGAGGAACGTTAATAACACAGGCAATTAGTCTAAGTTATTTTATGGACTGTAATAATTTGCATTGCTGTATGTAGATATATAACTTATGACTAGTTGTTCAAAAAGTGTAGGTGAATCAGGTTGATTTTACCTACACTTAATAGCTTCTATCTGTAAGGAAATATAGTAGATAATTATTTTTAGATATATTCTTAATAAAAATGAAAAAGCAATTAATTAGCAAGAAATTTCATGTAAATTATTTACTTGACAAATTAAGAAGAAAAATTAGGAACTTTGCAGTTGTCGATCGGCAAAATTTGCTAATTGGTAGGGTGAAGGACTTAATTATAGATTATCATCACCAAGTAAATATAATTGTTACTCGTTTTATAGAGTTACCAAATCAAACAGCTTCAGGGATTTATAGTTATTTATTATTACCTAGCAAATTCATTAGTAAAATTGACCTAGCTACTAAATCCGTTATATTAGACATAGACAAATCTCTAATTAAGCATATGTCTGAATATTCCCAATCACCGATGAATCATAATAATTTAGATACTTCTAATATAGACCCAATAAGTCATACTGCTCAAGACCTGAATTTAGAACAAAAGACAGAAGAAGAGATTATCCAGTTGTTAAGTGAACGGTTAATTGTTAATAGAAGTAAACGAAAAGTTGGAGATGTTATTGTTCGCAAAGAAATTGAAACTCGAATGGTGCAAGTTCCCGTTCGACATGAAAAATTGATTGTTGAACAAGCAAGTCCAGAAAATAAATTACTTGCAGAAATTGATCTCAATCAAGGAGAGATTTCTGGTGTTGAACTGAGCCAAGTAGAAAAACATGATGTTGATATATATGATAGTAATTTGACTGTAAGTGGTGAGTTTAATTCACCTAAAATTGCTAGCCTACTTTTAAATGCGATCGCGTTAGAGCGAAACCATGGTTGTCAAAGGGTGCGAGTCACTATTATGGTTGAAAACGAAGAATATCAGCAAAAATATCAGGAGTGGTTTGAACGCACATCAATTCAGTAAAAATCTAGTTGAAGAAGCAGCATAGCTGCCTTCTTTCTTATCAAAAAATCAAATAATATAACATTCATAAATAATTTGTGAAAGCCCAGATAACCGACTTATTCAATAAGTTGAATACCTGGGTTTTGCAATTCTCCATAACAAAACTAGTCAATTATAACAAAGGCAACAAAATTGTGAATTTTGTACCAACACCAACTTCTGAAAACAAATGAAATTTACCACCATGTCTGGCTGTAATAATGCGATAGCTGACTGCAAGACTAGTTTCTTTATCAGCTCTTTTTTTCACAGATAAAGAATCTAGAATTTGCTGTTTTAATTCCTGAGACATTCCTGATCCATTGTCTCTAATAGAAATGGCAACCCAACGTGAATCTGGCGCTCCTGGTGTAGTAGAATCTTGAGATATGACTTCTGTGGTAATCTCAATTCGGGGTTTATCAGCTTTTTTGATAGGATTTAACTGATATCTTACTGCTTCATCAAGTAACCAATCTACAGACTGACTTAAAAGATTCATAAATACTTGATATAGTTCTCCAATAAAACAATACACTGGAGGTAGACTGCCATAATTTTTAACTATTTCTATTTCTCCCCGGATTTTGCTATTGATGATTAATAAGATATTATCTATACATGCATGTAAATCCGCAGGTTTAGGGTAAACCTCATCAATATGACAAAAATTTTGTAAGCTTATGACTAGTTTTTTTAATCTTTCTGCACCAGCACGAATACTAGTAAGGGCTTGTAATATATCTTGTTCTAAAAAGTCAAATTCTATTTCTTCTTTGAGAGAATCAATTTCTTTATTAGGTGATGGTAAATGACTTTCATAAGCTGCGATTAGTTTTAGCAAATCTTGGCTGTAGTTGGAGACATAAGTCAAGTTACCCCATATAAAGCTGACTGGATCTAAAATTTCATGGGCTATCCCGTCTACCAAGCGTCCTAGACTTGCCATTTTGTCATTTTGAATCATTTGGGCTTGGCTACGTTCATAGCGTACTTGAGTTTCAATACCCCGAATTTGCCAAGAAGCAATATTCAATTGCTGTACATCTAACAGTCTGTAGGTATTATCAACAGTTTGCACCACTACTGGTTCGGCTAAAAGTTCAGGCGATCGCTTCAGCGCCAGTTGCATGGCTGCCAAAATCGGCGTACTCTCAGGTAGGATTAAAATTGGAGTACGAGCATAACTGTAAATTACACTTAGGGGTTGATGAAACAACAACTCTTGTCCATAAGGTCGGATTAAAAATTCCAGCAGTCGTCGCTGCGAAATCATTCCAGCATATTTTCCCTGTTCCACTAGGATTGCTCCTGGTAGCAGTGGGTTTTTCTCAAATACTCTGGCTACCTCTGTACCAGTACAGCTGGTTTCAACTTGGAAGTTATACAACTGTAACTCTTCGAGAGTTGATTCTAAATTAAGATCGCGATCGCTACCACTCAAAAGTAATGGTAGTGATATTTCTGAGCAATATTCTTGTGCCATTTGACACCCTGGATTTTAGAAACACGCAGATTGAATAGCCAACATTTTAACCTCTGCAAATCTTTTCTAGGGAAAATAGCTGGATTAAGTGTGTAAAGAGATACGAGTTTCTTATTTACTGAAGAATCTATGAGATTTGATGGAGCGATCGCTCCATCAAATTGGTTACACCCTGTTTAGCTTACGCAATTCCAACCAACTTGGCGCTCAAATCCCACATACGTTCGCCTTTAGCATCATCGCGCGCTTGGGGAGAGACTTGTTGCACAAACGACTTACCATCTTTTTTCTGGCGATTTCCCCAACTCCAGTAAACTCCAGATTGGGCGTATTCGGGATCAGCAACGACTGCTGCAACCCGTTCACCGGACAATTCCTGAGATACGTATCCTCCAGTGATGTACTTCTGGAACAAGGGGAAAAGTTTCTGAAACAAGGGATAATGGTTGCGAAACAGAGGTGTTTCCGCAACACATCCAGGATACAGAGAACTAAAGATAATGCCGGTTGACTCGTGATAGCGGCGATGTAGTTCCCGCATCGTCAGCACATTGCAGACTTTGCTGTCTTTGTAGGCTTTCACGGGTTCAAATTTCTTGCCATCAATCATTGTAATTGGCTCTTTGAATCCTTGTTCAAAGCCTTTGAGATCACCCAAATCTGGCCGAGGCGGAATTTTTCCACCCAGTTCGTCCGGGTTGTGTGTCACAGTCCCCAAAATCACCAGCCGTTTGTCCGCAGCAGGTGAATTCTTCAGATCCTCTAACATGAGGTTACACAAGAGGAAATGACCAAGGTGATTTGTAGCAACGGTCAACTCATAGCCTTCTGGGCTTCGCAATGGTCGCTTTAACAAAGGCATATAAATTGCGGCGTTGCACACCAAAGCCTCTAGGGACTTACCGCTTGCTCTGAAGTCCTTGACAAACTGTCGCACACTTTCTAAAGAACTCAAGTCGATATGCATGATTGTGTAGCTGTCCTGTGGTATTCCCACAGTTTGAGCAGCTTTTTCCGCCTTCGCCAAATCCCGACAGGCCATAACCACGTGCCAACCTCTTTTGGCAAGCGCTTTCGCAGAATATAAACCTACCCCAGAGGAAGCACCTGTGATTATAACTGTTGACTTCCGATTGTGTTCCATTCTCTTGAGACTACATTGACCACCGTTGATTTTTCCCATGATCTCACACTAGTGATCCACCAGCGCTGATTTTGTTACTAAACTTCGGCTAAGAATTACTCAAATCTGTAGATGTTTGCACCACAATAAATTCACTCACATCATTGAATTGGGGCAATAGGCATGGACAGATTCAAATTTGATCTATGTCATCTATAAGAAATAGTTAGCGATCGCGTTTATGTATAGTGTTAACTCAAGGTATTAGCTCAGAACATGAGCTTTTTACGTGTAAAGGTAGATAATCATTGTTTTTGTGGATCTAACTCTAGAAATAAAGACTATCTGACTATGGATGGTTAGGTCAGCTTCGTAGGTCTGTTAATCTGTAATCATGATAGAAAAGCGCACTGACAAAAAGTTAAACCGCCCAAAACTTTAACGGCAGTTGCAATAAAAAAATACTCAAGCTACTGACAGTGCATATAAGACACAGACATAGACGGTTATAGAGTGTTGCTAGCTAACTCTATTTTGTCGCAAATAACGAGAGGTAAAACCTCGATAAAGCGGTCGAAATTTGCGAACGTCTAGGGTCTATAAACCTCTAACCTTATTATCTCTAAAACTCTATCTTCAACTATATTCTGTTCGCAACTATTAAGGAGTCGAATCATGAATCTTCTTGCTTGGATTGTATTAGGTTTGTTGGCTGGCGCGATCGCCAAAGCAATTTATCCTGGTTACCAAGGTGGTGGTATCCTGGCAACAATGCTGTTAGGAATTGTGGGTGCAGTCATCGGAGGAACTTTAGTTAATTTATTGCAAACGGGAACTTTTGCAATTACCACTGCTAGTTTCAGTCTTGCTGGTCTGTTCGTAGCGGTGATTGGTGCGATTATTGCAATTTTCTTATATTACCAATTTACTCGCAGCGCTTACTAAAGCTTCGGTGTCAAGGGTAATGAGAATTGGGTAAGGGAAAAATCTTTTCTCTTACCTTTTTGTTTTTGAATATGCAAGCCTGAAAGCCCGAAAGCCCGCAAGTAAACTGCGAGCTAATAGTTCAAGTCTACTTGAAGTAGACTAAGAAATTTTATAGTCGTCTTGCTTGGCTGTTGTTGTGTAAGTTTACAAGACGTGAACAAATAGGGATTAATGCCAGGGCGTTGCATAAAATGGGGATGTAGACGCGTAGCGGCTTCCCGCAGGGTATAATGAACCACCAAGACGCCAAGAGCGCCAAGGATTGAGTTTTTGTCAATTAAAAGATAAAACAAAATCATCCCGCTTTCTCTGCAACGCCTTTAAGTTCTAATCTCAAGCAGTAAGCTTTAATTTGTCAAATGCATACTACGGATTTCAATCCCTAATAGGGATTAATTGAAGTTGCAACGCCTGGATGAAAGCAACGGAGGGTTACGGGTTTGGGTTTCAATCCCTAATAGGGATTAATTGAAGTTGCAACTTGGGGCTGCACCCGATCCAGGATTAGTTACAGCATCGAAAGTTTCAATCCCTAATAGGGATTAATTGAAGTTGCAACCGGCGGAGATGATTGGGGCAACTCCATGGGCAACAATGTTTCAATCCCTAATAGGGATTAATTGAAGTTGCAACATGAAGTCCTTGAGGGTGGTCTCGCTCGAGGTTGCTGTTTCAATCCCTAATAGGGATTAATTGAAGTTGCAACTATACTGCGTCCGGGAATCGCTCCTGGAGGATATGCTCGCGTTTCAATCCCTAATAGGGATTAATTGAAGTTGCAACATAATGCTACAGGCGATTGCGCAGGATCTTCAGGCGTTTCAATCCCTAATAGGGATTAATTGAAGTTGCAACTCGATTCCCCACGTGCTGATGCCAGGGATGAGTTTCAATCCCTAATAGGGATTAATTGAAGTTGCAACAGGGGTCAGAGCGATCGCTCGCTTTTTCTTGTTGGTTTCAATCCCTAATAGGGATTAATTGAAGTTGCAACGAAATCAGCAAATCGAAGTGGCGAAAGTAGCTTGTTTCAATCCCTAATAGGGATTAATTGAAGTTGCAACTCGCTCGGGGCGTCCAGCTCGTCTGCATCGATCGGGTTTCAATCCCTAATAGGGATTAATTGAAGTTGCAACACCACACACTGCCAAAACTTGAGTTAGTGAAAGCAGTTTCAATCCCTAATAGGGATTAATTGAAGTTGCAACTATGAATGATTGATAGAGATACCTGCAGGTAAAACAGCAGCGTTTCAATCCCTAATAGGGATTAATTGAAGTTGCAACGTCGATTCCGTGTACCTCATAAGTATTTGCCTCGCACAGGGTTTCAATCCCTAATAGGGATTAATTGAAGTTGCAACTAGAATCCAGTATCCGAAATTGTGCAGAAATTTCCCCGTTTCAATCCCTAATAGGGATTAATTGAAGTTGCAACCGCCTTGGAGTGTAAAAACATTTTTTGGCATAGGGTTTCAATCCCTAATAGGGATTAATTGAAGTTGCAACGAGGCTTCCCACGTTTTTGTTGGCGCGATCGCGGTTTCAATCCCTAATAGGGATTAATTGAAGTTGCAACGGTCCACCCATCGGTACGACAGGCATCAATTGGGGTTTCAATCCCTAATAGGGATTAATTGAAGTTGCAACCTGAGCCGGGAGCCGATGAGGCACAGCCGGTGTCCGAAATAGGCGTTTCAATCCCTAATAGGGATTAATTGAAGTTGCAACTGGTACATACCAAAGAAAAAGAGAGAAACAAATGTTTCAATCCCTAATAGGGATTAATTGAAGTTGCAACAAAATCGCCCACAAACGGAGATTGAGATAGTATCCAGTTTCAATCCCTAATAGGGATTAATTGAAGTTGCAACTTCCTCCCAGCGAGTTTAGTGATTATTGGTTGCCAGTTTCAATCCCTAATAGGGATTAATTGAAGTTGCAACGCAATCGAATTTGCGCTAGAGAATCCATTCACCGTGTTTCAATCCCTAATAGGGATTAATTGAAGTTGCAACATCGACAAGCTGCGTGACGCGGAAGAGGCTTTTGTTTCAATCCCTAATAGGGATTAATTGAAGTTGCAACCAATCGCAAAGTAGTGATTGTGCCAGTTGCTGAGGTTTCAATCCCTAATAGGGATTAATTGAAGTTGCAACGGTACCGAGTACAGTAGCCATTATCATGTTTGATTTTGTTTCAATCCCTAATAGGGATTAATTGAAGTTGCAACTTGGCGGTTCCCAGCACTGAAAGCCAAGGCATAGTTTCAATCCCTAATAGGGATTAATTGAAGTTGCAACTCTTTTCAAGCTTGTGTTTGCGCATAATCGCCCGTTTCAATCCCTAATAGGGATTAATTGAAGTTGCAACTTTGTTGTTCCTGTCTCTCCATCTCTTTGTTTGGCGTTTCAATCCCTAATAGGGATTAATTGAAGTTGCAACTTTAACTGGAGCGGGCATAACTTCCGCCAATATGGTTTCAATCCCTAATAGGGATTAATTGAAGTTGCAACTATACTAGCCTTCCTAGTACCGTTCCAGGTAGCCCGTTTCAATCCCTAATAGGGATTAATTGAAGTTGCAACAATCTGATACCGCCCAGCAGCTTTTGTCCAGGGGGTTTCAATCCCTAATAGGGATTAATTGAAGTTGCAACCATCTTAGTATATCAAATGTATCCATGCATGAATTGTTTCAATCCCTAATAGGGATTAATTGAAGTTGCAACATCTCTACTTCTGTCCGAAATCCAAGAATCTCGATCGTTTCAATCCCTAATAGGGATTAATTGAAGTTGCAACAATCTATTCTCGCCCAGAGGGAGTCTGCTCTCAGTTTCAATCCCTAATAGGGATTAATTGAAGTTGCAACCTGATATCTGTATTTAGCAACTCTTTCAATAAGTGGTTTCAATCCCTAATAGGGATTAATTGAAGTTGCAACAATAGTGATTAATTCTGGATCGCCTCCAGCTTCTGGTTTCAATCCCTAATAGGGATTAATTGAAGTTGCAACTTAATAGATGTTGTTGCGGTTGTCGCACTTACATTGTTTCAATCCCTAATAGGGATTAATTGAAGTTGCAACTCCTGGAAGATGTAACTCAGTGGCATCAATACTACGTTTCAATCCCTAATAGGGATTAATTGAAGTTGCAACAGTTCTCTGGGTTCAAAAACTATCCCCAAGCCGTTTGCGTTTCAATCCCTAATAGGGATTAATTGAAGTTGCAACTTCAGGGTGGTATGGGAGCCTGGGGGATTGATGTTTCAATCCCTAATAGGGATTAATTGAAGTTGCAACGGCGTGTAGCCATTGCTAATCCTTCCATGTGATTGTTTCAATCCCTAATAGGGATTAATTGAAGTTGCAACTTATTGGTTGCCAAACGCATACGTCAATGCAAATGTTTCAATCCCTAATAGGGATTAATTGAAGTTGCAACTCTGCGTGTGCTATTCTATCACACGCAGACTTTGTTTCAATCCCTAATAGGGATTAATTGAAGTTGCAACATCGCGATCGCCTCACTGACTTTAATTCCGTTAATAGTTTCAATCCCTAATAGGGATTAATTGAAGTTGCAACTTAATAGAGGTGGAGGATGAGCATTAAAAAGAATGTTTCAATCCCTAATAGGGATTAATTGAAGTTGCAACAGGCGACTTACACCGCTGCTAGCTACTCCAGTATGTTTCAATCCCTAATAGGGATTAATTGAAGTTGCAACCTTTTTGCCGGCTTTCAGAAAAGATTATTAAGTGTTTCAATCCCTAATAGGGATTAATTGAAGTTGCAACTCTTTTAAACTTTCGGCTGCTGATTTTCAACGTTTCCGTTTCAATCCCTAATAGGGATTAATTGAAGTTGCAACTGCCAGGTTTGTTCCCGAAATTCTCTGCGAGCCGGTTTCAATCCCTAATAGGGATTAATTGAAGTTGCAACGAGGAGTGTGTAAGTCTTAGTCTGGTGTTGTACCTGTTTCAATCCCTAATAGGGATTAATTGAAGTTGCAACATAAGCTTTGGTGAGCCGAAAATACAATTTGAAGTTTCAATCCCTAATAGGGATTAATTGAAGTTGCAACGTTGCCACCAGTTTAGCACAGCGCGCTACCAAGTTTCAATCCCTAATAGGGATTAATTGAAGTTGCAACCTGATCGCGGCCTGCACACTTTCGCAGCCCACAGCACGTTTCAATCCCTAATAGGGATTAATTGAAGTTGCAACAGAAGCACAGGCAGAGCAATCCTACTCACTACAAGTTTCAATCCCTAATAGGGATTAATTGAAGTTGCAACCCAGTCCCTGCAAGTTGAGAAAGTTGAGATTTCAAGTGTTTCAATCCCTAATAGGGATTAATTGAAGTTGCAACGCAAATATCCAATTTCGCTAATTCTCTAATGCCCTGTGTTTCAATCCCTAATAGGGATTAATTGAAGTTGCAACAGCTAGATTCAGGAGCTTTGCTGTATATGGTTTTCAAGGTTCAGTGGTGCAGACCTGGACAAAATATAGCTTTTCAGCCATCGAGGTGTCAAGATGAATTATGAAAAAATAGGTCAAAAGCTTTGCTGGTAAGACTTTCAGAATTGGTGCAAACCTCTATCTGAGTGTAAAAGGGTTCAAAGCCATAACAGGTAGGGCTTGTAGCCATTAAATTTGACTGCTTTTTTTAAACACCTACAGGTTTGCACCAACTCTAAGCTGAAGAGAGATTAATCTTTATTTATCGACTATAGCAAAACTTGTAACTACGCTTTTGGATCTGGCTTTTGCCGTTTAGCTGGAACCACCTCGAACTCAAAAGTAGCAATACGGCGATCGCCAATATAAACTTCTATTTTATGCTTACCCATAGGATCACCAGTTGCGATCATCCAAGAGTTTGTAATCACACCATCTTTGATTGAGTCTGTGCGTTGAATATTTGCTGCTGTACCGTCAGGTGACAATGAGAAATTATCAGTGTTACTTGTTGCCCAACTTTCAGGAGGTTTTGGTAACTGAAGGACTTCTCGCCATGTTACCTCACCCTGGTAGTCTTTGAGTTGAATCCGCCAACCATAGGCTATTCCCTCTTGCAGTGGCACTTTTGTTGTGGGGATGAGGGTAGTTTTCCCGTTTTTTTCAACCCTAAAAACCCCAAATTCAGCTTTACTCACAAAAATTGGTTTAGCAGTTGTATTTTTCTGCACCTGTCTATTGGGTAATTTAACTGCTTCCACAGCCAAAACTGGTGATATCAACCAAGACAAAGCTAATCCAACACTACAAACCCAAACTTTTGGTTGCATAATTTTTTTAGTATAGAGTGATATTTATTCATAAATAAGCAACCTCTTTGTTTCAGATAAATTATTAACACTTTTGATGTATAAATTTTTTTGCAGTCTAGTTAAAACCTCAAGAGTTAAACAATTTCACAAAACTTATACCAATGCAAAAATTGTTTAAGGACAGATAACCCCACCCACCTAACGGCACCTTCCCGAGCTCGCTGAGGGTTGGGGAGGGGTCTGATACTAATAAAAATTGAGTAGAAAATGCATCTACAATAGACACAATTCCACTCATCATTTTTGC
>NZ_AJLL01000061.1 GCF_000317225.1 Fischerella thermalis PCC 7521
ATTTTTGCTAACCTACTCATTTAGGCTTGAAGCTACGAGTTAGTTTTTAAAGATAGCGTCAATAAATTAACGGGACTCTGTTCCTTGATTAGGGCTACCTGCTACAGTATCTTCACTAGCTGATTCTGGTGAAGCACTAGTTTTGCCACTAGTTTCGTCGTCGCCACTGCTAGTTTTACGAGTAGCAGAATCAATATCAGTGATATTTTCTTCCATAGGATTTTCGTAACCACTAGATCCAGTAGTTTCGTATTCACCAGGCTTCATAGATGAAGATTCTTTTCCTTGTTGTTGCTCAGACATAAATTTTTACTCCTTTATTGTTTTGTCCTGGCAACAAGTTTAAAAAACCAAGAGTACAGATTCATCTTTCTAAAAACTGGTTTACCTGCTGTCTCTCATATGTCCGAAGGATTATTTTGCACTCACTAATTAGAGCTATGGTAGAGGAGTATAGACAGTATTACGAATTCTCTACCATTTCACAATCCTCTTCCTTGTCCCCCTTATCTTAGATCTTGCACCTACTTTTTCGTCCGCCAAGAAATAAATTTCAAAGGCTCAAAGCTCAAGCAAGCTAAAGCTTACTGGATATACATTTGAGTCCATTTTAACGGACTTGGGCTATGAGGGTTGAACTTCAGTTCAAGGCGTACTCAGGGCGAGGTGCAACTCAGGTGAGTTATCCCCTTGTCTCCCTTGTCCCCTTCCCTTCCCCCTGTTCTTAATAACATCCCACTCCTTATTTCTAGGGAGTGGGATACTGTTTTCTGGGAAAAAACCGTAAATACGGTTATGTTCTATCTGTAGATACCGTTGTTAAAACGATCAAATCCTTCGGTGTAGACTGGTTCTACTTCTGTAACTTTGAAGTGATCTAGGTTAGCTTGCAGGATTTGTTTTTGACGTTCGCTTAATCCTTGAATTTTCAATACATCCTCTACCTCTTTGTAAGGAGCATTTTTGATAATTTTACCTGCTAGGGTAGGATACAAGCCGGGGTATTTCTGAAAAGCTCGCACATTGGTGTTATTTAAATCAATTTTGTCACCATATACATCTGCAAGCTTGGCGTCTGCTGGGTTACGCAGGCTGATACTTTGTTCAACCGCCAGAACAGATACTGATCGCAAAGCAAAACTATTCAAATTGCTTGCTTGGGCTATCTGAGGCGTACCTAACCATGCCAAGCATCCTACCAACAAAAAACTAAAGACTGTTAATAAACGCACCAATTTTTTCACGATTTTTCCACCTCTTTCCATCAAACCAAAATAAAAAGTTTTCAGCTAGTGGCGCTTAGTTCAAGGCTGTAAATACCTATTGGGTAGGAAAAGTTTTGCAACAAAGTTCACCAAGTTAGCCCAAGGGCTTGTAGGTTTGTGTTTGCCTTGACTTTATCCTACTCTCAGGGATGGATGAGGGCTAAACCCTACAAAAACCACCCACAAGGCATTTACTGATTATGTTGTTGATCCTTTCGCTGATAGCTATTCGCTTCATCAGCACACAGCAGTCATCAGAAACTAATATACAGCGTATTAATATCCACAATCTTTGCAGCCACTATGATTGACCCAAGTTTTGCGAAAATTTTTTCAAATTAGCAATAATACTTATGCAAAAAACTAACTAAATTGGCTCAAATCTCCGAAAAAGCTGACTTTCTCGTAATTTTTATTTACAAAATTTAATACTATCTACGCTTTCATCTCAGGGAACACAGAGGTAGGTTTTGAGTCTTAGACGGTTTAACTATAAAGTCTGATACCTTTGAGGAACAGGAAGACAAGGAGGAAAAGGGAGAAGATGGTGAAATGGTATTACCACTAAGAAAGCCTGCTGAAACAGCAGGCAAAAACACAACAGAACTATGAACAACCTATGTGTAATAAACTTTATGATTTAACCGAAATATCTCATCTCTGCCTCTAGCTGGCGAATGAGGTTTTCATCGCCCTTAGCTCTTGCTACTTCCAAGCGATGCTGTAAACTTCTTCTAATGTTTTCTCTATGAGCTTCCCGTGCTTTTTTTACTACTTCTGTTCTGTTCATAATCATAGGTTTTATTTTGTCTGAATTATCGTGAACTTATGTCTTGTTATCCTAACATATCAAAATTTTAGTCGCGTATGTTACAGAAAAAACAAACTTAATAATATAAAGATTATCACTCATGTCAAAGAATCAACAAAATCCACAGAGGCTGCTGACTTTGCTCAGTGATTTTGGCGATCGCGATGTGTATGTAGGCGTAATGAAAGGAGCGATCGCCCAAATTAACCCCAAGCTCAAGGTAATAGACTTAACACACCAAATTCCGCCACAAAATATTGCCGCAGCTAGGTTTTGTCTGATGGATGCTTACCCTTACTTTCCTGTGGGAACAGTACATGTAGCGGTGGTAGATCCGGGTGTAGGAGGGCAAAGAAGAGCGATCGCTGTAGAATTTGCCAATGGGTACTTGGTAGGGCCAGATAACGGCTTATTTAGTGGAGTGTTAACTCACAGTCCTGCTATTGCTGCGGTGGAACTGACAAATCCTAATTACTGGCGCACTCCAAATCCTAGCACTACATTTCATGGTCGAGATATATTTGCCCCAGTGGGAGCACATCTAGCTAGTGGTGTTTCCCTCCAACAGCTAGGAACACAGATAAATCCAGAAAGCTTAGTCAAGCTAAAGATAGCCGAATGCAGCCAAAGCGAGAATATAATCACAGGTTGTATTCAATATATTGATCACTTTGGTAACTTAGTCAGCAACATTCCTGGAACTTACGTCCAAGACAAAAGCTGGAGTGTGCTTGTGGGTGACAAAATCATACCAGGAAGCCGAACTTATGGAGATGTGGAAATTGGGGATGCGATCGCCCTTGTTGGTAGTCACGGTTGGGTAGAACTGGCTATCAATAGCGGTAATGCGCGATCGCAATTACAGATGAATTTAAGAGATACCATACAAGTAGTAATCGAGATGGGGTGATGGGGTGATGGGGAGTAGTGAACAACTAACCACTAACCACTAACTATCAACAACCAACTAATTTGACATATGACTACTCAAACAGTGTCAGCACCGGAAGTTTATCAAGGGCAATTTGGCGAGTTTACAATTACTAAAGGCGATCGCCATGGCGTGATCATTTACCGTAGTGGGTTAATGCTAGCAGCAATTTGCTTTGCTGTGGGTAGTGCTTTAGTTTTGTTTTACCCTAACCCTACTACTTTGAAATTACTGACACCTTTATATGCTTGTTTCAGTTTAGGTCTTGGCATTAGTTTACTCACCATTCATATTTACATGGTAGAGTTGCACCGAACTTTACAAGTTTTTTGGCTCATTGGTAGTATATCTGCAATTATCTTGGGAATTACGAGTAGTGAACCTTTAGCTATTACTATTTACACTCAACCACTAACTTTACTTGGCGTTGGTTTTACCTTCGCCGCTTTGACTGGTATTTATTTTAAAGAAGCATTTTGTTTCAATCGTCTGGAAACAAAATTATTAACTCCCATCGTACCTTTGCTGTTACTAGGACATTTAGTTGGTATATTGCCAACACAGTTAGAACAGTTATTGTTAGGAACGTGGGCGATTTTATTTGTTATTTTCGCTATGCGAAAGGCAGTACAGGCTATCCCACCAGATATTGGAGATAAGTCAGTGTTTGCTTATTTAAAAGCAAAACGTTCTGCCAAAGTTTAATGCAGAAAAATGTAAAACATCAACAGCAAAAATCCCCATCATGCGTTTATTTAAGCGCAAGTCTTTGTGGATGCCAACTACCGTGGAATGGAGAGTGTGTAGACCCCTAGCGGCTTCAGGTAAGGGTGGAGTGGGGGAGCCAGCGCGGTCTTGTTGGTTTCCAACAAAGAGCGACTGGCGTGGAGTGTGGGGAGTATGAGGAGTAGAGAAATAATTATTAACCACTAACAACTAACAATTGACCAATGACAAATGATGCTCAAGGCGAGTAATCTTGACTAAATACTCAATGAGGATTGAGAATTGGCAGTTGAACGTGGGTATTGGCTAGCTTGGTCACAAATATCAGGGATTGGTCCGGTATTGCTGCAAAGGTTACAACAGCATTTTGGCACACTCCAAGCAGCTTGGGAAGCTAGTCCTGTACAGTTGCAAGCGGTGGAGGGTTTTGGTTTTCAGACATTGCAAAAAGTGGTACAACAGCGATCGCGTCTTCATCCCGAACAATTACTCATCCAACACCAAGAGCAAAATCCCAATTTTTGGACACCAGTAGATCCAGAATATCCTCGCTTGCTGTTGGAAATTCCCAGTCCACCACCACTACTGTACTTTCGTGGTGAAGTAGAACTACGAGAAACTTTAGGCGAAACTCCATTAGTTGCGATCGTGGGTACGCGCCAACCCTCAGAATACGGTATTCGTTGGACTCGTCAAATTAGTACAGCTTTGGCTAAAAATGGTTTTACAGTCGTTTCTGGTTTAGCAGAGGGAATTGATACAGAAAGTCACGCCGCCGCTTTGAAAGCTGGAGGACGCACCATAGCAGTTTTAGGTACGGGTGTAGATGTCATTTATCCAGCCAAAAATCAGCAACTTTACAAACAGATTTTAACTGCTGGGTTAGTTTTAAGTGAGTACCCAAGCAAAACGCCACCTGAACGCGCTCAATTTCCCCGTCGCAACCGGATTATTGCTGGATTGAGTCGCGCTGTCTTGGTGATGGAAGCACCACTAAAGTCTGGTGCGTTGATTACGGCGAATTATGCGAATGAATTTGGTAGAGATGTTTATGTCTTACCGGGTAGAGTTGATGATTATCCATCCCAAGGATGCTTAAAGTTACTTAGTCAAGGTGCTGCTCCCATTCTCAAAGAATTAGATGAATTGTTAAGAATGCTGGGAGCTATACCAACAATAGATTCTGTTTCTGTGTCCCCAGAACCACAACAATTGATCCTGCCTGATTTGCCACCAGAACTGCAACAAGTAATAAATGTAATTTCTTCTGAATCTTTGGCTTTTGATATGATTATCCAACAAACAGGTATGCCTGCGAGTGTTGTTTCTAGTGCGTTGTTGCAGCTGGAATTGATGGGTTTAGTCTTACAAAAACCGGGAATGAAGTATCAGCGCAAATAATAAAAAGGGAGTATTGTTTATCCAGTCAGTGATTGACTCTCAGGGTCGCGTGATCAACACTTGGGCAGACATCATCAACCGCGCTAACTTGGGTATGGAAGTTATGCACGAGCGTAATGCTCACAACTTCCCCCTCGACTTAGCTAGTGGCGATGTTGCTCCTGTTGCATTGACTGCTCCTGCGATCAACGGCTAATCTTCTCTAGTTTGTCAGATACATAAAAAAGCCCCCTCCCAACTGGAGGAGCTTTTGTTTTTGTTTAGTTGCGATCGCAAATTACGAGAGGTTTGTAGTGAGCGATAAATCGCTTAATTTTAAGGACTAAAGTCCTGACTAGGAACCTTCTCAATCAACTTATGTATCTCATCAATAATGATCGCAAGATTTGGAACCCGTCATCAAAGTTTGAGCTTTGAGACTCCTTTGTAAAATCGGTAGTTATTTCCCTTTTTGCTGTGAATAACGAGATAGTATAGCTTTTGTTTTCAAATCACAAATTTTCACGATCGCCTCTACCATTTCCTTCTGATCGCCTTGCAAATTAAGTTTGTCTAGCGCTTGACGAAAGTTATCACCAGAACGTAGGTTGTAAGTCAATTCAGTCATTTGAGATGAGTCCAAAACTTTTTGAATCTCTCGATTGCGGCGTTGACGTACTGCTTGGAGTTGTTGGCGTATTTGTGGGGTAAAGTTGATATCTAAAGATGATTGAGTTGCTGGAGCAATAGCTACAGGAGAGTTTGTCTTAAAATTAAATGGGGAAGCCGAAGCAGTTGTTGGTGATAAGACGACAAGCAGAAAAATTACACTGAAGATACATAGAAGCTTGATAAATTTGAACGTCATATTCAAAAATTTTTTTTAGTAACTACCTAGATAGTAGGATTTGAGGAAAGGAAAACAGTAGGAGCGACTCGACACCAAGTTTGTGTTTTGAACCAAAACACATGTAGCCAAACAGCCCTGTATTAGAACGGGAATGGCAGCTTAAAAATATAGTACATTTGTGCGCCAGACAAATATAAAAGAAGAAAAGATGAGACAATTCTTTTGTCTGGTCAGCCTCGCGTCTACGCGTAGCCTCTCCTTTAGGAAAATCCCTAATCTTCACCTAATCTGATTTTTTCATTCTGTCAATCTCTCTTTGCAATTGTGCAATTTTTTGTCGTAATTTTTCGATTTCTTCGTTTCGGGCAGCATTTTCCGTCGCTTTCACATCCACTGCTCCAGATGCAGGCGATCGCATGTAATTTCCTTGCTTGATCTGCTGATATTCTGTTGAAACTGCCCACTCCTGTAGATAATGTAAGCGTTCTACAGGGAAAGGATGGCTCAGCATTTCGCTTTGACTACCACTGTAAACCAAAAATTTATAGACTTGATTCAATTCATCTTCGTCAAGCACCTGATAATTTTCTGACTGACGAATTAACTCTTGTAAACTACATTCATTGGCATATTTTATACTGCCACCTGTAGTTTTCATAATTGATGACATCACAGTATTCAAGTCATCTACTAACAATAATGCGGCTCGATCTGCTGATAACTCTGCTTTGCGTCGCCATTCAAAAAAAGCATAAATTAATGCTGGTGTAACAAAATTACCTATACCAAAAGTAAATCTACCAAGGGCAGAAGCAGCACTCATCGCCCCCATCGCCATTTGAATTAAAATAGTATGACCACATTTAATATGCCCCAGTTCATGGGCTAACACCGCCCTAATTTCGGCTTCGTTTAGTAAGTCTAAAATCCCTGTATTTATGACTATATAAGGATGTTCTTGCCCCAGCGCATAGCTATCAGCTTGGGGATTTTGTGATAAAAACAGTGCTGGCTCTGGATAAATATCCAAATCCCGCACACATTCCCGAAAAATCTGGTAAATAGTGGAGTATTGACGAGGCCCAACTTGGATGGTGTTGCCCATTAAATAGATTAACTGCGGGCGCTCGTAGATAAATTCCATGAGTTTACGGGCAACTAAATCAAATCCCGGTAAACTACGCAAGGCTTGCTCTGCTTGCCGATCTAAGGGGTGTCTAAAAGCTTCGCTGGAAATTCCTGTATAGGTTGCCATAATTTACGGTAATAATGTCAGTGGTTCTTTGTTGGTGGGTGTTTGTTAGTGGGAAAATTCCAGAAAACTAACAACTATCAACTAACAACTAACAACATAATAGAAATGGGGCTGTTACAAGTAAAATCACTTTGTATGGGATGAAAAGCGTGTGATTGAGGCAGAAGTTCATTTATCATTACATAACTTCCTGCGATCGCAGGCGGGTTTCCCTTCCTGGCCCCATCATTTAACGATGGCACGGTTGGTTGCACGCGCCTTGCGCCTGGGACGTAGCGCCCTGATTCAAGTAGGTGCAGCTTGCAGCTATCAAGGGCGGTATCGTACAAGCTTTGTGGCATCAGCTTTGATGTGGCATAGCCCTGTGATTATCGTTGCTGCTGAAGTTGTGCAGCAACGTCTTGTGAAAGTAGAAATTCCCCGCTTGCAGCAATGGCTGGGAATTAACAAGCCTATTAGAATAGGTGATGCTTGGCCTGGTGGTGACTTTCAAGGATTATTTTTGATTTCACCTCAAGCTTGGTTAAAAGCACAACTAACACCCCAGGAAAAATTTCCGGCTGGCATTCCTACGATTATTGATGGCGTAGACGATTTAGAAGTTTGGGCGCGTGATCAACTCACCATCACTTGGGAAGCCCATGATTGGGATCAACTGATACTTGGCTACCCACACATTGCTGAGGAAATTCGCTCTGTACGAGCAAAACTAACACACGAACTATTCCAGCATCCTGCAAATCCCTACGAATGTTATTTGATTTCCCAAGCAGAAACAGAAATATTGAGCAGTCTTTATTCAAATTTAGACATAGATACTCTCCCCGATGCTTGGAAACAGTTTTGGCAACAATTCCAGCACTGTTGTTCCCTTACCCCCCCATTGCCCCTAATCCCCACTCCCTTGGGGGAGTGGGGGCCCCGAGTTCCCCATCGCCCCACCACCCCATCTCTCCTCTGGGCCACTATTGCCCGTCGTCAAGGTTTATTTTCTTTACACAGCGCCCCAATTGATATCGCAGAAATACTGACCCCGATTTGGCAGCGACAGCCTGTGGTATTGATTGGTAGTTCCCTAGAACCAGAAACCGAGGCTCCTATTTTTCGCCAACACCTTGGGTTAGGTGAGGAGTTGACTTGTTTAAAGTTCTCGGATAGTCAAACGGAAGCGATTCAACTTTACATACCGTACCAGTTACCCTTACCCAATACCCCAGAATTTCAAGCAGCATTTATTCACAAAGTGCGGACGCTGGTTTGTCTGAGTGCAACATCGCCAGGATTGACGGTGGTGTTGGTGGGAGATGTACCATTGAAGTCCCAAGTCGGAGCAATCTTAGCTTCGGAATTTGGTTCGCGAGTCCAGGTAGAAAAAACTTGTTTAGATGAAAATGGGATTTTAATTAGTGGTTGGGAATTTTGGCGCGAACATCAAAAAGTTTTGCCTGCACCACAATTGATTATCATCGCGACTCTACCTTTACCATCTCTTGAACATCCCTTGGTAGCAGGAAGAGTTGCCCACTATAAGCGATCGCATCAAGACTGGTTTCGTTTATATCTATTGCCATCTGCTTTAAACGAATTACAAAGAGCGATCGCCCCAGTCCGAGAAAGTCAAGGTATTGTAGCTTTGCTTGATAGTCGAGTCATCAACCGTAGCTATGGCGCTCAAATATTAACTGCTCTTAGTCCCTTAGCGCGTATTAACTATCTTGATCCCAGCTTATTTTCCCAACATAGTAAGGACGACTCATAAAAGTTGTGTTTGTGGTTGATGGTAGGGGCAAAGCATTTGTATCAGTTCAGGGTACAACAATCAACAATCAACAAACAACAAAATACACAACTGTTATTTAATAGAGAAACATTTGGAATTTTAGTCGTAGGTGAAGTCAATGGGTGAAGCAAAACGTCGTAAAGAAGCACTGGGAGAAAAATACGGTCAAGCTCAACAAGAACGCATTATGCCTTGGGTTCCGATCACAAAATCACAAGCAGAACTATTTGTCAAATGGACTTCTCGTGGTGCTTGGATTGGTATTGGTATTATGGTTGCAGCCTGGGTAACAATTCGTTTTATTGGCCCGACTTTTGGTTGGTGGCAAGTAGTTTGAACCACTGCTTTAAATAAATTTTTTCAAAAAGACAGCTTGCATAGCCCAGCTGTCTTTAAATTTTTATACCAATAACTTGCAAATATGCAGCTGTGATAATTCAGCAATTATTAAGTTGTACGAAAAGGTGAGTCAAGCTCTTACATTGCCAATTAAAGTAGACATTTACAATAATTTTAAGCTAAAGTTGTAATGAGTTTGTTTTATATTAAGGTGTGACTGCAAAATTGTCAAGGAATATAAAAATTCCTCTCGGCGATCTGTGATTTCCGCAGCAATTACTCGTAGCAACACAGTTTCAAACTGACCAGAAAGTACATAAACCTTAAAAATATAAAATAACAAATAAACATTCAAAAGAAAAAAAATTACTAAAACAGTTAACAAGCATCAATATGCAAAAACCGACAATATCTAAAAAACCCATTCGTTCCTTAGAAGATGCAATAGACCAGTGTCAAACGCAGGGTATGCGTGTTAGTCGCCAACGTCGCTATATTCTCGAATTACTTTGGCAAGCAAAAGAGCATCTTTCTGCTAGAGAAATTTACGATCGCCTCAATCAACAAGGTAAAGCGATCGGTCACACTTCTGTATATCAAAATTTAGAAGCCTTATCTTCCGGTGGCATTATTGAATGTATTGAACGCTGTGACGGACGTCTGTACGGTAATATCAGTGATTCCCACAGCCATGTTAACTGTTTGGATACAAACCAAATTATAGATGTTCACATAACATTACCGGAAGAAATTATTCGTTTGGTTGAAGAACAAACAGGCGTTAAAATTACAGACTATAGTATTAATTTTTACGGCTACAGAAATTCGTAAGAAGAGGAATCGGGGATGGGAAGGTGAACAAGGAGGACAAGGGAGACAAGAAATTTTAGATTTTAGATTTTGGATTGCAATCTCATCCAAAATCGCCAAAATGCCCAATTCCCAATCCCCAATGACAAATGACCACCACCAACCAACTATCCCAATACTGTCTCATCATCAGCATAATCTTCATATAAATCACCAGACATCATTGGTTCACCTTCTGCACTTTCAATAATATTTCCAATGGCATCATTATTTAACCAAGGGGCTGTTTTTTCATAAGAATTAATATTATTAATACAAGTAGATTTGGATAGTAATTTTTTGATAGTTTGAAAATCTTTAATTGAAAAGATTGCACCATTAAGTATGGCAATTTCTTTGTCAGTTTCTTGCAGAACAGCTTAAAATAAGCAGGTATTGGTGAGATTCGTTGACTGAAGATTTGCGCCTGTGAGGTTAGCACCAGTCAAGTTAGCACTCGCTAGGTTTGCACCTGATAAATTTGCATCTGTGAGGTTAGCACCAGTCAGGTTAGCACCTGCTAGGTTTGCATCCTGCAAATTAGCTCCAACTAAATTGGCTCCCATGAAATTAGCATTAGATAAATCTATTTGCCCAAAATTGACACCAGCTAACATTGCTTGTGACAAATCAGCGCCTGATAAGTTGAGACAAGTGAGGGATGTTGATTGCAGACGTTTTGCGAAAGCAGCTGGATGTAAAACTTTTGTCCTGGCAATTAATATTATTAATGCTTGTGAATAAAATTCAGACAAACTTTCTGGATTACCACAAGGCCAAAAAGTAGTTTTGGTTTGTTGGTGACAAGCACAAAGTAATAAAAATACATTCAGTCCCACTGCTGCATGAATCTGTTCTACATTTGCAGGGTTTTGCAATGCTTGAAAATGAGCGAATGCTTTGTGTGCAATACCTTCATCCAACCAACGACCTCGACAATAGCCATACCAAAAAGATAGCAAGCGATCGCACAACAATTCAAAAGAAAATTCATCCTGTGGTTCTCGTCGCAAACCCTCAATCACCAAATTTTCCAATTCCGGGGAAACAATTCCAAAACCAAATAAATTGTAAAGCTGCTGAGCAACGCTACTAGCAGACTCTAGCACGAAGGTAAATTCACCATAAGCGTTTTCTTGACGTTGAATAAGTAACTTCAGTTGAACAACAATAGCCTGAGTACAGAGGAATTCTCCTAATTTGGGGTGAGAGAATTCAGTTTGCAGGTGAGGAGTGTAAGGCGGGAAGGTTGAGTGTTGACTCTGAAAATAAAAGGCTGGGAGGTTCTTGTGGCTGGGTTCTAAAGTAATTTGATGGCGTTGGGAGTGCAATATTTGTAGTGCGATCGCTTGCATATGTTCGAGTACATCTTGGGGATGACGGTTTTGCAGCAGATTAGCGATCGCGTCTTGTGTGCGGTGGATATAAGTCGAACCTGAACGCAGCAGCATTGTTTTAATACCACCAGTTTGGGGATATCCTAATAACCATCTACTCAGCCGTTGGTGAATTTCCCATAAAACAGTAGCGCTGGTAGCTGCTTGAGTCTTAGTAGCTAATAGTAATATCTGCTCATCCAGAAGTCCGTCTCGATGCAACACTCCTAATAAATAAAGCATCAGGGGTTGACGGACAAGGGCTGAAAGTTCCGGTAGCTTGGATGTAGCTGAGAATAATCCTGATTGTTTGAGGAACGTAAAGAAATTTTGAGCAATAGGCAAAGATTGGACTTGCGCCCATAGTTGAAACCATTGTCTCCACTCTTCCTGTTCCCAAGGTTGAATACTAATTCGGCACAATGGCAATGGTTGTTCTAGTTCTTGAATGATTTCCTGTAAAGCTTGTGAAGTACTAGTCAAAACAATCTTATGCCGAGACTGAGACTGCAAGCTAAACAACTGCTGCATCAAAATGATTTTTGCCTGATTACCCTGACTAGCAGGTGGTAGTTCATCTAAACCATCTAACACAAGCAAACAAGGAGGATAGTCTTGTTGCAGCCAATCACCAAGGTGGATATAACGATTAAGAGCAAAACCAGAATTTAAGGTTGCTGCTAAAGTTTTACCGTACTTAACATCCTTGAGGCGAATTAATATCGGTATCCATGCAGGGTAAAGTTCTTTCGCTGCAACTGCTGTCCACATTTGACAGAAACTAGTTTTGCCATAGCCAGGTTCCGACTCAATCACAGCAATAGTATCTAAATCAACCAGTTGTTGTCGCACCCATGTCATTAAATCAATCGCTTCAACTGTTTTTTGTTCTGGTTGCGAATCACTATCATTGATTGGTAAACCATTCAGGGGAACATAAATATCCTTGAGAGCAAAGGATTCCATAAATAATGTTTCTGATTGTCTCTGCATTAAACTAGCTCGGTAGAGTTCCCGCAACAAGTCAATTTTGTCACTTACATATAAGCCAGTCTCGGAAATTTGCAGATGTTTGTCAGTGGAATTAACAGGGTATGAATTTCCTAATCCAACGAATTTTTGTAGTTGCGCTAAAGGTGGTGCGTTTTCTGCTATCACTGCTAGTAAGTGTCCAAACAGTGAATTTTGCAAGCGTTTCGTGATTAATTTACTTTCTGCTTCCTCCACTCCATTGGCAACAAACCAGGCTTTGACAGCATTATCTATTTGCTGTACCAGTAATGAATCTGCTACTAAACTTAAAGCTTGTTCAGCTTGAGTATCCGTGAGTTTACCAGGGCGGAGAGTTTTGAGGAGTCCTTGCAGTTGGGTATCTTGTAGGAGTCGCACAGGAGTTTTTAATAAATCGCCTGTGTCTTTATTGTCTCCGTTTTCTCTTCTACTATCCCAAAGCATTATCTGGTTTAACCAAGGTCTTTGTAAGCTTTTTTCTTGAGCGAAAACTTGCTGTAAGCCTCGAAGATAGGCTATTTGAAATGCTAGCCATGTGCCTTCGTTACGTTTTAATGGCTTTTTATGAGAAATGGTCCGCAGAAGACTTTCTGTCAATTGAGCAAAGACTGTTATGTCCTGCCACACACTAGCCAAGGGTAGTTCTAACACTTCTGCTAAAGTACAAATGTCCAAAGGTATGAGACTTTTTACTTCCATATCATGAACAATACGGAAGGCTATACTCACCATCTGTCCTGGTGATAATCCCCTAATATCAGAGATTTCAATATAGTTTTCTGCTAGCCAATGCCGAATACTCAAGCTCATTTAGTTAATCAGTTACATAGTATTTGTCTGTATATGGCAATTATCATCGATCTTTTTCAGTTCAAAAACACATTCATTGAATTTGGATGGATTTGGAATTGACCGATAATCTTTGATGGTGCAGAGCAAGCCAAAATCCAAAATTTAAAATCGAATGACCACTGAATACACACCGATAAACGATAGATGAGACAATTGGGTATTCGGACATCTCAATTCTGAATCTAAAATTGCTTCGGTAAGAATAGGGAGAATAGGTGAAGTATCGAAGCTGTTTCCCATTAACTACAAACAGCATCAGAGTATAGTTTAGATTATGAGCGATCGCCCTCTAAAATTATTGCTAGTTGACCAAGACCCCATCTTCCGGCTAGGATTGCGGGTCGCTTTAGAAGAATTTTCTAACTTGCAAGTAGTATCGGAGGTAGAAACAAATACTGCTGCTTTGCAGATTTTAGCAGAACTTGCCCAACAAGACCTCAAAAGTATAAATTTAGTAGTCTTGGAACTAGGTAATAGTCGCTCTCTCCACAGTCAGCAAATAAGTTTACAACTGTGTCGGCAAATCAAAACACAGTATCCAAACTTGCCTATTTTGTTACTAAGTTCTGTGCAAGACCAAGGGCTACTGTTGGCAGCCAAGTCTATTGGTATAGACGGTTACTGCCCCAAAGGAACGCCAGTGACTGAATTAGTTGAGATTATGCAAGAAATAGTAGCTGGTCGTTCTTACTGGTATGTCTTCAACGACACAACAACACAGACCCCATCTCCCCATTTCCCCACCACCCCATCTTTTTATCGTTTCTTCACTCGGCTATTAGAAAACCTCCGTTTGTCAGGAAATACCCAAATAGATGCTAATTTAGCAGCAGTAACAGCAAAATTGCAGATTCCTGGACAGCCGATATTAGAACGAGCAGTGTTAGCTGGACAGCGACGGGAGTTGTTAGCAGCTCGTTGGTTGATCAATCATTTATTAGCAACACCACAACCTAGGCAAATCAACGACCAAAGTCAACCTCAAGCTGCTGAACAATTACCATTACCCGTAGTAAATATCCCTAGCGATCGCACCATCACCCCAAACACTCCCTCCCTACTTAGCCCCAGAGCGCTGCAAGCAACAATATTTACATTTTGCCTAAATAAACTACAATTAC
The DNA here is from genome assembly GCF_000317225.1 of Fischerella thermalis PCC 7521. GTDB lineage: Bacteria > Cyanobacteriota > Cyanobacteriia > Cyanobacteriales > Nostocaceae > Fischerella > Fischerella thermalis. Next base: position 14,547 of record NZ_AJLL01000061.1, read on the forward strand.
CATTGCAAAATGTTACAGATGTGTCTTTAGAAATTGACATTTTGCGCCCAGATAAAAAACGAGAATTACTTTATTTGATTTTGCAAAAAGTTGCTGATACTTTAGATGATCTGCGTAATTCCCAAATTGAAATTAATCAACTATCTGACATCAAAAGTGCAATCTTACATGAATTATGGAAGGAAGTTTCTACAGAATTTTTTGGGAAATTTTCTCGTGTAAGATTTGGTAATAATCAGATCGAAATTATCAATGTGATATTACAAAGTGCTGGAGTAGTACAAACAGGCATTCTCAACCAAATTCCCTTAGTTGTCGATTTATTTTCTTACTTGTTATTTCAAACAGATTTAATTATTGATAATACTAATTATTCTGCGGGAAGCTTTGAAGCTAATCAACAGGCAGAAATGTTATTAGAAAACTTGTTAATTCAAGTAGGTAATGCTGTAGTACAACCCCTCCTGAACTATTTAGGAGATATAGAAGATATTAAGCAAAATTTTTATGATCGTAAATTGATTTCCACACGAGAAATTGAACGCTTTAGAAATAGTTTATCTTGGAAATATCGGATCAAAAATTTGGTTACAGAACCGAAAGCTATTTTTGAAAGTCGCTATGATCTATTTGTATTTGCTCCCCGTGGTATTGCCAAAACTTCTATTTATGCTCCTCGTCGTCAAGAATTAGCTGAACTTTCAGGAATTCGTTTATTGGTGACACTAGGACTAGAATTTGGTGATGCGATCGCCCCTCGTTTGCAATCGCTATTATCTTTCTTAGGGAGTGGAGTCGTCTTTGTGCTCACAAAAATAGTTGGTCGGGGTTTAGGTTTAATTGTTCGTGGGATTTTGCAAGGTATTGGTAGTGTTTCGCTCCCAGAAGGAAAAAATAAAAAAAGTTAGTGGTTAGTAGTTAGTGGTTGGCGGTTGGTGGTTGGTGGTTGATAGTTAATTACCATTGACAAATGACCAATGATCACCAATTACCCATTACCAATTACCAATTACCTACCCAACGGATAATATTAAGTGTTCAAGCGGACATGATATAACTCATATTTTCCAATCACGGCGGAAGTGGAAGAAACTTTCCAAACAATCTTGCAATTTTGTATTATTTTGTAACCTTTGCTGATGCCACTGTCTGGCAGTTTGTTCTAAAATTTCTGAAAAACTAGGAAAAATTGCAGCTAAATTTGCTATGTGATTGATTTTAATTTTTTGAGCGATCGCTAAAGCAATAATATTAATTAATTCATTTGCTGCTGTTCCCAATACCCCACATCCTAAAATCTCTCCATTACGTCGAACAATTAATTTACAAATACCTGTGGTTTCTTCCTGGATTTGAGCTGCTGCCAGGAGTTTAAAATACTGTCGTAACACTATAATTTCATTCTTACCATACTGGTGTTTTGCTTGTGCCTCTGTCCAACCAACTTGAGCCAGTATGGGGTGAGAACAAACTCCCCAAGGAATGGAATGATAATTGACTTTATTCCAAGGAAAAAATAGAGCATTTTTCAACGCAATTCCTGCCTCATAATTAGCAATGTGAGGAAATTCATAGCCACCAATAACATCACCACAAGCGTAAATCTGGTGATTAGTTGTTTGCAGTTTTTCGTTCACTACTAAGCGGCGTTGATGCCATTTTACACCCACAGCTGCTAAATTCAGGGATTCAATATTTGGCTGCCGGGCAGTAGCTACCAAAATTTCATCAGTTTCAATGGCTTTGTGTCCTGCTTGGAGCCATTTTTTATCTTCAATGAGCCGAACCTGAGTTACTGTTGTGTTTGTCAGGACGCGCACACCTTCTGCTTCTAATTGTGCCTGTAGAAGTTGAACTATTTCAGGGTCAGCATGACGGATGATAGAGGGGTGGTGAACTATGAGTGTAACACTACAACCCAAACGCGCCAGAGTTTGTGCTACCTCTACGCTTTGGGGAGTACCACCAATAATCACCCAATTTTGGGGTGGTGTAGAACTGCCTAGAGACTGCCAAATTTCCGAGAGGGTAAGAAAACCAGTTTTTTGCAATCCTTCAATATCTGGAATTACCGGAACTGAACCACTAGCCAATAAATAGGTGCGTGCGCGCAGTAGACGATTATTAACAGCAAATACTAAATCGGGTGAGGCTTGAAATTGTCCTTTGCCAATCACAACATCGACACCTTGAGCTGCTAATACAGCAGGTGAATGGAATTGTTCTAGATTAGAACTCACACCACGAGCGTAGAGCAATGCTTCTGACCACATCACAGGCGTTTGAGATTTTCCTGAAGATATAGCTATAAAAGAGTCTTGCAGGGAAAGTGCCTCTGTTTTTTCCGTTGAGCTATGAATTGTGCCGTTGGAGACATTTGTAGGATAAAAAATATCTGGTGGTTTAGAAATACCAATTCCGAATTGAGCAGCATTACTTACCTGTTGGGCCAGCCTGCCAATTTCACTAAAAACGTGGTGATGAATAAATCCATAATCTGTTTTGGCTTCTACTAAAGCAACTTTAGCTTTGAGTTGGGTTGCCATCAAAGCAGCAGAACGCCCTGCAAGACTGCCACCAATAATTACGACATCGTAGTCAAGAGTCATTAGTCAAGGGTCAATGGTCAAGGGTCGATTGTCAATTGTCAATAGTCAGAAACTTGGAACATTGGACTGTTAACTATGGACTATTGACTAAAGCGATCGCATCTAATAAACGCTGGTTTTCTGAGGATAAGCGGACAGCAACACGGAAATAGCCATCGCCCAATTCAGGGAAACTCAAGCAGTCGCGAATTAAAATTCGGTGATGCTTGAGTAGTTGTTGCTGCAATTCAAGACTGGAGTACTGTGATTTTACAAGTAAAAAGTTAGCAGCACTTGGCAAGGGTTGCAAACCTGGAATTTGGGCTAAACCCTCAAACAACTGCTTTCGTGTTGGTTCTAGCCATGTCCAGGTTTGCTTCTGAAAGTCTTTATCAGCGATTACAGCAACTGCTGCGGCTTGGGCAAGAGTGTTGACAGGCCAGGGGTCGCGCCAAGACTGCCAACGCCGCAAACGGTCAGGATGAGCGATCGCATAACCCAACCGTAGCCCAGGCAGACTATAGAACTTGGTGAGCGATCGCAAAATGACTAAATTGGGATATTTCTCTACTTCTCCAATTATGCTTTGTTGTTGATCTGGAGGTAGAAAATCCATAAAAGCTTCATCCACCACTACCAAAGCGAATTTCTCTAGATAGGGCAGAATGGCTTGTTTTGAGAATAATTTTCCTGTTGGATTATGGGGGTTATTGAGAAGTAGCCCTTTGTCTTTTGTGATTTGTCCTCTGTCAAGAATAGATGACAGATCACTGATCACAAATGACTCTTGATCAATAACTGAGGAAAGAGGAAATTCCAGCACTTTAGCGTTGTATGCCGCTAGCGATCGGTAGTAGTCGCCAAAGGCTGGAGTTATGAAAGCTGTTGCGGCTAATTCTGCCAATTCCTTTCCTGCCAGGGTTAGTAATTCTGCCGAACCGTTACCCGGCAGAATCCACTCTGGCGGCAGTTGATGAAACTTACCCAGAGCCAGCCTGAGTTCACAATAATCTGGATCTGGATAGTGCCGAAGATTAACCAGTTGTGACTCAATAGCAACTAACGCACTGCTTGGGGGTCCCAACGGGCTGATACTCGCAGAAAAATCAACAATAGCACTGGGGGAACAGCCAGCCAGCGCTGCTGCCCAAGCTAAATTTCCCCCATGTGCCATTTGCCGCATCAAAAAAGATTTCCCTAAAACATCACTAACTAAGATTTTGGGGGTGCAACTTTCTCTCTAAACAGCTTTCCAGCAGAGAAGGCAGGAACCTTGGTTGCGGGAATTTCCATCTTTTCGTTGGTTTTGGGGTTACGCCCTTCGCGGGCTTTGCGTTCCCGCGATTCAAAAGAACCAAATCCCACTAGGGTCACTTTATCACCAGAGGAAACAGCTTCAATGATAGTTTCCAAAGCCGCAGTTAAAACAGCATCAGCTTGTTTTTTGGTTACGCTAGCCTTCTCTGCTACTGCGTCAACTAATTCACCTTTGTTCATGTCAAACTCCTTGAGGTTTATTTGAGATAGGGTACAGATGCACTTGACGCATCTTTACTTAAATCTCTGTTTTGAGATTTACAAAAGCCGTCCTTGTGAGTATTTTTGCTTAAAATTCTTGTAACTCTCATAGGCTCGACTTTTCAATGAATCATTCTAAAGTGTTCAAGCCAGAAGTGGATAGATGAAAGCATTAATTTATATGGATTTCAGGATTTTTTATTGTAAAAGAGTAATTGTTTCACAAAAAACACCCCTAAAATTAGGAAAAAATACTTAGTAAAAGACCCTTTTGCGAAGGTAACAGGGGTGGGGAGGTTGGGGGAGTGGGGGGAGTATGAGGAGTGTCTAGACGCGCTTTGCGCGGCTTCCTGTAAGGGTGGAGTAGGCGAAAAGGGGAAGAAAAGTTTTTAATCTAGCCTTATCATCCCTTTATTTTGTTTTCTAATTTTTTATTAACCAGGATTTGGAATTATTAATTATCTTTTTCAACCTAATAAGAACTTTTTTATAAGTTATGTAAACTTCTCGACCTCTATTAAAACAACACGGGAGAGCGAGAACCCCTATCTTTTTCTTTTAAGGAGGGGATGAAGTCCGACTTGCAGGACTTTAGAAGACGCGTTTCTCTACTTTCCGCGTTCAACGATTACCAATAAATCACCTATTTCACAATCGAGCGCTAGACAAATTTTCTCTAAGGTATCAAGGGGGATAGATTTTGCTTTGCCATATTCAGTTTTTTGAATATTCGCAAGCGACATCTCTAGCTGTCGTGCTAACGCATTTTGAGACAAGCCTTTGTCTTCTCTTAGCTGTTTGAGTCTGATCTCCAGAGGATTGCTGAATTTGGTTTATGCTCGTCAGATTCAGTTTCGGAAACTTGATAAAAATAATCAGCGGCGATTTGCCTGTCGCATTACTTGGAACAACGGTGACAAAGATGTTTTTTTAGGGAATGATGCTCAAGCGATCGCCCAAAAACTTCGACAAATTACATAACACAAAAGTTTTCTTGCTCCCATGCTTTGTGTGGGAGTGGGGAGGTGGGAGTGTGAGAAGTGGGGGGAGTGTGAGGAGTGGGAGAGAAAAGATTCTTAATCTACGCCTGTCATTCCTCTACTTCTTTTCTTCACCTTTCTAATGTTTCATTAACCAGGATTCGGAATTATTAATCATATTGTTGAAGCCACTAAGAACCTTGTTATAAGTTCTGTAAACTTCTCGACCTGTATCACTGTTCAAGTAACCACATTTGACGGCAAACTCTATCCATGTTTGAGTTTCAGCTGCTTCTGCTTCACAATCATTTAACTTAGCTACAAATGCAGCCTTGTATCTTCGTTTTCGCCAAGCCTCTGCAAAATTAGCACAAACAGAACGAGAAGAACGACGAATTTGGTCAGTTAATGAAAAACGTTCCTCAATAGGAAACTTTTTAGACAGATCAAAAATTTCCATTGCAGCATCAAACGCCATCTTATAAACTTCTAAATCTTGGTGTTTTTTCACTAAACCTTTAACCATCTTCCTCAACCCCTCACACCCCTCACACCCCTCACACCCCTCACACTTACAATCACCTACTACTTCGGAACCTGCAACCCCCGACGCTCAAGTATTTGCCGTACCTCTGGGCTAGGAGTATAGCTATAGCCATAAGATGATTTCTCAGAATCATCTATAATTTGAGGTGTGAGTAATACGATTACTTCATTGCGCTGATTCTGTTTGTTTGTCCTTCTAAACAGTGAACCAATTAGGGGAAGATCTCCCAGGATAGGAAGCTTAGAGACAGTAGCTCTTTCTGTGTCTTGAATGATGCCACTGAGAATTAAAGTCTGACCATCGCGTAGACGAATCAAACCGGAATTAAGCGACCTTTGAGAAACTAAGAATATTTGCTGGCTACCTGTACCTAAATTAAGGTTAGTAGCAGCTTGAGGTGCTTTGACAGTCGGAGCCACCGAGAGAGAAACAAAACCATTGTCATCAATGCGATCAACTTTGACAGCTAGGGTTAAACCCACATCTTCTTTCTCTGCTGTAACTGTTTGTGTAGAACTGCCGTCACCTCGTGTAATTTCGTTCTTAATATTTCCCACTACTTGTTGAGTCAAGTTGACATTAGCTGTTTGACCTTCTTGCACAATCAAAGTCGGGTCAGTTAGAATTTTGGCATTACCACTTTGCACCTGAGATTGGAGACTGAGGAGAAAACGTTTGGGGAACTGGTACAAAGAAGGAAGAGAGAATGTATATTTGTCAGGTGTTCCTGGAGTTGTTGTAGTTTGAAAATCATACCTAGTCGGTAGCCCTGTAGCAGGGTCAATTGCAGTCGGCACTATTTCGGTTGTGGTTTGTCCCGGAGTTCCCGGAGAAAACTCTGAGATACCGGGTTGTAGTGGGTTTGTACTCACAGGTGGATTAGCGGAAGGTCTACCTTTTGGATTAAAGAAACCATTATCCAGAAATACACCATCTCCCTCAATAGGATTGGTTATTACTGGTGTACCAGTCACACTAGTTCTTGCTTCTGCACTAGTAGCTGGTCTAGAACCGCCAAAATTTAAAGCTGCTGCACCGCCGTCATTGACGAAAAAGTTATTGCCAATACCAAAAGAAAAGCTAGTGTTAACGTCTTTGGTATTTAAAAGGTTAACATCAATAATTTTGATATTAACTGCCACTTGCCGACGGCGTACATCTAGTTGAGTAAGTTGAGCCATTGCTATTTCAACCAATCTTGGTGGCCCAATCAAAGTCAAAGAATTTGTCCGTTCATCTCCGAGTGCTTGTAAACCCCTAAGTAAAGGTTTGGAATCCTGAAAATCTATGCGTTGAGTTTCAACTCTTGTTTCTGTAGTGGTCTGAGTTTGAGTAATCGGAGCAACTCCATTACCCACAGGAACAGCACTGACATTAGTGACTTGGCGTTCACGATTGACAGCACTTTCTGCACCCAAAGACACTAAAAAGTTAAGAGCAGTCCCTACTGTTACCTGATTCAGTCGCAAGTTCCGCATGACGACATCACGGGTGGAATTGGGTAGCCTTGGCCCGACAAAAACTGTGCGACCACTGCGGTTTGCTTCCAAACCACTCAGACGCAAGACGTAGTTAAATACATCTTGCACTGGCTCATTTTCTATATCTATGGAAATTGTCGGTCCAGCTGCTTGTCCCCCTTGTCCTCCCTGTCCCCCTTGTCCTCCAGTTGTTTCTGCTCCTGAATAAGCCAAATTCAAACCAGCAGCACGAGCCAGCAATGATAATACTTCCCTGACTGGTGCATCTCGCAGCACAAGCCGGGGTACACGTTCTTGAGTTCCTAAGTCAACGCTGCTGGGAGAAGCATCAATATTAGAAATGGCAATGTCTCCTACTGGTGGTGCAACAGCTCTAGGTAAGAAAGGTGGAGCTTGGGTTTGACCTTGTCCTGGTCCGGCTGTTTGCGCTGGTGTGCCGTCAATACTGACTTGCGGGTTCGGAACTACAGACGGGACTGATGGACTGGGATTAGGAGTCGGTGCTTGGGGAGGTGTGGGTGCTGATGCTGTGGTTCCTGTACTGGGAGTTAAGCCAAGAGTAATGTCGTTTGTTCCACGCATCAAAGGCTGAGTATTAGGAGCGCTGTCAGTACCAATTGCCAATACTCTAATGCTATTGGTATCTAGTTGAGTCACCTCAATCGAGGCAATTCCTGGAATGGGATTATCTTTGCGGAAACTATTACCTTTGGGTAAACGTAGTTGAGTGTTAATAATATCTGCAACTAAAGTTTTGCCCCTCTGGGTCGTAAAAATTTGCGGTCGAGAGCCAGAAGAAGTTTTTAAAACAACATTCACTCCGCCATTAACTGTTTTTAGCTGCACATCTGTAATTTGAGTAACCTGTGCTTTAACTGGTTGAGCAGCTAAAAAAACTATTGTGGTAGCACCTAATATAAAATCTAAACCTTTACCGTGAAGCTGTCTCACAGTTCATTCCTCACATTTCACCAATTTTTTTGACTATTTTTGTGACCAATTTTTCGGTATTTATACGTAAGTGCGATCGCTGCTAATTGTGTTTATAGTTTGTATATTTCCCAAAAATTCTGCTGAAATATCACAGTGTCACTAAATTAGGTGGTTAGTGGTTAGTGGTTAGTGCTTATTCCCCTACTTCTCACACCCCTCACACTCCACCCTTACGGGAAGCCGCTACCGCGTCTACACACCCCTCACACCCCTCACACTCCCCACCTCCCCATCACTCCATCACTTCTTCGGTGCTGCTTGAAGGGCTGCGATATCTTCTGGAGTTAGTGGCATCAGCGCCTGTAATTGAAAAGATGTAGAAATAGGTGCTGGTCCTATCCGCAATAGCCTTTTGCCTGGTTCTGAAGCTGGTTGGGGAGCTAAGGTAGATTGATAGTCTTTTACTATTAACAAAGGTTGCAAACGCTCAATATTGCGGAGTATTGATTGCGTTTGTTCATAAGTTCCGATAATTTCCACATTCACACTTCTACGCTTCAGCTTGCCATCTACTTGTTTCCCTAACGAACCATCATTAATTGGTTCAGCTTTATCTGAAACTGGTACAAATTTCCTCAGTTCGGCTCTGGTAGCATTGATAGCAACTGTGGCGTTGTTAGACTCAACTAGACGATTCAAGTCCAGCAGTAAGGTGTCTAGGGTTTTCTCATTCGCAAACAAACCTAAAACTTGAGTTTGTTGCTGTTTGGCGTCTGCTAGTTCCTGTTTAACTTTATCTATCTGCTTGATGGTGGCTTTCTTTTGGTCAACTTGTCCTTGTAGTTCACTTTGTTTAGCTTGGTTTTGTCCAAAGGTTTCCCAAGCCGGCATGACTAAGTTGAATAACATGTAAAGCGCACCAGCAAATCCCAACACCCCTACTAAGATGCCTATAACCTTGGGTGTAAAGCTAATACCAAAGACAACGGGGTAGGCTGATGCAGCCTCTAGTGATTCCCCATCTTCCACAAAATTAATATCTTGACTCAGCGTCATTTTTGAATGACTCCTGTTTTTTGCAAACTGCGAATACGTGCGACTAATCCCACTGTGCCTTTTTGTTCTAATTCTCGGATTAAATCCGAAGCTGGGATATCGCTAAGGCTGGCTTGAATAGTGTATCTGGCTACTTTCGGTGGTTTAATGGCTACACCTGTTTGAGTACCAGGATTTTTTACTGGTGCATCTACTAGTTCTGTGGAAATAATTTTGACATCACTAGCTTTAAAGAAACGAGATTGTTGCAAACTAAGCAAGAAATCATTGACATCATTAAAAGAGCGAGCTAAACCAGTAATTTCTACTCCACCGGCGGGATTTGGTGGAGGCTGTCCCTCGACTGCGGCAGCAGGTGCTATTTGCTTGACATTTTCTATTTGTACTGTAGCTGGAATGCGATCGCGCAAATCTTGTAACATTGCAGACCAAGGACGAATCTGATCAAATACAGCCACTAAAGATTGAGTTTCCGCCTTAACTTTATTGGTTTCTTCCTTAATCTTATTAATACTACCGATTTGGGCATCTAAGCTTTTGCTCTCCTCTTCCAGCTGTGCAACTACTTGCTCCAACTCAGCATTTTTTGCTTGCAAAAGCCACCAACCAGTTGCTACAAAAGCCGGAAAAATAACACCAATCGCCACTCCAATAAACACAGGTGCTAAGTTTCCTGTTTTAATCGCTACTTTTACCTTTTTTTCACTATTTTTGGCAAAATTTGGCCGATCATTGAGAAAATTAATATCTAAACTATACATTTTTCATCATTTGTAATTGGTTAGTAGTTAGTAGTTAGTAGTTAGTGGTTAGTGTTAATGGCTTACTACTCCTCACACTCCTCACACTCCACCCTTACGGGAAGCCGCTACCGCGTCTACACACTCCTCACACTCCCCACACTCCCCATCACCCCATCACCCCATCTCCTCACACCTCCCGCATCCCAAGACCCAGCACTATCCCCAACCCAGGACGTTGCACACTGGGAAACTTTTCTTCGTCAACTTGCAAAGACAAAGATCCTATCGGGTCTATTTGGGAGGTCGGCAAACTCAATCTTTGTGTGAAGAACTCATCTAACTGTGCCAATCCTCCACCCGGACCTGACAAGAAAATTTGTGCTACCTCTAAATTTTCACTTTGGTTGAGATAAAAATCGATGGAACGGCGTAGTTCATCTGTCAGCTCTCCCAACACCCGCATCATTGCTGCGACACCAGGATTAGCTTCGGTGACACCCGTTTTTGCGCCTTCCATAGTATTGAGAGGAATACTCATCCCCTGCAATAATTCCATATCTCGTGATGCAGGTAAACTCATTGCTCTGGCCAGTGCCATTTGCATTTGATAAGTTCCCAAGGGGACTGTCCGTGAAAATTGTGGTACTCCGTTGACAATAATGGCAATTTCTGTGCTGTCGAATTCTATATCGACTAAAACTGCTGCTTCCTGTGGCCCGTATTGCCGCAACTGGTCACGAATTGTCCGAATCAGCGCAAAAGAATTGATTTCTAAGACATCAATTTGTAACCCTGCCTGCTCGAATGTATTTATGTAGGTATCAGTAATTTCCTTGCGAGTTGCAACCAGTAGCACTTGTACTTTTTCAATCCCATCTTCATCTATAAAGTACCCAAGTTTCTGATAATCTACATCAGCTTCTTCACGAGGATAGGGTAAATATAAGCTTGCTTCATGGTTTAACACCATCTCGCGTAGCTCTTTATCATCTAATTCTGATGGAACGGGTATCAGGCGCACAATTGAATCTCGTCCTGTGACAGCAGTGGCAACCCGAGAAGCTTTTATTTTACTCTCTGTGAGTGCCTGCTGAATGATTTGTGCCATTGCTGGAGGATCAGCAATTTGACCATCAACAAAAACACCTTCTGGAACCGGTACTGATGTTAAAGCGTCTAGTTTCAGACCTTGGCGTTGTTTGCGTAAACGAGCGACCTTGACGCATTGTGGCGCCAGTTCGATGCCAATTCCACCTCTAGATTTGCTAAACAGATTATTGATGCTTTTAACCACTGTTTTGTCCGCATGAATGCTAAATTGAAAAGTTTAAATATTAAAAGTCAATTGTTAAGAGTCGTGACCATTGACAATTGACCATTGACCCTTGATCACTCATCAACTTTTCACCCTGATTTAACTGAAAAACTATAAGCACAATGATTCAAGTTCAAAAATTCAAAAGATTAACTATTTGGGCGTTAGTTGGCTTACTGACAAGTTGGATTGTCAGTTGCAGTACAGGTAACGTTAACCCAAGCACAAAACAGGCATCTTCAGGAGCGGCAAAAATTGAGTTTTGGACTATGCAACTCAAACCTCAATTTACCGACTACTTCCAAAGCTTAATTGCGACTTTTGAATCGCAAAATCCAGGTGTAAAAGTTAACTGGGTGGATATACCTTGGGCGGAAATGGAAAACAAAATTTTAACAGCTGTCTCCGCAAAAACGCCACCTGATGTTGTGAACCTAAATCCGGATTTTGCATCTCAGTTAGCAAGTAGAAATGCTTGGTTAGACTTGGATACAAAAGTCCCAAATAACGTACGCTCTTCATATTTACCGAATATATGGAAAGCTAGCACACTGAATGGTAAGAGTTTTGGAATACCCTGGTATCTCACCACACGGCTAACTATTTATAACACTGATTTATTAAAACAGGCAGGTATCAATAAGCCACCTGCTACTTATACTGAATTGGCACAGGTAGCTCAACAAATTAAAGATAAAACTGGTAAGTATGCCTTTTTTGTCACTTTTGTTCCGCAAGATTCCGGTGAAGTTTTAGAATCTTTTGTGCAAATGGGAGTCACCCTAGTAGATGCCGAAGGAAAAGCTGCTTTTAACTCTCCGCAAGGTAAAGCAGCATTTCAGTATTGGATAGATCTTTATAAAAAAGGGTTACTTCCCAAAGAAGTATTGACACAAGGACATCGTCATGCTGTAGAGTTATATCAATCTGGAGAAACGGCGTTACTAGCTTCAGGCCCGGAATTTCTCAAACAGATAGCTAATAATGCACCTGCGATCGCTAAAGCTTCTGCGATCGCACCTCAAATTACTGGTGACACGGGTAAGAAAAATGTCGCTGTGATGAACGTAGTTATTCCTCGTGACACAAAGCAACCAGATGCTGCTGTCAAATTTGCGCTGTTTCTAACCAATGATGAAAATCAGCTAGCTTTTGCGAAACAAGCAAATGTCCTACCATCCACAATCAAGGCTTTATCTGATAGCTATTTCAAGAATGTATCAGCAAATGCCTCAACAATAGATAAAGCTAGGGCAATTAGCGCTAGTCAAATGCAACAAGCAGAAGTTCTAACCCCTACTTTGAAAAATTTCAATATTCTGCAAAAGGCTATTTATGAAAACCTGCAAGCAGCAATGTTAGATGAGAAGACTGTGGATAAAGCTGTAGAAGATGCAGCACAGGAGTGGAATAGCCGTATTTAATAGTCAATGGTCATCCGATTTTGGATTTTGGATTTTGAATTACTCCCACAGAGCAATCTACTTTCTTGTACCATCAAGGAATTATAGGTCATAGATATGTAAAAGTCATTTTGTTTAGAAGCATTCAAATCCTGATTTTGCGAATTTTACCGCCTTGGAATAAATTCCAAGGCCAATAGCTAAAGTCATTTTTAACTGACTGAAATCAAGACAAATTTAGCTTGAACCCACTTTAGCAGGTTTTAACTATTGGCTCTTAATTCTTTTAAAAAATGCCCAATTAAATATAATGAACCACATAAAACAACCAAATCATCCGTCGAGGAAAAAGCGGCTTCTAGTGCGGATGTGACATCTGGAAAAGTATTACAAATACTCAATTCTGGACAAATATCCCTAGCTAGCTTTGCTAATTCCTCAGGATTAGCTGAACTATGATTGGGTACTGGTACTAAATACAATTGGTCATTTGGTCGGAGTAAGGCTTGAAAAATTTCCTGATGATCCTTAGTTGAAAGCATTCCCATTACCCAAGTTACGCCGATTTTGGATGGGGTATCAAAGAATGGGAAAATATCAGCTTCTCTAGGATTTAATAAAATATCTACATAATTTCGCAAAACTTGAGCAGCTGCCGGGTTATGAGCGCCATCAAGCAATAGTTTATAATTTTTCCAGTTAATCCATTGCATTCGTCCTGGCCACTGGGTTTTAGCCATACCATTAATAATGGCTTGCTCAGAAATCTGCCAACCCTTTTGTTGCAAAATTTCCAAAGCACATAAAGCTATAGCTGAGTTTGTCAACTGAATTTGTCCCTGTAGCGGCAAAGGGTATTTGATAGGGTGACCTTTCTCCCCACCACCCAATCTTTCATATTCTGCCCATCCCGCAGCAATTTGACGGGCTGGTTGTGGTGTGTAGATGGGGCATTGCAATTCCAAAACGCGCGATCGCACAACTTGTTCTGCATCTGGTGGCAAGGGGCCAATCACAGCCGGACATCCCACTTTGAGAATACCCGCTTTTTCTCTAGCGATATCGGCAACGGTAGGGCCGAGCCGCTGCCAATGTTCGCGACTAATGGATGTAATGACGGTAATTAGAGGTTGTTCACAGACATTAGTAGCATCTAAGCGTCCTCCCAATCCAACTTCTACTACCGCTACATCAACTTTTTCCTGAGCAAAATATAACCAAGCTGCTGTGGTAATCACCTCAAACTGAGTCGGTAAGTCATCATTCGGGAAAATAGCAGCTTTAACTTCTTGCAATAATTTGCAAAATTCCTTAGAAGAAATTGGCTGTTGATTAATACAAATACGTTCTGTCCAATCAACTAAATGGGGGGAGATGTAGCGTCCCGTGCGATATCCTGCCTCCGTAAGAACCGAAGAAATATAGGCACAAACAGAACCTTTGCCGTTAGTACCAGCAACATGAATTACTGGAACTTGATGATGGGGATTACCAAGATTTGCCAACAATTTTTGGCTGGAATCAAGTCCCAAACGGACGCCAAACTGTTGGAATGGTTGTAATAAGGAGTCGATATCCACAAGTTTTTAAAGGTTGGTGCTTGATGGTTGATGGTTGGTAGTTGATTGTCAACAAACAACCAACAACAAACAACTAAATAATAAAACCGACTGCTTTGATGAGAAACAGCCGGTATCAGACTGATGATGTTGAGTATATTTTATGCTTCTTTATTCAAAAAGCTTTGTACTTGTCTTAAAGCAGCAGCGCCAATATTAAACAATGCCCAACCAGCTGCGATCGCAACTGGCGCTAATACGATAACCACACGCATATCTAAGTCCATATTTAATACCCTCTCTTAAGTACAACTTAAAGTATTGTCAACACTTCTCATTTTTTTATTTTTAGCTGAAGTGGACAATTTTTCCCAAATAATATGTAAAGATTCTTTACAAACTTAGTCAATTGTCATTTGTTGGTTGTTGGTGGTTAGTGGTTAATTGTTTACTACTCCCCATCACCCCACCTTCCTCACTCTGCGCTAAAACCAATATCAGTTCCTTTCCCAGCATGGACTAAACCTAACTTTTTGTAACGTTCAGCGTGTTCAATCAATTCTGCTGCCTGAGTGTCTGTGACTTGACGCAATACCTTTGCAGGAGTCCCAACTACAAGGGATTGAGGCGGTACATCTTTGGTGACGACTGCGCCAGCCCCTACAATGCTGCCAGTCCCGACTCTGACTCCATCTAAAATAATTGCCCCAATTCCAATCAAACTTCCACGTTCAATGTAGGCTGAATGTACCACAGCACGATGCCCTACGGTAACATGGTCTTCTAAGATTGTGGGCTTACCCGGATCTCCGTGTAGAATTGCTCCATCTTGGATGTTGGTGCATTCGCCAATTTCAATTCGTTCTACATCTCCCCTAATGACTGCTCCATACCAAATGCTCACCCCTGCCGCTATTTTCACTGAACCAATAACAACAGCGTTAGGTGCAACGAAGGCAGCTTGAGAAATATTAGGAGAAGACCAGTAGAAAGTGTTAGACACGATAGAATATGAATATGAATATGGTACTCAGGAACACTGGAAAATTTCCAACCTTGGAGGCTGGTTGCAAAACCAGAATATCATGGCTTCGAGCCTGTTCGCTGAGGCAGCAGTCAGTAAATACGCTTATGATGTGGCGCAGAAGTGTAACAAAAACCAACGTCACTGGTGAAGACAAAACCATTCTTCTTATATGCACTTCATGATGAATCCAGGCTTGCAGTACCCAATATTTGGCCCTGAAATACAGTGTCCCCACTGCCGACAGACAATACCGGCACTTACACTGACAGATACCTATCTGTGTCCCCGTCATGGCGCATTTGAAGCCAACCCTAAAACCGGAGAGTTGATTCATTTGCAGTCTGGACGACATTGGCGCAGATGGAATGGCGAATGGTATCGGCAACATACTCATCCCGATGGCATTCGATTTGAAATTCACGAAGCCCTAGACAAGTTATATACACAAGGTTATAGAGCAACACGGGTGATTATCGCTCGCCGCTATCTGGAGTTGATGAGTGGGTATTTAGAACGCAGCACTCCTTGGCGGGGAGGACAGCCGGAAGGGACTGCGGCACGGCTATATGGTTTGCCAGTAGAATTTAGCCCAGATTCCACAGAAGAACCCTGTTGGGAAGTAATTAATTTTGATTTGGAAAAAGAACCTGGCGTGCCTGTGCGCTACCCTTATTTTCGATTGTTTGAATAATAGTTATTAGTTCGTTGTAGGTGGTTGGTAGTTGTACAGACGTGCCATGGCACGTCTGTACATTGGTTATTGGTTAGTGGTTAGTAGTTGGTTGTTGTTTATGGGGTATTCCCAATGCCCAATTACCAATGCCCAATTACCAATTACCAATTACCAATTACCAATTACCAATTACCAAATTATGCACCACGCTTCCATTCGTACTGCTAATATCCATAAAGCGATCGCCTTCTATGAACAACTAGGGTTTACAGTTTGCGAACGCTTCACCACTGGTTATACTCTTGCTTGTTGGATGGAAGGACTAGGCGGCAGAATAGAGCTGATTCAAATACCAGAACCAAAACCAGCGCCAGATGCCTTTACCGACGAACATTATGTAGGCTACTATCACTTGTCTTTTGACCTGACTGAAGTTACTCCCGATTTACCTAGCTACTTGAAAAATTTAACAGAATCTTTTGCTCTAGCTGCACAAGAGCAACCAGAATATCTACAACCACTGAAGATTTTGTTAGAACCCACACAACAGCAAATAGGCGATCGCGTTTATGAAGTCGCTTTTATTGCTGATACTGATGGCTTACCCCTGGAATTAATTCGAGTTTTAGCAACACTAGGGGACAGGGAATAGGGAATCGGGAAAAGGGGAAAGGTAAAGAACTTTCACCCCTCAGCTAGTTGTCATTTTATTACTTTCTCAGTAGAATATTCTTTCTCTGTAGTGTTGCTGAGGTAACAAAATCCCTAGCAGCAATACACTATAGTCATAGAAAATTCTGTAATTTAATTTACAGATACATTAAGCAAATACATGTCTGTGTTTAACAAGTTGCATAGATATCGTCTCTCTATTTTTGTGTTAACTCTCTGGTTAATTACGGTTTTGCTACTGAGTGATGGATCAGCTACTAGTCACACGACCGCAAATTTTTCCAAAGTAAAATCACTTAAAGAAAATGTTTTAAAAAAGACAACAAAAAATTACGTGACAGAGAACGTTTCCCAGACAGTACTGGAAAATGGTTTGATGGTGCTGACAAAGGAAGTCCATTCAGCACCAGTGGTATCGGTACAGATGTGGTATAAGGTTGGCTCGCGCAATGAACAACCAGGTGTAAATGGTATTGCCCATCAATTAGAACATATGATGTTCAAAGGCACAAAAAACCGTCCAATTCAATTTGGACGTTTGTTTAGTGCTTTAGGTAGCGACTCCAATGCTTTCACTACTTATGATCAGACTGCATACTATAACACAGCAGAACGTGACAAGCTCAACGCTCTGCTGATATTAGAAGCAGACAGAATGCAAAATGCTCTAATTGATGCAGAGAACCTAGAAAGTGAAAAACGGGTAGTGATTTCTGAGTTGCAAGGCTACGAAAATAGCCCAGAGTATCGCCTAAATCGTGCGGTATTACAAACAGTATTTCCTGAACATCCTTATGGCTTACCTGTAGGTGGCACTAAAATTGATGTTGAGAAATTTCAAGTTAAACAGGTACAAGAATACTATCGGAAGTTCTACAGTCCCGATAATGCTGTTTTAGTAATTGTTGGTGATTTTGACACAGCCAAAACCCTGAAAGTTGTGAAAGATATATTTGGGAAAATACAGAAAAGCCAAGTATCAAGTGTCAAAAGTCAAGTATCAAGCGTCAAGAGTCAAAAAGTTTCCCACTCTCCTATAATCTTGCGCGAACCGGGAGCAAACGCATTGTTGCAAGCGATATATCCTTTACCAGATGTAAATCATCCTGATATACCAGCGTTAGATGTGATGGATTACATCTTGACAGAAGGGCGGAACTCTCGGTTGAATCAAGCATTGGTGGAATCTGGTATAGCAACCGATGTGACAGGTTCCATTGTGAGTTTGCACGAAGCTGGTTGGTATGAATTGTCTGTGACTGCTGCACCCGGCGAAAATTTGAAAAAAATTGATACAGCGATGCAAAAAGCGATCGCATCTGTTGCTGTGCAGGGAGCAAAAGCAGAAGAAGTGAATCGCGCCAAAGCACAGTTAGAAGCTGCTGTCATTTTGAATAACCGTGATATTACCAGTCAAGCAATGCAGCTGGGTAACGACCAAACAACGGCTGGTGATTATCGCTACACAGAACGCTATCTAGCAGCCGTCCGTCGGGTAACAGCTACAGATGTGCAACGTGTCACAAATAAATATTTGCAACAGAAAGCACGTTTTGTTGGCAATTTTGAACCCACTCAAATCCAAGCATTAGAAAAGAGCAACACTAAATTACACTCTACACTCATCACTGAAAATTTCTCTACTGGTACACCAGAAGTAGCTTCCGAGGTGGTGAAATATTTGCCACCCGTGGATATGAAAACAGTTCCCACTGGGCTATCCCTAACTCCACCAGAGCAATTCAAATTATCTAATGGCTTGGAAGTGTTGTTGTTGCCAGACAAAAGTACGCCAACAGTGACCTTGAGTGGCTATATAAAAGCTGGTAATGAATTTGACCCAGAAGCGAAAGCCGGACTCGCATCTCTTGTGGCAGAAAACTTGATGAACGGGACTAAAACGAGGGATGTATTGGCGATCGCAAAAGCTTTGGATGAACGCGGTGCTAGTTTAGATTTTGAGTCATATCGTGAAGGTGTAGAAATTCAGGGTAGCAGCTTAGCAGGAGACTTACCTGTTGTTGTGCAAATCTTAGCAGATGTAGTCAAAAATCCGACTTTTCCCAGTAAAGAATTAGAACTGACTCGACAACAAGCTTTAACAGACTTGAAAGAGGAATTAGACGATCCGACAGAAGTTGCCAAAAGAATATTTGTGCAATCTGTGTATCCGAAAAACCATCCATTGCACAAATTTGCTACCCAAAAGAGTTTACAGCGCATTCGTAGAGAAGATTTAGTTGCTTTTAAAGCAAAACACTACCGTCCAGATGCAATGGTGCTAGCACTGGTAGGAGATTTTGATCCTCAACAAGTGCGATCGCTCATCGAAGCTGAATTTGGTAACTGGCAAGTTAGCGGTCAAGCTCCAAAATTAGAATACCCTGTAATATCAGTACCAGACAAAATTATGCGTGTGAATCCGGTGTTACCAGGTAAAGCCCAAGCTGTTACTTATATGGGTAACACAGGGATTAATCGCCGAGATCCGCGATATTATGCAGCATTGGTATTAAATCAAATACTAGGAGGCGATACTCTATCCAGTAGACTAGGGGCAGAAATACGCGATCGCCAAGGCTTGACCTACGGAATTTATAGCACCTTCCAAGTTGGAAAAAACGTTGGTATATTTTTAATTGAAATGCAAACAGCACCAGAAGACACAACTCGTGCCATCAACAGCACTCGCCGACTTCTAGAAGAAATTCATCAGCAAGGTGTCACCCCTGAAGAATTGGAAACAGCAAAGCGTACTTTGATCAGTAACTACAATGTTTCGCTTGCCAATCCAGACGAGTTGTCATACAGAATATTGATGAACCAGGTGTACGGGTTAGATAAAGAAGAATTGCGCTCTTTTGTTAGTAAAATTGCCTCAGTCACCCTTGAGCAAGTCAATCAAGCAGGTCGTGAGTTACTCCATCCCGATAAAATCGTTGTGGTGACTGCTGGGCCAACTATAGTAGCGGATAGTCATTAGTCATTGGTTATTGGTTATTGGTTAGTAGTTAGTGGTAAATAGCTAATAACTAACAATCAACAAATGACAAAGAACAAAGGACAAAGGACAAATGACAAAAATATTCCTAAAGATTTTACAATTTATATGCATTGTACTGGTGCTACTAAGTTTCACTATTCTCACAGCTACTCCAACAGAAGCAGCAAGCTTATCTGGGGATTTACTGAAGCAGCCGCCTACAGAAATTACAGTTAGCCTTGGTAACTCTGCTAATGAACTGAAATATGAGCCAAATCATCTAGAATTTTTGGCAGGTAAACGTTACAAGTTAAAGCTGATTAATCCTAGTAATCAAAAGCACTACTTTACTGCCAAAGACTTTGCTGATGGAATTTGGACACAAAAAGTCGAAGCTGGCAAAGTAGAGGTAAAAGGAGCTATTCATGAAGTGGAACTGAAGCCAGGGGCTGAGGCTGAGTGGGTATTTGTACCGATTAAGCCTGGTAAGTATGGCTTACGTTGTCCAATTGCAGGACATACTGAAGCTGGGATGACAGGAGATATTGTTATTCAGTAAACAGTTATCAGTTGCCAGTTGCTAATATGCGAATGGTGAAAAAGGTGGAAGTCACAAGGTAAAAATACGTTAACTTAAAATATAGATACTATTTCCCAACTAACCTTAGCCTGCTCATACAGTAGTTAGTAGTTGCTTCAAACAACAAATAATGAACAACTAACAACTAAAAATGAAAAAAGCAGCAAGGTGCAAATAACTACTAATTTCCCATGAACATTCTAAGTAACCTGCTTTCTCAACCAACTCAAAATAACCGTCCCAAGAGACAACGCAGAGGTATTGAAATTAAGTCGCCACGTGAAATTGAAATTATGCGGCAATCAGCTAAAATTGTGGCAACTGTGCTGAAAGAAATTTCTGAGTTGGTACAGCCAGGAATGACCACAGCTGACTTAGATGCTTATGCGGAAAAACGCATTCGGGAGATGGGTGCAACACCCAGCTTTAAAGGCTATCACGGCTTTCCTGGTTCTATCTGCTCCAGTATCAATAATGAAGTGGTGCATGGCATTCCTAGCAAGAAGAAAGTTATTCGATCTGGGGATGTTTTAAAAGTAGATACAGGAGCTTATTATGAAGGTTTTCATGGTGACTCTTGCATTACTATTGCTGTCGGTGAAGTCACTCCAGAAGCTGCGAGATTGATTCGCGTTGCTGAAGAAGCACTTTATAAAGGTATCGAACAGGTAAAAGCAGGAAATTACCTGATGGATATTGCAGGTGCCATTGAAGACCATGTGAAAGCTAACAAGTTAACCGTAGTAGAAGACTTTACTGGTCATGGTGTCGGTCGTAACCTCCATGAAGAACCTTCCGTGTTCAATTTTCGGACTCACGACATGCCAAATGTGAAGCTACGGGCGGGAATGACACTGGCAATTGAACCAATTTTAAATGCTGGATCTAAGTATACACGGATACTAGCAGACCGTTGGACAGCTGTAACTGTAGATAATGCTTTGTCGGCTCAATTTGAGCATACTGTGTTGGTGACAGAAACAGGCTACGAAATCTTGACAGACCGTTCTCTGGTCTAATTGTTATACCGATTTGAAAAAAAGGCCGTTGCTGAATCAAGATATGAATTTACAATTCACGGATATGTAGAGACGTAGCAATGCTACGTCTCTACAAAAATGTATACAAACATAATTCATGACCAGATTCAGCAACGCCATACAAGCGATCGCTCAAATAAGATTTTAGTAATATATTGTCAACAATTTAGCTACGCATTAACATCCATCAATCGCGATGTTTGTAATCTATCCATCCACTTTTCTAAATAAACTCGGTTAAGTTCCTGTTCTTGTGGATCTTGAGTATCCGCAGGGTAAGGCATAAGTCCCAAAATAGCTGCTGTAGTCACACAGAACATAGACTTTTGGAAACTCATACATATTTGTACTCGCAAATCATCTTCTCCCCGAAGACTACGGCGATATACTTCATGCAAATACTCTGGCAAAAAGTGACGCATATCTTGCATTAACAATGTGGGGGGAATACCGGCGCCGCCGATGGGTAGAGGATCAGCATACAAAGCACCGTACTGAAATCTACCTTGATCTGGTGGAATTTGATATGCTTGGGCATTGTAGGAAACTGTGCCAGGAAAAGGTGTTCCCCGAAAGAAGACAGCTTCTACATAGGGAATTGCTGTATCTGCAAGGAATGTTAAGCCAAGGCTGGCGGGAAGAATTTCGTAAACTTTATTCTTAATTTTGACAGAGTAGGTAATCGGCTTATGTGCAGCTTTTACTAAACCAAGTTTGATGTGATCTACAACTTGCGGAATAGATTTAATTTTGCCTTGATCATAGAGGTCTGATAAGCTGAGAAAAATATCAGCCATCACCCGCCAAAATTGACCCAAGCCACTGTAGTAACAAGAAACGCGCAACTGCTCAATTAAAAAATCAGGAAAAAGTTGATGGATTCCCATCATTATCGGATTATTTTTAAACTTAGCTGCAATCACAGCTTTAGCTCTTTGCTGAAAATCTTTTGTGTCTAAATATTGATCTAGTCCACCGCCACCATGCCAAAACATGGCTTTCATGCAATACTCGGCGTACTCAAAATTAATGCGATCATGCCACCAGTGGCGCAGTAATTTCTGGAAAGAAATTTCGCCATTAAAATATTTGAAAAAAGGGAAAAAAACTAAAAATTGATTTTCAGCAATATAGATAAGATTTTTTGAATAAGCATCTAAAACAACGCCGTAGCTTTTGAGAATACCAACTACTTCTAATACATTTTCTGGGGTATCGCGAAGTAGCGCTTCGCCTGTTTGTAACCGTTGAACAAACTCCGTTAATGGATGGCGAGTACGATTATTTGTAGTAGTTACCATTGCAGTTCTCCTGATTTAAAGGGAGTGGGGACAGGGAGGACAAGGGAGTGTGGGGAGTAATGTAGAGACGTGCTGTTTGAAGCGTCTGGGAGTGTGGGGAGAATAAATAGTGACAAATGACTAATGGATCACTAATCCCTGATCCCTTGCACTGAAACATGAGCAACAACGCTTCGGGTATTGGCTATTGCTGTTGTTGTTGCTTCACTCCAACGGGTTAACCAAGCAGGTTGGATACCTAAAATGACAATCAATACCGCTAGAATGATGGCTGGAGTCCGATCGCTCCAATATACTCTTGGTAGGTTGATGACTTGTGCTGATAAGCGCCCAAAAAAGGCGCGGTTGGTGAGAAGTAAGAAGTAAACCGCAGTTAATCCTGTACCGACCATGCATAACAAAGTTTGCACTGGATAAACTGCAAAACTGGCACGAAAAACGACGAATTCTGCAACAAATCCTACCATTCCTGGAATGCCCGCACTGGCCATAACTCCAATTACAATCAAGCTACCAACTACAGGCATTCCTCGTTCTGGGTTAAACAGTCCCCGCAGTACATCTAAATCACGGCTACCCGCTTTTTTATACACTACTCCCACTAATAAAAACAGTAGTGCAGAGATTAAACCATGACTAATCATTTGCATGACAGTTCCCAATATGCTTAATGGGGTAGCAGCAGCAGCAGCTAACAAGATGTAACCCATGTGTCCAATTGAACTGTATGCCACCATTTTTTTCATGTCTTTTTGGGCGATCGCACAGGATGCACCATAAAGGACGCTGATTACTGCCCAAGTAGCCAAAGCGGGAGATACATATCTCCAAGCATCTGGTAATAAGTACATGCCAAAGCGCAGTAAGCCGTATGTTCCCAACTTCAACAATACCCCAGCCAACAGGACTGAAATTGGAGTGGAAGCCTCTACGTGAGCATCTGGCAACCAAGTATGGAAAGGAACTAAGGGAATCTTGATGCCAAAACCAACTAAAATCCCTGCCAACAGTAAAATTTGGGTTGCTAAAGGTAAGCCTTTGCTGTTGAGACTTTCCAGGGCAAAGCTAGGGGAACCACTCAACCACACTAACCCGAGGAAACTTGCCAAAATTAAAATGCCAGAAAAAGCAGTGTAAATCAAAAATTTAGTCGCCGCATAACCGCGCCTTTGACCGCCCCAAATCGCAATTAGTAGATAAAGAGGAATAAGTTCTAGCTCGTAAAACAGGAAAAATAATAGTAAATCCTGTGCGAGAAATGCTCCACTGACGCCCGCACTTAACAGCAATAGTAAAGAGTAATAAAATCGTGGGCGTTGTATATCTTCGTCTGTACTATAAATGGCAATGCCAGTTAAAAGTCCATTCAAAAGTAGTAAAGGCAAAGATAAGCCATCTATGCCGAGATAATAGTTTAAACCCAAAGCATCTATCCAAGGTAGGAATTCGGCAAATTGTTGACTAACTATGGTGGGGTTAAACTGAACTGCGAGGAAAACTATCCAGGCAAAAGCCAAACTAGCAAAGACTAAAGCGATACTACGGGATAGTTTTCCATTCATACCGACAGGCAAGAAACCAATCAAAGCCGCACCTAATAATGGCAGCAAAATTAAAGCACTGAGCATAGGGGATTGGGGATTAGGGAAGTAAAGGGAGGTGGGGAGATGGGGGAGTGTGTAGACGCGCCGTGCGCGGCTTCCCGTAGGGTGGAGTAGTAAGCCATTAACCACTAACCACTAACCACTGTAGGCCGCGTGCATTTGTACCAAGATATTTAGTTTTCAGCAAAGATACTTATACAAATGCTTCGCCCCTACTAACCACCAACAACCAACAAACAACCATTGACAATTGACTAAAAAGGCAATTTCTCTAATAAGCCTAGTGACCAGCTAATGAAGAAACCTAGTATACTGATGCCGACAAGGATAGTGAGTAAATACCCTTGTGATTGCCCAGATACGCTATATCTCAAGCTTTGTCCACCGAAAATTGCTGCAAATCCTATCAAGTTAACCAGACCGTCTACTAGATAGCGATCGCTCCAAGCGGATATTTTAGAAAATAGGGCAACTGCACCAACTACTGTAAATTTATAGATCCGATCTATGTAAAAGTCGTATCCCAGCAAGTCTTGTACCAGTCTCCAAGCCAATATTCTAGAACGTGACCAAGCTTTATGCAGGTACATTGTAGAGCCAATACCTACTCCTAAGAGAGTAGACAACACCAGCATCGCCACTACATACCAGTTGACGCTTTCCCAGGTAGGTAGGAGATACCACTGCTGCAACATCATGGGTAATAATAGGGTAAGAATTGTGAGAGTTACCATCGGGAAAGCCATTGGCCAAGGGGCTTCTGGGGCGCGGCGGGTCTTTTGCTGCGGTTTTCCCCAGAATACTAACCGGAATACTCTTGTTAAATTTAATGCTGTGAAGCCATTCACAATTACTAGTACCCACAGTACCCAAGGGGTGACTATTGCCAAGCCGTCAGCCCAGGACAACATCGCCCAGAAGCTTCCTAAGGGTAACAGACTTACCATCCCAGCAGAACCAACTACAAAAGCGGTCGTAGTTGACGGCATTCGTGACCATAAGCCGCCCATTTCTGTTAAATCTTGACTGCTGGTGGTGTAAATTACTGAACCACTACTCATGAATAATAGTGCTTTGGCTATCCCATGGGTAAACAGTAAAATCAGAGCTACGCCTCCTTGCTGTAAGCCGACTGCCAAAAACACCAAACCCATGTATGCACTAGTGGAGTGAGATAGTGCCCGTTTGATATCAGTTTGAGCGATCGACACTAAAGATTCACCAATTGCCGTTACTGTACCAATAATTATGAGAGTATTGAGAGCAAAGGGCGATAGTGCTAAGATAGGCTGCATTTTGTAAAGCACATAGGCCCCACCAGCTACTACCATTGAGTTCCGCATCACTGAAGCCGGATTCGGCCCTTCCATTGCTTCATCTAACCATAGGTGGAGCGGGAATTGAGCACATTTACCCGCAGGTCCTGCAATCAATGCTAATCCTAACAAACTTGAAGTTAATGGGCTAAGGTGCACTGTTTGCGCCCATTCATATAAATCAGAAAAATTCAAACTCCCTGCTTTCGTAGACAGAGTTACCACCCCCATTAGCAACAACAAGTCTCCTACACGCTTAGTTAAAAACGCATCTCGTGCTGCTGTGACTACCAGTGGTTGAGCGTACCAAAATCCTACAAGCAAGTAAGTCGAAAGAGTCAGCATTTCTAGCAACGCATAGCTGAGAAATAGGGAATCACTTACTGCTAAGCCGCTTAGGGCTGCTTCAAAAAAGCCCATTAAGGCAAAAAACCGAGCCAATCCCCAATCTTTTTCCATGTAACCCAAAGCGTAAGTTTGTGCCAGTAAACTTAGCCCCGCAATTAAAACTGTTGCCCCAACACTGACTGGTGAAATTTCCAAAGCAAAGGATATGTTTAAATCCGCAGCACTAAACCAGGTCATTACAAAATGTTCTGGTTCTCGATTCCAAATATCCTTGAAGACCAACAGGCTATGGATAAAAGCCAAAAAAGTCGTCAACAAATTAAAATATGCTGCGGGTCTTGGGCCAGTACGACGAATTATTCCCATTGCCCAAGGCAAGGTCAAAATTGCTCCTATTAAGCTATAAAATGGTATCCACCAAGTTGTTGAGAACAAAAACTCATTCATTTAATTTGTCCTTGATGTCTCAGCTTGTAATTCTTCGCCTTGCTAAATGAAATGGATAAGTAAGAGTCTATGATTAAAAGCGTTTAAATTTCATTAAACAGCATTATTTGACTTTTGCTGTCTAATCAATAAGAAATAAAGAGTAATCTTTCCTATAAATCTTTTTTCATTTAAATCTATGCTAACCTCCATTTATTAACTAGAGATTTCTAATGCGAAAATAAACATTTATATGACTGATAATAAAAACTTATAATTTCATTTTTAAATTATCAGGTACAAATAGCGAAACGTGAGGAAGGACACCAATGCTGCTTTGTAGCTTGCTTGTCATTCCCCCAGAGACTGGATTTACGTCTGTATGAAATTGTTTCAGGAAATATTATAAAAAAATTATAAAACAGAAGTAGCTACTCTAGGAATCCGTGAACATTGGTTGAGTAGAATACACATAATCAAAAATTATTAAGTTTTTTTAAACTATTTTATTATAAACTATTATACTAATTTATATTGTCAGGGAAGCCAAGCTTTCTTATGCTTAAGTTGAGAACAGTTAATTAGCTCAAGATGAGCATCCCCGTCAAAAATTTCCACAAAAGAGTACTAATTGCATTAATTGTGTAGGAGTCCTGCGATGCCTATTGCGGTTGGAATGATAGAAACAAAGGGTTTTCCGGCAGTAGTTGAAGCTGCTGATGCGATGGTGAAAGCCGCTCGCGTTACATTAGTAGGCTATGAAAAAATTGGTAGCGCTAGGGTAACAGTGATTGTGCGGGGAGACGTTTCTGAGGTGCAAGCTTCAGTAGCTGCGGGAGTTGAAGCAGCTAGAAGAGTCAACGGCGGTGAAGTGGTATCTACCCATATCATTGCTCGCCCCCATGAGAACCTAGAATATGTTCTACCGATTCGGTACACCGAAGCCGTGGAGCAGTTCCGCACTTAACATAATTGTTTTGCGAAAAGCGAAGTTCCTCGCGTAGCGCGAGGCTTAAAGCTTTTCAAAATGGATTTTAGATTGACTTCGCAGGCAAACGCTTCAAGGGGTAATAGATTGAGAGAGATTTGGCTTGAGATTTAGCAAACCCTAATCCAAAATCTAAAATCTAAAATCTAGAATTTTTGTGGCTTTGCTTGTTTTTGTTTGTTGGAAGCTTCTTAAGGATCGAAAAGAATATGTCAATTGCAGTAGGAATGGTAGAAACGCTTGGCTTCCCAGCAGTAGTGGAAGCAGCAGATGCGATGGTAAAAGCTGCTCGTGTAACCTTAGTAGGTTATGAAAAAATCGGTAGTGGTCGCGTCACTGTGATTGTCCGGGGAGATGTTTCGGAAGTACAAGCATCAGTAGCAGCAGGAATCGAATCAGTCAAGCGAGTCAATGGTGGACAAGTCTTGTCTACTCACATCATTGCTCGTCCCCATGAAAACTTGGAGTACGTTCTGCCAATTCGTTACACCGAAGATGTAGAACAGTTCCGTGAAAATGTGAATGCAATTCGTCCCTTCGGCAGAAGACCATAAATCATAATGCAAATTGCCAAAGTGCGCGGCACAGTAGTTAGCACTCAGAAAGATCCAAATCTCAGGGGTGTGAAACTACTGCTGTTGCAGTTCGTAGATGAAGAAGGACGCATTCTGCCAAAATACGAAGTAGCCGCCGATAGTGTTGGTGCTGGGGTAGATGAATGGGTACTTGTGAGTCGTGGTAGTGCGGCTCGTCAAATTCTTGGCAATGAACAGCGCCCAGTAGATGCCGCTGTCATAGCGATCATTGATACAGTTTATGTTGAAGATCGCATGGTTTACAGCAAAAAAGAGCAATATCGATAACCTTTGGTTAGTGGTTAGTCGTTAGTAGTTAGTAGTAAAAAACAACTAACAACTAACAATCGATAACTAAAAACTAACAATTTTTGAGGAGGAATCTCGCAATGGCAGTCCGCAGTATCGCGGAGGCGGCTCCCCCAACCCCGTGGTCAAGGAATTTAGCTGAGCCAACAATACATCCATCAGCATTTTTACATTCATTCTCCAATATTATTGGGGATGTCAGGATAGGAGCAAATGTCATCATTGCGCCCGGTACATCGGTGAGGGCAGATGAAGGTACGCCTTTTTATATTGGTGAAAACACTAATCTCCAAGATGGTGTTGTGGTACACGGTTTGGAGAAAGGGCGGGTAATTGGTGATGACCGACAAGAATACTCTGTATGGATCGGCAAGAATAACTGTATTACCCACATGGCTTTAATTCACGGGCCATGCTACATAGGCGATGACTGTTTTATCGGTTTTCGCTCTACGGTGTTTAATGCCAGGGTGGGAGCAGGTTGCATTGTCATGATGCACGCTTTAATCCAAGATGTAGAAATTCCCCCAGGTAAATATGTTCCTTCAGGGGCAATAATTACTAACCAGCAACAAGCGGATCGCTTGCCAGATGTGCAAGCTGATGATAAAGAGTTTGCCCATCACGTGGTCGGGATTAACCAGGCACTACGAGCAGGTTATTTGTGTGCTGCGGATAGTAAATGTATTAGAGCTATTCGTGATGAATTAAATAATTCTTATACAAGCATAGAAGTTGATGTATTGGAAAGGAGCGACGAGGTGTCTAGCAATAGCTTGAGTGCGGAAACAGTAGAGCAAGTACGCTATTTGTTACAGCAAGGATATCACATTGGTACAGAACACGTAGACCAAAGACGGTTCCGCACAGGTTCTTGGACTAGTTGCAAACCAATTGAAGCGAGAAGCTTAGGTGAAGCGATCGCAGCTTTGGAAGCTTGTCTGAGAGACCACAGTGGCGAGTATGTCCGTCTATTTGGCATTGACCCCAAAGGCAAACGGCGTGTGTTGGAAAACATCATCCAACGTCCTGATGGTGTTGTTCAAGCATCAAGTTCCTTTAAAGCTCCTGCTTATTCTAGTAACAATGGCAGCTACAACGGCAATGGTAGCAGCAGACTCAGCAGCGAAACAATTGACCAAATCCGGCAGTTGTTAGCAGGTGGTTACAAAATTGGTACAGAACACGTCGATGAACGCCGATTCCGTACTGGTTCGTGGCAAAGCTGTAAGCCCATTGAATCAAGTTCTCCTGGGGATGTGGTTGCAGCTCTTGAAGATTGTATGGATAACCATCAAGGTGAATACGTACGCTTGATTGGTATCGACCCCAAAGCGAAACGCCGCGTTTTGGAAAGCATTATCCAGCGTCCCAACGGTCCAGTTAGTACACCTAGTAGTAAATCAACTGCTACAACAACCTCTTATGCTGCTAGCGGCACAACAGCAACAGCAACTAGCAGCAAATTAAGTTCCGAAGCAATAGAACAACTACAGCAACTGTTGGCTGGAGGCTTTAAAATTAGCGCTGAACACGTAGACGGGAGACGTTTCCGTACAGGTTCCTGGGCTAGCTGTGGACAAATTCAGGCTAATAGCATTAGGGAAGCGATCGCAGCATTAGAAGGCTACATGAACGAATACCAAGGCGAATACGTGCGCTTGATTGGTATTGACCCCAAAGTCAAGCGTCGGGTATTAGAGCTGATTGTTCAGCGCCCGTAATTAGGGGTATGAGGGGTACAAGGATAAAATATTTGTTTTACTCCCCCCACTCCCCCTACTCCCCCACTCACATCTATCCTGGCTTCCGAGGTTAAAAATTCCATGTCTGTGCCGCCACTGCGCCTGGGTAATAACTTTGACTCCTACATCAGTGGCGAGGTAATGATTCATCCGAGTGCTGTGATTGCGCCAGGGGTGATACTGCAAGCGGCTCCAAGCAGTAAGATTATTATTGGATCAGGGGTTTGTATTGGTATGGGGTCAATCCTCAAAGTTCATGAAGGAACCCTAGAAGTAGAAACTGGGGCAAACCTGGGAGCCGGTTTCCTCATGATTGGTAGTGGTAAAATTGGTGCAAATGCCTGCATCGGTTCAGCAACAACAGTGTTTAATTGTTCCGTCGCTCCTGGACAAGTAGTTGCACCGGGTTCAGTTCTTGGAGACAACAGTCGCCATTTTAGTGATTATGTCCCAATAGCTGAGAAAACCCAACAGCCACAACCATCTACTACAAATCCTGCTTCTAGGCAAGAGGACACAGACATACAAGAAGACTTGTGGAACTCTCAATCAAATTCCTCCCTATCTTCCGCTACTCAGGACTCACAACTGGACACTCAGGGTAAACAAGAGCCTACCACTGAATCTCCAACTCCAAATAATATCGGTACTCACATTTACGGACAGGGAAGCATCCAGCAATTGTTGATCACTTTATTTCCGCATCGGCAATCCTTGAATAAGCCCTCTTCTGACGAGCAGTCTGAGTAAGTGTTAATTGTAAGTTGTCGGTTTGAATATCCTGGAGAATTCACATGGACGCATACAATGCCCAGACATCTCGTCGAAATATACTTAGGGACAGTGCTTTAGGGCTAGTGTCAACTCGCAGTTTTCCGGCCATAGTAGGTACGGCAGATATGATGCTTAAATCCGCTGGGGTTCACCTAGTCGGATATGAAAAAATTGGTAGTGGTCATTGTACTGCAATTGTCAGAGGAGCGATCGCTGATGTCCGTCTAGCGGTAGAAGCTGGTGAGCAAACTGCTAAACAGTTCGATCAGTTTGTTTCTAGCTTAGTAATTCCTAGACCATTTCCCAACCTAGAAATAGTGTTACCGATCAATAGTCGTCTCAATGCAATCACTGAAGATGGTACTTATAGTCGTCTGAGTAATCAAGCAGTTGGCTTAGTAGAAACGCGGGGTTTTCCTGCTATGGTGGGAGCTGCTGATGCCATGCTCAAAGCTGCTGATGTCCAGCTAGCAGCCTATGAAAAAATCGGTTCAGGTTTGTGTACAGCCATTATTCGTGGCTCTGTAGCAAATGTTGCAGTAGCAGTAGAAGCAGGCATGTACGAGGCAGAACGTATTGGAGAACTAAATGCTGTAATGGTAATCCCTCGACCGCTTGATGAATTAGAGAAAACTCTACCAGTCGCAAGTTGCTGGCTAGAAGAACGTCAACCTGTGAGATTGCCACTCAATATTAAAGAGCCAGTTGCTGAGGCAGAGTTACTCCAGTTGCCAGATTTATCTACATTACCTGTAAAAATACAGGAGGAATCATAACAAATGTGATGAATAAAAAAACGTTGTACACACCCAGCAGGAAGAGGTTAGTACAACGTTGTTTACTATCCCCAAAAAGCACCTTCTAAGGTGTGCAACGTTGGCTGGAAGGCATCTTACGCTTTGCTTGTTGTTCTGATAATAACTTTTTAATTCTATAAGTTAAATACCTATCTAACAATAACAGGCATAGATTAATATCTATATTTACAACTCATTACTTGAAGTTGCCATTAGTAGAGGAGAATCACCCTTGAACCAAGCGACGTTGCACCAATTGAAGGTGTTTGAGGCAGCGGCGCGACACGGTAGCTTTACACGTGCCGCTGAAGAACTGTTTCTTACCCAACCTACTGTTTCTATGCAAATCAAGCAACTGACGAAATCAGTAGGTTTGCCGTTATTTGAACAGGTAGGTAAGCGCCTGTATTTGACGGAGGCTGGACGGGAATTATATGCCACTTGTCGGCAAATTTTCGATACTATAGCCCAGTTTGAAATGAAAGTGGCGGATTTAAAAGGGCTAAAACAAGGGCAATTACGCTTAGCAGTAATTACCACAGCTAAATATTTTATACCACGTTTGTTAGGGCCTTTTTGCCAACTTTATCCAGGAATTGAGATATCACTACAAGTGACAAATCATGAAGGCATTCTGGAACGCATGACTAACAATATGGACGACTTGTATATCATGAGTCAGGTGCCAGAACATTTGGATGTAAGTTATCAACAGTTTTTGGAAAATCCCCTAGTAGTTTTAGCACCAATTAATCATCCTCTGTCGAAAGAAAAAAATATCCCTATTCAACGTCTTGCTGATGAACCTTTTATCATGCGGGAACCAGGTTCAGGAACACGCCGTGCTGTGCAGCAATTGTTTGACCAGCATGGGGTAACTGTAAAGGTTAAACTAGAATTGGGAAGCAACGAAGCAATTAAACATGCCATAGCTGGTGGTTTAGGAATTTCGGTTTTGTCTCGTCATACCCTGTTACCAGATAGCGGAGATTTAACTATTCTAGATGTAGAACACTTTCCCATTAAACGAGACTGGTACATGGTCTATCCATCAGGGAAACAACTATCTATTGTTGCTCGTACCTATTTTGAGTATCTACTAGATGCAGCCAAACAAATTGTTGAGCAAACTGCTGTTTCTAGTAGTGAGAAGCATGAGGAAAGTGGCATCAACTAAAGTTTGCAATTTGCAAGTTTGGATTTTCATAGGGAAGGTTAAAAATGAAATTCTGTAGTAATTTTGTCTGACTTGCAAACAGGGGAGACATAGAAGGAAAATGTCATTTTTCTTGGCTATAACCTCCCCTATACAGCAACCTCAACTTGAAATAGATGTGGATATAGTTAGTACAGTTTTGCTTAAAAGCATAGCGTTATTAAACGCAGATAGTCGCAGAAGATAAGGCAAAGGGACGCAGAGTTTTGGTACAGAGATTTCGCTATCGGGCTACTTCAGAAGAAGTGGAATTAATCCAAGCTTTGGCAGACACTACATCAGTAGCAATAGAAAACGTCCGAGTTTACACGCGATCGCACAGCGGAGTTAGAAGCTGCAAATCAAGAACTAGAAAGTTTTGCCTATACCCTCTCTCATGATTTGCGATCGCCACTAGGTGTGATCGATGGCTACAGCACACTTTTACTGAATGACTACGGTAGTCAACTTGATGAGCAAGCAAAATATTACATTCAGCGCATTTGTCTTGCTGCGGAGCGTATGAACGATCACATTGAGCATATGCTCTCTTTACACCAACTCTCACGAGTGGAAATTCAGCCGCAAACAATCAATCTCAGCAACATGGCTCAGGCCACCAAAAACTAAATCTTGACGGTTAGACCTGTAAACCTGCAAAATTAACCAGCACGTCTATATAAAAACATAGGGGGAAACTGGCAGTGGTGAACCCAGAAATACCATCTGTGCAAAAAATTGTAACAAGTCAGATTGTGGCAGTGACGGTGTACTCTGACAAAGCTTTGGTAACAAGAAGAGGTATTGTATCCTTAACGGGGCAGGAAAAAGAATTAGTAGTAACTCCACTGCCAGATATTGTGGAAACAGAGTCGGTAAGGGTTAGTGGAAAGGGAAAGGTAGCAGTGCGCTTGTTGGAAGTGAAATGCGATCGCATCTTTTCTACCGAACCTGTAGCAGCAAAAGTTGCTCAATTGACTCAACAAATCCAACAACTAGAAGCAGAATGGCAACATCTGCAAGCACAAGTTGATGCTTTAGCGTTGCAGTCGAGTTTTATCCAAGGTTTGCGTGAGAAAACAGAAGAACAATTTTCGATCAGTCTGGCTCGAAAAAATCTCAATTTGAGTGAGACTTTGGATTTTGTTAACTTTTTGGGAAGTCAGTATACAGAGTATGCGATCGCCACAGCAGAATGCAAAACCCGTCAGCAAGAATTAGATAAGCAATTACAAGCACTCCGCCAGCAGTTACAAACTATCCAAACACCCCATCCCAAAGAAAGTTTAAGCTTGAGTGTCGGGATAGAACCTGCGGGTGCAGGAGAGTTTGAGCTAGAAGTATCTTACCTAGTTAGTCGTGCCAGTTGGACTCCTTTGTATGACCTGCGGGTAAGTAGTACTAGTAATGTTGTCAACCTTGGTTATTTAGCAGAAGTAACCCAAAGCACAGGCGAAGATTGGTTGGGTGTAGCTCTGACTCTTTCTACCGCCAAACCTGGATTAGGTACACTGCCACCAAAACTTGAACCCTGGTATATTGACATACCTATTCCTAGGCAGTATGATTACGTCATGACGGCCGCACCTATAGGCGCTAGGCATCAGTTAGGAGCCGCAAAAGTGCGGACTGTTATGCCAAGTCCACCACCAGGAAGTGGAGAAGTACAAGAAGACATAGCAGCCGAAACTGTGGTAGCAGAAGTATCTAGAGAAGGAAGTGTAGTTACTTTTAAACTGAGTAATAGTGGGAATATACCTAGTGATGGCACACCCCACAAAACTACAATTTTCCATGACGATTTTCCATGTACTTTTAATTACATAGCAATGCCGCGCCTAGTGAGTTTTGCCTATTTGCAAGCAAAGGTCAAAAATAGTTCAGAAGGTGCGACTTTGTTACCTGGTAAAGCAAACATTTACCGCGACAATATTTTTGTGGGTATTACTCAACTAGAAAATATTGCACCAGGACAAGAATTTAATGTTAACTTAGGTATCGACGAAGGTTTGAAAATTGAGCGTGAGTTAGTTGAGCGGCAAGTTGATAAAAAGTTAATTGGTAATAACCGCAGAATTACTTATGCTTATCGATTATTAATTACCAATTTGCTCAACCAACCAGCAAATTTAAAATTAACTGAACAACTACCAGTCAGTCGCAACGAACAAATAAAAGTACGACTAACTCGCAGCAACCCTTCAATTCAACTTGGTGAAATGGGGATGTTGGAATGGGATTTGATGATTCCTGCTCAGGGGAAACAGGAGATATATTATCAGTTTATGGTTGAACATCCGCCGCAGTTAACAGTGGTGGGTTTGGATGTTTAAGGAAGAAGATTAATGCGTTCAAGCACTACTGGATATTTAGTCTCATATTGTATAACTGCTACCCTAAACTTACAGCACCCATACACTTGCAGCTATGTCCGTTGCTAAAGAGATAGAAACCCCAGAATTAGAAACACCGGAAGATGCTATTATATTTCCTCCTGGTGATTTAGACAGTGATGAACCGCCTTTGGAATCTGATTTACATCTGCGGCAAATAATTTTACTGCTTCAATGCTTAGAATTGTGGTGGCGAAACCGCACCGACTTTTACTGTGCGGGAAATCTTACTGTCTACTATAGCCCTCGTCAGCGCAAATCTGAAGACTTCCGGGGACCTGATTTTTTCATGGTATTGGGAACTGAACGCAAACCGCGTAAAAGTTGGGTGGTTTGGGAAGAAGATGGAAAATATCCGAACCTAATTATTGAACTACTCTCGAGTTCAACAGTAGCAACTGATAAAGGCTTAAAAAAACAGATATATCAAGATATCTTTCGCACACCGGAGTACTTCTGGTTTGATCCGCATAATTTAGAATTTGCTGGATTTATCTTAGTTGGTGGAACTTATCAACCGATTGAACCCAATCCTCAAGGCTGGTTGTGGAGTCAACAACTAAATTTATTCTTGGGAATTTATCAAGAAAAATTACGCTTTTTGACAGCAGCAGGGGAACTGGTTCCCACTCCAGAAGAAGTTGCAGAACAGGAAAAACAAAGAAGCGATCGCCTGGCGGCAAAACTGCGAGAATTAGGTGTAGATCCAGATTCAATTTAAAAACTTTTAATAAACTTTACCCCTCTGGAATAACAAAATCAAAGGCTGAAAATTCTCAAGGAGTAAGAAGACATCATCACTACAAAACTAATTTAAGAGCATTAATCTTCTGGTAATACCCATTTTGGTGGTTCCATGAGTTTTTTGAGTCTTGCAGCTTCAGCAATCTCATGCATTTTGTCTAAAGAAGTCTGTTCAATAAACTTAGAAGTCTCCTCTAAATAAGCTTTCTCATCCTTGACATTCTCTTTGTCGCTGGCTTGGGGATTATTTGTTTTACCCTCTTCCACGCTGACCTCCTTGATTACAGTCATGATTGCTGCTAAGCAAAAACACTTTAGCTCCTCTCATAAATCTTAACCTTGTCACTGCTCCTAGAAACATTGTTGTAATATTTCTAAAATCATGACCGAAGAAAGGCAGAGGAGCCACTGCGGTGGACGGGTTTCCCCGCATAAAGCATGTGGTCTGGTAGAAGGCAAAAATTTAGTAAATATTTATACCAAAATCGGAAATGTGTCCCTGATTTTTGACTTTCCACAAAGAAATGAACTAAACAAAGTCTCTACAATCGACAAT
Source organism: Fischerella thermalis PCC 7521 (assembly GCF_000317225.1). GTDB lineage: Bacteria > Cyanobacteriota > Cyanobacteriia > Cyanobacteriales > Nostocaceae > Fischerella > Fischerella thermalis. The sequence continues at coordinate 50,716 of NZ_AJLL01000061.1, forward strand.
AGATTCAATTCCTGATTCCTGAAAAAGGCGCTGATGTCGGAAATTTTTGCCACAACTGGAACCATTGCCGCGATCGCAACTGCTATTGTCCCCCAACAAGGTAGCGTTGGGATTGTGCGCGTATCTGGTTCAGAAGCAATACCCATTGCCAAAACCCTTTTTCATGCGCCTGGGCGTCAAGTTTGGGAAAGCCACCGCATTCTCTACGGTTATATTCGTCATCCCCAAACACGACAACTGGTGGATGAAGCACTACTGCTGATTATGCAAGCGCCCCGCTCTTATACCCGTGAAGATGTTGTAGAGTTTCATTGCCACGGGGGAATTATGGCAGTACAGCAGGTGTTGCAACTATGTTTAGAAAACGGTGCTAGACTAGCGCAGCCAGGAGAATTTACCTTGCGGGCGTTTTTAAATGGACGGCTAGATTTAACCCAAGCCGAAAGTATAGCTGATTTAGTCGGAGCGCGATCGCCCCAAGCTGCACAAACTGCTTTAGCAGGCTTACAAGGTAAACTCGCTCAGCCTATCCGACAACTACGGACTCAATGTTTGGATATCTTAGCGGAAATTGAAGCGCGGATTGATTTTGAGGAAGACTTACCTCCGCTGGATGATAAAACTATCATATCAGAAGTTGAGAAAATTTCAGCAGAAATAGCTAAGTTACTGGCAACCGCCGAGCAAGGCGAACTGCTACGCACAGGTCTAAAAGTCGCGATTGTCGGGCGTCCGAACGTGGGAAAATCAAGTTTGTTGAATGCCTGGAGTAGAAGCGATCGCGCCATTGTCACCGATTTACCTGGTACAACTCGTGATGTTGTGGAATCACAATTAGTCGTTGGTGGAATTCCTGTACAGGTCTTAGATACTGCGGGTATTCGAGCTACAGAAGACCAAGTAGAAAAAATTGGTGTCGAGCGTTCCCGCAGTGCTGCACAAGCTGCCGATTTAGTCCTGCTCACCATTGATGCTTCCGCAGGATGGACAACAGACGACCAAGAAATTTACGCACAGGTAAAACATCGTCCCTTGATTTTGGTGATCAATAAAATTGACCTAGCAGCAGCAGAAACAGTGCAGTATCCCAGAGAAATTAGCCAAGTTGTAAAAACAGCAGTGGTACAAAATCAAGGAATTGCAGCTCTAGAAGCAGCGATTTTAGAGCAAGTGCAAGCAGGGAAAATCCAAGCTGCTGACATGGACTTGGCAATTAATCAAAGACAAGCCGCCGCACTTGTCAAAGCCAAAACATCTTTAGAACAAGTGCAGACAACGATCGCTCAGCAATTACCTCTTGATTTTTGGACAATTGATTTACGTGGAGCAATTCACGCTCTAGGCGAAATTACAGGAGAAGAGGTAACAGAATCTGTCTTAGATAGGATTTTTAGTCGGTTTTGTATTGGTAAATAATTAATTTGTCATTGGTCATTGGTCATTGGTCATTTGTCAATGGTCAACCACCAACTAACAACCACCAACTAACTAAAATGTCACAAACTGTAGTGGTTCAAGACTTAGTGTATGCGTATTCTACACGTGAACCAGTTTTACGAGAAATTTCTTTTACCTTAAATGCAGGCGATCGCGTCGCACTCATGGGACCGACTGGTTCGGGTAAAAGTACTCTGCTTGAGAACCTGATCGGCTTAAAAGAACCCCAAGCAGGGAAGATTTGGATTAATAATATTCCCTTAGAACCAAAAACCTTAGCCCAAATACGTCGTCAAATTGGTTTTGGTTTTCAAGATGCTAACGATCAGCTATTTATGCCCACTATTCTTGAAGATATTACCTTTGGACCACGTAATTATGGTGTATCACCAGCGATCGCCATTGATAAAGCTAGAAATCTATTAGCTGATTTTGGTTTAGAAGCTTATGCTAATCGTTCTGCTCATGAACTGTCTGGAGGACAAAGACGCCTTGCTGCCTTAGCTGCAATTTTAGCATTGGAACCAGATATTTTGATTTTGGACGAACCAACCAATGGTCTTGATCCCGCATGGCGGCGTCACTTTGCTCAAATGTTATTAAAGTGGCAAGGTAAAGTCATGTTAATCGCCTCCCACGATTTGCACTGGTTAGGGAAAGTTACTCAACGTGCTTTAGTGCTTTCTGGAGGACGTATTCATATAGATGGTGATATTCAGTCATTATTACAAGAAACTGATACTTTGGAAAGATTAGGTTTACCTGTAGATTGGTAAATACTTGATGCACATCTTGGACATTCCATAGCGATCCCACTAATTCATATTTCTATTCTCAAACGCCGCGATCGCGCTTTATGATAACGCACGCGACCACTAAGGTTTTCTGTCGATAGCATCTAAAAAAACCCCGGCGTTAAGTACCGGGGCGAAGAGGAGAAGTGTGAATGACGGTGAAAATTGCAGCTTGCTGTTAACAATCAGTTGAGTGCTGAACCTCGGTTTTACCGTTATTCTGGCGCACCTCAACATGCGAACACTGACGCTGACCGCCCGAGGTGTACTCGGATGTGCGTGTTTGCTGTACTTGCTCATTCTGTTGAGTGGTACAGCCTATTAAGGTAGCGATCAGCATGTAAGGCAAAAGTTTGTTGAATAATCTATCCATGGACTGAGGTTGATACGAATCAGATAGCCGTGATTCTGCGGTTTCTAGACCAATTCAGCAATCAATAAAATTCAACTCTTTCTTATTGTTCACTCCTAAACAGCGATCGCATTGGTCTATATGAGTATCTACAGCTTGACTGCTTGCCTTTCCAGAAAACTTACTATTTTTTGCCGATATTATAATCAGGGGGCGATCTTCGAGAAACTGCTAAGTGTTTACGCACCCCACAACAAAAAACCCCGGTGAAACCGACCGAGGTAACGCAGAGAAGAACGAATGACAATAAGAGATATTGCGAGAAAGAAAATCTTAACTAACGCTAAAAGCAACTAAAACTAAAGTACTGACAATGGCTGAAGCAAAAACAGCTTGGATAACGTATTTGCGTTGTTGCCAAATTGCAGGATACTCGGCGTAGTACATCTTGGGTTCAGTTGCGTAGTTGTTGAGAACGCCGTCTTCATTAACAGTAGTGTACATAGCTTGTTTCCTTTATTTGTTTCTCTATGTAAATAAATATAACAATATTTTTACAAAAGGTCAATAAGACTTGACAAAAAAGTTTGATACCTCTAAAAAGAGTCACTTATCAGAAAAAAGAGAGTTAGATGATGAATAGACCTACAAGATAGGTCTAATGTCCAATTCACAAGGGGGTTTGGGAAATCGTCCGTAGGGTCTACAGTCGGGAGATGAGTTTAAATATATAAAATCACTTTAAATTTTTTGGCGCCGGAATCCTGCTCATCGTTTAATCTACTACTAAATATGTTTCACGCAGGAAATGTAAAAACAACATATGGCAAAATGCAAGCGTATTGGCATTCTTACTAGTGGAGGAGATTGCTCTGGTTTAAATGCGGCCATCAGAGCTGTTGTTCATTGTGCTTGTGGAAAAGGTTGGGAAGTACTGGGAATTCGTCAAGCAACTCTAGGATTAATGGCGCGTCCACCGCAATTTATCAAACTGGAAATCGACCAAGTTGACCCACTGTTAACTTCTGGTGGAACAATGTTAGGAACCACCAACAAAGGCGATCCCTTTGCTTTTCCTATGCCTGATGGTACTGTATGCGATCGCTCTGAAGAAATCATTGCAGGCTACCATCAACTACACTTAGATGCTTTGATTGGGATTGGTGGCGATGGTAGCTTGGCTATTCTGCGTCATTTAGCCCAACAAGGCGGTATTAATTTAGTGGGTATTCCCAAAACAATTGATAATGATATTGGCATTACCGAACATGCGATCGGTTTTGATACGGCAGTTAACATCGCCACAGAAGCGCTTGATCGCTTACATTTTACCGCTGCTTCTCACAGTCGAGTCATGATTTTAGAAGTCATGGGTCGTGATGCGGGACATATAGCCATTGCTGCGGGAATTGCTGGGGGAGCAGATGTGATTTTAATTCCAGAAATTCCCTATACGATTGACCAGATTTGCTGCCAAATTAAACAGCGCCAAGACCAAGGCAAAAACTATTGTTTAATTATTGCTTCCGAAGCGGTTCGTACTCAAGACGGTGAAACTCTCACAATGACAAATCGTTTGGGTCAATGTCGATATGGTGGTATAGGTCAATACTTAGCCGATCAACTTAGCGATCGCATTGGTGTAGAAACCCGAGTCACAGTCTTAGGACACATCCAACGAGGTGGAACCGCTTCCCCACTAGATCGACTTGTGGCAGCTGCCTTTGGTGTAGCTGCGGTAAATCTTATAGAAGAAGGTAAATACGATTACATGGTAACATGGCAAAATCGCCAGGTTCTCAGTGTACCTATTGCTGAGGCGATCGCTCAATATAGAGCTGTCAACCCAGAGGATACTTTAGTGAAAACTGCTCGTGGTTTGGGTATTTATTTGGGAGATTGACATTGCTAAGGATATTGAAAAAACTCATTTCACGATACAGTCGGGTCATCGTTAGGTTTGAGCTGACGTAAAATCTCTTGAATTCGTTCTACCTTTCGAGGTTTATTTTGGGCTTTAAAAGCACTCAATGCTTTTTCTAAAGATGCGATCGCTTCTTCGCGTTTACCAACTTCCCAAAACGCTTGAGCTAAATTAGTCAGTGCATCACCATAATTGGGATTAATTGCTAGTGCTTTATTATATTCTGCAATCGCTTCTTCCCATTGTTCTTGACTGGCAAAAACAAGTCCAATACCATTGTGTGCAAGCGCGTATTTAGAATCTAAGCGAATTGCTTCTTGATATTGTTTAATTGCCTCGTCTTTTTTCTCCTGACGAAACAAGACATTACCTAACTGGTAATAGCCAAAAGCATCTTTGGGATACTTCTTAATTAATTTACGTAAATTCTCTTCTGCACCAGCTAAATCACCTTGGCTAAATAAAGTATTTGCTGTTCTAATTAGTTGCGATCGCTCTTGCTGTCCACTGTTAGCGTCGGAAAATTGCGCTAGTATTTGCTCCTGGGTGTGTTGTTTAGCAGTACCAGGATTACGTACTTGTGCAAAAGCAGACTCAAAGGTATTTGTGACAATCAAAATACCCAAACTCAAGTAACAAGCAGTTTGAGCCAATCTTGGCTGAAAAGAATTTTTTGGCTTCATCACGCAGTAATTTTTCTATTATTTGGGATTTATATCTATATAAATAAATATGTTAACAATTTTCCCATCTCTACTCTTCCCTCTGCGTTCTCTGTGCCTCTGCGGTTAAATAAATTACATTTAAACCGCAGAGACGCAGAGGACACAGAGTAAAAAACTAGCAGTGCTAAGCACCTTCCCGTAGCTTATCTAACACACTTCTATCCTCAAGGGTAGAAGTATCACCTGATACTTCCTGTCCGGCAGCAAGATTCCGTAATAAGCGGCGCATAATCTTACCAGATCGGGTTTTAGGCAAAGCATCGGTAAAACGAATTTCTCCGGGACGAGCGATCGCACCAATTTCACTAACGACGTGCTGTTTGAGTTCTTTATTGAGTGCTTCACTCGGATTATTACCACCCTCTAAAGTCACAAAAGCAACTATTTCTTCCCCTTTAAGTTCATCTGGTTTACCTACCACAGCCGCCTCAGCCACCGCAGGGTGGGAAACTAAGGCTGATTCGATTTCCATTGTTCCCAAACGATGCCCTGATACATTAATCACATCATCAACACGACCCATCACCCAGAAATAACCGTCTTCATCTCGTCTTGCACCGTCGCCTGCAAAATAAATATACTGCCCATCTTTCGGGGGAATATGTTCCCAATAAGTACGGCGAAAGCGCTCCGGATCACCGTATACTGTCCGCATCATCCCAGGCCAAGGATAGCGAACTACCAAATAGCCGCCTTCGTTGTCGCCAACAGAATTACCTTCCAGATCCACCACATCGGCTAATATTCCTGGGAAAGGACGAGTTGCAGAACCAGGTTTGGTAGGAATAGCTCCTGGAAGCGGTGTAATCATGATTCCACCAGTTTCAGTTTGCCACCATGTGTCGACAATCGGACAGCGTTCGCCACCAATCACCCTGTGATACCACACCCAAGCTTCCGGGTTAATGGGTTCACCTACAGTTCCCAGCAAACGTAGAGAAGATAAATTCCGGGCTTTGGGTAAATGTTCACCCATTTTGATAAAAGCACGAATCGCGGTGGGTGCAGTATAAAAAATCGTCACGCCATACTTTTCAATAACATCCCACATACACCCAGGATTAGAAGCACGGGGCGCGCCTTCATACATTACCGTTGTGGCACCGTTGGAAAGCGGCCCATAAACAATGTAGCTGTGCCCCGTAATCCAACCGACATCCGCAGTACACCAGTATACATCCGTATCTTGCAGGTCAAAAATCCATTTGGTGGTAATGTGAGTATACAAATTGTATCCAGCAGTTGTATGCACAACTCCTTTGGGTTTACCGGTACTACCAGAAGTGTAGAGAATAAACAGCATATCCTCGCTGTCCATCTCTTCGGCGGGACAATCTGCGCTCACACCCTTTTGCAAATCATGCCACCAATGGTCACGTCCTGGTTCCATGTTAGTTTTTTGATTGGTACGAGCGACAACTAAAACGTTTTGCACAGTCGAGACTGTACCATCTGCCAAAGCTTTATCTACTTGTTCCTTGAGAGGGACGATCGCATCTTTACGCCAACCACCATCAGCAGTGATCACTAATTTGGCTTGGGCGTCAATTAATCGATCCCGTAAAGCTTCCGCACTAAAACCACCAAAGACAACACTGTGGGGTGCGCCAATTCTCGCACAAGCAAGCATAGCAATGGCAGCTTCGGGAATCATCGGCATATAAATACCAACGCGATCGCCCTTTTGTACTCCCAATTGTTTAAGCACATTGGCAAATTGACAAACTTCCCGATGTAGTTGGGCGTAGGTGAGGGTGCGTGAGTCTCCTGGTTCTCCTTCCCAAATGATCGCAGCTTTATTTTTGCGCCAAGTAGTTAAATGTCTGTCAAGACAATTGTAAGAAATATTAATTTTACCGTTCACAAACCACTTAGCAAACGGTGGTTGCCAATCTAAAACTTTCTCCCACTTCGCAAACCAGTTTAATTCTTGTTCTGCCAATTCTGCCCAGAATTGTTCAGGATGGGCTTTAGCTTTTTCGTAGAGGCGCTGATATTCTTGCAGGCTTTTAATATGGGCGCTTTGGGAGAATTCTGGAGTTGGGGAAAATAAACGTTTTTCTTGGAGGATTGACTCTATCGTTGGTTGAGACATAATCGCTTCAATGGTGTTCTGGAAACTATTGTGTATGCAGATTTACCACAAATGTTTTGATTGTCATGAAGATTGATGTAAAATGCAACGATCAATAGAAAAGAATGTAGGGTCGTCGAGATGGCATTGAGCGACGACAACTTAAACGCCGACGAGATGAACTATTGCAACCATGCAAGCAAATAATTGACAATGCAGATATGCAGATACAGGTTTGCAAGGTTTATGAAGCTGTACTTAGTGTCTTAGTGTCTTAGTGTTTCAAAAATAATCTTTTTCACCACAAAAACACAAAGACACCAAGAATTTTCTTACCACACTACGAGCGATCGCTCATGCACCACTCGCTGATACACTTCTTCTGTTTGCTTGCCTAATTTCGGCCAGCTAAAGCGTCGTTCCAAATCTTCGTAAGCGTTATCAATTAGCCATTGGCGATAACCGGGATTTTTTAGAACTTCCAAAATTCCCCATGCTAAAGAATCAGGGTTATTGGTATAGGTGACAATGCCTGTTTTTGTATGTTGCACTACTTCTGGGAAACCGCCTGTATCAGATACTACTACCGGTACACGAGAAGCAAAGCTTTCTAAGGCAACGATTCCAAAGGGTTCATAAAGGCTGGGAAAAACAGCACAGTCGGCAATGGTTTGAAATTTATCTAAGTACTCATCTGAGATAAAGCCGGTAAAATAGCATTTATGCCAAATCCCCATATCCCAAGCTTGTTTTTTGAGATGATCAGTGTTGCCACCACCGATAATTACAAACTTAACGTAACCCCCCATTTCTTGGAGTACTTTAGGAGCAGCGGCTAAGAGCAAAGATACACCTTTTTCGTAGGTCATGCGACCGACATAGTAAACGATTTTTTCGCTGTCTTCAGCAAATTGGCGACGAAAGTCTTGGGCGTGAAAGTCTTCGTGATGGCGTTTTTTTTCTGGACGAATACCGTTATAAATAACGTCTATTTTATCCCAAGGACTATGTAAGGCTCGTTCTACTTCTCGACGCATGTAGTCGGTGCAGACAATAATTCGCCAAGCGTTGTAGGCTAATAGTTCTTCTTTACCACTGATATAACGTTGGGTATCTGTGTAAATACCGTTGTAGCGTCCGTATTCAGTAGCGTGGATTGTTGCAATTAGGGGAATTTTAAAGGTATGCTTGAGAGCGATCGCCGCATCTGCAACTAACCAATCATGAGCATGGATAAGATCAAAGGGGCCTTCTTCCGCGATCAATTTTCCCCCATGGCTGCCCATGCTTTCATTCATGTTTACTACCCAATGGAAAAAGTCGTTACCACTAGCCACAGGAATGCGATGCACACGCACTCCGTCCACGACTTCAAACATGGGTGCATGACCAAATTCAGGTGTAATTAGATGAACTTCATGCCCTAAATTGGCGATTTCTGGGTACAGTTCTGAGACATGGCGCGCAATTCCTCCAACAATACGGGGCGGAAATTCCCAACTCAGTACTAATATTTTCATTTGATGCAATCCCCCAAGCCTTTAGATTTATCTAAAATTTGTCATTGGTTATTGGTTAGTGGTTAGTTGTTATTCCTCTACTCCCCATCACCCCATCTCCCTTGTCCTCCTTATCCCCGATCCCCTTCTACTAACTGTTGCCGGAATTGTAACCAAGCTGCTTTTGCCTGTGTGTCCGAACTGGCAGCTTTTTTTAATAAAATGACGCCATCTTCAAAGCCTATGATTCCATATTCGCCATTATTGATGAGCTGGTCAATCAGTGGGGTTAAATCTTTTAATAAGCTGCGATCGCTTTTAAATGCAGCTTGATATTTTTGCAATTGCCAAAGATCAGCGATCGCGTAATCTACTTTAATTACTTCTTGGGCATCATTACGTAGTTCCAAGGCAGGTAAACGCAAGATTTCCCGGCGGCTAGAAAGATGGGGAACTATGTAGGTAGTTGCAGATACACTCGCATCTGGGGGAATTTGTGCCAGCAGGGGGCGCATCTGATTTACATGTTGCCATTGTTGTGGCAATGAGACGTATACTAGTGGTTTGACTGAATCTGGAATGACAAAATAAAAAGTGCGATTGGGATTAGATGTAAAGGTAAAAAATAGAGACAGACAAATACAACCTATCCACAAACGGCAAAATGCAGGTTTAAATTTTTGTTGACGCTGCGACCACCAGAGAATAGACCCGTAAAATAATCCTGGGACGACGGTTAAAGCGTAACGGATGGTAATAGATAAAACAGATTCTCCTTTGCCTAGTAATAATTTCAATAGGGGAAAACCAGCGATCATCCAAGAACCAGGGGCTACAGCAGGTACAAATGCTAAGGGTAACCACTGTCCTAATAAGTATTTAATAGTTCTATCTAGTGGTGTAAATAACTCTACTAATAAACGCAGCGGATTGCTAATCATCCCCCAAATAATTTCTATGGTGGAAGCTTCCTCACCATCGGCATATTGTCCAAATCGTTCCAACATAAACCGTTGCGAAATATCTTTAGAAAACAACGGCATGATCAAATTAGTTAATACTAATATGTAACCAAAACTGAGGATACATACAGCAACGCCAGCGCGGGGAAAGCGTTTACTCAAAATCATGTAAACTCCAACCCCAAATAATCCTATACCTGCATCTTCCCGTACAGCTAAAATCAAAACTGCCAGCAACCAAAATAACCACCACCAGCGTTTTTCCATTGCTAGCAGCAGGGTAAATACAAACAAGGGAATCTGGCAAATGTCGTGAAAGTTACTCAGAGTCGGCCCGATCACCGCGTTCGCACCGTAAAAGCTGGCGGTAATCATGACTGCTAATGGTGGTTGAAGATATTGCCTAGCTAGTACGTACAACACCAAACCCGCCGCCGTGATTAGTGTAACTTGCAAAACAGTTAAAGTGGCAGGAGAGGGAAATAAGGCATAGATGGGTAGCCACAGCAATAACGCCGGCGTAAAGTGTTGTCCGAGTCGATGATAATATACTGTGGGAACTTCGCCAGCGTGAACTACATTAGTCGAAAGACTAGAAGAAAGAGAACTTTGAAAAAAACGACCATGCAGGTTATTCCAAAAAACTTGGTTAAAAATGCCTTGGTCAAAGGAAGCGTAAAAGGTATAGTAGCGGTGCAGGGTAAATAACAAACACAGGAAAAAAAAGATTCCTGCCAACAGCAAGACTGTCTTGCTGGCATTACCTGCCTTTAACTTAAATATTTTTGGCAGCTTTGCTTGCATTTTTGACAACATCAACGATAAAGGCTTGCCGTACACTCTATGGCGATCGCATTAAAAAAGAATACAAGATAAAGGATCAAAAAACACACTTTATACTTCACGTTTCATCCTAGAAGTTTCACGGGGAGCATCCTAAATGTTCAAAAATTCCCCTGGGATTGAAATCGCAGTCTCATAACTAAAGGTTGAAACCCTTTGCGTATATTGAAAAAATTGGGATGCTCCCGTTTCACGCTTTATCCTTGAAGTTTCAGCCTTTATTAGAGAATATAAACAAGTCCTCATTGTTCCTATCTGCCAAATGCCTACCTTGCTTGTGGATGTGCAAAATTTGCTTTCTGACTTACTGAAGCGTTATGCATCTAAGGTGGATTATTTAATGATTCGCCTAGAAGAAGCTGAAGGTACAGATATACTGTTGCGTGGCGACAAAGTAGAAACTCTCAGCGAGGCTATTTCTATCGGTGGACATATTCGTGCTGCTTATAGGGGTGGATGGGGGTTCAGCAGTTTTAACCGCTTGACAACAATTGCTGAACGTATCGAAGAAGCAATTGCTGCTGCGAGGATGGTTGGTGATGAAGAAACTATACTTGCTCCCGTTGAACCAGTGCAAGCAGTTTGTCAATTACCCTTGACAGGTACTGATCCCCGGCTTGTTTCTTTAAGTCGTAAAAAAGAATTATGCGATCGCTATTGTGATCTCCTCAAAAGTGTAGACCATCGCATCAGCACCACATCTGTACGCTACAGTGACACCAGTCAAAAAGTAATTGTTGCTACTAGTGAAGGCACTTTCATTGAACAGTCTTGGGTAGATATGGAAATGCGCTTTGCTGCCACTGCTAGAGATGGTGATACTGTGCAAACTGGCAGAGAAACCACCGGTTCGCGCCAGGCTTTTGAAGATTTAATCAACCTAGATACACAAGTCAAAAGCGCTGCCGAAAGGGCAGTAGCAGCTTTAACTTTACCATCAGTCAAAGGTGATACCTACACCGTAGTTATTGATCCGATTCTTACTGGTTTATTTGTTCACGAAGCCTTTGGACATCTATCAGAAGCAGATATGGCTTACGAAAACCCAGATTTGTTAGAGGTAATGACCTTTGGACGCAGGTTTGGCCCGGAAGAATTACAAATTTTTGATGGTGCAGCCCTAACTGGACATCGTGGTAGTTATTTTTACGATGATGAAGGCACACCTGCAACAATTACGCAGTTAATTCAAGATGGGATTTTGGTAGGAAGATTGCATTCCCGTGAAACCGCAGGTAAGTTAGGAGAAACAGCAACAGGCAACGCTAGGTGTTTAAATTATCACTATGCCCCCATTGTCCGCATGACCAATACATGGATAGAAAGAGGTAAAACACCTGTGGCTGATTTATTCAGTGGTATTAAACAAGGAGTTTATGCGCGTAACTGGTTGGGTGGAATGACCAATGGGGAAATGTTCACCTTCAGCGCTGGGGAAGCTTGGATGATTAGAAATGGGAAAATAGCTGAACCAGTCAAAGATGTAACTCTCTCAGGAAACGTGTTTCAAACCCTGGCAGATATAGAAGCAATTGGTGACGACTTTTACTGGGACGAGTCTGGTGGTTGTGGTAAAGACGCACAAAATGGTTTAGCTGTAGGTTGTGGCGGGCCAAGTCTGCGGATACGTGATGTGGTTGTTGGGGGAGAGGCGTGAGTGATGGGGAGGTGGGGAGTATGGGGAGAATAAATACTTATGCCCAATGACCAATGACCAATGACAAATAACAAATGACAAATGGCAAATGACACAACCCAGAGGCATACGAGCATTCCTAATCCAAAATCGAAAATCTAAAATCCAAAATCGTATTGGGTGGTTCTCAGGTGCCTTTCTTATTACCACCTGTCTCATACCTACGATCATTCCCCGTCCTGTCTTGGGTGCAGAACGGTTAACCCTGTCCTACGGTCTGTTGGAGCGTTCTATATCAGTTCAATCTCTAGAAGATTACGCCAGAACAGGCAAAATCGATGATGAATTGGCTGCTTATTTTCAATATGCACCCAAAGAGCGACTAGAGCAAATCAAACAGGTATTACTAACTCCTATTCCCTTAAATGTGGTACAAGTTTCCCAGTTTCTCTACACACCAATCGGGGAAAGATTGCTAGAGAATTTGGCAACAGTGATTGAGGGTGAAACTCGGGCTACTGGTTTATACGGAATTCGTGCAGCATTAATTTTAGCTGCGGCTGAACCGGAAGGCTTGACTTTATTAAATGTACTACGCAAGTTTCCCTCAAGTCGGCTTTCAATTAATTTAGCCCGCGCCCTACAGCTAGCCAACTTAGCCCAGAGTTTTCTCAACCAGACTCAACAAGCGATCGCCCTCATTCAAAAAGAAGCTAACCAAGAAGCAACCACTGCTTCACCAGAAAGTATTAGTAACACTATAAACTTATTGCAACCAGGATCTTATCAATGGCAAAAGCAAACCATTAACCTCAATGATCAGTCTCGTGATCGTATCTATCCCGCCGATATTTATTTACCAGAAGTTTCTCAGCCTAGACCAGTTATTGTCATCTCCCACGGACTTGGTTCTGATCGAACTAGTTTTGTTTACTTAGCTGAATATTTGGCTTCCTATGGGTTTGTTGTGGCGGTTCCTGAACATCCTGGTAGCAACGCTCAGCAGTTACAAGCATTACTATCAGGTAGAGCAGCTGATATTACAAGTCCCAGGGAGTTTATTGATCGACCTTTGGATGTAAGATACCTTTTAGATGAACTTGCTCGCCGCTCACGGTCTGAAGCAGCTTTCCAGGGGCAGTTAAATTTGGAACAGGTAGGCGTAATTGGTCAATCCTTTGGAGGTTACACAGCTTTAGCATTAGCAGGCGCACCAATTAACTTTTCCCAAATCCAACAAAGCTGTCCACCCCCACAAGATACCCTCAATGTTTCGCTTTTACTCCAGTGTTTGACTGCGGAATTATCCTTACCTGAGGAGTATGACCTATCTGATTCACGCATCAAAGCAGCGATCGCTATTAACCCAATTAATAGCATTGTTCTCGGCAAAGATAGCCTCAGTCAAATCAAAATTCCGGTCATGATTGTTAGCAGCAGTAATGATACAGCTGCCCCAGCTTTGCCAGAACAAATTCAACCTTTTACTTGGTTAACAACTACTAACAAGTATTTAGCATTAATTAGTGGCGGTACGCACTTTTCGACAATCGCAGAATCACCAAACTCTGTCATCCCTGTTCCCGAACAAGTGATCGGCCCAAATCCGGCTTTAGCACAACGCTATGTTAAATTTTTAAGCCTGCCCTTTTTCCAAAGCTATGTGGCTAATCAACCAAGTTACCTGACTTATTTAAATGCAGATTACATTCACAGAATTAGTCAACAACCATTGCCACTCTCATTAGTGCGATCGCTTAATTTGAAAACTGATAATACTTCCCTATTACAAGTTACGGCTGATATAGAGACGGAAGAAACATTGCGTTCGGTAAAAAATAGTTTTTTTGAGAAATCGACTACTCTCTTGGAAAGCTTTGAGGTTCCCTGCGGGACGCTGCTTTGTAGACGCCCGTAGGGCGGCTTCAAGAAAGAGTACGCCCCAAGCCCTTGCTCAAACTTTCCGCCAATGCACACTCACTAGATCCTGGCAAAAATATTTTTACCCCACCCTAACCCTAAGCAAAATCTGGGAGGGGAATAGGGGGTTAATTCGACTTTTGCAAGAGGTCTCTAGTGCCAAACAAACACCTTGGCTTCGTAAGGGCCAATATCAATCATGATGCCATCATCGCCAGCTTCAACATCATAATTTCCTGTCCATTCGTGCCATGTACCACCATTAGGGAAATTAGGCACATGATAGCCAGCAAGGAAGTTTTCTGAGAAATTAGCGACAACAACCACACGGGAACCTTCATCATTCCAGCGACTATAAGCTAATACTTTTGCCTCTGGATTTTCGTGGATAAAGTCAATATTTTCTGTGTAAAGCGCATGATTTTGTTTACGCAGGTTAATTAAACCTTTATAGTACTCAAATAAACCGCGATTCAAATCATTACCTAGTAGTGTCCAATCAATTTTTGCTGATTCTGGAGTCTTAGGTTTATACTCACCAAACTCTTCACCCATCCAAACTAAAGGTACACCAACAGCAGTCATTAAAATCGCCACACCCAATCTGATTCTTCTGAAAGCTTCCTCATCAAAAATGTTGCGATCGCCTAAATCAACCATCAAATGATTATGGTCATGATTTGTCAAGTAATTAACAACATTTGTAGCGCCCATGAAGCCTTGACGTTTACAGTCAATGACATCTTTGAGTCGTTCTAAATCAAAGGTTTCACCACAAATATGTTCCTTAATACAGTGGTAGAAACTATCATGCCAGCAACCATCCATCGGTCCATCAACATTAGTGATGCTGGTAGTTTCAGGAATGTGTTCAGCAACATTATAAAAAGGTTTCGCACCAGCAGTTTTTTTCGCTTCTTGTACAATCCAGTGCATGAAATCATAATTCGCAATTTGCCGCGCTGCGTCGTAGCGAATACCATCAATATGATATTCTTCAATCCAAAAACGGACTGTATCGCCAATAAATCTACGAGCTGGATAAGTCTCTAAATTTTCATCATATAATTCGTAATTAAACTCAGGCCCCCAGCTATTATCAGGGTCACGCGGAGAATGATGATACCAATAATCGTGGTCTATCTGAGTTAATGGACTTGATGCTTCTGAGTGATTGTAAATCCCGTCCATAATGACGCGAATTCCTCTAGCATGGCACTCATCAATCAGATTTTTTAACTCAGCTGTAGAACCATAGCTAGATTCTGTGGCAAAAAAATAGCGGGGGTTGTATCCCCAGCTATGATCACCTGGATATTCTTTCACAGGCATTAACTCAATAGCATTAATACCCAATTCACAGAGATAATCTAATTTTTCAATTACATGCTTATACTTACCACGTGCATAAGGATCATCTTCACCACCGGAAAAGTCCCCGACATGCAATTCATAAATTACTAATTCATGGTCAGCAGCTAAAGGTTTATCGTCATGCTGCCAAACGTAAGTATCAACTATTCTTTGTCCATCTTTGATATGTACGATCCCGTGATCTTGACCACTTAATTCATCTATATCTATAGCATATGGATCTGTAACATCAACCCATTGGTCTTCTTCCAAAAACCAGGATTTCGACTGTAAACGGAATTTATATTGATAATCTCCATCTTCTAATTCAACTGTTGTACGGAAATAACCATCATTACCTTTTTCCATTGGAATCTCTTGCCAATCAGAAAAAGAACCAATTAAAGCTGCTGCTTTGTTATAGGGCGCAAATAGGTTAAATTCAATTGGCTTCGCCATAATTTTTCAGTTTATTTTGATTAGTGAATCCTTGTATAAATATTCTCTGATTTTCAAAAATAAAAGCCAATCTTTCCCTAGAAATAAATAAATAACAATTACCTCTGCCTTCAGGAATAAATATTGAATAAATAATCAAAATTAATTATAAATAATTACTAATATCTCACCGTTAATAGTTAGTGGTTAGTGGTTAGTAGTTGGTTGTTGATAATTTCCAATGCCCAATGCCCATACTCCACCCTTCCGGGAAGCCTGTGAGCGCGTCTACACACCCCTCACACTCCTCACACTCCTCACACCCCTCACCTCCCCATCTCCCCACTCCCCCCAACAGCCTAAAATTAAATAGACTTGCACTGATTACTTTGTCAGTTTAAGAATATATAGGGCTATGCACGCGGGGAAACTAACGTGAGTCAAGGATTTGATTATGATTTAGTGATTATCGGCGCTGGAGTGGGCGGACATGGAGCTGCCTTGCACGCCGTTAGTTGTGGTTTGAAGACAGCAATCATTGAAGCGGCTGATATGGGGGGAACCTGTGTCAACCGAGGCTGCATTCCTTCTAAGGCATTGTTGGCAGCCTCTGGACGTGTACGAGAACTCAGAGACGCCCATCATCTCAAAACGTTGGGGATTAAAGTCGCAGGTGTACAATTTGATCGGCAAGCGATCGCCGACCACGCTAATAATCTTGTTGCGAAAATTCAAGGAGACCTAACCAACAGCCTCAAGCGTTTGGGGGTTGATATTATTCGGGGTTGGGGCAAAATCGTCGGCGCTCAAAAAGTCAGTATAATAACAGAAAGTGGTGAAAAAACCATCACTGCCAAAGATATTATTCTTTCTCCTGGTTCAGTTCCCTTTGTCCCTCCCGGGATTGAAGTAGATGGAAAAACGGTATTTACCAGTGACCAAGGGGTAAAATTAGAATCATTACCAAATTGGGTCGCAATCATTGGTAGTGGTTACATAGGTTTGGAATTTTCTGATGTTTACTCGGCTTTGGGCTGCGAAATTACTATGATCGAGGCACTCGATCAATTAATGCCAGGATTTGATCGTGATATTGCCAAACTTGCCGAACGGGTGCTAATCACTCCTCGCGATATCGAAACTTATGTAGGAGTATACGCCAAAAGAGTCATCCCGGGTTCCCCAGTGGTAATAGAATTAGCCGACTTCAAAACCAAAGAAGATGTAGATGTGCTAGAAGTCGATGCTTGTTTAGTGGCAACCGGACGGATTCCAGCTACCCAAAATCTCGGTTTAGAATCAGTAGGTGTAGAATTAGACCGCAGGAATTTTATTCCCGTCAATGACACTATGGCTGTGTTAAGTGGGGGTGAACCTGTGCCACATTTGTGGGCAATTGGCGATGCCACTGGCAAAATGATGCTAGCCCATGCTGCCTCTGCTCAGGGTATTGTGGCAGTAGAAAATATCTGCGGTAGACACAAAGAAATAGACTATCTTAGTATCCCCGCAGCAGCCTTTACTCACCCCGAAGTGAGCTATGTCGGGATGACCGAAGTACAAGCCAAGGAAAAAGCCACCGCCGGAGGTTTTGAAATCGGAGTGGCAAAGAGTTACTTCAAAGGTAATTCCAAAGCCTTGGCAGAAGGCGAAGCCGATGGTATGGCTAAAGTAATTTATCGTAAAGACAGTGGTGAAGTTCTGGGAGTCCATATTTTTGGAATGCACGCCTCCGACCTCATCCACGAAGCCTCAGCCGCGATCGCCAACCGTCAATCTGTCCACACCCTCGCCTATTTGGTTCACGCCCACCCCACACTCTCAGAAGTGCTAGACGAAGCTTATAAACGCGCAGTCGCCCTCTAAATGCTGAATGATGAATGATGATGAATTATCAAACCTTCATCACTCATCATTCATAATTCATAATTCATAATTCATAATTCATAATTCATAATTTCCCATGCAAATCCGTCGCCGTCCACCAAATCCAACTGTTGCAGTGTCTAATTTAAGATATCAGGTTGCCACTCCTGATGCTGAACCAAGAAACATCCTCGAAAAAATTGTTTGGCAAAAAGAAGAAGAAGTAGACCAAATGCGGGAAAAGCAACCCTTACAGGAGTTGCAAAAGCAAGCTTTAACTGCACCGGCTACCCGTGATTTTGTGGCGGCGCTACGAGATGGAAAGACTAAACCAGCTTTAATTGCTGAAGTCAAAAAAGCTTCTCCCAGCAAAGGTGTGATCAGAGAAGATTTTGATCCAGTGGCGATCGCTTTGCAATATCAACAAGGCGGCGCTAGTTGCATTTCTGTATTAACAGATGAAAAATTCTTTCAAGGTAGCTTTGATAATTTAGCTAAAATCCGCACTGCTGTGGATTTACCGTTGCTGTGTAAGGAATTTATTATCTATCCCTATCAAATGTATCTAGCCCGCGTTCTTGGTGCAGATGCAGTTTTGCTGATTGCAGCTATCCTCAGCGATCAGGATTTACAATACTTTGTTAAAATTGCCAATACTCTCAAAATGGCAGCATTAATTGAAGTCCACACTTTAGCAGAACTTGACCGTGTGTTAGCTATAGATGGTGTTTCTTTAGTAGGTATTAATAATCGTAACCTCGAAGATTTTTCTGTTGATTTACAAACCACTTGTGAGCTTTTATCAGCAAGAGGTAAAAATTTGCAGGAACGGAACATTATTGTTGTGAGTGAGTCAGGACTACATACACCTGATGACCTGCATGTGGTAAAAAAAGCAGGCGCTTCTGCTGTCCTGATTGGTGAATCATTAGTTAAACAACCAGATCCAGAATTAGCGATTGCTAATCTTTTCACCAAATATTAATTACTTGAGTCAAGCCAGTATTCCAATATGAACATAATTAAACGTAAAATGCTTATGCCCATAAACTAGATAGGTTCAGCCTTTCTCCTTGTGCCATCTGCCTTCTACTTATGTAACAATTTACTGATTAACAAACAGTCTTGGATTGGAAATCAAAATAAAAAATAAACTTCATGGAGCAAATTCCTCTGCCTTCACCCATCCACTACGAACTCATACTGCAATTACTAGAAAGACAAACAATGTTAGCAGTAAGTAATAATCCAGAACTGCGAAATCAAGTCAATCAGCTAATTATTACTCTCCGCAAAGCTGCTGTGCAACAAAAACATCTAGAAGAAATTTGCCAAGGTTCATCAATGACTGTTGATCACCGTTGGTCACTTAATCATCTGAGTGGCGAACACGTATCTTCATTTGAATAAGCAAAAGCAACAGAGACTGCGTATGGTAGGGGAAGGTGAACCCCGACCAACGCAAACTTCATCCAGTTATACTAACTCTGTGTAAACTGAATTAGTAAAACTCCAGACTAACGAGTATATTTTAGGCTCTCTATCTTGCCTAAGAATTTTTCTGTGAAAATACTCATCACAGTCCGTTTACGAACATTGATATTAGCGTTCAAAGACATGCCAGACTGGAGAGGGATTTCTTTGCCGTTAACGTTAATCGATTGTTTTGATAAGCGAATTTCAGCCGGGAAACGGTAGTATGGAGTGTTTTGATCAGGTGGTAAAGCATCAGAACCAATCCGAACTACTTCGCCTCGAATATCACTAAATTCTGTGTAGGGGAAAGAATCAATCCGCACATCAACGGGCATTCCATTTTTGACAAAGCCAATATCATTGTTGGTGATAAAAACTTGAGCAACAAGATTTTCTGGCGGCACGATTTTGAGAATGGATTCGCTGGTATTGTAGACGTAACCAGAACTACGAGGCTTAAGATCAAAAACAATTCCACTAGTTGTAGCTCGAATTTCTTGATATTTTAGGGTCGAAAGAATTTCGCTAATTTCGCCATCAATTTCTTGGATGCGTTTTTTATTTTCGACCATCACTTTGGTGAGTTGACTATCTATTTCAGCAATGCGCTTTTCGTTCTCAGCAATTTTACTGAGTAAATCTTCTTTAGATAGAGCGATCGCATTTTCTAATTTCTTTTGTGATTGTGCGATCGCCAGCCGCAAACGTTGTTCTTCTTGCACAAGGCGGTTAACTTCAGCTTTGCTAGCGTCTGCTGTTTGGCGCTTTTCTAGATAAGGTAAGCGAGCAAAGGCTCCTTTTTTCACCAAAGTGTTTAAATTATCGGCAATTTCCAAATTTGTTGCCAGACTACCCCTCGCACTCGTTAATTGGACTTGCACTTGATTTAACTGCTTGGTTAATTGTTCTACGTCTAGCCGTGCTGTGGCAAGGCGAGAGTCTCTTTCTGTTTGTCTGTTAATCAAACGTTCTCGCAAGTCTGGATCAAGGTTACGTATTGCTGTCTCACCCAGCAATTCTGCACGATAAAGTTCATTTTCCCGTACCAAGGCAACACGGTTTTCTGTGAGTGATGCTAACTCTGGTGATATCTGGAACTCTCTTGTAGTAGAATTAGCTGTTGCAGTTCGCATCTGGGTACGGTAAAAATTATTTTCTCGTACTATGCTGGCTCGCACTTGTTGCAGTGAGCGTAGTTTTGCTTGGGCAACTGTGGGGTCAAAACTAACCAAAAGATCGCCTTTTTCGACTCTTTGTCCTTCCTGAACATGAATTTTGTTGATCACTCCCCCCACTGGTGCTTGAATTTCTTTCACTAAACCTTTGGGTTCGAGTTTTCCTTGCACGGGAACAGATTCATCGATTTTGGCAGTACAAGCCCAAACCACTGCAAAACTGGTCACACCGACAATGCTCCAAACAATAGCATGTGACCAGACACGGGATTGTTTTAAAATGACCGGCTGATCAAAGTCATGTGTCTCACTAGGTGTATCACGAGGTATGGTAATTCCCGAACTGAAAATTGCTGTACTTCCTTGCAACAGCAATTGCCATTGACGTTGGGTTTTTGGCAGACGCTTCCAAATAAATACTAATCCCCCAGCTGTCAGCAAAAACATGAAACCACCCAAAGGCAAGAAAATAGATGTTTGGCTTGGGGCAGCTTCTAAGTAATTTACATGGTAATTGTTGTTTTGATTTTGGTTTTGATTTGTGTTTTGGCGATCGCTTTGATTTACCAAATTATCTGCTTGACTTGCGCTTGAATTTATGCTTTCTTGGCTGCTCTGAGCTACAAAACTATCTCCGGGGTCAGTTTTAGTAGTTTTAACCTTGGGTGGGGATGGTTGGAGTGCCTGCCAAGTTGTAGCATCAACAACACCTCCAGCAGAGTCTAATACTTTCTCTTCCTGAAATTCAATAACTGCTGCTTGGGTAAGTACACCGAATTTACCATCAATTGCACCGTGATAATGTCCCAATTTTTGCAGCTGAGTTTGCAGTTGGGAAACAGCTGTACCTTGACTACCAAGTTGCAATCTCGGTTGGTTTGATGGTGAAAAACTTACTTTAGTGGCTTCCGGTTCAGTCACACAGTTATGCAAATCTGGGTTTGATGGAGTTGTTATTTCATCTACCAGAATTTGCTCACAATGATTAGCAGGTGTTTCGGGGGTATTAAGTGACGCTTCTGAACAGTTTGTACAAGCTAGCAGCAACAAAGATGGATCAAGCATGGTTTTGTTTTATGTAGAGGAGGTGTAGTAGGAGGTAGGGAGGTGGGGAGTGGGAGGATAAGGGAAGGGAGAAAATTGACTATTGACCCTTGACTACTCTTCTTGCCCTTGTTGTTGATAGAGACAGTAATACCGTCCTTTCATGGCCATGAGTTCTTCATGGGTTCCTTGTTCAGCGATCGCACCCCGATCCATGATGATGATGACATCGGCATTTTTGACGGTGTTCAGACGGTGGGTGATGAAGAAGACAGTGCGACCACTAAAGACTTCCATGAGGTTGCGACATACTTGTTGTTCTGATTGGTAATCTAAAGCGCTGGTGGCTTCGTCTAAAATCAGTAGTCGCGGATTTTGTAAAATTGTACGGGCGATGGCGATACGTTGCCGTTGTCCACCGGAAAGGGCAGAACCCCGTTCTCCCACGCTGGTGTTGTAGCCGTTGGGTAGTGCCATGATGAAATCATGGGCGGCGGCTGCTTTGGCAGCTGCAATAATTTCTTCGGTAGTTGCTTCTGGGCGAATGAGGGCGATGTTTTCTTGAATCGTTCCTTCAAATAATAGGGTATCTTGTAGCACCATGCCAATTTGACGGCGCAGGGAATTTAACTCTACTTTCCTAACGTCATAACCATCTATCTGAATTTGCCCTGTCAATGGTTCGTAGAGCCTGGGTAATAGTTTTGTCATTGTACTTTTACCGGAACCACTTTGGCCGACGATGCCGACGAAAGTACCAGGGGCAATATCAAGATTGATATTGAGCAGTTGCAAAGCATCGTCAGGATTGAAACCAAAGGAAACGTTTGTGTATTTGACTGCGCCTTGAATTTCCGGTAAGGGGATATTGTGGCGATCGCTTGGCTGTACTTCCGGTGCGGTATCTAAGACATCACCCAGACGTTCGATGGATAATGCCACTTCTTGAAAGTTCTGTGAAAGTTGAATCAGACGTAACAAGGGACTGGTAACATAACCAGCAATGATGCGAAAGGCGATTAATTGACCAAGGGTAAGTTGATTCGAGATCACTAAATGAGCGCCTACCCACAACAATACAAAACTAGAGAATTGATTTAAAAATCCACTGATGGAGTTGGCGGTGCTGGAAGTTAGTACGTTCTTAAATCCAGCGCTGATGTAGCGGGTATAGCGATCGCGCCATTGCCAACGGGATTTTAATTCAATATTCTGGGCTTTGACTGTTTGAATGCCGGTGAGTACCTCAACTAAATAAGATTGGGTATCAGCATAGCGTTCGGCTTTTTTGCGTAATTGTCGCTGGACGACGGGAACCACCAAAGTTGTCAACAGGGCAAACAATGGGACACAAGCCAGTGCAACTAGTGTCAGCACCCAACTATAAAACAGCATGACGGCGATATAAATCACTGAAAACACCGCATCTAGCACCACTGTCAACGCTGTTCCTGTGAGGAAAGAACGAATATTTTCTAATTCATTAATCCGCCCTGCCAATTCGCCGACGCGGCGGCGTTCAAAGTAACTTAGGGGCAATCGCAACAGATGTTCAATGACTTCTGAACCCAGGCGGATATCAATTCGGTTGGTGGTATCGGCAAATAAATAGGTACGCAGACTCGTCAAGATGGCTTCAAATACTGCAATGACAAGCAAGAAAATCCCCAAAATATCGAGAGTATCGAGGCTTTTTTGCATCAAGACGTTATCGATGATGATCTGGGTAATGATTGGGTTTGCCAAGCCAAATACTTGCACAAAAAACGAAGCAACTAGAACCTCAATCAATACCAAGCGGTATTTGTAGATGGAAGGTAAAAACCAACGCAGACTAAATTTTTCTGGACGTTCCTCTTCTGGTTTTTCGATAACTAAGACTTGTCCTGATTGTCCCCAGATTTTGCCAAACTCCACCAGAGAATAATAAGAAATGCCTGTTTCTGGGGCAGCAACGACGATTTCATGTTCTGTGATTTTATACAGTAAGGCCAAGCTTTCTTGCCAGTAAATGATGGCTGGCGCACTCAAACGATTGATGACGTTAGCAGGAACTTTGACTAACTGGGCTTGCAAACCCATCATTTCGACAATAGCCCCTGCTACTTGTAGGGAAATCTGCTTGTTCGATTTGAGTTGATTTGTCAAGACTTTGCGAATTAAATCCCGGCGAAAAGAACCCCCTAAGATGCGATGTAACATCTGGAAACACGCCAAGGAAACATCAAGGAGTCCTTGTCCTGATACAAAAATGCTGTCTGGTGGTGCGATATGTTCGACAGCAGGATTCGGTGGGTATTCTGGGGCGGGGGAGATTGCCAGAGTGGAAGTATTGTCTTTGTTAGCTTTCTCGTTATTAGACTTCCAGGGAATACCAATTAAGCGGATTTCGGTGTCACTGTGCCAAATATCTGGATGGTTGTTATCTATCAATAATCGACTACCAACGCTCATTCCATCGAACATACCAGCGCTGATTAGCCAGAGGTGGTCATCATTAAATTTCTGGGAATCTACTTTCCCTGGTGGCAGATTCACCACCGTTATTTGTTGCCAAAGCTGACGGACTAAGTCTTTTAAATCGGTAGCTGCATCTGCTTGTCGTTGGAGTTCCAAACTCAGGAGGTCAAAGACTTCTGTGATCTGAGGACGCGATCGCACTGCTTGGGCAAACTCTGGTTCTTTGGCCATTAATTGCAGAAATTCTTCTGCTTCCAGAGTAATAGCAATGACTTCGCTAGAAGCGATCGCTGCTTCGCAACTTACCCCACGTAATAATCCTAGCCAACCCAGGAACTCTCCTGGCTCTACCACCGTCAAACTCACCTGAGCAGCCCGACGTTGGTCGTAGCCCAATAGCCGCGCTTGTCCTTGATAAATTATCATCACTTGCGCTGGCATTCTTTCCCTCACCAACATCCACTGTCCAGTACGATATTGCAACAGTTGGCATTTCGCTGCAATTGTTTCTAAGGTGGCAGACGATAGTTTGCTGAAAGGGGGAGTGTCGGCTAAGAATTTTATGATGTCGGTTTGGGTAATAGCTGGCTTCATCTAAATTTCTCCTAGAAACTCCCACACAACAAGCATGGTCTATCCACCAACTTTTAGGGGTCGGTGGCGCTTTAGATAATGGGAAGAACATGTGCGATTTTTCTTGTCTCCTTTCCTCACAACCTCACTTCACAGTTATCAGTAAAATCCTTGGGTTTTAGTCCTCTACCATACGCCTTGATAACTGCGGCTAGTACTGTTCACTTCACTGAATTTAATGTTCCAGATCTCCACGGAGTGGGCAATCTGGGTTTTCATAAACCTGGGTGGTGTTGGTAATTTATGCTGCTACAGTTTCCATAACCTGGCTGGAAGATTGTAGGCGCGTTTGAACTTGTTTTTGTATCCAGGTTTCAAAGAGTTCATCTAATAACTGCTGCTGCATAGCGTCATTTAACTGTGCAGGCATTAATTTTTCTAGGCGAATGATGACAAACCACTCGGCTATAGCCCGTGGTTCCCAGAGTTGACCCGGTTGACTGATCGATAAAATTTGTTGAATGACTGGATGGGGTTGAGATAAGGGAACTGGCCCCAAAACTCCTCCTGTTTTTGCTTCTGGCCCTTGGGAATATTTCTCGGCGGCACTCGCAAAAGATTGTTCTCCTTCACAAATGCGAAAATACAATTCCTGGGCTAGTCCTTCGTCTTTGGTGCGAATTAGAGAATACACGACCTGATCTAGGTTGGCTTTGCGTTGCAGAAAGTAAGACTCTAATTTTCTGCCCCACATGAGAAGTTGAAATTTTTTGATCAGCACCGGACGGATTGCTAATTCTTGCATTTCTGCTTCTGTTAGCTGGTGCTGTTGCAACCATGCTTGTTGTTCCTCTGGTGAGGTGAGTTGATAACGCGCCCTAAAACTGGCGATCGCTGCTTGCTTCTCTGCTTCTGTGCAATTAAAAGGCGCGATCGCCTCGTCTATGACTTTGGCGCGTAATACCTGCGGCAACAACTGATAACGATGTAGCAAAGACAATAATTGATTTGCCTGAAGTACTTCGTTACCCACTTGCAAGGTTTGTATCGTCATAATTCCTAGCTTGCGCGATTCGTTGTTCTCAATGTTTGAAAATCTGAAATGTCTCACCAAGGGCAAGACTAGTCAGAAAGTCAATCTACAAATAGTTATAGTTAGACCCTGTCTCTATTGATTTACATCGAGTTTTTGATTGCATCAGGAAAATTTTTAATAAGACTTTGTCAATTTTTTACCCTGACTCTCGGGAAACTTTACCAAAACATTACATTCTATACTGATTTGCAATTTTTTTGACAAAAGCTTGTTACTCTTTTTGCGGTAAAGACTTTCTTAAAAATATTTTTTTTGTAATTAAAAGTACTTGATAGAGCGATTTTTGCTTCCCTGATTGGCAGATATATTAAAAGCTAATTATGCAAAATGGCCGAATAATATCAATTTTCCCATATAAAAGGACATTCAAAATATATGTATAAATTGTATTTTTGCCGTCTTGTGACAGTTGAATGACCGTCACAAGGCAAGCGCGAGAAAAGCTACAGTAGCTTTTATTCTGAGTGAATGAACAATTTCGTAGTCACTGCTTTTTTGCTGTTGTCGCAACAATATTTTGAGGTCAAGTATCCTGCGGGAAACTGCTCTTAGGGCATATACACCATTTCTTGTTCAAGAATTGCTGCAAGCATTGCATTAGTCACTTGTTCTTATATACGTGCGTACATACAAATGACTAATAGCAAAACAGATGAATTACTAGCTTCTCCGTACACCAGGAAAAAGCAATTACAAGTAATTCTCACTTTGGCTGTGTTGATAAATTTCCCGTAGGTATCCCAGGGAATCTACCATTTGGCGTTCATTAAAGGGATAATCATGGCGAATACTTTAGGTACAAACCTAAGTGGAGTTTCTGACCAGTCTAGCGGATTACCATTTTTGGACCACTTCAAAACTGCTAGTGACTGGATGCCTCAAAATTCCAAAATAGGGGAAAAGCCGCAAGGAATTCAACTGGATTTAGATCAAACTGGTTGGGTAAAATCCTTACCTAATTCAGGAGTTAGTACTTGGCAGCACAAAAGCTTGGGTACAAAAGACAATGGATTA
The DNA here is from genome assembly GCF_000317225.1 of Fischerella thermalis PCC 7521. Taxonomy (GTDB): domain Bacteria; phylum Cyanobacteriota; class Cyanobacteriia; order Cyanobacteriales; family Nostocaceae; genus Fischerella; species Fischerella thermalis. Next base: position 77,377 of record NZ_AJLL01000061.1, read on the forward strand.
GATAGCGGCAATGGCAGTAACCTATTTTCTCAAACACAAGATAGGCAATTCCTCAATAATGAGGGCATAGATAGAGATGTTCTGACTGGCATCAAAGACAATGGTATCAAGGAATTCAGCAATATAAAGCCTAATTCTGATACTCAACCAGAAACTACAACTTCAGATATTCTAGGCACGAGTATCAACTTCAGCGACTCTACTCGCGAACCAGCTGTTCTAGCAGCAACTACAGACTCGAGTCAGTCTAATAACTCCGGGAATGTCTACTACGTTTCACCCAATGGCAGCGATGATAATCCAGGTACACTTGATAAACCCTGGAAAACTGTAAACCATGCAGTGAATGAAAAATCTCCTGTTCAGTCAGGTGACACGATTCTAGTTCAACCCGGCACTTACACGGAAATCATCACCCTGGGTAAATCTGGTGATAGTAAGTTGGGTGACATCACACTCAAAGCCAATGGTGATGTTACCTTGCGTGATCCTGACCCAAAGAGTGGTTTTTTCCGGGAAGGAGTAATTCAGTCAGCTGGCAAAGGTAATTGGGTGATTGATGGCTTCCGAATTGAAAACACATCCTGGGCGGGAATTTCTTTACGTGACGCCTACAACATGACGGTGCAAAATAATCACACCTTCGAGACTGGTGCTTCTGGGATCATCGTCATGCCAGATACCTACTATGAAGGTGGGGAAGGCGAAGTGACGAGTAAAAATATCAAGGTGTTAAATAACACTGTAGAACGAGCAAGCTGGATCTGGAAGGGTAACGCTGCCAAACAAGGCAATATCAACGACGGTTTCGACCTCACAACTGGAACACAAGAATCATTGAGTATCTGGGGTGTTGATGGTTTCGAGGTGGCTCATAACACTGTCAAAGAAGGCAACCGCGAAGGTATTGATATCAAAACTGGCTCCCGCAATGGTTCTGTCCACCACAATATTGTTACTGGTCAAGCCATAGTTAGTGGTACACCCGATGGCTATAGCGGCGGTCCTGCCCTATATATTGAAGGTAACCGCGCTGACATGTTCAACATTGATGTTTACAACAATGTTGTTGCCAATAATACTGCTGGTGGACTTGTGATTACGGATGAAGTTCCCAATCAAGGAGATGTGTCTGATATCCGTGTCTACAACAACATTGTTCTTGATAACGGTAAGGATGGGGTGAATAGTGGTCAAGGAATTGGTGTCAGCAGTAATGTGAGTGATGTTGAAATTGTCAACAATACCGTTGATGGCAATGTTCAAGGTTTCTTAATCGATGGTTCTGACAACTATGGCGGTTATAAACCAAAGAACATTCTGGTTCGCAACAATATCTTTGCGAATAGCAGTTTTCGTAATGGGTTTGTTGAAGATGCTGAGAATGTCACCCTAGACCACAACTTATTTACGAATAAGTTTGAAAAAGTCTATGAAACCGGCAATGGCGTGAGTAATTTGCAAGCTGAGAACAATACGCAGACAGATTCGGTTGGATTTGCCGACTTAGAAGGCAATAATTTCAATCTCACAGCAGATTCACCAGCAATTGATGCTGGTTCCGCAGTGATCGCTGATTACGCAAAGCTGGATTACAACGGCAAACAACGCGGTCAAGGTAAGGGCGTTGATATAGGTGCTTATGAGTTCCAGTCTTAGGTAAAACCTTTGTGCTTAGGTGTTTTGGTATAGGAGTGTGGTGTGTAGGGGAAAAACCATTTGGCGTTAATCAAAGGGATAATCATGGCGAATACTTTAGGCGTAAACCTGCATGGAGTTTCTTACTGGTCTAGCCAATTACCATTTTTGGATCACTTCAAAACGGCCAGTGACTGGATGCCTCAAAATTCCAAAACAGGAGACAAGCCGCAAGGAATTCAACTGGATTTAGATGAAAATGGTTGGGTAAAATCCTTACCGAAATCAGGCAGTGGCAATTATGATAGCGTTCAAACTCTGGTCAATCTCATCTCTCCCGCACCAGGAGTCAAAGAAAACTACCCTAGTGGTAAATATGTAGTTTTGTACGAAGGCGAGGGCAAGCTAGAGTATGGCTCGGATGCCAAGCTCGATACCAGTGCTTCTAAACCTGGTCGTGATGTAATTAATGTCACGCCTTCTAGTAAGGGAATATCCTTATCTCTTACCGAAACAGACCCTAAAGGTACAGGAAATTATCTTCGCAACATCCGCCTTGTACCTGAAGCCGAGGAAAAAAATTACCAGAAACAGGTATTTAATCCTACCTTTGTTGAGAAAACTGACAATTACTCCACCCTCCGATTTATGGATTGGATGGGTACTAACAACTCCAAACAGAGTGATTGGCAAAATCGGCCGACAGTTGACAGTTCTACTTACACCTACTTTAATAAGGGTGTGCCTGTAGAAGTAATGGTTGACTTAGCCAATCGTACTGGGGCGAATCCTTGGTTTAATATGCCCCACCAAGCCTCCGATGAATACATGGCTAACTTTGCCAAGGTTGTCAAAGAAAAGCTCAACCCCAACCTGAAGGTTTATGTAGAATATTCCAACGAAGTGTGGAATGGTGCTTTTGGTCAACATCAATGGGCGCAGGAGCAAGGGCAAAAGTTGGGTGGTGACTGGACAGACTGGCACAGTCGCCGTACAGAACAGATGGGTGATATTTGGGATAAAGCCTTTGGCAACGATCGCGATCGCGTGGTCACGGTTCTCGGCGCTCAGAATGGTAACTTACAGTTGACTGAGCAACTGGTGCAGAAGGTGAAGGCGTACGATCCAAATTCTACAGTAGATGCGATCGGCATTGCTCCTTACCTGGGGATATTTGTAACTCCCAACAAACAAGATTGGACACTTGCAGAATCGGAAGTAGAAAGCTGGACTAAAGAACCAGACGGAGGTTTGAACAAAGTCTTTGACTACTTGAACAAAACAGAACTACCCAAACAACTAGACAACATCAGCAAGCATTCAGAACAGGCGAAAAAATATGGTCTGGATCTAGTTGGCTATGAAGGTGGACAGCATCTGACAGGGCTTAACGGGTCAGAGAATAATCAGGCAATCACTGATTTATTTATCGAGGCTAACCGTGACCCACGTATGGGGCAAGTGTATAAAGAATACCTCGAAGGTTGGGACAAGCTAAGTGGTGATAGTGAACTTGTCGTCTACTCCGACATTGTCACACCAACTAAATGGGGGGCTTGGGGTGCTTTAGAACACGTTAACCAATCTACTTCTCCGAAATGGGAGGTGATACAAGATTTTATCAACAATGGTGGTAACTCTCAATCAGCTACTCCCATCACACAAACTGCTAGTAACGGGAGTGATACCTTCAATAATGGTCAAAGTCAGACCGAAGTCAAGGGGTATATGCACGATCGCGGTGTCGATATCCTCATGGGTAGTTCAAACAATGATGAACTATCAGGAGGTAAAGGCCAAGATACTCTCAATAGCTTGGGAGAAGATGAATTAACTGGTGGTGCTGGGCGCGATCGCTTTATCTATCAGGATGTGCAAAGCCAAGGAGATACCATTACTGATTTTGACCACAATCAAGATGCGATCGACTTGCGTCAAATTATGTCTGGTCCAGCTTATAGCGGCTCAAATAAATTCTCTGACTACCTGGACCTTCAACAGGTTGGTAGTGATACAGCCGTTCGGCTAGACATCGATGGAAGTCAAAAATCCGGTGGTTTCGAGAATTTGATGATGTTGTCAAACGTTGATGCATCCAGTTTAAGCCCCAGTAACTTTGTTCTGAGTTAGTGATTTATAGGGCGCACGGTTGTGCGCCCTGACAGGGGTGCATGGCTATTTCTATTTGGAAAAATGTGAGGATAGTGAAATGGCGACAAACAATATGACATTTGAACAACAAGTTGTTGAGCTAACAAACCAAGAACGAGCTAAAAATGGTCTTGCACCTCTAAAAGAGAATGCTGAACTCAACTATGCTGCTGACGAATATGCTGAACAGATGTCAGAAACTGGTGTTTTGAGTCACACAGCGCCAGATGGTTCTCGCCCGTGGGATCGAGCAAAGGCTGTTGGTTATGAAGCGCAAACAATGGGCGAAAACATCGCCGCAGGTCAAAAAACTCCTGAACAGGTTGTGGCTGATTGGATGAACAGTCCTGGACACCGGGCTAATATTCTCAATCCCAAATATACTGAAATCGGTGTTGGCTTTGATGACAATTACTGGGTTCAGAAGTTTGGTAGTGGTGATCTTAACCCTGATAGCTACATCCCAAATTCCTCATCTTCTGATACTTCTGGATCTTCTAAACCTACACCTCAACCAGGTGATGATACTGATACCGGGAGTGGCGAAACGGTTAAGCCACCAGAAAGCAGCCAAGATGATGATGTCATTGAGGGTAGCCCAACGAATGATCAATTGAATGGAGGAAATAAGAAAAAACCCCTCACGGGTGATGCTGATGTCGATATGCTGACTGGTGATCAAGGCAAAAATGTATTACCCGGAGGAAAAGATAAAAATGTCCTCAAGGTCGGTGATTGGAACAAGAACCTCCTTGATATTCTTTTTGGTGGTAGAAGCGATCGCCTAGTATATGGCACTGTACAAGACCAAGACGTGATTGCTGGTGCTGATACTAATCAGAACGGAAGCAACCTGCGTCAAATTTTGGCCGGCCAGGTTAATAGCGGTCAAAATCAATTCTCTGATTACCTGAAACCCAAAAACATTGGTGGTGATACCACTAGTTGTTTTGACGTATTTGACAATACAAAACTTGGTGGGTTTGATAATTCCTCTGTGATGCCAAACTTAGATGCATCTAAATTAACTAGTGGTAACTTCATGAAGTAATCCAGGGAAATAGGAATAAAGAGGAACATAGACGCGCCCTGCGCTGCTTCGGTGCAGGGTAAATCAACATTCTCGCGGCTGTGTTGGGTAAGCCCACGCTCAACAAATAAACAGGACTTACGCAAAATACCTCTCCAACTCTTATTCCTCCGTGTCCTCTGCGCCTCTGTGGTTTTATTATTTCGTGATTTGTCCGTAAGTCCTAATAAATCGATGCTATTAGCCAAGGATTTTAATCCTTGGTGGTTTTTGGTTTTTAACCTTGTTGTAAAAATTCAATTTTTGGTAACAACGGATCAGTAACCATAGCCACACCACCAAAACCCCAACGTTTGAGCAAAGCTTTTAGCTGGGAACCAGGAATAGATTCCACAGCAAAACGATTCGCTAATTCTCCCGCGTGGGTGTTGAGATAGCTAAGAGCATCAGAGTGTTCACGAAACATTAATAGGTAACTCACACCTTCTACATTGGGATGGGCTGTGAGATAACGACCGTCAGTTTTTGACCTTACTAAATAATAAATTTCGGAAAACATAGTTAATGGTCAATTGTTATTGGTTGGTTGTTGGTTGTTGGTTGGAATAACAAACAACAAACAACCAATAACCAACAACAAATAAAGGACTAATTTAAATTTTCTAAACGAATACGAGGATCGGCGGCTTTGAGTAACAAATCTGCTATCAAGTTACCAACTATTAATAACACTGCACCCATTACTAAGCTTGCCATCAGTAAATATAAATCTTGATTTTGCACTGCTTGCAAAGTTAATCTTCCTAAACCGGGCCAATTGAAGAAAAATTCAGCAATAAATGCACCACTTAGTAAACCCGCCAGTTCAAAACCTAACAAAGTTATTAAGGGGTTGATGGCGTTCCGCAAAGCATGAACGTAAATGACTCGATTTTCTGGTAGCCCTTTAGCGCGAGCTGTTTGAATGTAATCTTGACGCAGTACATCTAATAGTTCACCACGAGTAATGCGCTGTAACCCAGCAAAGCTAGTGATGCTGAGGGCGATAGTGGGTAAAATCATGTGCCAGCCGACATCGAGAATTTTACCAAACCATGTCAAATCAGTGTAATTGATGCTGGTCATCCCACCTACAGGAAATAGGGGAGTAGTCAATTGAGCAAAAATCAGCAATAACAAAGCAGTGATAAAACTGGGAAATCCTTGTCCAGCATAGCTAATCACTTGTAAAATTCGGTCTGTAAAGCGATTTTGCTTTACAGCAGCAACGATACCCAACGGAATAGCGATCGCCCAAGTCACAATCAAAGAAGAGATCGCCAATAATAAAGTTGCTGGAACTCGCTCCCAAATCAGTGACGCTACAGAACGCTGGTAAACAAAACTTGTGCCAAAATCCCCTTTAGTGATAATACGCCACAGCCAAAGAAAAAATTGCTCTGGCCATGACTTATCCAAACCAAATTGTCGCCTGAGTTGTTCAATTCTCGCTGGATCGATTTTTGGATTTTGCTGTAGTGTGGATAAAAAATCTCCAGGAGCAAGTTGAATAATAAAAAACGACAACGCCGACGCCAAAAACAAAGTTAACAGCGCCTGCAATAATCTTTTAATCACATAAAGAAAAGTTTCGCTAGTAAATGTCCTCACTAGCCAATGCCAAAATACTTCCGGGGAAATTTTTGTGGTAGTCATTTGTCATTAGTCCTTTGTCATTAGTCATTAGTCATTCGTTATTTGCCATTTTTTTAGTCCTTTGCTATTTGTAACAAGTAGTAACTATTAATCAATGACCAATGACCAATGACCAATGACCAATGATTAATGATTAATATTCAACAAGGCTGACAATCGGCACATCTGGCAGATTTTTACGCCCTTGTAAATCTCGTAGCTCGATAATAAACCCAAATCCTACCAGTTCGCAGCCGATTTTTTCTACTAGTTTTGCTGTTGCGCCTGCGGTTCCACCTGTGGCAATCAAATCGTCTACAATCAAAACTCGACTTTGGGGGTGCAAAGCATCTTGATGTACTTCCAAACAATCTTTACCGTACTCTAGTTCATATTCAATCGAATGTACTGCTGCTGGTAGTTTACCTGGTTTACGGACAGGGATAAAACCAGCTCCTAATTGATAAGCCAGAGGTGTGCCAAACATGAAGCCCCGTGACTCCATTCCAATCACGTAATCTGCTTTCAGTCCGGCGTCTAAAATTTTTTGTGTAAACAAATCTATGGTGTAGCGCAGCCCTTGGGGGTCGCGCAGTAGTGTAGTAATATCTCGAAATAAAATTCCGGATTTAGGAAAATCTGGAATATCACGAATCAGAGATTTTAGGTCCATAGGTAAAGATAGATAGCGTAGATGAAGGTGGAACAAAATTTAGAGAAAGGTTAAAGAGAAAAAGCTGATGGTGGGGAAAGAGGGAGAAAGATTTCACCCCACTACCCCGCCTCCCTGTAACAGAAGCTCACCACCTTATCTGGTGAACACCTTTATTTGCCCTCTTAATTGCCTAATATCCGGACGGAAATACATCAGGCGATGGCGGGCAGCTACCTGACAAATCGTACACTATTATGTCGTAGGCTTTGAATTAGTAATAAATGCCATCCATTGACGATTACCGGAAATTACACCAAGGTAAGGATGAAATGATACTAAGTAAACTATAAGAAACAACTGTGTTTGGAAAACTTGCATTTGTGTATGCGGAAAACTTTAAGTAGAACGGGTAAGTTAATGTATGTATCGGGCAACTATGCCCTCATCACAACTAAACACATGCCACGCCATCTTGGCTATATATCTTAAATTAGTTTTACCGACTCTGTCGCAGCCGTACAAGGTATTTATAATGAATGTCTCCGCTAGTTTATCGCCTTATAACAGTCCAACTCCCCAGTCACCGCCGATGATTTTGGATACTTTACCTGATCCTGCTATTGAAGGACAGGTCTGCCCTCGTAAAACTAGGGTGCAAATAGACTTAATTTTATTGGCAATTGAAGCTTTGGAACTTGGTGGTTCAGAAGCTATTTTGTCGTTTGCACAAGAGTTGGAATTGAAAGGAATTATTAAAGACAGGGTGAATTTGTGGCGAATGCGTAGCACTAATCCCCTCAGAAGAGCGCACAATCGCCGCTCTTTGACAATCATGGAAGCCAAAGCTTTGGTGGTAATTGCTTGCTATTTAGCACGGCGCTTGACAGTTGTGATCCGTCAGTTGCTCATGATCTACCAGCAACTGGATGAAAAGCAGATTCCCCTGGAACAAAATTTGCGATTATCTAATTACCTAGAAAGGTTTAGAGCGCATTTCAAAAGCCGGATGAATCCACGACGTTCAGGGATAATGGCATTAAATTCAGATGAAAAATTAGATGAGTTGGCTATAGATCTGCTGGGTAAATTACTATTTTGTACCGGTACGGCTGGTATGCAGCGGTTTTGGATCAGTCTTTTTGACGGTGAAGTGGAATGAATATTCAACGTAAGTATAGTCTACCGAATTGTACGCTAGTTCTAGAGGGTTTAAGTGATGCTACAAGGGCTGCACAGTTTCAGGAACTGCGCCCAGCATTATCTATATTGGTGAATGCAGAATGTTATCTCTCAGGTTACACTCAACCACTATCGGGTGGCAGGGAATTTTTTGAAAGTTTGGTGAGGACAGTTAGTGCCTATGCTCAAGAATTTTTGAGTGGTGTTTCTCACCCACAAGCACACAATTTTGATTCGGAATTGGTGCAAATGCAGAAGGTCGATAAAAATCGACATCGGTTGTTTGTCAGTTCAGAAATTCCCAATTGGCAAGCTTCACAGCCTGGTTATGTTACTGATGGCAAGCAGCCAATTCAAATAGATTTAAATACAGTGCAGTTGTTTGATTTGGTAGAAGCGGTTGATCAATTTTTTGCTGATACTCAAACTTTACCAGAGCTATCACTAGAATTACAACCAGTTCCCAAACGCTATGGCTCGACCAATGAGGTTTTGCTCAAGCAAGCAGTACCAGCTACTGTAGGAGTGACTAGTTTGGCAGCAGCAGCGATCGCTTTTGCCATGATCCCACCACCTCCACCACCACAACCAGCTACACAGCAACAAACTGGTTCCACAACCTCAAGTGTCGCTCCTACAACCCCAGCTACTACCACTCCTTCAGAGCCTACTAACCAACTTGTAGCTACAAATCCTACCCCAACAAGTGTAGATGCACAAATAGCTGCGACTCCAGCATTTACTCCTACTCCCAGTGTTAATGAACAGATAGCAGCAACTCCCGAATTTACTCCTACACCCACTTCTACGACTGTTGCTAACCCCATACCTCCTTCATCGTCTTTAGTAAATCAAGATTTAGAAGCACTTTTAACTAGTGTTCCGGAAATTACAGATGCATCTCAGTTACGTGCCTTAAACCGCCAAGTTTATAATCAAATTCATCCCAACTGGAAAAATCGCCAAGGATTGAAGGAAGATTTAGTCTTCCGCGTGGGTGTAGCAGCAGATGGTGCGATTGTTGGTTACAAAGCTGTCAATCCAGGAGCAAATGAAGCTGTTAACCAAACTCCTTTACCAAATTTAATTTATAATCCTGCTGTTCGCCCCCCCATTACCAACGAACCGATCGCTCAATATCGAGTCGTCTTCACTAGAGATGGTATACTGCAAGTTAGCCCTTGGCGGGGTTACACAACAAAACCGGATGTTGTCGGAGCTAAAATTACTGACAGCAATCAAGTCAAACAGTTAAAGCAACAACTGTATAATAGTATCCGCCACAATTGGTCTGGCAAACCCAGCTATACAATCGATTTAAAATATCGTGTGGCAGTTAACAAAGATGGCATCATTGCCGATTATGAACCACTGAACCAAGTAGCATTTGATTACTTCCGAGAAACGCCCCTGCCACAAATGTTTCAATCATCTAATGTCTCAAATCTATCAGTGCCAATTAGCAAAGAACCTCTGGCTCATTTCCAAGTCATCTTTCAGCCGAATGGCAAACTAGAAATTACTCCCTGGCAGGGGTATCAGTGAATAGGGGAGCGGGGATCGAGAATTGGGTATTGTATTGAAAGTTGGTTGGTTTATTACTCTCTGTTCCTTGTCTTCCTTGTCCTCCCTGTCCGCGCTCCCCGCTCCCTATCGAACGACTCTACCCATATAATTTCCCCACAGTTGGGCAGCTTGAGCGCTACTACCAGATGTAGGGGAGTTGTTGTCGTTGCCAAGCCAGATACCAGTCACTAGTTGGCGACTAGGAATATAACCAATAAACCATAAGTCAACGTTGTCGTTGGTTGTACCTGTTTTACCAGATACTGGGAAATCGCCGATCGCAGCACGCCCACCAGTACCATTTGTGACTACTCCTCGGAGTAAGCGAGTCATAGTATCAGCTATATCCTTTCGCAGTACGCGTTTGTTGGCCTCGGCATCCTTGTCGAAAGAGTAAATTACACGGCAAGTCTTTAAATCTTTGCGATCGCGGCAATCACTACTATCTAAGATGCGGCTGATAGCGTGGGGACGGTTCCACACACCGTGATTACTAATAGCGCCAAAAGCACCAGTCATTTCCAAAACATTGACTTCGCTTTGTCCTAGCACTAATCCTGGTACTGGATCTAAACTTGATTTAACTCCTAAACGCTTTGCCATCTCTACCACTTTATTTAGCCCTACTTGCCTGGCAAGTCGTAGGGCAATGGGGTTTTCAGACTGGGCAAGTCCAGTGGCAAGACTTAAACTCACATCAGAACCTGCCCGACAAGGTTTATAGGTAAAACCCTGCCAAGTTAGAGGAGCGCAGGAATAAGTCGCAGCGGGTGAAATTCCCTGTTCCAAAGCGGCAGTGTAAGCAAATACTTTAAAGGTGGAGCCTGGTTGTCTTTTGGCTTGATATGCTCGATTGAACTGACTCGTTCTATAGTCTGTACCACCCACCATTGCCCGAATAGCGCCAGTACTGGAATCTAGGGTAACTATTGCTCCTTGGGAGAAACCAAAAACTCCGCCAGCGCTGTTGACATAGTTACGCAATGAGGCTTCTGCCTGTTGTTGCATACCAATATCAAGCTGAGTTTCAATGATAAAGTTACCTTCACCCGCTAAATCTTTTCCCAAGATCGATTCCAGTTCTTGGAAAATATAACTGTAGAAATAGGGAGCGATCGTTTTTGCCTGCTGTTCACAAACTTTGGGGCTGACATCCACAGGCGATCGCCTGGCTCGATTATAGTCATCCTGCTTGATTTTGCCAGCCTCTAACATTCGCCGTAGTACGCGGTTGCGATACTCTATAATTCGTGTTCTGCTCTGGTTATCGCCGCAGAAATTAAAACTGTTGGGCCCGGGTAAAATACCCACCAAAGTGGCAGATTCAGCCAAAGTTAACTCTTTGGCTGACTTGTCAAAGTAATACCGTGCTGCATCTTCAAATCCAGAAGTATCTGCCCCTAAAAATACTCGGTTTAAATAAGTCAATAAAATTGTGTCTTTGCTGTAAAAAGTTTCTAATTTCAAAGAGACAATCGCCTCTCGTACTTTGCGCCCCAGGGAATCTTGCCTACCGACATAATCACGGAACAAACTGCGGGCGACTTGCTGGGTAATTGTACTAGCACCTTGTTGGACATCACCACTACGAGTATTGATTAGGACAGCTCGGAGAATGCCATAGGGATCTACTCCAAAGTGCCAGTAGTAACGGCTATCTTCAGAGGCGATTACCGCCGCAGGCAAATACGGACCGAAATCTTGCAGGCGTTTCATGTCTACATGAGCAGTATTCCTTGGCTCACGTAATGGTGTTTCGCCATCACCAGCATATACAACTACAGGAGCGCTTGTCGGGTTAGGTAGGGGTCTAACGGAAAATTTTAGCCATTCTGCACCAATCACTAGCAGCATCAGGGCGCTCACACTACTGATACCGTAAGCAGTCCAAGTTGCTGCTTTGATGTACCAAGGGGGTGGATCAACGTATTGTAGCCTGACGGAGGCAGCTAATTCTGGTGGTCCCAAGGTGAGAACATCACCATGACGTAATTCTAGGGATGTGAGCCGACGCTTACCGCGATAAATGCCATTGGTGGAATTTTCATCTTTGATCACAAAAACAGGTTGCCGTTGAGTAGAATCCCGCGACAGTGACAGGTGAATTTGGCTGACAACTGGGTTGCGGACAACAATATCACAGGATTTGGAACTGCGACCCAAGATATAGCGATCGCCCAACAGCGGATATACTTCTGCCTTATCCGCCCCCGCATCCTGTACCCAAAGTTCTGGTACTCTGGCATTGGGCTTAAGTGCTAGTTTAGAAAAATCAACCCGAGCTTGAATTGTCTGTACTGCTTGCGTTATCTGACCAAGCAATGTTTGTGGCTTTTGAGGGGGCTGGGGGGAACTCATCGGCTATAGAAACCACGGATATTACTGAAAAATCGGCGAATTGCCATCTCGATGTTAGTATTCCACCATTGTACTCATAACGCTATGAAGACGTTGGCAGCACAGAGTTGTTCCCGATTTTTCTTGACATCAAGATAATATATACCAATATGACTTTGAACGTTAATTTTTTTACATCTTGATTGAGTATCCAAATTTGCTCTTTTTTCTGTTAGTTTTATCTTTAAAATAAACGAATTGCTTGCATGACGGCAGCTAAAGCTTAAACTTATGAATATTTATTTCTACTAAAAGTTTATTATAGAATGATTTAATTGTTACAATCTCAATAACCGAAACATGTAAACGACAAAAATACATCTACTTTTAGGCAGATTTTATAAAGCCTATTGTTTGATTTAATGGGCCGAGTATTCTTTGAAGGTGTTGAGGTTAAGTAATATGAAGGGGAAATTTCTTACCCTAACAGGTACAGCCCTGACTCTGGCATTAACCAGCAATATTGCTGCTGCCCAAATCACCAAATTTCCTGAACTAAGTCAACAACAAACAGAAACAACTGCTAAAACTCCAGAAATCAAGCTTTCACCAGAAGGCATGAAAATTCTGTGTCAGTATTTTCCATTGAATTCCCGGTGTCAGGGAACATCTAGCAATACTACAACACCAGACAGTACAACTACTCCGGCTCCTGACAGTACAACTCCAGAGGACACAACTCCGGCTCCTGACAGTACAACTCCAGAGGACACAACTCCGTCTCCGGATAGCACAACTACTCCGGCTCCTGACAGTACAACTCCGTCTCCAGACTCAACCAGTCCAACTCAGATCACTCCTGCACCAGACAGCACAGTTCCGGCTCCGGATAGTACAACTCCGTCTCCAGACTCAACCAGTCCAACTCAGATCACTCCTGCGCCAGACAGCACAGTTCCGGCTCCGGATAGTACAACTCCGTCTCCAGACTCAATGAACCCAACTCAAATGACTCCTGGTAGTGGTACTGGCACTGGTAACTAACTAATTACAAAAATCAGGCTTCCCATTGTTTATGAGATGACTCTGATACAAATTTATTAGTCTTTGACGTGTTTAACAATTTGCGGCTTTTTTAGAAGACAAGAGGCTATCTTGAATGGCCTCTTGTGTCTTTATAGGAATTGGGGATCAGGTATTGTGAGGAGTGTGGGGAGTGTTGGAGAAATCTTTATCCGCGTCTTTCTTGTCCTCCTTGTTCCCCTTTAATACCTACGACCAGAGCTTGGTGTTTTTTGAAAAGTGGCAATCAGCAGACAGACAATGCCAATATTAATAAACACATCTGCCAAATTAAATACTGGGAAGTTAATCAGTCGAAAGTCCAGAAAATCAACAACATAGCCTAAAGCAAAGCGGTCTATACCATTACCCATAGCACCGCCTAAGATTAAACCATAGCCTAACTGCTCCCAACGGTTTAAGAGCGGGCCAAACCATGCCAAAGCTATGAGTGCTAAACTCACTCCCAAAGATAGCCAGCGTAACCACTCTACTTTTCCTGATAGCAAACTAAAAGCTGCACCAGTATTAGTTACATAAGTTAGGTGAAATATACCAGGTAACAATGGTAATGTTTGTTGCAAGCTAAAGGTTTGTACCACCCAAAATTTGGTGATTTGGTCTAAAAAAAAAGCAACAAAGGCAATAATCCAGAAGAATTTATTTTTTAAACGCATGGCAAAGTAGTTATTAGTCATTAGTCATTGGTCATTAGTCATTAGGTCATTGGTCACATGACAATAACAAATGACAAATGACAAAAGACTAATAAAACATCAAGTGCCGTAGCACATACGCTATGACAGTGACAGCACAGATGACAGCTAGTTGACCTGGTAGTGCAAACCAAGAGTATTTGAGGATTGCTTGCATCAGGGTCAGAGTTTCTGTACTATGCAACTGCAAAACATAGCTGAGAATCAAATAACTAATACCGCAGACGTGAACAGTTAACAAGCCACATACACAACTAAAAGCTAGTGCTTCCAGTCTAGGTCTAGCCTTAAAGGCAAAAAAGCCACAAATCCAGGCTCCTGGAATAAAACCTAGTAAATAGCCAAACTGCGATAGCTTAACATAGCCAGGGCCACCACCAGCAGCAAATACGGGTAACAAAGTTAACCCCATAACTAAATAAGCTATCTGGGAAATGGCACCAGCATTTTTGCCTCCTAAACATCCTACAAGTAATACCCCACCAATTTGAAAAGTCACACCCAGGGAAAAGGTGTGAATTCCATGCTTACTCCAACTCCACGGTAAGGTGGTAATATTTGCTTCTAAGAAGGTTCCACCCATAGTTAGCAGTAAGCCAATCATAGACCATAAAAGTTGATTTGACGCGGCTAGCATTTACAATACACTCGTACAAATGATTCTGATGTAAAAGCGAAAATAACTAATATAATGTTTGCTTGAATACTTATACTGTCGCGTGGGCTGGTAATTGGTAATTGGTAATGCTATATTTTATCCTTTTCTTGAGAAAGATCATTATAATTTAATTTGTCTGATTTTTCTTTGTGTAAGCAGCAAAGTTTTTGCAGAAGTTTGCTCTTAAAAAACACAGGGATATAGGGGTATAAGATGTAGGAGAAAAATTGTGTTTCTTTCATCTGTCATTTGTCCGTAGCGAAAGTCCTATGAAATGGATTCAAAAACTTACCTAGTCAGATCATTGCAAACTTGAACTTCTGCCAGTGAAATAATTTTCTTGGCAAAACCAAAAGTTGGTGTCGGATATCAATAAAGAAAGTGTTGATGTGGTAAATTAGTAGTATTAATTATAAGTAGCTTGACCACAATATTTGTTTTTTGTTGAGATTTTAATTCTGCTGCGATCGCATTTTTATCAACTTTTTCGATTAGATAAAGGCTTTATTTGGCTAAAACGGATATTTGCTCTAGCGATCGCTGCTATTTTATTGTGGATAGACATAGAGCTTGGTATTGAGTCTGTACCTGCCATCCAGGAATTTGGTTTATTCCGCTTTTTAAGTGAAAGTAATTGGAACCCTGTCACTAATGTATACAGTGTGCTACCACAAGTTTATGGTACACTGGTTAGTGATTTTATTGACTTACTAGTTGCAAAAAAATACACACTATTTCCGCTAATTTCCACATCTATAATCAAAAGTTAAGTCAGCAATCTCAGAAAAAGGTGGTCGTACTGGCTACTTGGTAGAATATGACCGTACGGAGGCAATTTTCCAAAATCCCCAACAAGAAGCTACCAAAGAATACGTAAGTGGTAAGTTTGGTTAAGACTGTACCCTAAGCAGGACAGCAATTAGGATGCATAAAATTAAGTTATAAAGCTGGTTCTCTTGGGAAAATAGGGAGTTGGTTTTTTCAATAGATATCTTGCAAGAATCAAGAGAATTCTTAATTACGAACACAGATGCACACAGATACACACAGATGATATAGATTTTATCCGTGTTAGTTTTTTTGAAAATAGACTTTTGCAAGAGGTCTAATATCAAGTTCGGCTAATTGCTTACGATATTATGCTTTGCTGTTGGTCATTGGTTTTTCCCATTACCGATTACCTATTACCTATTACCAGCCCGCGCGACAGTATAAGTATTTAAGCGGACATAAATCATCAGAAAGCCTCTCATAAATGAGAGGCTACAGTAGGTTTAGCGGAGACAAATTTTAACTATAGAGCGATCGCTGCTACTGCTCCAGCAATTGCAGAGAATATAGCCGATACTAGGGCTGTAGCAAATAACCACCAAGCTGCTGATGCGGCTGCTTTGCGGGTTTCTTCAGCTTGCTTTTGGGCTTGGTGCTTCACCTCTTCTAGGCGTCGCTGTGCTTCTTGTTGCAGGCGTTCTGCTCTTTGCAGGACGGTTTGACGCGCTCGTTCTACTTGGTCTATGATCCGATTAGCATCTTCTTCGGAGATGTCTTCACGGGAACTCATGACTGCTACCAAGGTGTCGCGGTTGAAAGAAGACAGGCGATCGCGTAAGGCTTCAAAGCCGGCTTGGGGATCATCAAACAATGTGCGAATATCCCGCTTAATACCATCATAGTTAAGTTCGGGACGCTCTAAGGAGTTAAGGTAGTTACGGATACGCTCAAAAATTGAGTCGATAGCGTCTTGAATACGGCGTTGGATTGCCCGTACTTGCTCTACAAAGGAATCCCGTACAGAGATGATTGTATCTGCAATCCGCGCTGCTTCATCATCCCTGAGGTCTTCGCGCAGTTTCAGCAAGGTGATAATTGTGGAGCGGTCAAATTGAGCTAAGCGATCGCTCAAACTTTCCATACCCACACGTGGATCATGCAATAGCAGATACAAGTCGCGTTTAATACCTTCTGGGTTGAGTTCATCTTTGCCGCTGCGTCGTAAATACTCTTCCAAATAAGTTTGGAATGTCTCTACTCTTTGTTGTGCCCGAGTAGCCAAACGACGAGGATAACGGACGATATTCCGAATTGTATCTTGAACAGAATCAATAACTTGATTGACTTGTTCTTCAGATAAATCTTGACGCTGACTCAGTAATTTTACTAAGGTATCCCTATCTACTTGAGACAAGCGGCGACGGAGAGCGATCGCTCCTTCTTTGGGGTTTTGCAACAGTCGATTCAAATCCCGTTGAATGCCTTCGGGGTTGAGTTCTTCTTTACCAGTGTTTCGCAGATAATCAGCGATGGTAGTTGTGACTGAGTCGTACTGTTGTTTGGCTTTATCAACTACGGCTTGGGGTGCATGGCGAACGCTATGCCAAGATTCTTCAACTGTGCTGAGAATTTGGTTAACTTGGTCTTCACTCAAGTCTTGGCGCTGACTCAGCAATTTGACTAAAGTATCGCGATCAAAACGAGACAGACGCGCCCGAAGCGCCGCAATTCCAGCCTGCGGGTCTTGCAACAGTCTTTGTAACTCGGCTCTAATAGCGTTGGGATTGAGTTCTTCTTTACCAGTGTTACGCAGATATGACTCTAAATTTAACCAGAGGGTTTCGGCTTGGTATTTGGCTTGATCTGCTAGTCCTTTGGATTCAACTAAAACGCGATCGCGTTGTTTCTCCAGTTCGTTGAGAATTGTGTCTGCTTCCTCTGGATTAATATCGTTGCGTTCTAGCAGTATCTCCCGCAGTTCTTGACGGTCTAACAATGCTAAGCGGCGTGACAGGGTTTCATAATCTGCGTCGGAGTCTTGCAACAGTGGTTTAAAGTTCTGTTCAATTCCCTCTGGAGTTAATTCTGATTTAGGAGTAACGAGTAAATAACTTTCAACTCGGCGTTGCAAATCCTGTACTATTTCTCTTTCTTCCTCAGCAGTGACTGTCACCAAGACATTTTGACGCACAGCTTCTAATTGGTCAGCAATGCGCTGAATTTCTGCTTGGGTCAAAAGACCACGCTGTTGCAGGATATTAGCAAAATCACTGCGAGACAGTTGCTCTAATTCCCGGCGCACTGTTCCAGGATCAGCAGCAGGATCGTAGATCACATCCCGGAAATCCTGGGCGATTCTCTCCTGACTCAACTGCCAAACATAAGTGTTGAGTAGGTAGTTTTCTACATCCGCACGAATTGGACTGTAAGGTTGTTTTGGTGTTGGTAGTCCTAATTGATCTGCTTTTTCAGTGACTTTATCTTTGGCTGTGGTTAAAGCGCCTAAGATTTTTTCAACATCTAAATCTGATAGATCAGTCCGTCCTAACACAATCCCAGTTAAAGCAGTTATTCCCTGTTGTAATGTCTGCTGAATCGGGCCAGGAGTTGTTTGTTGGGCTGCTCTTTGGTCAGCATCTTTAGCAGAACGCATTTCTGCAATTAGCTGATCTAGTTTGCGGTTGAGTTCATCTGTGTTTGCTTGTCCTGGTTGGAGTGATTTCAGATAATTAACCAACTCAGCCATTTGGTCTTGGGGCTGAGTTTGACCTACTACCTGTTGCCAAACACTATATAAGGTATCAGCGATCCGGTTAGCATCGCGCTTCGAGAGATCGGTGCGACTGCTGACTAAATCAATAAACTTCTGGCGATCTATACTACGAATATCGCCACTTTTAGCTATATCTCTGATTTGCGGATCGCTCAACAATCTTTCAAAATCACCGCGAATCTTGTTTAAGTCTAGCTCCGGAGGACGTACCATTTCTAGGTAATCTTCCACCTTTTCACGGACGCTGGTAGGGTCGATCGCACTACCTAATTCCCGCCGGACGGCTGCGGCTGCGGCTTCGGCGGTGGCTACTACCTGTTGGTTAACAGCCTTTGCACCCAAGGCGGCGGTGGCTGTTCCCATAATTGCCTGAAAACCAGAAGTGGCACTGTTAACCACATTCCCGACTAAAGAACCTACTGTGGTGGAACTCACCCACACTAACAATAGGAAGTATGCGCCCCAAATTACCAAACCGAGAATTGCTCCCAATCCGGGACTAAAAATCACCAGACTCATTTTCACAGCCAAAAAGCAAGCGATCGCCAATGCGATTGTGACTGTGATTAAAGTCCAAATTCCCACTGCTGTACCAATCTTGCGGATCGTTCCCCCTAAACTGCTGACTTCCCCGTGATCTGAATTTGCATCAGATGGACGCCCCAAATAGGAAATACCTGCGGCAACCGAAAGGTTAGTTAATACTAACTGAAACGCAAAAGCCAGGATTACACCAGAGATTAAAGCAGTAAAAAAACGCGGTCCTGAAAAAGCAACCGATGCCTGTGCTGGTGATATATCTTGTGGCTGTACTATGACCTGCGCTATCCAAAATAGGGACTGGGAGAGTTCCAGCGTTGTTACCGTACTCTGAAACATTCTATTTCCTTCCTCTATGTTTTAACTATGTGGTATAAAAAGTTGCTAATTACTTTTACTCCTATATCATTGGCTATACCCAATTCCTTAGCTCAGAATCGTGGAATTTAGGCTATTACAGCATCCGCCCCAGGTCTGATACCATATACTGCATTAGATATAAAGTTTTTCTCACTAATACTTCAGCTTGGCATTCTTGTTGCTTTTTTAAGTGATATTACTGAGTTATTTGTTTATTTTAAAATTTATTTAGAAATCAAATTTTTTCATCCTCTTAAGGCATATTCCTGCGTTCAAAAATCAGGTTGAATTATCGTCCATTAGGAGTGCCTAGACTTTGTAACCATAGGAATACAGCAAGCTAATAATTCATCGCTAAAGTAAACATATGTAACAAGTGGTTCGGAAGCACAAATTAGTTATTAGTTATTCAGCCTGAAATAAAAATCAATAACTAGTAGCTAATAAGCAAAAAATTAAGCAATCAATAGAATTTAACTCGGAGGCAAAATGGAAACTCGTCCTTCTACTGATTTACCACCAATTGCTACAGAATATAACGGTAAAGACCGTAACGCCTTTTTGTTTGGATGGAATCCCCAAGCAGAATTATGGAATGGTCGTTTGGCAATGATTGGCTTTCTTGCTTATTTGCTTTGGGATTTAGCTGGTTATAGCGTGTTGCGTGATGTATTACATATTGTTGGATACTAACACCAACTCTCTGTAATGATGCAATTTAACTCAACAATATTGGTTTAAAGGAGACAAAAAATGGAAACTCGTGAAAAACGTTCTTCTACAGATTTACCACCAGTAGCTAATGCTTACAATGGCATTGATCGTAATGCTTTTATCTTTGGCTTTAATCCCCAAGCAGAATTATGGAATGGTCGTTTGGCAATGATTGGCTTTCTTGCTTATTTGCTTTGGGATTTAGCTGGTTATAGTGTTTTACGCGATGTTTTACACTTTATTGGTTACTAGAAGACTAGTAGTCTGTAAACCTTGAATCGAAATTGAGAACTTGATTCCAACTTGGTAGGGTGTGTTAGTGCTATCCGTAAAGTACCATTGTTGCCAAACCTTGGTGCATTACGCTGTAGCTAACGCACCCTAAATTTTATGCAATTGAATATAATAACTTACCAGGACCTACGCAACATAATTCTCTAACTCTTATTACTCTGTGTCCTCTGTTCCTCTGCGGTTTTATTCTTCTATTACTCATACCCGAATTGCATATATGCTTATTACTCCTCAGTTTTTGGCTTGGGTTTTAATAGCCGAACCCAAAACCGAGAACCTCCTTGAGGTAGAAGAAGATAACCAATTTGACCACCCCAACGTTCTGCTGTCATCCGACAAAAATATAGTCCGAGTCCAACTCTACCTGAATTCCCAGCTTGAGAAAACTTTTCAAATATATGCTTAGCAATTTCTGCTGGTATACCAGAACCTTGATCATCTACAGTCACAAGAATAGAATCTTCTTCTTGCTGTAAACCAATTGTAACTGTAGAATCCATTGGACTGTGACGAAAAGCATTCTCTGCCAAATTGGCGATAATCCGATTCAAACGTGATTTATCACCGATAACCCGCCAATCAGATGTTTGATCAATATTATCAGCAAGCTGTAAATTTACTTTATTCAGTACAAAAGTAGGTGACAAAAGTTGGATGACTTCTTGTGCAGAAGTTAGTAAATTTGGAGCCGTATCAGCATCTACAGTAAAAGACTCTAAAGCAGTTATCTCAGCAGAAAATGCATTTAAAATATCTCTAATTAAAATTTCTTCTTGAAGTGCTTGTTTTTTACCAATTTCTAAATATTCTCTAGCTTTTGGTGTTAAATTTTCAGTTTCCAATAACATCAAACAGCAATTTATACCACTCAGTTGCCCAGCAATATCATGTATGATACAGTGAATCAAAATATCTTTCTTTTGATTCTCTTTCGTAATATATTGGTAGTTGAGTTGATTCTCTCTAGCTTTTTGAATCAAATTTCTTTTTTCTTGAAATTCTTCATATAATAATTTTATTAATAAGATTTTAGTATCTTTAACGCCAATTGCTGTAGCTTCAAAATGATGTTCTTTACCGGATAAATCTAATTGATACCATATACCTGAACTTAATTGATTTTTATCATTTCTGTTCCATAGCTCTTCTGCATCTATCAGAAAATTTTCTAAAAAGGGAAACTCCTGTTGCGGTATGAGTATTTGCATTCCAGATTTGACTTGATGGCGACAAAATAGTTGTAACCAATCTGGTGGAGTCCCAGTAATTCTAAAGCGACCAAAGTCTACTCTTTCCAAGACTAGAATATCCAAAGCAGCAAACACATCTGCCGTAATAGAGTTGCTCATGATGGGTAGTTGCGATTAAATACTGTCGATTTGATATATCACTTCTTACTTGGATTAAGTACAGTTTTATTGGTTTGCATCTGTGTTCATCTGTGTTTATCTGTGTACCTTACGGAAGCCGCTACGCGTCTACGTTTTTTCCTATACTTAACCTAACTGCAAACCGCTATTTTTACTTAAAAATAGAAGTGAATCAACCTAGATTTTATTTATCACTTATACTATTCAATCATATTTGTACTCAACTAATTATCTATGATTTTCTAATATCTTATTAGCAAGAATTTGGAAAGATTCTTCTACGCCTAAACCTGTTTTAGCGCTGGTTTTCATCACAATCCAACCCCTCTGCACTACTTCGTTAATTTCGACATCATTAATTTCCCATTCATCTGTCAAATCCCACTTATTAAGTATGAGTATAAATGGCACAGTTCCAATAGTATTTTCTACTTTAATTTGTAAATTAAAAGCTTTTTCCAAAGTATTCTTTCTGGTTCCATCTACTACTAACAAGTAACCTGATGCACCACGTAGATATGACATACGCACTTTTTGAAATTCATCTTCTCCATATAAATCCCAAAGGATAAAATTTATCTCTTGACCTTGAATATTTACTGTCTTTTTATCAATTTTTACACCTACAGTCGTTTGATATTTTTCAGAAAAAATACTGTGAACAAATCTCCCTACTAAACTAGTTTTACCAGTAGCAAATGCGCCTACCATGCAAATTTTTTTTTGGAGCATGAGTATTGTCCCTCAGTTACGGGCATCAATTAAGAGTACCTTAAAAGATACCCTACGGTTAACTTGTTGAATTTGTTCTGTAAGACCTGTTTGTAAGGGTTGACTGGAACCTACACCTACAGTAGTAAAATTACTGGTATTGATGCCTTGAGAACTTAGATAAGCGAGAATTTTACTAGCGCGAGCTTGACTTAGTACCATATTTCTTTGCTCTGTTCCGGTGAAATTTGTGTGTCCTGTGATTTCAAAGCGCACATCTTTCCCTACAGTCTTAGCCACACTAGATAAATTTTTGATTGCTAATACTATATTTTGTAATTTAGCAATTTCACCGGGAATAAATTCAGTAGTACCTTCAAGAAATAAAAGTTTTTCTTGTTCTATTTGTTGTTTATATAATTGTAATTGTTGTAGTTCTGATTCAACTATATTTTTATCAATATATTGAGTTACACCAGGAAGAAAACGCCAAGTTTTTCTTGCTTCTAAAATCCATTGACGTGGTGCTGTTCCTGTAGCATAAAGAATGAGATTTTCATCAGCTTTTAGTGATACAGTTTTGGGAGGCTGTAGTAATTCTGTGGCTCTTTTGACTATGATTTGTGGCTCTAAGGACAGGTAAGGTTCCCATTGACTAATAACTGTTTGAGGATTAATTTGAGCTTGGTTCATTAGTAAATACGGATCTGTTGCTAGGGGATCGCGCATTCCAGAGATGAAATTTTTTCCATACCCCTTGTTGGCTTTAACCACAATAATACCAGGTTGAGAGTTGAGCTTTTCTAGATACGCATTCCAGCGTAATTGTTCTCTAAAGCTAAAAAAGCTCCACATTCCGAGTGCGATCGCGATCGCACTTAAGAAACTCCATGCATAGATATAATTTTTCTGGGACGGAACTTTATACCTAGCTTCTAAACATTCTTCTAAATATGGCTTGCTAGGTGTAAAGAGTTTTGTTTCACCTGTAAAAACATGAAATTCTCTATGCAATTTCAGGTGAATATTTTCTATAGCTTTTTGAAAAATTAATCGTAGTTCTTGAGGAGCATTTCCTCGGATGATACCTGCTAATATTGCTTGTGGTCCTTCCTCGATCCAGATGCTGAGTTCCCCAAACTGCAAACTTTGTAACGCCTCACCTTTTTCAATATTGAAAGAGTCTTTGACAAAGTCTTGAATAGCTGTCAACATAGCTGAAACTAAATCAGGATCTTGAGCAGCTACCTGTGGCGCTAAAATATGTTGTAGCAATAATCCAGTTTGTTTGTGAATTAAAAATACTTGTTCTACTCGGTAAATCAGGGTACGTAGCAAAACAACTTCAGCAAATGTTTTCCCTGTTTGTCGTGCTTCTAGTCTCCACTTAAAACTTTGTGGAGACATGCTGTGTTCTAGTGTTTGATTTAAAGATTGAATCATTTCACCTAGAACTGTGGTAATCGCCTTACGACTAGCAGGACCAATTATGGGGAAAAATGCTTCAGAAAGAACATTTAAATCTTGCTTCACAGAAGACTGAATTGCTTGTTCAACTGTGGGAACCATTGCTTCAGCTAATTGTTTATCTTGCATTGTTCGCAGAATCACAGCTTCTGGAAGCAGACGACTCAAATCTTCTGCTTGAATTTGAGGATTTTCTAATCGATCATATAGTTTACTAAGTTGTGCAGTTTCTACCCCCAAAAGCAAACTACGGAGTTCACTTAGTTCATCATTAGATTCCACAGGATTGTTATTTTGAGGTAGATTTTTCTCAGGATTACTACCATTAGAAACTTTGGCTGATTGGTATGTTAATTCATTGCGATAATATTCATTCATTGCCAAAACCGCCCAACTCACGATTTATATTGAGTTGCATCTTTGTTAAATTTTCATTATAAAGGGGGTCAGTAAATAGAAGTGAGAAGCTATGTTATTGGATGTTTACTACCCTGGCAAGGCACTCGTCTTGATATTATACCTATTTTTTTGAGAGCCAAGAAATAAATTTCTTGGCTGATAGTTTAATTCAATTACTCATACCATTTCACAAAATTCTTGATACAAATATTTCCCCTGTCTCCTCCCTTGTCCTCCTTGTCCGCCTTCTACTGTCGAGAATTCAGCCGTATTGCTAACTCTGTAAACATGGCTGCAAGAGTAGAACGGTCTGTTTTTTCTGAACGTATTTCCTGAGATTCTCGTTGCAGCAGTGCTAATATTTCTTCGTATTTTTGCCGAATGTCATCCTGTAAACTTTGAGATTGATTGAGAATTTGTTCACGTAATTCTCGTGTTTTTGTCGCTGTTTGCTCATCAAATTGAGAAAATTTTCTTTCTAAAGAATTATTGATATTCTTTTGCTCTTCACTAAGTGTTGTGAGAGCTTCCTCTCGTTTTGATTGTTCACTTTTTACTTGATCATTTACAGCTTCAATCTCATTTTTGATGTAATTTTCTAAATAGTCTAAACGTTTTTTCGTTTCATCTCTTAAGCTATTACATTCTTTCAAAAGACGTTCTTCTAGGCGCGTAAATTTTTTTTCTAATTCTCGCATTTGCCCGCCAAAAAGAATATCTCTGACTTTATCTAAACTGCTAATTTCGCCAAAATTATTACTCAATGTAGGCTGATTTATGCTTGGAACTAAACCACCTGGTGCTGAGTCTGCAAAGTTATAATGAACATTTTCTCCTTCTAGCGAACTCATATTTTTAATCCTTTGTGGGTTGTCAATTAATTTAGCTTCTAGCTTTTTTGCCCCTGAAGTCAATTTATTGTGATTGCTTTACAGTTAATTTAAAGTATCACTTTCTAGAGTACCACTCTATAATCCAGCAATATATATAGTATTTCTCAAAGCTGGAAATATATATTAACGTAATATCGTTTCTGAATAGAGAAGACGACAAGGAGGTAGATTAGACCTATTTTGAATATGGGTGTAGGGGTGTGGGTGTAGGGTAAGACATATTATACCGGGTTTCATAATTATTCATGTGTTGGATTATTTTTGCAAATTGGTATTATCTTCTTTGTGCCTTGGTGTTTCAAAAATACAAATTTTTATTCCCACTAACAAAATAGGGTGAGCAGCGCCCACCCAAATTTAACTATGGAGTACGTAACGTACCAGCCGGAATACCCAAAATATCCTCAATCTTAGGCATATCTTCCAGCGCAATCACCCTACCCTCATCCTCAAAACCAGCAATTTGATCAAAGTTCAAATACCGATACAATTCCCCAGCAAAAGGATGAATCTTAGTCGCCACAATGTCCATGTATTCCTGCACTGTGGGAACACGTCCTAACAACGCACAAACTGCTGCTAATTCTGCTGAACCAAGATATACTCGCGCATCTTTACCCATGCGGTTGTTGAAGTTGCGGGTAGAGGTTGAAAACACTGTTGCACCATCAGCAACCCGCGCTTGGTTCCCCATGCACAAGCTGCAACCAGGTAACTCCATCCGCGCACCCGCCGCACCAAAAATACCATACACACCTTCTTCTTTTAATTGGTGTTCATCCATGCGGGTTGGTGGACAAATCCACAAACGGGTTTTGACTGCGCCTGCACCTTCCAAAACTTTGGCAGTGGCGCGATAATGACCGATATTCGTCATACAAGAACCAACGAATACTTCATCAACGCGATCGCCTGCAACTTCCGATAATAATTTCACATTATCAGGATCATTCGGCGCTGCTACAATTGGTTCTTTGATTTCGTTCAAATCAATTTCAAGAATTTCGGCATATTCCGCATCCGCATCTGCTTCCATTAATACAGGATTTGCCAACCATTGTTCCATTTTGGCAACGCGGCGTAGGATAGTTTTAGCATCGCCATAGCCGCGTGCTACCATGTTTTTCAACAAAGCAACATTAGAACGCAAATATTCGGAAACAGTCTCAATACTCAATTTAATCGTGCAACCAGCACAGGAACGTTCGGCGGTAGCATCAGTCAGTTCAAAAGCCTGCTCAACTTTCAAATCTGGCAAGCCTTCGATTTCCATTATCCGCCCAGCAAAGACATTTTTTTTGTTCTGCTTCTCTACTGTTAGCAAACCTTTTTGAATAGCTACGTAAGGAATAGCATTCACAATATCCCGTAGAGTTACACCTGGTTGTAATTCCCCTTTGAAACGTACCAAAACTGATTCTGGCATATCCAGAGGCATTACACCCAACGCTGCTGCAAAGGCTACTAACCCGGAACCAGCAGGGAAGGAAATACCCAAGGGGAAGCGGGTGTGAGAGTCACCGCCAGTTCCCACGGTATCTGGTAACAGCATCCGGTTTAACCATGAGTGAATGATTCCATCACCAGGACGCAAGGCGACGCCACCACGAGAAGCGAAAAAGTCGGGTAGTTCGTGTTGAGTTTTGATATCAACTGGTTTGGGATAGGCGGCGGTATGACAGAAACTCTGCATTACTAAGTCTGCACTGAAACCCAGACAAGCAAGTTCTTTCAATTCATCCCGCGTCATAGGTCCGGTGGTGTCTTGGGAACCAACAGTAGTCATCATCGGTTCGCAATAAGTACCGGGACGGACACCGGGTAAACCGCAGGCTTTACCTACCATTTTTTGGGCGAGGGTGTAGCCTTTACCTGTGTCAACTGGTTGTTGCGGACGGGTGAAAATCGGGCTGGGTTCTAAACCTAATGCAAGTCTGGTTTTATCTGTGAGAGTGCGTCCAATTAATAGGGGAATGCGTCCGCCGGCGCGCACTTCGTCCAAAATAGTATCAGGTTTGAGGGTGAAGGTGGAAATTACTTCGCCTGCTTCGTTGGTTATTTCACCTTTGTAGGGGTAGATAGTAATTACCATCCCTGTTTCCATCTTGCTGACATCGCACTGGATGGGGAAAGCACCAGCATCTTCAGCTGTGTTGAAGAAGATAGGGGCGATCGTACCACCTAAAATATATCCACCCGATCGCTTGTTAGGAACATAGGGAATATCATCGCCAATGTGCCACAATACCGAGTTAATGGCTGATTTGCGGGAGGAACCAGTACCTACGACATCTCCCACATAGGCGACTGGGTATCCTTTTTTCTTCAATTCGGCGATGGTATCTAACGCTCCAGGCATCCGTGATTCTAGCATTGCCAAGGCGTGTAAAGGAATATCCGGGCGAGTAGTAGCTTGGGTAGCGGGCGATAAATCGTCAGTGTTAGTTTCGCCTGGAACTTTGAAGACAGTAACAGTGATCGTTTCGGGTACTTCGGGACGACTAGTAAACCACTCTGCCTCTTTCCAAGAATCAATCACCTGTTTGGCATAGGGGTTGACTTTGGATAATTCCAAAATATCATTGAAAGCATCGTACACTAACAGGGTTTTGCTCAAAGCGGCGGCGGCGTAGGCTGCGATCGGTTCTTTACCTTCTCCTCCCATGACTAAAGGTGTTTCGGAAGAGTCGGAAAAGGATACAGTGGCAGTTTGCAGCAGTTCGATTAAAGATTGGACATTATAACCACCTACCATTGTCCCTAGCAATTGTACTGCTGCGATCGGTGAAATCAGGGGACTGGTGATTTCTTGTTTGGCAATAGCAGTGAGAAATCCGGCTTTGACGTAAGCTGCTGGATCGACTCCGGGAGGAACGCGATCGCGCAATAAATGTAATAGTGTTTCTCTCTTGGAAAGCTCCGATTGGAGGAAACCTCCGCTCGAACTTTCCGCTTCTTCTTCCGCAGGTGGATTTTTCAGTAATTCACACAGTTCTAATGTTTGCTTTGCATCTAAAGGTAGCGGGGGAATTCCTAAAGCAGCGCGTTCAGCAACATGTTGGTGGTATGATTCCAGCATTTTACTCTCCAAAGGTTCAACCCAAAAATTTCGCTCGTATTTGTGATCACTTCCCTATTTTCAGAGATGGAAAGGTGGGGAGAATCATCACCCCATCCCCCACCAATTCCTCAAAGTCGAGGTGACAAACTCTAGTTTTTGTCCAGGATTTATAATTATCCCCTACAGTTACTATTGCATATATAACTCTGACAAGAGAATATTTATTTAATTTGCACTTATAAATTTGGTTATTTGTCTATTTTTAAGATAAAATATTAGGTTTGTTTGCTGCATTACTCTTGGAATTTGTATATGTCCAATATTTATACGGTTGAAATTAACCATCAAGGCAAAACTTATACTTTACAAGTCCCCGAAAATGAAACAATCTTATCAGTTGCAGATGCAGCGGGATTAGAATTACCTAGTTCCTGTCATGCAGGCGTTTGTACAACTTGTGCTGGTCAAATTATTTCCGGTACAGTAGATCAAACTGATGGCATGGGCGTAAGTCCCGAACTCCAAGAACAAGGTTACGTCTTACTTTGTGTTGCCTATCCTCGTTCTGATTTAAAAATTGCCACAGAAAAAGAAGATATCGTTTATCAATTACAATTTGGGAAATAATATAGATTAGGTGTTTGTTGCTCGTTGTTTGTTGATTGGGAAAATCATCAACAATCAACCACCAACTACCAACAATCAACCATCAACCACCAACTACCAAAAAATACTATGACAACTCATTTCATCACCGCAGAAATTAATCTCCAAGAAACTCCTACAGAATTACAAAAAGCAATTGAAGCAGAACTGAAAAAGCAAGGCGAACCTCTTCGTTGGGCAATTACTTCTGTGGATGTTTCCCAACAAAAAGCAACCGTCGAAGCTGTCGTCACCAAGCAAGAAAATCAGGAAACAACGAATCAGGAATTATGAATTAAAAAGTTTATAATTCAGAATTCATAATTCATAGTTTTTCATGCGTCCATACACTTCTATTTTAATTGTACCAACTGGCATTGGGGCTGCCATTGGTGGTTATGCAGGTGATGCATTACCAGTGGCAAAAACTATCGCCCAGGTTTGCGATCGCCTGATCACCCACCCCAATGTCATGAATGGTGCGACTTTATATTGGAATCTCCCCAATGCTTTCTACGTTGAAGGTTATGGGCTTGACAAATTTGCATCTGGGTGCTGGGGATTACGCCCCGTCCATCAAAATCGCATTGGTTTACTTTTAGACCAAGGAATAGAGCCAGAACTGCGAGTGCGACACCTACAAGCAGCGGACGCGGCAAGGGCAACCCTAGGATTATCTTTAACAGATTATGTAGTTACAGATGCACCATTGAACGTAGAATTACGTACATCTGCCTCTGGTGTCAGTTGGGGAACTATAGGTAATCCAGATAGTTTATTACGCTCAGCAGAAATATTAATTAACAAAGCTGGTGCAGAAGCGATCGCAGTTGTGGCTCGTTTCCCCGACAATATTGATGAACAAGCAGACCAAAACTACCGTCACGGCAAAGGCGTAGATCCGATCGCAGGTGCTGAAGCTGTGATCAGCCATCTACTAGTACGACAGTTTCACATTCCTTGCGCCCATTCTCCAGCCTTTTTACCTCCATCCCTAGATCCGGATTTATCTCCTCGTTCAGCTGCCGAAGAATTGGGTTATACTTTTCTACCAAGCGTTCTTGTTGGTCTAAGCCGCGCACCCCAATTTATTGTGAGGGAGACTGAGCAAATACCTGAACCAAAAGATATTTGGGCTAATCAAATAGACGCCGTGATTGTGCCAGCAAGCGCATGTGGCAGTAGTACTTTATTGAATCTCAGCCAAAGTCAGTCCCTCATAGTAACAGTTCAGGAAAATCATACTCTGCTTCAAGTTCCTCCCCAACCTTTGGGGATAAAATCAGTAGAGGTAAACTCATATTTAGAAGCAGTGGGTGTATTAGTTGCCCACAAAGCTGGCATTAACCCACATGCCCTTAATCCTGAAATCTCGCAATTACGTTGTTTAAATAATTAGTTAGTGGTTAATGGTTAGTAGTTAGTGGTTGGTTTATTACTCCCCACACTTCCCACACTCCCTTGTCCTCCCAATCCCAATTTCCAACTCCGTGACTCAACCAGAAAAACAAGAGCCAGAAATACCTTATCTGACACGCACCCAAGTGCTGGTGGCGATGGCAGTAACTGCTGTAGTTTTATGGACGATTGCCAAACTATGGTTGTATTTTGGCAATTTTACCCTGATGCCCTTAACCTGGAATTCCAGGGATTTGCTTTTAGGTGTAGGTTTAGGCTTAAGTATTACTGGTTTGAGTGGTTTAGCTTATCAACTTTGTCCCCCTTACCGTAAAAGCGCCAATTATTACTTAGAAATAGTTCTCAAACCCCTAGCTTTACCTGACTTAATTTGGTTGGGGTTATTACCAGGATTAAGTGAAGAATTATTATTTCGTGGTGTAATGTTGCCAGCTTTTGGATTAGATGATGCTGCTGTGATCGTATCTAGTCTTTGTTTTGGTGTTTTGCATCTGAGTGGTTCGCAACAATGGCCTTATGTAATTTGGGCAACTATTGTTGGACTAATCTTGGGATATAGCGCTCTTTTCAGTGGTAATTTGTTAGTGCCAATTATTGCTCATGTGTTTACAAATATTGTTTCTAGTTATTTGTGGAAAGTAGGAAGGTATTAACAAGGGTGAAATGGTATGAATATGAGATTTAAAAACTCAAATTGTTCCAACATACATTCATAAAGCTTGTTTTGCCGCTAATGCGATCGCTTGTGGTAATATCCTGTGTTCCTGCACCTGAATTCTGGCGTGGAGAGTTTCGGGCGTATCACCCTGTAAGACGGGAACCGCTGCTTGCATTAAAATCGGACCGCTATCCATTTCCAAAGAAACTAAATGTACCGTACAGCCAGCAATTTTTACACCACTGGCTAGGGCTTGCTCCACGGCACGAGAACCTTTAAAACTAGGTAATAAGCTGGGATGGATATTAATAATCTTATTTGTAAAAGCATCAATTAATACCTCTGTCACTAGTCGCATCCAACCAGCCATAATTACCCAATCCACATTATACTGCCGTAAAGTTTGGACAATTTGCCGATCAAACTCCTGGCGGCTGCTGTAGTCACGGTGGTTGAGAAGTACAGCAGGTATATTCCAATTACTAGCCCGGACTGCGGCATAGGCATCTGGGTTATTGTAAATTAACACTTGAATTTGGGCGTTGAGTTGCCCGTCTTTGATGGCTTGAGCAACTGCTTCAAAGTTACTACCATTTCCCGAAGCCATGATTCCCAATTGCAAAGGAGTGCTTTGATTAAGTACGTTTTGAATTTGAGGAGAAATCAGGCTAGCGGTAGAATCAGGGCTAAGGGTCATAACGACAGGTTAATTTTATAAATGCCAAAAATATATAGTAAATCTAGTCAGGCGTGGTTGGATAATGATGCTGTTGCTGCTTGGATTTTTCTCGCTCCAGCACTGATTTTATTGAGTCTTTTTATCCTTTGGCCAATCGCTTATTTGTTTTATCTTAGTTTCACTAGTGGTATGTTCACATCTGACGGCATACACTGGATAGGCTTAAACAATTACTGGCGCTTGCTATCTAACTCGGATTTTTGGCAAGTTATTTTTAATACTATTTATTTCACTCTTGCTACGGTTATTCCCAGTTTAGTCATCCCTTTGGGACTAGCCATACTGTTAAACCAGACTTTGCCTTTGCGTGGTTTGTTGCGGAGTGTATATTTTTTACCATCGATTATCTCTTTAGTTGCGGCTGGATTGGGATTTCGTTGGTTATTTCAAAACGATGGTGCTGTGAATACGTTATTAGATGTCATAGGTATTAAAGCCATTCCTTGGTTAAGTAGTACTGTTTGGGCAATGCCAGTACTAATTATCTTAGGTATTTGGAAACAACTCGGCTTTAACATGGTGGTATTTTTAGCAGGGTTACAAACAATTCCTCCAAGTCGATACGAAGCTGCGGAACTAGATGGCGCTAATGCTTGGCAAAAGTTTTGGCACATTACCCTACCTGGATTGCAGTCAACTTTAATCTTTGCGATCATTACCACTATGATTTTTACACTGCGGAGTTTTGAGCAAGTATACGTAATGACTGGTGGTGGGCCTTTGAATTCTACTAATTTAATGGTTTACTACATTTACCAAGAGGCTTTTGCTCAATTTGATTTTGGTTATGCAGCAGCCGCTGCAACAGTATTATTTGCGGTGACACTTATACTAGTGTATTTGCAATTACAAACTTGGAAAGAGGAAAGTTAAAAACTAATTGATTGAGCGATCGCATCGCTGGCGTTGTCCAATATAAGCATGATTACTTATAATTCTCGTTTAACCTCACAAAAACAGCCCCTCTGCGAAGAGGGTCTTTTATTATAAGCGTATATTTATCACTTCCCAAGCCTTAAAAATATTCTACCCGTGCATCAAAACCGCGATCGCGTAACTGACTAGAACGTCTTTCGGCTTCGGGGCGAGCGCGAAAAGCGCCAGCATTGACATAATCTCCCAGCCTTGATTTTACTGCAAAAGCCTGGGGTACAAACTGACGAACTTGCTCCAGAGTATTGGCATCGCGAATTGGTACAATTACCACATAGCGGTTTTCAATATTGGGGTTTTCTCCTCCTGTAGAGTTGTTATTAGTTAATCCCAATGCTTGCCAGGTTTGAAAATCTACAAATCCAGTGGGATTGAGTCCAGCAGTTTGCTGAAATTTGGCAACAGCATCTCTTGTTTCTGTACCGTAGTAACCCGTAATTTCACGATTAAAGAATCCCTGTTGACGTAAACTTTGTTGCACGGCGACAACGCGCGGACTATTTTCACCTAAACAGATAAAACCGCTTGTTGGTGAACAAGCAGAATTGTTGTTATTGGTATAGTTTGCATTGGTGGATATTGCTGTCCAAGTTTGTCCATCGACAATACCATTAGCAGTGAGTCCGTAATCACGTTGAAAACGCACTACAGCATCTTTGGTGACAGAGCCAAAATTACCAGTAGGATTTGCTTGAAAATAACCCAACTGCGCCAAATTTCTTTGTAATTGTAATACTTGCGGCCCTGCATCACCTTCGTTTAAGGCATTGGGGTATTTATCTGTTCCACCACCGACACTATTATTATTTGGTCTTGATGCTAAATTAGTACGTATTAATTGCAATGTGTTTGTGCCAGCAACACCATCAGCTTGCAATTTTTTAGATTGCTGGAAGCGAATTACAGCTTGCTCTGTTTCTTGACCAAAATAACCTGTTATCGGGCCTTTATAGTAACCCAATGTTCGCAAAGATTGTTGGAGTTGTGTTACTGCTGCTCCCCTACTACCTACCTTGAGAACATTACTACTGCTACTTTTAGATTGCTGAGATTCACATGCAGCTTGCAATGCTCGTTGGGTTTGTGGACCTACCTGCCCAATTGCAGGAATCTTCTTTGCTCGCTGGAATCTTTTGACGGCATTTTCTGTTAAGGGGCCAAAATTGCCATTGATTGGGCCATTGTAGTAGCCTAACCTTTGCAAACATCTCTGGACACTGGTGACTTGGGGACCGCTATTTCCTCTTTCTAGTGCTAATGCTTGCCCTGCTGTATTGAGAAATGCCAAAGTCAATGCTACAGATAAAAGCCGCATTGTTGCACTAATAGATGACTCCTGCCTATTCCAGTCACTCATAATTATTAAATAGCAGATATTGGAGTTTTCGTTACGGATGACTCCGTGTATATTTATTACCCAAATATTTTTAATTAACCTACAGTAGCATTAGCAATGATACATTTTAATTTATATTAACGAAAAAATATACCATTTTTCATGGAGATTCCATGAAAATTAGTTTACCTAAGTGGAAATATTTAAAGTTTTTTATACGAGATTCATACAGTTTCATTCATCGGATTTTTATGTATAAATATATACTTAATACTTTTCAGGTGGCGATCGCTCTGGGTAAAACTAAGGTAAAGGTAGTAGAGGCTGCTGTACTTTCGACACGAATTGAGCCTTTTAACAGTTTTGCCAGCTTCTGCACTAGTGCCAATCCGAGTCCAGTACCACCATATTGCCAAGAATTATGTTTAGGAAGGCGGTAAAATGGGTCGAAAATACGTAGTTGCTCATTGGTCGCAATTTCAACACCAGAATTGCTAATGCTAATCTCTACAGTTTGCTCTGTTGCAGATGCGGTAACAGTAATCGACTCTCCCACAGGTGTATATTTACAGGCATTGCTGAGTAATTCGGTAACAATACGTTCTAAGTGAGTGATATCTGTTTCCAAAAGTGGCAGTTCCGCAGCTAGATGCAAGAATAACTGTTGTTGCTGACAAATAGTCACTTCTCGAAAAGATTCCACAATCGGAGGAAGCCAACTGTTGAGATCAATCATGATTACGGTTAAAACGTCAGCTTCTGCTTCTAAATATGTAAGTGAAAGCAAATCGTTAATCAGTTTGCTTTCTCGCTGACACTCGTTCTGTAAAATCTGCAATAGTTGTGATACTATGTCTGTATCTAATACTGTTTCTTGCTTGATAATTGCTTCTAGAGTTTGTACGGCTAGGCTAATACTGGTGATTGGTGTTCGCAATTCATGAGACAGGGATCTGAGAAATTCGTGTTTGAGGTTTTCCAGTTTTTCGAGTTGGTTTACTTGTGTCTGGGCTAGCTGATAAAGTCTAGCTTGACGAATCGCGATCGCACATTGATTGGCTACTTGCTGTACCAGTTTAATTTCCCATTCTGCAAACAGTTCTGGAGTGACTTTTGTCAGCCAAATATTTCCCATTACTGTTTCGGAGTCAAAAATAGGACAAGCTAGCTGTCTCACTACAACTAACTGTGGATTCCAATCTCGTAAAACTTCACTAAATTGCAATGACTGTTTTTGTAATAGTGACTGATACAGTTCGGGAAAGTCTCTCACCCATCGTTTCATCCCTTGGTACACAGGAGGGATGGTAGTGTACTCGTGGGCAATAGTAGTGAAAGTCTGGTTGGTATCATATAATTCGATGTGACAACGCTCGACCTGCAACACTTTTGCTAATTGAGTAATAGCAGTTTCTAAAACCTTGTCTGCATCTATACAATCACGGATTTGTTCAGTAATATTTTGCATCAATTCTTGATGCTGCTGCAACTTCATTTTGGTTTGCAGATCCTGCACCTGTTGACTGAGTTCTGTTTGTTGGATGGCAATATTGATTTGGAGTGCTAGTTGCTTGAGTAAATCAATTTCTACTTGTTGCCATTGTCGTGGTTCACAACAATTTTGAGCAATTAACAATCCCCAAAGATCCTGCTGGCATAAAATCGGTACTACCAGATTAGCTCTGATCTGCAAAGAGGATAAGAAATCGATCTGACAAGGATGTAAGCCAGCGGCGTAAATATCTTCTACAATCTGGATACAACCCCGCTTGTAACGTTCTGCATGTTTTTCGTGAAAGCAAGTGTCTGTGATCTTCATTCCCAACAATGGCTTACCCGGAACAATAGTAGATTCTGCAACTATAGTCCCGCCACCATGAGAATTAAGACGGTAAATCAGTACGCGATCGCTTAATAAGAACCTGCGTAATTCTGTAACTGTGAGATTCACAATCGTATTTAAATCAAAAGATTGGCAAATTCGTTGAGCGATCGCGCTCAATATTTGATTAGGATTGCTCCCATCTTCTAAATCTGTACCTATTTGGAATTTTTGACACGCTGCTTGTGTCAACTCTGCAGTGGATTCCGATGGATTGATATTCATGCGAGAGTCCCTGGTTGTGTTTACTGACTCTACTAGGCTTTATTTCCGTAACATATATGTAATTGTAATAGATGCCTTAAACTGCTTTAGACAAAGCATTTTCAGTCTGTGTTGACCGAAATTGTATCGTATGCACTGCTGATGAAAAAGTTAGTAAAGCTTAATACTTGCTTGCTCAAGCTGTATATTTCCTGCTTATCCAAATCCAAAATTTATTTGCAGGCAAATTTCAAAATATACTTACTTAATATTTACCCCAGTATTGTTGCACACATTCACCTTGCTATAATTTTTCACTGATTAAATTTTACAAATCTTTATACGAATATTTATATGATTGCGTAGACTGTTAATTGGATTCTTATATCAAGTTCGGCTAATTGCTTACGATATTATGCTTCGCTTTTGGTCATTGATTTTTCCCCATTATCCTTCGGGTTCGCTACTTTGCCATCTCGGCATAAGCCAAGACGGCAAGAAGTAGTCTCACCAATTACCTATTACCGATTACCAGCCTACGCGACAGTATAAGTATTCAATATAAAGTGATAGTCTACTAAAGTAAACTTTAACTATTAGCCTTGGAATGAACTCCAAGGCAGTATGTTAACTGAGAATTGTTAAAAACGTTCCACCCCTTCTATTGCCTCAAACTTCTTACCACTCTCACCCATAGCCCTTGCAGCTTCTCCACAGGTGCGCGGCGTCGGAAAAATCTTCTCTGGATTCGCCAAACCTTTGGGATTAAAGACTTGCCTTACCCATTGCATAGTTTCTAAATCAGCTTGTGTAAACATCTGTGGCATATAACATTTTTTATCTGCACCAATGCCATGTTCACCAGAAATACTACCGCCTACTCTCACACATAACTTGAGAATTTCTCCCCCCACTTCTTCGACTATTTCTAATGCACCAGGAACAGAATTATCAAAAAGAATCAAGGGGTGAAGATTACCATCACCAGCATGAAATACATTCGCAATTTTATAACCATATTTTTGACTCAATGCCTCAATTTCTTGTAACACATAAGCTAATTGAGTCCGGGGAATTACCCCATCCTGTACATAATAATCCGGGCTTAAATGCCCAGCAGCAGCAAACGCAGCTTTACGTCCTTTCCATAATTTGAGGCGCTGTTCTGGATCACTAGCAGAAGTAACATTACGCGCACCATTTTGTTTACAAATTTCCGCAACTTTTTGTTTATTTGCTGCCACTTCTACTGCCAAACCATCAATTTCTACTAACAAAATTGCCGTTGCATCACGAGGATAAACATTTAATGCTGTGACATCTTCCACTGCATTGATGCTGAGGTTATCCATAATTTCCATCCCACCAGGAATAATCCCCGCACTGATAATATCAGAAACACTCGCCCCCGCCGCTTCAATACTCGTAAAATCTGCTAGTAAAACACAGATTGATTCTGCACTTTTGAGGATTCGCAGTGTAATTTCTGTAGCGATACCTAAGGTTCCTTCCGATCCGACAAATATACCCGTTAAATCATAACCAGGCATTTCGGGGATTTCTCCACCTAAGTCTAAAATTTCGCCTTCAGGAGTGACTATTTTTAACCCCAAAACGTGGTTGGTTGTCACACCATACTTGAGACAATGCACACCCCCAGAGTTTTCCGCAACATTACCACCAATAGAGCAGATAATTTGACTAGAGGGATCGGGAGCATAGTAAAAACCAGCACCACTTACTGTTTGCGTCACCCAGTTATTAATCACCCCTGGTTGCACCACAACACGCTGATTCTCTAAATCTACATCAAGTATTTGCCGCATCAATGATGTAACAATCAAAACACTATTTTCAACAGGCAAAGCTCCACCTGATAAACCAGTACCAGAACCACGGGCAATAAAGGGGACAGCATATTTATTGCATATCTTGACTACCGCCGCCACCTGTTGAGTAGTTCTGGGTAATACCACCACCGCCGGGCGTTGGCGATAGCTGGTGAGTCCATCGCATTCATAGGTGATCAGTTCTTCGCGGCGTTGTACTACACCGTTTTTGCCAACTACTGCTGCAAATTCTTTGATGATGGGTTTCCAGTTGCGTTGCTGTTTGTCTTGGGTGAGCATAGGTTTTGTGGAAAGATGCGATGCGATCGCTTGTGTGAGTTGGTCTAATTAATATTGTTACAGGTGTTTTATACAATCAACTAACCTAGAAATATCGCTCTCAAGTGGTGGGTAAACTCATGGTTGAGCAACTTTTAATCAGTAATGATGATTACTACGTGCCAGATGCTAGCCAGCTAGTTACTGAAGATGATACGCCTGTGGATAATTTTGCTTCCGAAAAACAACAACGCTTGTTAGTTAGTACCCTTTATAGTTCACTACAAAACCAAACTTTCTTAGCCGCAGCCAATGTCGGCATCTATCATACTGACGGACAGCCGCCAATTGTACCTGATGTTTTCCTCAGCCTTGATGTGCAAGTGCCACAAAACTGGTGGGAAAAGCAAAACCGTTGCTACATGCTTTGGAAGTTTGGCAAACCCCCGGAAGTAGTGATTGAAATAGTCTCCAATAAAGAAGGTGATGAACTAGGCAGTAAACTCAAAACTTACGAACACATGCGGGTGAGTTACTATGTAGTATACGACCCCACCCAGCAATTATCAGAACAGGCGTTGCGTATTTATGAAATTCGCGGTAGACGCTATTTTGAAACTACAGAAACTTGGTTAGAACAAGTCGGTTTGGGTTTAACTCTCTGGCAAGGTGAATTTGAAGGTAGACAAGATGTGTGGTTACGCTGGTGCTACCAAGATGGTACGCTGCTAGCAACTGGAGATGAACGTGCAAAAGTTGCTGAACAACGCGCCTCTGTTGCCGAACAACGCGCTGCACAATTAGCAGAAAGACTGCGATCGCTCGGCATAGATCCAGATACTCTGTAGATCATCGAATAAATAAAATTTCATTCAACTATCTTGCCAAATGTTTCTTGTCGCTTTAATATATAACTAACGTTCGATATAAAATAATGTAAATGCCGAAGATAGTTGATCATGAACAATACCGCAAAGAGTTGTTGATGAAATCATTTGATTTATTTGCCCAAAAAGGTTACGCCGCAATTACCATGCGCGATATAGCCAAAGAATTAGGAGTTTCTACAGGAACTTTATATCATTACTTTTCTAATAAAAAAGCATTATTTTTACAGTTAGTAGAAGAGCAAACACGACAAGACATTCTAAACTTTTTGGCTGAGGCAGGAGATGCCAAAAATTTAGCAGAACGCATCAAATCTTTGATGAATTTTGTTGCAAAGAACGAAGATTATTTCTCGAAACAAGCCCTTTTAGGGTTTGATTTCTATCAGCAGCAAGGGCGAGATGAAATTTTAAATAACCCAACTATAAAAAAAGCTTGGGAAGATACTAAACAAGCACTTGCAGATTATCTAGAAATCAAAGACCAAGCAATAATCAACTTTATTTATTGCTTCTTGAACGGCTTAATTTCGTCACGAATGTTTGAGGGTGATACATTTGATTACACCGAACAAAGCGAACTACTCGCAAACATGTTGACTGCTTATTTGCAAGCCCAACCAACTCATTAAAACTCCGCGTTCCTTTGCGTTAAAAAAAGAAAACATGACTCAACAATTTCTCTCAAAACCTTCAACTCAAAAACTTATGGTATCTCCCAAGCTGGCTTACTCAGCAAATCCGAACCTCCACCCGTAGAAACCCCTCCTGCTGTCAAAAAAGTCACCGCCCTCGGACGCCTGCAACCAGAAGGAGAAGTAATTAGCTTATCTGCACCTTTAGCACTGGATGGCGATCGCCTTCTTTGACAAGCCATTTATCTAAGCGATCGCGTCACAACAGGACAAATTCTGGCAATTTTAGATTCTCAAAAACCCTTGCAAGATGCTGTCACACAAGCAAAAGAACAAGTGAAAATCGCTCAAGCTAAACTAGCACAGGTGAAAGCAGGGGCAAAAACTGGAGAAATTCAAGCACAGCAAGCAAACATCAGCCGACTTCAAGCAGAACAAGCTACAGAAATTCAGGCACAAACAGCAACCATAGCCCGTTTGAGGGCAGAACAACAGACAGAAACCCAAGCCCAGAAAGCCAATATCGGGCGTTTAACAGCAGAATTAGCGAATGCCCAAGCTGATGCTGGGATTGCAGAACTTGGACAAACTAACCAAATGCTGGTAAGCAATCACAAAAAGCGATCGCTCGGGCATTAGTCAGTCATCCTAGAATAGTTTTAGCAGACGAACCCACCCTTGATAAAAAATCCGGTCGAGATGTAGTAGAATTAATGCACAAATTAGCCAAAGAACAGGGTTGCACGATTTTACTTGTTACCCACGATAACCGGATTTTAGATATAGGCGATCGCATCATTTATATGGAAGATGGTTATCTCAAAAATGATGGTGCAGATACACTTGTTTTAAGTTAAGTCAAAAATGAGTAAATTTTTCTTGACTCTGGAGTTAAAGATATGTTTTAATCACTGATTTATAAACTAGATATGCTTCTCCATTCAAATGTAAACCATTTTTTGTATATCTACTATCCAATTGATTTTCTGAATCTAATAAATGAGAGAACAAATCTATAATATTGATAATGCGTTTTCAGCGGTTCAGAAAAAACATCATATTTACATTCAATTGCTTATTCAGAAGTACGTATAAAACTGTCGACTCGCCGCCAGACTTTTTCCAGCAAATCTGGACATTCAGCATCAAACCACTCAATTTGAGGAGAAGCACGAAACCAAGTGCGTTGACGTTTGGCGAATTGTCGAGTATGTAGAATAGTTAATTCTTTTGCCTTGTCTAAAGAAATATCCCCAGCCAAATATTGCTTGATTTCTTGATACCCCAGAGTATTTAATAAAGGCAAGTCCACACCGTATTTTTGACAAAGATACTCCACTTCTGCAACCAAACCATCCGCAATCATTTTCTCAGTACGTCGTGCAATCCGATCGCCCAAATGAGCAGCATCACAATCTAAACCGATTTGCAAAATTGGATAACTTGGGGGATTTTCTCCCTGTTGCTCAGAAATCGGACGACCAGTAACGTAAAATACCTCTAATCCTCTTAAAGTCCTTACAGAATCATTGGGATGAATCTTGGCTGCCGCAACTGGATCAACTTGTTGTAGCATAGCGTAGAGTTGCATTTGACCAAGAGATGCCAACTGCGATCGCAACTCCTGTTGTGGTGCTACCCTGGGAATCTTCATTCCTTGGGTAATCGAACGAATGTACAACCCAGTACCACCCACGAGGAGGGGATGGGGGGATCGGGTGATGGGGAGAAAAATTGCTTCCTTGTCTTCCTTGTCCCCCGTGTCCTCCGTGTCTCCTGCCAAGATTAAGGCTTGCGCTTGCACCTGGTAATCTGCTACATTCATTGTTTCTGTGGGATCACATATATCTATCAAATAGTGCGGTACTAATTTCTGTTCATCCACAGTTGGTTTTGCTGTACCAATATTAAATTCCCGGTATACTTGACGGGAGTCTGCACTCAGAATTACAGTATCTAATCGCATAGCTAAAGCTAATGCTAAACCTGACTTACCTGTTGCCGTCGCGCCACAAATCACAATTAATCTAGTCATTGGTCAATTGTCAATGGTCACTTGTCAAAAGTTAGTGGTTAGTGGTTAGTGGTTATTAGTTTACTACTCCCCCTTGTCTGGTTTGTCTCCCCTGTCCCCTTCCCCCACTCCCCCACTCCTCATACTCTCCTTCCCAGCATGGGGTTGGAACCCCTGCTTGAATTTCTCAGCAAATAGCTCTACAGTCGCCTATAAGGCTTTTGTGTTAGAATTTTGGAGTGTTTTTTAATTTTTCGCCTTTTGGCGATTTCACCCCCACATATCAGGAGAACTTTCATGACGAGCAGTTACAGTGCCGAACAGATTCAAGTTCTGGAAGGTCTGGAAGCCGTCCGCAAGCGACCGGGGATGTACATCGGTTCCACTGGTCCGCGAGGACTTCACCATTTAGTTTACGAGGTGGTGGACAACTCGATTGATGAGGCTTTAGCAGGCTACTGCACCCATGTGGAGGTGGATCTCAATGCCGATGGTTCCGTTACTGTCACAGATGATGG
The DNA here is from genome assembly GCF_000317225.1 of Fischerella thermalis PCC 7521. Taxonomy (GTDB): domain Bacteria; phylum Cyanobacteriota; class Cyanobacteriia; order Cyanobacteriales; family Nostocaceae; genus Fischerella; species Fischerella thermalis. The sequence continues at coordinate 119,374 of NZ_AJLL01000061.1, forward strand.
TCGCGGTATTCCTACTGGAATTGTTGCCAAAACAGGAAAATCGGGTTTGGAAACTGTGTTGACGGTACTGCACGCCGGGGGAAAATTTGGCGGCGGCGGTTACAAGGTTTCCGGAGGATTACACGGAGTAGGTATTTCTGTTGTTAATGCCTTATCTGAATGGGTAGAAGTGACGGTTTGGCGAGATAAAAAGGTTCATACCCAGCGTTATGAACGGGGTATTCCCGTCACTGAACTAATTGTCAAGCCTTACAAAGATCATCGCACCGGAACCTCCGTCAGCTTTTTGCCAGATTCGCAAATCTTCACTACAGGTACAGAGTTTGACTTCACCACTTTAGCAAGCCGCCTACGGGAGTTAGCGTATCTCAATGCGGGTGTCAAAATTACTTTTACCGACCACCGTCTGCAATTACTTAAAAGTGATCAGCCAAAGGTAGAAACTTATGAGTACAAGGGCGGTATTCGTGAATATATTACCTACATCAATGCTGATAAGCAGCCGCTACATGAAGAGGTGATCTACGTTCAGGGAGAACGAAATAATGTTCAAGTAGAGGTAGCCTTGCAATGGTGTACTGATGCTTATACGGATAATATCTTGGGCTTTGCCAACAATATTCGTACTGTTGACGGCGGTACACATTTAGAAGGCTTAAAGGCAGTTCTCACCAGGACACTAAATGCGATCGCCCGCAAGCGTAATAAACTCAAAGACAGTGAACCCAACCTCAGCGGCGAACATGTCCGTGAAGGTTTGACAGGCGTAATTTCTGTCAAAGTCCCAGATCCAGAATTTGAAGGACAAACAAAAACCAAACTTGGAAACACAGAAGTCCGGGGAATCGTTGATTCCTTGGTGGGTGAAACTCTCACCGAATACCTAGAATTCCATCCCAGCGTCGCTGATGCCATTTTAGATAAAGCCATCCAAGCTTTTAAAGCGGCTGAAGCAGCCCGTCACGCACGCGAGTTAGTACGCCGCAAGTCGGTGTTGGAATCTTCGCCTTTACCTGGTAAACTAGCAGACTGTTCTTCTCGTGATCCTAGAGAATCGGAAATCTACCTGGTAGAAGGAGACTCCGCAGGTGGTTCCGCTAAACAAGGACGCGATCGCCGCTTCCAAGCGATCCTACCGTTGCGTGGTAAAATCCTCAACATTGAAAAAACCGACGACGCTAAAATCTATAAAAATAATGAAATTCAATCGTTAATTACAGCCCTCGGTTTGGGTGTCAAAGGTGAAGAATTCGACGCTTCCCAGTTGCGGTATCATCGCATTGTGATTATGACCGACGCTGATGTCGATGGCGCACACATCCGGACACTGCTATTAACTTTCTTCTATCGTTATCAACGGGCATTAATTGAACAGGGTTATGTCTATATTGCTTGTCCTCCACTCTATAAAATAGAGCGGGGAAAAAATTACAAGTATTGCTACAGCGATCGCGAAAAAGACCAATACATCAGTCAACTTCCAGAAAACGCCAACTATACCATCCAACGCTTCAAAGGTTTGGGTGAAATGATGCCTGAACAACTCTGGTCAACCACCATGAACCCAGAAACTCGCACCCTCAAACAAGTGGAAATAGAAGATGCAGCTGAAGCCGATCGCATTTTCACAATTTTAATGGGCGATCGCGTCGCACCTCGTCGTGAATTTATTGAAACCTATGGTTCTAAGCTTAACCTCAAGGATTTAGATATCTGAACAAGCATGACAAAACCTCACCTCAGCCCCTCTCCGTGGGTTCGAAGAGGGGTGTCCGACAGGACGGGGTGAGGTTACTTTCAAGCCAGTCATTCACACCAGATTTTGGCACAAACCTTGCCATGAAAATTTAAGTCCCCGCGTCAATTGCGTCTATTTTCAAGTCAGAGGGCTTTTTCCCTTCTGCCCTCTGCCTACCCTATTTCCTTCAAAATTGCTATATATTAGGAAAATTCAACATTTTTTAACAATTGTGTCCAAAAAAAATAAACATTGTTTTTTGAAAAGTGGTTATAGTATCAAATTTTTAAATAATCCATGTCGTTATCTTGTTACAAATTTTTAGCTTGCTCACTAGTTGATTTACATTCACCCAGATTGTGAATACAAAAGTTATACAAGCTTTTAGTTCACCCCAGCTACGTAACTGTATGACAAATCATCAAGGCGATCGCACAAAATATGAAAAAGTTTTAAAATTTGCCAAAATTTGGATGGTCAAAAGTGACCTTCTAAGCCACAACTTTGGGTAGAGTAACAACGTAGGCGCTTATCAGAACGTGTCCTAGTAACTTAACACTGTTCAAGCTTTTGCAGTTTTGCGTAAGCTCAAGGATATAGAGTCCTAAGTGATTTCGATACCAGAACTCAAACAATTACGATTTTTGCTTTGAGCAACTAACTGAACTTTATTTTTCTGAAAGGTGATGTAACATCATGCTAACAGACAGTTAGTCCCTTAATACTCATAACCAGACAGTCTATAAGTGTATAATACGCATTCATACTATGCAATTTTGTTCTCAGTAAGCAAAAATCGATTGTCTTGGCTGTCAAATCTTTTCTGAATTGATTAAAATATCGGTGTGTACAATAAGAAGAGTTTGTCAAGTTGCAAAGGGTTGAATTTTTACTAATGCGCTAACCTGTGATTAAGATTGAATTAGTCATATCTAAAAATTTTCGGTCTTTTGGCTGATTCTGCCAAAGCCTCAACTCCTCAGTTAGGGTGATTGGCTCTTTTGTAGGTCGAGTGCTTTCATCAAAGAGTAACGACCCTAAATTGGGGAACTAAGTCTGTAGCCTCACACTGACTCTAACAAATATGAGAGTGGCTGTTACCAAAAGACAAATGTAAATCCTAAATCAGTAACTTATTAAGGAAGTGTAAAAATGAATGCGCTTTAGCGTTTCAATAGAGTTAAACTCAAAGCTACTGTTCCTGTTAATGTTGTCAATCACACATGGGATCTGCTACAAGTAGGTTTACCTAATTTTTAAGGTAATGATGATGCTACAAAAATTCCAAAAAGTTTTGGAGAAAATTCAAGTATATGGGTGTCATTTTCAACGTCTTTTTGGTAAAACAGGCTTTACATTACCTCCCTTTACCTTACTTAATTAGTTCATGGATGCCACACAAAGAGAGTGCAATTTCTGTGAAACAGGCTACAATCGGAACAGTCTTTACAAAAAAAATCTTCCAAGAGTCATAATTATTTTGTATGGAGTGGTAAATTTTTTTAGCAACATGAGTCTTTTTTAGACTAGTCAGTAAACACTTGTGTTGCCCGGCGACACATATCTAAAGTTTACTAAGAACAAGGAAATTTACCTTTGGGAGTACTGCTGTGGTAGAAACAAATACAGAGTTTAGAACTTCCAACTTGAGCTGGAGGTCTATAATAGTGTCCTCTCGACAGAAGGTAAAACTTCCGAAATTATCTTTCAGCCAAATTAGCTAACAACCCTCTTAATCACAAGGCAATATAGCTGATCAAATTTAAGAGTGGTAAAAAGATCTTGAGTAATTGATTCTGCAAGGAGCATGAGGAACGCGGCATGAACCAGGCTAACAACGTACTCGATACCATTGATTATCAGCCTGACCTAGAAATTGAGATCAATCAGCCTGAGCTGGAGTTAGAAGAACTCTTGTTGGAAGACGAAGAGGACTTGCTGATCGGTGAAGAAGGCGAACTCGATGAAGAATTTTTAGAACCTCAGTCTGATGAGGACGACGCAAAGTCTGGGAAAGCCGCAAAATCGCGTCGTCGGTCACAAAACAAGAAAAAGCACTACACCGAGGATTCAATTCGCCTTTACTTGCAAGAAATAGGTCGAATTCGTTTGCTTCGGGCTGACGAAGAAATTGAACTAGCACGTAAGATTGCAGATTTGCTGGAATTAGAGCGAGTGCGTGATAGACTGCAACAGCAGTTAGAACGCGAACCTCAATACAGTGAATGGGCAGAAGCAGTACAATTGCCCTTGCCACAATTTCGTCATCGCCTGCATGTTGGTCGTCGGGCGAAAGACAAAATGGTGCAATCTAACCTACGTCTTGTAGTTTCAATTGCCAAGAAGTACATGAATCGTGGTTTGTCTTTCCAAGATTTGATTCAAGAAGGCAGTCTTGGTTTGATTCGTGCTGCTGAAAAGTTTGACCACGAAAAAGGTTACAAGTTTTCTACTTACGCTACATGGTGGATTCGTCAGGCGATCACCAGAGCGATCGCTGATCAATCCCGGACAATTCGTTTACCTGTCCATCTCTACGAAACTATCTCTCGCATCAAGAAGACTACTAAGTTGCTTTCTCAAGAAATGGGCCGTAAACCTACAGAGGAAGAAATTGCCACAAGAATGGAGATGACTATTGAAAAGCTGAGGTTTATTGCCAAGTCTGCCCAGTTGCCAATCTCTTTAGAAACCCCCATCGGTAAAGAAGAAGATTCCCGACTAGGTGATTTTATTGAATCTGATGGCGAAACTCCAGAAGATCAAGTTTCTAAGAACCTCCTGCGTGAAGACTTAGAAAAAGTCCTCGATAGTCTCAGTCCTCGTGAACGCGATGTTCTGCGACTGCGCTATGGTTTAGACGACGGTCGGATGAAGACTTTGGAAGAAATTGGCCAAATTTTCAATGTCACTCGCGAACGTATTCGGCAAATAGAGGCGAAAGCACTTCGGAAGTTACGTCACCCCAACCGTAACAGCGTTCTCAAAGAATATATTCGGTAGTTGTCATATGCCTTAATTATTAGTCATTTGTGCAAAACCAATAACAAATGACAAAAAACCTGGGAGTGTTAATTCAGCCCAGGTTTTAATTTATCTATCTAGTGATGTCCGATAAAAGCTTCTGGTTTTAAATGTTACAGAATCCCCCAGAAGTGTAAAAAGCCTTGACCAGAAAATAATTCAATCAGAGCAGCAGCTAAAAATCCGATCATCGCCAAGCGACCGTTCCAAATTTCTGCTTGGGGAGTAAAGCCCCAACGCCAGGAGTTGCGGTCTTCCATTACAGGAGCAGTGATTTTTGTTGTATCTTGCATGATTGGCACTCCAAACTGAATTTGTTAATGTTTACTAGCCTTTGTTAACTAATATAACAACTATTTTAAGAAATGCAACGTTTATAAATGTTTCTCCTATTACATTGACTTATGGTAAACATAGTTGTAATAACTTATCTCAAACTTTTAATCTCTAGTAAGGCATTGTGGCAATATATGCCGACAGAAGATTAGTAATTTGATTTTTCGATTTTTCGGCATTTACCAACGGCAGATAGTAACTGACACAAAACCGTGTAGAACAAATCAAAGTTGGAAGGCCTATTACCAAAGGCTGCGATTTCAGCAAGCTTAAGAGATGTATTGTTGTAAAGCTAAATATGCTTCGGTTCCATTATATCTTGTTTTTGAGAATCATTAGCAATTACTTGAAGGAAGACAAGAGAAATATTTGTATCAAGAATTTTGTGAAATGATATTAGACAGTGCGATCGCTGATTTGATTTTTACAATAGCAACTACTAGACCCAAAAAATCTGAGTAAATCGAGGCGTAGTCGGACTAGCGCCTCTCAATCATATAGCGTAGCTAATCTGAAGTTTCAACATCAGCTGATTTCTGTTGCGACTTCGGCAACTGCGGTAATTTTTTCATCTCGGCTAAGTTGAACGATGCTCTCACCAGTAGTATCTTTAGCTGAATTTGTTACAGTATCTACTTGGAGACGCACCACTCGTTGATGATTAGTCACTAAAGCTACTTCAGATCCTGGCTTAGCCAATACCATTCCTGCTAAGTAATCAGTTTTACTAGCAAATTTGAAAGTTTGAGTACCAATATCACCCCGATTAGCCAGTCGCACAACACTAGTTGGCAGACGTTTGGCATATCCTAGTTGGGTTACTAGCAAAATGTTTTCTTCAGTATCAAAGGTTGCGCCACCAATCATAGTTTCTTGTTGACGCAGGCGCATAGCCTGTAGACCCATCGCAGTACGACCCATAATAGGAAGTTGTTCGTCGTTTACTTTAAACCGTAACAATCGCCCACCAGAACTAGCGAGAATGATTTGTTGATTGGTAGTGACGAACTGAGTTAATAATAATTCGTCATCGTCTTTGAGTTTCAAAATAGTAATGCCGCGACGCGTCAAATTAGTAAATTCTGTTAAAGATAGACGCTTGATCCTTCCCTGTTTAGTCAACAGAATCATCTCGCCATTTTCTGGCTTTTCTGGGAGCAAAAAGCGACTGACAACAGCTTCAGAAGTTTCTTGAGCAGTATTAGTCAACAAGGTGATTAATGGTGTCCCCCGTGGCGATCGCCCAGTAGTCGGAGGAATGTCGCCCACCTTCACCGGATAAACCTTACCACCGCTAGTCAGTACCAGCAAATCTTTATCTGTATCAGTCAAGGTTGTTTGCATGACAAAATCATTATCAGCCAAACCGTTATCAACCTTCGGCTTTTTGCCATTCACCTGAAGGCGACGCACATATCCCCGTTGTGTCAATTCTAAAGTAACTTCTTCTGGAGGGGACTTTGGTTTAAAACTTGTAGATAAAGATTTGGAATTGTCCTCTGTACCTCTTCGTGTCAGAGACTCTTTGCGCTGTTTTTCCTCACTCACAGTCACTATTTTGGTACGACGTTCATCACCATATTTGCGCTTAAGGGTACGTAGGTCTTTTTTCAGGCTTTTGAGTAATTCCCGGCGATCGCCCAGTAATTTTCGTAACGTTGTAATTTCCTCTTGTAACTGCTCGTATTCTTTCTGTAAATTCTGTTGTTCCAAACTTGTCAGGCGTCTGAGTGGCATTGCTAAAATTGCATCTGCCTGTACATCACTCAATTGCAAGCGACTTTGCAGGTTGATTTTTGCAGTACTACCATCAGCAGCCCGTCGCAAAATCTCAATCACCTCATCCAGATGAGACAGGGCTTTCAACAAGCCTGCTAGCAAATGCAAACGATTTTCCGCTTTACTTAACTCGTAGGCGTAGCGGCTGGAAAGGGTCTGTTCCCGGAAATGTAAAAACTCCTGCAATAATTGGCGTAAAGATAGCTGACGTGGTTGTCCATCTACCAAAGCTAATAAAATCGCCCCAAAATTAGTTTGCAAAGCGGTTTGGTGGTAGAGTTGCTGGAGAATATCTTGGGGGTTGGTATCGCGTTTGAGTTCTATGACTACACGCATTCCCTGGCGATCGCTTTCATCTCGGATATCAGCAATTCCCTGCAAGCGACCTTGATTTACTAGGTCTGCAACTTTTTCAATCCAACCTGCCTTATTGACCTGAAAAGGTAATTCTGTCACCACAATTGCTGTCCGCCGTTTGCTTGTGCGCCCACCGACCACTTCCTCGATCTGTGCAACACCCCGCAGCACAATACCACCTTTACCTGTGGTGTAAGCTTCCCGAATTCCTGCATCACCAACAATTTCCCCACCTGTAGGAAAATCCGGCCCAGGAATTAACTCAAATAACTTGTCATCCGGTAAATCAGGGTTATCAATTAAAGCAATTAACCCATCTACTACTTCCCCTAAATTGTGCGGTGGAATATTTGTTGCCATACCTACAGCAATGCCAGCACAACCATTGAGCAACAAAAATGGTAACTGTGCTGGTAATACAGTAGGCTCTTGCTGAGAATTATCGAAGTTACCGATAAATTCTACTGTTTCTTCGCCAATTTCAGCCAGCATTCCCTCGTGGCTAATCGGTGCGAGGCGCGTTTCTGTGTAGCGCATCGCTGCTGCTGGGTCATTATCTACACTGCCGAAGTTACCATGTCCTGCCAATAAGGGATAGCGGCTAGTAAATTCCTGTACTAACCTCACCAAAGCATCGTAAACAGCTTGGTCTCCGTGGGGGTGGTATTTACCCAATACGTCCCCAACAACACGGGCACACTTTCGATAAGGGCGGTCAGGTGTCAAACCAAGTTCATGCATCGCATATAAAATCCGTCGATGCACTGGCTTTAAACCATCACGCACATCTGGTAATGCCCGTCCGACTATCACACTCATGGCATATTCAAGGTAAGACCGTTGCATTTCGGTATGCAAGGCTGTGGTGATGACCTGTCCCGTAGAGAGAAGGTTTAACTGTTTTGCCATGAGTTTGTCCCTAAGTTTTCACTACACAAAATATGCCGTTACTGAACATTACAGCAACCACAGCATAGCGGATGTAATGCTCATCATTACAAAATCTTGATAGTTATACGATAAAAAGCAGTAGTATTATCCTTGATGTCGGGGATACACATTGATTACTCAGAAGGAGATACATACAATTTTGGATTACTGTTATCCCCTCACTCCTAAAAGTCAAATTCTCATGAAAACCGTTTTGATTGTCGAAGACGATCTGATTAATGCTCGCGTTTTTTCTAAAATTTTGACCAAACGCGGCGGACTGCAAGTAAAACATACTGAAAATGTAGAAGAGGTAATGAAAATTGCCCAAGCGGGAGAGGCAGACATTATTTTAATGGATGTTTCTCTCTCAAGAAGTGTTTACCAAGGTAAGTCCGTTGATGGTATCAAGATTACACAACTGCTCAAATCCGATCCGCAAACTGCTGCTTTACCAATTATTCTCGTGACAGCACATGCAATGGAAGGCGATCGCGAGAATTTTCTCAAGCAAAGTGGTGCTGATGGCTACATCTCTAAGCCTGTTGTTGATCATCAACTTTTCGTTGACCAGATCATGGCACTGCTGCCTAAAGATGATTAGTGATGATACACCCCCTCAACTAAGACGGTTGCCCATTCAGTCTATCGGGCTACCATTTTTTTGGCTGATTAATATATATGTACTATTAAATAGCACTGATAGTACTTTTGAGCAAGTAGTAACAGAAGTAGTTGGTTGTTGGTTGTTGGTTGGTGCTTGGTTTTTCCCAACAACAAACAACCATCAACTACCAACATTCATTTACTGCGTCGGCTGTGGTGTGGGAGCAGCTGTATTCTCCCCTCTCTGCTGTAAAGCTGCTTGAATGCGGGGCAATTCTAAGAATTTTTTGGTGTCCGCCAGTAAGCGATCGCCCCAGAGATTTTCTTTGAGAAAATCTATATCAGCATAACGGTCATCAATGCGGAGTGCTGTTTCACCCATCGCTAGACCTTTTTGCCGTTCGCCTTTATTGTATAGTGCCACAGCTAAAGCCAATAAAGGTTCTGCGGCTTGCTTTTCAATTGTGACAGCAGATTGCCATTGTTGGATAGCTCCTGCAACATCACCTTGTTCGTACTTAATTAAACCAATGTTGTTAATTGCGGGCCAGAATTTTTTATCTTGGGAGACTGCTTGATTGTACTGAGCGATCGCATCTGAGTATCGACGCTGCATATAGTAGGCATTGCCCAGATCAAATAACCCTTCTGGGTCATTGGGTTTTAACTTTAGACCTTGTTGGAAATAGTTAACAGCAACATCATACTTTTGTTGCTGAAAGCTGGCTGAACCCAAAGCGAAAAGAACATCACCATTTTTGGGATTCAGAGACTGGGCTTTTTTTAAAGCAGCGATCGCAGAATCTAATTCTTTGGTTTGCAAATACAAACCGCCTAAGAGAAACCAAACTTTATCACTTTTCGGAGCTAATTGAGATGCTAGCCTTGCTCTGGGCATAGCCATTTCATACTGTTGAAACTGTGCTAATTGTGCTGCTTCTTGTGCCAGACTCAACCCCTGCTGCTCTAACTTGGCAGCATCAAGTTGTAATGTATGGGGTATTAATGCCTGTGCATAAGCAGCTTTAGGCAGACTCCACAAACTACAGACAACAATCAGAGAAATTAAACCAATTCGTTTAGGCACACTACCGCCTCTCTGCCACTAATGAAGGAATCTTTCAGATAGCTTAAACGATCTCCGCTCCTGTGTGAAAGAAAAAACAGTAGTTAAGGGTTGGTTGTTGTTTGTTAGTGGTTGTTTAATACTTACTCCTCACACACCCCATCACCCCATCTCCCATCTCCCCCAATCAGCATCCATGACTTTAGTCATGTACTAGTTTGTGACCCATTACCAATTACCCCGACTTTAATTGACTGTGCAAATATTTACCCCATTCTGTTGCTAAAGGAACTTCTGTAAAGGGAACTCGCACAGATTTAGCAGCAGGAAATACAAATTCTAATTCTATTGTCCGACCTTTTTCTGGAGGCTTATTTGTATCTACTGCTTTTTCATCCACCAAAAGGCGTATTTCTTGAACATCATCCAAAGAAAATGTTTCTAGTTTAATCGGGCCTTGAGGTGTTGGTTTACCCCAAGTAATAGAGTTACCTTTTTTCCCTAGTACCGCATAAATATCATACTTCGCCTTATCAAATTGCTCTGCCCAAGTACGATAGGCTTCAATTTTTTGATATTCTTGAGAGCCTTGCCAAGCTAACCAGAAAAACGCTGCTAACAGAGGTAGCCACAATAGACCGTGTTCCATACAATTTTAAATTTTTGAACTAATTTGAAAATAATAGTTGAAAGAGAGTATGAGGAGTATGAGAAGTCTGGGAAAAAATATTTTTTTATTTTCCTCCACTTTTTATATTTCCCTATTTTCTAATGTGTAGCTATGATGCGAAATACAACCACTTGGGAACTATATAAGTTATGGTAATGAGCATACTGGCAAAAAGCGGTGATGACTTGATATGAGAAGGGTTTTATTTTTGTGCCTGTTTGTCATCGGGCTTAGTGCTGCGATATTTGGTTTCCTGAATTTTCAGGGACTAGCAGCAAAAGGCGAATTTGAGACGATTGTGCTGGATTTTCGAGAAAATATTCCCAAAGAAGAATTGCAAAGAGAATTGCAAGCGATCGCTCAACAGTACAATGTTACACCCCGATTAGATAATAAATTCTCCGCCAAGGATAATGTCTATATTATCGAAGGTGATAAAAAGCGACTCAAAGAACTGCGAAAGTCTAAAATCGCCTTAATGACGGAATTTATTGAGCCTAACTATATTTATAGAATTCCCGTATTGGATAAAGACACAGTTGCAGATGAGCGCTTCATACCCAGTGCTAACGATCCTAATGACCCGATGTATAGCAAGCAATGGCATTTGCACAACATTGGTGTTGTCGGTGCGTGGAAGGAAACTAAAGGTAGTGGAATTACAGTAGCAGTTATAGACACTGGTGTTACCCAGGTGCGTGACTTAGCAGAGACGAAGTTTGTCAAAGGCTACGACTTTGTCAATGACACAGAAGAAGTCAAAGACGATAACGGACACGGTACTCACGTTGCTGGTACGATCGCTCAAGCTACTAATAACAATTATGGTGTAGCGGGAGTAGCCTACGAGGCTAATATTATGCCTTTAAAAGTACTTAGTAGCTATGGCGGTGGTACAGTTGCTGACATTGCCGAAGCAATTAAGTTTGCTGCTGATAACGGTGCAAAGGTTATAAATATGAGCTTGGGTGGTGGTGGTGAAAGCCATCTGATGAAAGATGCAATCGAATACGCCCATAACAAAGGTGTAGTAATAGTGGCGGCGGCGGGGAACGAAAACCAAAATTCTGCCGCCTATCCAGCCCGTTATCCCCGCGTCATCGGCGTGTCAGCCCTAGGACCAGACGGTGAAAAAGCCCCCTATTCTAACTTTGGCGCTGGGGTGGATATTTCTGCTCCTGGTGGTAGTGATGCAGGTAAAGTTTTGCAACAAACTATTGACCCCGAAACTGGTGAAGGCGTGTTTCTCGGTTTACAGGGTACAAGTATGGCTTCTCCCCACGTTGCGGGTGTAGCTGCGCTCATCGAAGCTGCTGGTGTTCAAGAACCAGATGAAGTTTTGCAAGTCCTCAAAGAATCAGCCAGAGCTATAGAGGAAGATAGCTTAAACTACTACGGTGCTGGACAACTAAATGCCGAAGCAGCAGTACAACGTGCCGTACGCGGACAAATCAGTTTCCAAGACTTTTTCCGTTGGTTGCGGGATAATGGCTATCTCAACCCCGGTTTTTGGATTGATGGCGGTGCGGTAGCATTATTACCCAAAATTTTGATGGTACTGGGTTCTTATCTGTTAGCTTGGTTTTTACGGGTTTATTTCCCATTTTCCTGGAGTTGGAATTTACTGAGTGGTTTAGTGGCTGGTAGTTCTGGATTGTTTTTCCTCAAAACAATCTACATTTTTGACTTACCCCAGTGGCCTTTCCGCTTATTGGGTAGTTCCATACCAGAACTCGGTAATACACTGCAAGGAAGCAGCGCCTTAAACCCCTTATTTGCTAGCGTACTCATTCCCCTTGTATTAGTAGTACTACTGCTAGGACATCCACAATGGAAATGGTTTGCGATCGGTTCATCCTTGGGTGTCGCCGCCTGCTTAGGAGTCAGTGCAGTATTAGATCCTGCCGTTTGGGGTTTGGGAAGTGGAATGTTAGCTCGTAGCTTCCTAATAGTTAATGCCCTACTTTGTTTTGCTTTAGCTCGTTTAGCCGTGAAAAACGAGGAACAATCAGCATAGAATAGAAGGCTGGGGATTGGGAATTGGGTAATGGAAATTAGGGATTGGGGAAGAATTTTTCCCATTACCAATTACCAATTACCCATAACTTGCATAATTAGCCCCGCAGGACTTGTACTAAATTTTAGATATGCAAACTAGATGTTGAACAACTTAATAATATTCATATTATTCTCTCTAAATACCAAAACTGAAAGGAGACTTTTACCTAGGGAAAAAAATACCATTCGAAAGTCCACTATCTGGCATTAATATTTGTGGACCAGGAATATAATCACGTTCTCTACCTTGACCATGACTCCAGGAAGTACCACCATTTCCAACAACATTTAGAACAGAACTTTGACATGTATTAACACGAAATCCACCAAAACTTCCATTGATATATCTAAAACTTAGATTATAAATACACTGATTAGGATTTACTTTTATAGATGTGGATTCACCTGGCATAAGCATTGTTGCTATATCATCAAAAGCATATTCCCATTTATCAGAATTTTCTGATTTGATATACGCATCAACTATTATTTGTTTATTTTTATTTATAATTGTTAATTTACGTGAATTATTTGCTTTTGCTACACTGTTATTGATAAATGCTGATGCTACTACTAAAATAATTAATAATAATTTAATTTTTTTCATGACAAATCTTCAGAGTATATCAGGATGCTTCCAAAAGTTAATTGACTGGAAAGATTGGCACAGTATATAGATATAGATATAAAAATCTTTTGCCTGTAGAAATAACGTTTTATTGGTTTTGTAATAATCTCCGCAGTGCTGATACAAAATTTTAAGCGGATATTTAAAATTTAGTTACCCCTAAAACATTCTTTGATGGGATAGAGGACTTTACCATTTTAACCTCTGGCTGCAATTAATTGAGTACTGACTTACAACCTCAGCTTGTGACCAATGGATTTTTACAGATAGTATAAATTTTCAAGCGGAAATGATATAAGGAGTTTTACCAATGAGCATCACAGTCACAGGAACCGTAGAACACCGTGATATTGGCACTGGTGCTTGGGCATTAGTAAGTAATGATGGTACTACTTACGAAATTCTCAGAGGTGCTGATAAAAGCTTACTCAAAGCCGGACAAAAAGCTAAAGTCATAGGCGAAGTGCGAGAAGATGTCATGACGATCGCTATGATTGGTCCTGTCTTGGAAGTCAAATCTTTTGATTTGCTGAAGTAGAACCTAAAACTGCTTGCAAACGACTTCTAAATTCACCTTTGGGATGACCACCTTTTACCTCACCCACAATTTGAAATTCTCCTTCTGGAGAATCACAGATAATATAGGTAGGCCATCCCATCTGTGACTTATCTGGATACTGCGTCAATAAAATCTGACGATATTTACGGTAAGTAGCCGTATCCTGCATTTTGACATCAATAAATTCTAAACCTAGTTCCTCTGCCACTTTTTTGTCATAAAATGACATCTTGTGGCAAATACCGCAGTCTTCACTAGAAAATTTGATTACAGCTAGAGGCATGTGGCTGTGTAATTACTTGACTCAGATTAAAAATTATCACATCAATACAACAATTTACAGAAAAAGTAATAAATTGTGGCCAAAATAGTTGTTTTTAGAAATCGACCACCGATAAACACAGATGCACACCGATGGACACAGATAGATTATCCCTTGGCAACTGAGTAGTGGTTGTAGAAGAGGTGATTGATTAATTGCGATTTACCTCAGACCTTGTACCAGCTTTTTCGTTCTCTAGTCAATAAATTCTGATTATTATTATGCTTAGTAATTTAGACCGAAAGCACACAGATAACCCATCCGTGTTTATCTGTGTGCATCGGTGTTCGTTCTCACAATCAAATAAACGGCGTTACTGAATCAAAATATGAATTTACAAATTACAGGTGTGACTAGACGTTGCAATGCCACTACAAAATGTACACAAACACAATTTATGACCCAATTCAGCAACGCCAAATAAACTCTGGTAATAAAGTTTAGCATTGGTGTACAGTCACAAATTAAATATACCTTTCCACAAGTAGATTGTTGTTCGCAAAGCTGTATGTATTAAGTCGATGTGGAGCGTTAGTGGTTAATAGTTTAGTAGATAGTTGTTTCAAGCAACTAATGCTGATGACCAATAACTCTTGACTATGAAATTTGTATCGGAACCAGCGATCGCTGATAAAATTCGTAAGATGAACCAACGGGTAAAGTGGCAAGACCCATTGGTGGTGCAACGTGGCATAGATCAAACTCGGCTAATGCTAGATGATGGTCGAGACGAAGAATCGGAATTTTCATTTTTAGTGGTGGGTGACAGTGGGACGGGGTCACATTATACGTTACTGAAGCAACAAAATGGAATCAGGGACAAACTCTGGCTGTGCGCGATCGCCTGCGTGATGTCCTCGATGCAGTAGCAGCAGAGGTAGGTTCTCTGGCTGAGGGTCGTCCTTTGGTAGATTTGGTTTTGAATGGTCACGCTCACTGTTTAGAATACCTACAAACAATGGATACAGGTCACGCTGATAGTAATATTAACTGGATTGTTTGCGGTGGTAGTGGCTACAGTTTGCGGCGTCAACGGGCTGAGGGAACAGATTTATTAGAAGACCAAAAATTAGTAGCGCGATCGCATTTATTTGTAGGTCGCACAGGACAAGGTTCTCAAAAACGCCGACCCTATTCGTGTTTGCGTATCGATGTTAAAGACGGTTGTCCCCCCAAATTTATTATTCGTCCTTTGGTAGTCGAACGTTACCAGCGTCAGTGGCGCGATCGCGAAGTTCAAGCTTTTACTATTTGAATACAACAAAAAGCGATGATTGAGAAAATTCCCAGTCATCGCAACGTACCTTCTGAAAAATTGGCATTGCTGAATCAAAATATGAATTTACAATTTACGGGCGTGACCAGACGTAGTAGAGACGTAGCAATGCTACGTCTCTACTAAACCACACCAGGGCCTCTACCGCGTTCGTCGCCCTCCATTGTTAATTCGCCTTGCGATGTGCTGTATCTTCTTCTGCTTGTTGACGCGCATCTCCTGGTACTTCATAGTACATTTCTGGTTCAACGGCGTAGTTGTTTAACAAACCTTCTTTGTCTACAGTGTAGCCATCTGTAGTGCGTATGCTGTCACCAGGATGAGTTTGGTCATCAGTGGTAGCATTGGCTTCTCTCTCTTCTGTAGGTAGTGTTTTAAATAAATCTCCTTCTCTTTCTTTACGTGCTGCGGTTTCAGCAGGGACAATATGTGGATCGTATTTATTTTCACGAACGCGATCAGATGTATCTGCTCCTTTTTTATAAGCTTCATTATTAGCCATAATTTATGTTCCCCTTAAATTTATGTGTTTTAATCATTCAATCCAAGGACTATATTAGTTTTTTAGTAAAGCCAGCCTAACTATCTAAAGAAGTGTTTGAAATATACAAATTAAGTTTTTTATCTGTCTAAGGATATATATATTTAATTGGTTGCAATTTTTAGGAATTGGTAATTGGTAATTGGGATATTGCTTGATAGTTATAATCGCATTCGAGGTTCCAACAGCTATAGTAGAAGCGCGTCCGGTTTTGGGAGGAGTGAGGGAGTACGGAGACAGAATTAAATCTTCCCGTTGTGTATGGGGGATTTAGGGGGTTTTAGGATTCATACAATAAGTCTATTATTTAACTTAAAACATAAGCCAGGAAATAAATTCCCTGGCTTATCTTCACACAATGGAACATATTTTTTGGTAAGTATGCAGGCATAAATAAAACTTGTTTATAAACAAAATGAAGAATTTATTTATTGCCCACTATTAGCCATGATGCAAATTGAAATTAATTTGCATTGAACTCGTTAATTAACCCAAAATTTGCTTTCTAACAGAGTCAATTTCTGCTACTAATTCTTGCCGAGTGGAATCTTTAAGAAGATAGCGAAAAATGAACCAAGTAGTGTAACTAATTCCCACTAACTCCAATACTGGCTGTGCTAGTGGAATATCATTGATTGCATCTAGCACTGCTAGGATTACCCTAACTGCCACAACCGCTACAAACAGCCAAGCCAGGTTTATCAACAGTGGCTTGTACGCTTGAAAAAATTTATTGAAGTTTTGGGAAAATTCCTGCCAAAAGTTTGTTAGTTCTCTAGTAATGAGCTGCCATTGACTTTCAGGTTCTTGGGTTGGAGGTAACTTTGGTAAGTTTTCAGAATCTGAACCTTCAATTGCTGCCACAGCTTCTGCTGAGGAAAAATCATTATATTGTTCTTGTTGCACTTCGGTTTCCATAGTTTGGTGTAATGGTTTTGCCCAGGTGGATAATTATGAACGCAGTATTTCCTAATTTAATTTGTGCAGTTTCATCTTATTTTTTCATCAAACTTTTGACATAATTGTTTTTTCTTCCATGAGGAGTAAAAATTATACCATGTTCGCTTGAATACTAATACTATCCCTTGGGGTCGGTAATGGGTAATTGGTAATGGGAAAACCAATACCCAATGCCCAACTGCGTCAGAATCAGATTGTAAGCAATTAGCCCGACTTGATATCATTAATTACTAGTTAAGTGTCCAGAGTTTTTTGACCATTGACCACATTAAAAATCTACTCCCCGCTTCAGTTCCACGCCTTGATTAGCATAGTGTTTATGGCAGTAAACTTCAGAGTGAATACTAGCTAAGTCGAAATATGCTGGTTGGTTTTGGCAGCGTCCAGTGATGATAATTTCAGTATGACGAGGTTTGCGGAGTAAAGCTTGCACAATTGGTTCTACAGGCAGCAATTCTAAGTCAACAGTGGGGTTAAGCTCATCAAGAATGATGGTTTTATAAAGTCCAGAAGCGATCGCAGTCTTGGCAATTTCCCAACCTCGTTCTGCTTCCACATAGTCTAATTCCTGCCGAGAATTACGCCAAACGATCGCATCTCGCCCACAGCGTTGATGATCTATCACATGTGGATATGACTGTTGTAAAGCTGCCAATGCTGCGTCTTCAGTGTAGCCAGTACCACCTTTAAGCCACTGCATAATTAATACACGTGTAGATCCTGGATGATTAATACCTCGACCTATAGCTTGCAGTGCTTTGCCCAAAGCACTGGTGGATTTACCTTTGCCAGCACCTGTATAAATTTCAATACCTTCAATTAAGAGTGCAGTTGCGGTTGGGTGGTGATGAGGTTTCATTTCCGAGTGCAAATCCGCAATATCTAGCAACTTTTGGGGTGCAGCACGACCAGTCGCAATAATTTCTAACTCTTCCGGTTTAGATGTGAGTGTGCGTACCACTTCATCCACCGACAATAAACCCAAATCCAAGACAGGGTTAATTTCATCCAAGACAACAACCGAATACAAACCAGAAGCGATCGCGCCTTTTGCCACATCCCAACCCCGTGCAGCTTCAGACCTGTCAAAGGCTGTAATTTCATCTGGCCCAAAAAATTCTGCTCTACCAGTGCGAACTTGATCAATTAAATGAGGAAATCCTCGTTGCAAAGCTGCGATCGCGCCATCTTCATCATAGTCTCGTTCTGGCCCTTTTAAAAACCGCAGCAGCAAGACGCGGTTAGAATTACTTGGTGTATTGATCCCCAAGCCAATTGAGCGCAAAACGACTCCTAAAGCTGCTTGGGATTTACCTTTACCTGCACCATCATAAACGTGAATTTGCCCTATCACCCTTTGTTGACGCACTTGTGCTGTGCGAATTCCAATGCCGTTCCTTGTCATCTCACTCAAAGCTATAAGTGGCAGTCTTTTATCTTACCCAAGGTCTTGCGTAAGAAGGTAGGGGAAAATTTACTAGCTTGACTGTGATTGAGGATTCCTATTTAATTTTTGAAAAAACTCCGTACACTCCCCCCACCTCCCCACTTCCCAAAGTGTTACGCTAGACCGCAACTTACTATCATCATTTGACTAGGTTGCGGCTATACTTTCTTAAGTCATTCAACAAAGGGTATAAGAGAATGAGCAAATAAAGGAAAGAGGGAGAAAATGGGATGTCTAAAATTCTTCTTTTGCTTTTAATAAAAAATAAAGATATGAATCAACTACCAGCGGCGATTGCCACTAGCAACAGATGAAAGAAATACAATTTTTCTCCTACAACCTTACACTCCTATAGCCCCATACCTCTAAACCATAGTTAAATTTAGTAACGAACTGGTCTTATGCTTGATTTTCCTCTGCTTCCTAAAGTCTTACCTCTTGGTGCAATTTTGTTTAATTTTTTATTTTTATTGATATCTATTCCCTTAGAGGCCTATATTTTAAATTCAATTATCAAATTTGATAAAAAAACCTCTAGTTTTTATGCCATTTGTATGAATTTATTTTCCAGCGTTATTGGTTGGGCAATATTTTTTTTGATAGAACCATTGCTTCCTATTAGATTAAGATCTGGTTTGATAAATTTAATATTTTTTAATCAAATATCACCTACTTTATTCAACTTGATGATTCTAATTGCTTTTATTGTTTTTTTTGGAACTTTTTTAGTTAAATCTTTAGTCTTAAGAGTTGCATTAATTTCCTTGACTGATTTTTGGCAAAAACAACCTGATTCCGCTCCTCAAAAATTTTATTCTCGTCGTGATTTTAAGAGGAAATTACAAACAAAAAATATTTTTACTAGTGTACTAATAGCTAACGCACTCAGCTATACTGCTGTTGTAATAGTCCTATTTTTGATTCTCAGAATTGTATGAAGTTAGTAATTATTCTGTTAAATTTTGTACTGAAATAATGACCAAAACTAATAAAAAACTTACTAGGAATTTCAAGGTTGCAATATGGAGCTAATAAGAGATTTATTTGGTTTATTTGGGTTTATTGGAGAGATTTACGACAATATCAAGGATTTTTTTATTCCCAAAAGGGCTTTTGCGTGGCAAACATTAGTATATTTAAGTATTTTTTCTTGGTTAATGTCCTCTCTATCCACAGGAGTTGTGAAATCTGCGATCGCCTTTTGTGGCTGGGCATTCTTGATAGCAGGAACTGCCTGGTATACAACTGAAAATCCTGTACTTATTCCTGGTACAAATATGCCTGTTGGGGCACTAGTAACAGGATTTTTAGTGAGTGCTTTTGCTTTTAGGGAACCAGGGCAAGAAATTACCGCTAGAACAATTGTTTTCTGGCCAACAATTTCAGCACTCATCACAGCAATTCCAGAATTTTTTGAGGGAACAGGAACGGAGTTTAGCACTCAGGTTCCTAAGATAGAAGACCGCCAAAAAATTATTATTTTGGTTGGCAGTTCTATGGTGGTTAGTTGTTGGTTACAATTGGGATTTGTAGCAAATAAATGGCTACAAGAATTTCCTAGTTTACAGACAGACAACTTTAGGCGGACTTTTGTGGTGAGAACAGAACCACAAATTAGTCAAACTCCCAGAAATGGAGTTTTAATTTTGAATAAACTTGAGCCAATTGTGAAAGAGCAAATAGCTAACAGACCTTGGTCAGAAGTAGAACAGTGGTTAAAAACAGCCAATAGCAGAGTCAATAGTTTAGGTAGGGAAGTAATAGACACAAGCTTACGTGAGTTTGACGAAAAGTCTTTATGGCGAACAGAAGCGCGTGTATCTAGCCTTGATCAAAAAAATCCTGACATATATAAATTAGATTTACTGAGTATCTGGAGTGGGCCTAGTTCTACTGGAAGTGAGTATTACTTGAGAAAATCTTGTCGAGTAGAACCAATTAACGGTTCTAGGAGATCAGGGGAAGTATTGAGAGTTGCAGAGATTGAATGCGGTCGCAGTAGTAAGCGGATTATGGGTTCACCACCTGCACTCTGACAAGAGATGTAAGGGGTGATGGGGTGATGGGGAGTTTAGGGGTGTGGGGAGTGTGTAGACGCGCTTTGCGCGGCTTTCCGTAGGGTGGAGTAGTAAGCCATTAACCACTAACCATTGACTATTGACCATTAATCAATAACTAATTACAAATGACTAATGACGGGACTAATGACTAAACAAAAATGAATTTTGGCAGACTTTACGTAATAGCAACAAATGTGTTTCGAGAAGTGGTGCGCGATCGCATTTTATTCATGCTCGGCTTTTATATCATTATCCTTGCCACTGCTATCTACTTTCTCCCTGAATTTGCTGCTGCTACAGAAGACAAGATGTTTCTAGATTTTGCTCTGGCGGCGATGAATCTTCTTGGTTT
This sequence comes from Fischerella thermalis PCC 7521, assembly GCF_000317225.1. GTDB lineage: Bacteria > Cyanobacteriota > Cyanobacteriia > Cyanobacteriales > Nostocaceae > Fischerella > Fischerella thermalis. The sequence goes on from NZ_AJLL01000061.1 coordinate 140,083, forward strand.
GGTTGTAGCAGTATTTGTTGGTACAGGATTAATTAATAAAGAAATTGAGAAACGTACTGTTTTAGTATTAATTGCTAAACCTATCAGTCGGGCTGAGTTGCTAGTTGGAAAATATTTGGGCTTACTGTCACTTCTAGCAGTTCTGACTACTGCTATGACAGCGATTACTCTTGTATTTTTGCAAATAGGTCAAGTTCCTTATTCAATAGCTAGTATTTTAATTTCTGCATTTTTTTTATTTTTGCAGTTGTCTTTAATGACGGCTGTAGCTATTGCTTTAGGTGTGTTTACTAGTTCACTGTTAGCAACTGTTTTGACCTTTGCTGTGTATTTAATGGGTAATATAACTCAAGATATACTGCAACTTGGTCGTCTTGGTCGCAAACATGGGATTGAAACTTTGACTCAAGCTTTGTATCTTGTATTGCCCGATTTATCTAGATTAGATGTAAAAAATGATGCTATTTATGGCCTGGCTGCATTACCTAACCCTACTACACTCATTAGTAATGTTGGTTACGGCTTATTGTATACCTTGATGCTGTTAGCGATCGCCATTCTCATTTTTTCACAACGGGAGTTTTAGGTGGGGGACACAAAGGAGAAGGAAGCTCTTTTTCTCCTCCCTTTCCCTTGTCTCCCGATCCCTTATTCCCTATCTCTTAAGATCTACTCGAATTGTACCGTCAGGCATAATTGTTTCATAAAATTTTGCATTCTTAAAATTGGCATTTTCTAGATTAGCTTCACTGAAGTTTGCTGCCATGAGATTAGTCCATTTTAGGTCTGCATTTGTTAAGTTAGCTTGATTAAAATTAGCTTCTATTAAAACAGATCCACATAGCTTTGCTTTAGTGAGATTTGCTCTGACTAAATTAGCTTCTACTAGTGATGCTTCAATTAATTGGGCTGCACTTAAGTCCGCTTCCCTTAAATCAGCATTACATAGAGAAGCACCCCACAATTGACTATCACTTAATTGTACTCGCCACAAACAAGCTCCACACAAATTTGCTTGGGTTAAATCAGCTTGACTTAAATCAGCATCACAGAAATTGACTTGTTGTAAATTTGCTTCCCTGAGATTTGCACCAGTGAGTATCGCCCCACTCAAATTCGCACTACGTAAATCTGCTCCTTTGAAGTTTATTCTGCTTAAATCAATTCCTCTGAGATCAATTCCGCTTAAGTCACATCCACTAAAGTCTCTACCTTCTATATTTTTCTCTGTAATTTGGCTTAAAACTTTCTCTTGCTTGTCAGCATGGTTTTGCATCTGATTTACCTCTAAATGTGCCTAGATGTAGTAGTAGGGGCAAAGCATTTATTGATAAATTTTTTATAAAAAATTGTCATTTCAATGCTTCGCTCGCAAATTAGCTCTGAGTTTTTACTAGTAATTAATGGTCAAAGTAACTCCGTATTCCGAACTATGAATTCCCAATTCAGGTGGTTTCATACTCGTATTCGGAACAAGTGTTAAGTTTTGCCCTGATGATATATATGTATCTTGAGATTACACCCCAAAAGCTTACAAGCTGGGTAGCAAATCGAGAAAAAATAGAAAAAAATCTTTTAGCGATTGTGAAAGCCATAATAGTACGTTCTCAATGTAATTCTTTTGTCAAAATACCCTGATAAGCATCAGGAAACTTTTATAAAAGAGAACTTCTGCTACCAAGGCGATCGCTACTATTGCTACAGCCTTATGGGGTTCGCATTGGTAATGGCTGCCAGTTAGAATAGTCTGCTAGATGATTCCAGTATGGAAGATAACCAACAAAAGCAAAAACTAGAGCAGCAATTACTAGTAATATTGCACCAAATAACTGCCATTTACGATTTGTTTTCAGATACAGCGTTGGTGCAGCACAAACTCCACCTAACCCCGTTAAAATAAATCCAATGCCTGAGAGAAGTAGATTTCGCGTTAAGTTGAGATTAATGATACGTACCCCAATCACAATAGCAGCCAGTCCAGCAAAAAAGCATAAACTGCTACTGTGAGTAAATCCCATCCCAAAGCCAAAGCTAAGGAAGCAGACAAAAATAAAATACCGAATAATACTGTCATTTCAGCATAGGCAATCTTGAAAATTCCTCGTACTGGCCAGGTAAAAGTCATGTGTAAACCAGTAACTAGGGCGATCGCCCCTGTCAGTCCAAATCCGGGAATCCAACGTTTTTGATAAGCGTGATCTAAACCAAAATACACATAGCCAGCTAGAATCTGGAATCAGAGTGTTCTACCATCAACTTGTAATTGATCATAACCGCTGTTGCCACCAACAGAAAATCTATCTGTGTCCATCGGTGTCCATCGGTGTTCGATCTACAAAAAATGATTTTTGTTCTCTGTTAAGAATTCTCTCTTCACAATTAAGCTTATAAATCAAACCGGATTCCTATAGACACATTTGCTATTAAAATAACTTGGCACAGCAATAAAGCTAGAGGCTAAAAATAATGACAGAAGCTCGGATTGGAATTATTGGTGGCAGCGGTTTATACAAAATGGATGCCCTTAAAGACGTAGAAGAAGTGAAAGTTGATACTCCTTTTGGTTCACCTTCTGATGCTGTCATCTTAGGAACTTTAGATGGAACACAAGTAGCATTTTTAGCTCGTCATGGTCGTAATCACACGCTTTTACCTTCAGAGTTGCCATTCCGCGCCAACATCTATGCGATGAAGCAATTGGGTGTGGAGTATTTAATTTCAGCAAGTGCTGTGGGTTCTTTGAAGGAAGAAGCGAAGCCATTAGATATGGTAGTTCCTGATCAATTTATTGATAGAACTAAAAATCGGGTTTCTACGTTTTTCGGAGAAGGAATAGTTGCTCACATTGCCTTTGGTGATCCAGTTTGTCATAATTTAGCTGGAGTATTAGCAGATGCGATCGCTTGTTTGAATCTACCAGATGTTACCCTGCATCGTGGCGGTACTTATGTATGTATGGAAGGACCAGCATTTTCTACTAAAGCAGAATCAAATCTTTACCGCAGTTGGGGTGCAACAGTAATTGGAATGACAAATTTACCAGAGGCGAAATTAGCAAGGGAGGCGGAAATTGCCTATGCAACTTTAGCACTCGTAACTGATTATGACTGTTGGCATCCAGACCATGATAGTGTGACAGTAGAAATGGTAGTAAATAATTTACAACGCAATGCTGTCAACGCCCAAAAAGTAATTCAAGAAACAGTGCGGCGCTTGAGTGATAATCCACCACCTAGTGTTGCTCATTCAGCATTAAAATATGCAATTTTGACACCATTGGATAAAGTGTCAACAGCAACAAAAGAAAAATTAGGATTGTTGTTGAAAAAGTATATTTAATTGGGCGTTGCTGAATCAAAATATGAATTTACAATTTACGGGTGTGTAGAGTAGAGACGTAGCATTGCTACGTCTCTGATAATATTAATCAAATTCAAGCTACGTCTCTGATAATATTAATCAAATTCAAGTTAGTTTAAAAGCCTAAATGTTACCAACAGATTTACTCCATCATCACCAAAATGGAGAAGAAATTATTCCCAAAAGATTAAAACTGGATTCTAAAAATATAGAGTTAGCCAACGAATTAATTAGTTCTTTTCAAGAAGCAGTTGGAAAGACTCAAGGTACGCTAGAACGTCAATTATTAGAATTAGAAGGTGATACCACTGACTATAAAGTGAAACGGGGTTTAGCTTATCTACTTAAAAGTGGTTTTTGTACGTTTGAAGTCATCAGTCCCCTAGAACCCCAAATGTTAAGAGAAAGGGTGTTTGCTTTAGCAGCTAAATCTGTTCCCAGTCCAGAATTAACACAAGTGACATTAAAAAATATAGCTGATAATTTAACTCAAGAACTCGGACGAGAAATCTTACCACAGCAAGTCCGTGATGGATTGTATGCTGACTTATCAGAAAATAGGATTCTCACGAATTTTGAGCCACCAAAACCAGAAGAATTGTTACACAGGTATAATTTATCACAAGTGCAAGGTGTATTTTATAGAGCCAGTCAATTAGTATTAAATGCTCATCGGAATGTTCCTGGGGAATACAAGCTTTTATTTCGCTATTTAAAATTATTTCAATTGATGGCATATATAGAAGGTGATGCCGACCACGGATTTACAATCACGATTGATGGACCGACAAGTTTATTTAATCCTAGTACAAGATATGGTTTAGCGATCGCGAAACTTATTCCAGCTTTATTGCATGTCACCAAATGGAGTCTTTCTGCAACACTCCAAGTCCGCGATTTTTATACAGAAACCTGGAAGACTGGACGTTTCACCCTCAATTCTGAGTGTGGCTTAGTGACTCATTACCCACCGGGTAAACCTTATGATAGTATGATTGAAGCATCATTTGCTGATAAATGGAATGCACTTAAAAGTTGTTGGGCATTAGAGCGAGAAGTCGATTTAATTCCTATTCCTGGTAGTGTGATGATTCCCGATTTTCGGTTAGTGCATCCCGATGGACGCAGTTTTCTCTTAGAAATTATCGGTTATTGGCGACCGGAATATTTACAAAAAAAGTTTGCCCAAGTCCGGCGCGCTCAATGTGATAATTTAATTTTGGCAATTTCTGAACGTTTGAATTTGGATAAAGTCGGCGTCAAATTAAACGATGTTCCGGCTAGAATAGTTTGGTTTAAAGATAAATTGTTGCCAAAATCCATATTAGCTGTTATTGAGTAAAATCCACAGTTCGTAGTAAGCACTTTGGTGCTTAAGAAAACATTAGCTGATGTAAATTGAAGCCATGTCCAAAATCGTTTTTGTTATCGAACACCGATGGACACCGATGAACACTGATAGATTATTGGTGTGTATTTTATAGTTTTACATCTGATGTCAATTAATCATTACTTATAGAGAAGCGATACAAATAATCCATCTGTGTGCATCGCCTTGCACTGTGTTCGTTTTCCAAATATCTAGCGCTTTGCGATTAACTCCAGTAGAAGAGGTAACGACGTTGGTATTAGTGCAGGCGCGGAGGTATTAGGCAATATCCAACTTTCTTAAAAATAAAGAATTCATAATATTAGAGATCGTACTGAGCTAAAAAATGTCACTATAAATGAGACACTCAAATGTAGCAGTCAATTGATTTACAATCAGGGAAACTGACCTATGGATTGCAAAACTGCAACTTTAGTCTACCAAAGTGAAAATCATCTGGAAAAAATCCAGGAAATTTTTCCAGAAGCTTGGAAATTCTTAGAAGAAGTATCTTTTGCTTACGTTCAGAAAAAGCCAGATAAATTTGATGCTGCTGTCAAAGAAATAGTTGGTGAAACACCTTTCCAGTTTAGAATGGTTCACCGTGACGACAGAGACCAACTCACAAAAGACCTTTCTGATTTATTAGGAGATATTACCTCAAGATTACTGCTAGAAAAACATTTTTCAGAAGTAGTTGGGCAGCCAGTATTTTTTAGTACTATTTGTTGTAACAGTCATCTTACTTCTGACCATGAATTAACTTTGGAAGAAGTTTTACCTCTACAGCGGGCAGCGGTGAAGTTACAATAAGGGTTTAGTTGTTGGTTGTTGGTTGATAGTTGTTTGGAACAACGAACCATCAACCAGCAACAAAGAACGAAATTTAGCGAATTTTCCTACCAGTTAGTACTTCCCGTACATCCAGCATGGCTGTGTAGGTAGGTAAGATGTGCAAGGTTTCATGATCTGGGGTATGTTCCAAAGCTGTGTTGATAGCTTGTTGCAAATTTTCTTGGACAATCAACTTACAAGTATTTTGAGGTGCGGGATCGCTGTAGCGGAGACGGAGAGCCATATCATAAGCGCGATCGCCACTCACTATAAGAGTTCCTCCCCGTTGGACTAGTTTCTCTGTATCTACATCCCAAATCCAGGATACATCCTCGCCATCTTGAATGCGATCGTTTAATACTAATAGTGTTGTTTTATGATGACTTTGAGTCACAACTCGAATAGTTTCATTCGTTCCTACAGGATTTTTTGATAATAAAATTCGTACTTGTTTGCCATTAATATTTAATTCTTCCGCACGACCAAAAGCAGGTTGAAAGTTAGGTATAGCATCACGAATAGTCGCTTCCTCAATCCCCAATTCCATGGCAGCAGTAGCAGCTGCTAAAGTATTATATTTATTGTATAAACCAATGAGAATTTGCGGCCATCGGCTACTATCAATTGTTGGTTGGTTTCTAGTAAAACCACAACTGGGACAAGTATATTCGCCCATATGAGACAAATAAACGCCTTTATAGTCTAAGGCGTGTCCGCAACTGGGACAATAGATAGAATCAACAGCATGGGGAATCGATTCTAGATAATTTTCTGGTTCGTTCAAACCAAAAAATGTAACTCGTTGCTGAGATAACTGCTGACCAAGATAGCAAATCGTTGGGTCGTCAGCATTAGCAACAATAATAGTTTCAGGAGGTAAAGTGGCGATCGCACTCCCCCAGCGTTTACTAATTGTGTCTACTTCTCCATATCTATCCAGTTGATCACGAAACAAGTTTAAACAGACAATCAGTTTTGGTTGAATCGGGGCTAAAACCCTGGGTAGGATATTTTCATCCACTTCTAAAATGGCGTAATCTACATCTAGCGAACCTACCAAATTCGCACTTTCCATTAACGCTGTCATCAAGCCATTTTCTAAATTTGCACCCGTGGAATTATGAGCAACACGAAAACCTTGACGTTCTAAAATATCCCGTAAAAACAACGATGTGGTAGTTTTACCATTCGTACCAGCAACTAGAATCACCCCATTTTTCACCTGCTGACTCAACAATGGTAACAAACGGGGTTCAATGCGACGTGCGATCGCACCAGGTAGAACAGACGCCGCACCCAAATTTAGCGATCGCACCATTAAAGTCACGCTTTTAGCTATGGAGACAGCCAAACCCAGCCGCAGTTTATCTTTGAATTGAATTTTGTTTCCCACAACCATATCCTAATCGGCAATTTAATATGCGTGAGTTTAGCGAATCCTGGGTAAAAATACCAGACAATTCATATCATGTCTGCTTGAGGACTCAACATTATCCGTTAGGGTCGATAATTGGTAATTGGTGATAGTTAGTTATTTGCTTTGCGCCCTTATAGTAGATGGTGGTCAGTTATACCCAAAATCTAAAATCCTCTTAGCAAATGAGTAATGCTTTTTTTCACGAACAATTGCAGCGCACGCCAGCACTAATGTATAAACTGCGGGACTTTTCCATTACCATTTGTGGTGCTGGGGCTTTGGGTGCAAATATCACTGAAAATTTAGCCCGTTCCGGTTTTGGCAAGTTACGGGTAATAGACAGAGACAGAGTTGAGGAACGTAACCTTTCTACTCAACCTTACTACCGTTCTGATGTTGGCGCATACAAAGCTAAAATCCTCACCAATAATCTTTACCGTGCTTTGGGTGTCACAGTCGATGGACGTCCGAAAGAATTAACATCAGCCAATGTAGGACAATTGTTAGCAGATAGTGCTTTGATTATTGACACCTTTGATAACAGCAGCAGCCGACAAGCTGTGTTTGATTACTCTACTAATTCTCAAATACCTTGTCTACATGTAGGTTTGGCTTCAGATTATGCAGAAATTATCTGGAACCAAATTTATCGTGTACCTTCACCTGCTAATGATGATATCTGCGACTACCCCCTAGCACGCAACTTGGTTATCCTCGCAGTTGCAGTTGCTTGTGAAGTTATCGTTAACTTTGTAGCTACAGGAAAGCAGGAGAGTTTTACTGTTACCTTAGCTGATTTTGCCGTTCAGCCTTTTAACGTATAAAGTTAGTACAGATTGGGAATTAAATTATGGAGCAAAATCAGCATGAACAGCGCCGCGCCGCTGATCAGGAGTTTCAAAAATCCCTAGACCAACTGCAACAAATTTTACAAAATGATTCTACACAAACAGAAGAGACACCCCAATCCCCTAGTGATCATGAAGGCGATCGCCAAATAGCCGAAACTTCCTCAATCATTGATTTAGATGTGTGGGAAGACGCAGTTGCTGATATCGACCAATATTTGCAGCAAAAAGGAAAAAGTTGATTGTCAATTGTCATTGGTTAGTAGTTAGTGGTTAGTAGTTAATTGTTGGTTGCTTACTACTCCACCCTAGGGGAAGCCGCGCAAAGCGCACCGCAGGTGCTTCATCCCGGGAAACCCGTCCACCGCACTGTCTTGTCTACACAACCTTCACACCCCACCCTTACCTTAAGCCGCGCAGAGCGCATCTACACACCCCTCATACCGCTCATACCCTCTTCCTAAATTTTGAATTTTGAATTGTTTTCTCCCCATCTCCCCATCTCCTACCCCCTTCTCTGTCTTCGCGCCTCGTACAACATCAATGCAGCTGCGATCGCTACATTCAGTGACTCTACCCCAGGATTGAGAGGAATGTTTACGCTTGTATCTGCCATTGCTGCTAATTCTGGCGACAAACCAGCACCTTCGTTACCCAATAAAATCAAACTTGGTTGATGCCAGTCTACCTCCCAGTAAGTTAAATGTGCACTCGGCAGGGTTGCGATCACTTGCATTCCCGCCTGTTTAGCTTGCATGACTGTCGCTTTTAAATCTGGACTCACTGTCATAGGCAGACGAAACCATTGTCCGGCGGTGGCTCGTAATACCTTAGGATTATCTAAATCTACACTATCTCCACTCAGCCACAATCCACTCGCCCCAGCTGCTGCCGCAGTGCGAATAATTGTACCCAAATTACCAGGATCTTGCACTGTTTCTAAGGCTAGTACCACACCAGTAAATGGTATGGGAGTTGGAGCAACATCCCGTTTCGCCAGCGCCACAACTCCATCTGGTTGTACCGTGGTAGCGATCGCCGCCATCACTTCTTCACTGACAATTTCTGCGCGATCGCTCTTTTGACAAGCCTCTTCCCATAACATCGGATGGGATATTTGCCACTGTTGGGTACAACACACCACTGCAAGCGGATAGTTTACTGCACAAGCTTCCTCCAACAAGTGTGTTCCCTCCAGTAGAAACAATTGCTGCTTATGCCGTTCTTTGGCAGCATGGAGTTTTCTAATTTGCTTAACTAGAGAATTTTGTAAACTTGTCAACACAATTTTAGATTTTGGGTTTTAGATTTTAGATTAATCGAAAATCGCAAATCTAAAATCTCAGATGCGGAACCCGGGACTTGAACCCGGAAGCCTTGTGGGCACTAGAACCTGAATCTAGCGCGTCTGCCAATTCCGCCAGTTCCGCTTGCGAAGTTATCTAATGACCGTTTTCTATTATTACTACATTTTTCATAGGTGTCAACTAAGAATTTGAGTGGTTGGTGGTTAATGGTTGTACCAGAGGTGCCATGGCACGTCTGGTACATTGGTTAGTAGTTAGTTGTTCACCACTCCCTCCACTCCTCACACTCCCCACCTCCCCGACTTTTGCGAGAAATCTACTTGCAGATGTAATGCAAGAATGTGGACAAATTCAATCTTTCCTGTAGAATCAAAACCGACTTAAAATTTGTAAAATTTATAGTTTTTTGGAGGGTAGGCTTATTAATCCTTCTAGCAGCTTACCAGATGCTAAATTGTCATCTGTTGCAGACTCCTCAGTCTTGCAGATCTGTGGTGGGTATCCGTTGCAAGGCCATGTCAAAATCAGTGGGGCGAAAAATTCAGCACTAGTAATTATGGCTGGAGCCTTGTTGTGTTCGGGAGACTGTCACATCCGTAATGTACCTTTGTTAGCGGATGTAGAGCGGATGGGTCAAGTATTGTCGGCTTTGGGTGTTCGCTTGCAGCGAAATGGTGATCTTTTAGACATCAACGCTAGTGAAATTACTTCATCTAAAGCTCCTTATGAACTAGTTACCCAGTTGCGAGCCAGTTTTTTTGCAATCGGTCCTATCCTAGCGCGCTTAGGAGTAGCGCAGATGCCATTACCAGGGGGTTGTGCCATTGGGGCCAGACCAGTGGATCTCCATGTGCGCGGACTACAAGCAATGGGAGCCGAGGTACAAATTGAGCATGGTATTTGTAATGCCTATGTCCCTGGCAAAAGCCGCCGCCTGAAGGGAGCAAAAATCTACCTAGATATTCCCAGTGTGGGAGCCACAGAAACGCTGATGATGGCAGCGACTCTGGCAGAAGGTGAAACAATCATCGAAAACGCTGCCCGTGAACCAGAAGTTGTGGATTTGGCAAATTTCTGTATTGCCATGGGGGCAAAAATTCAAGGTGCAGGAACGAGTACGATTACAATTGACGGTGTTCCCAAATTACATTCTACGGAGTACAGTATTATACCAGATCGCATTGAAGCAGGAACTTTTCTAGTGGCGGGGGCAATTACCCGTTCCGAACTGCTCCTCTCACCAGTAGCCCCAGATCATCTAGTGCCAGTGATTTCCAAATTGCGGGAAATTGGTGTGAGTGTGGTTCAAGAAACACCAAACTGCTTACGTGTCCTCAAATCCGAAAGACTGATAGCGGCAGACATTGAAACCATGCCCCATCCTGGCTTTCCTACGGACATGCAAGCGCCGTTCATGGCTTTATTAGCGATCGCAGAAGGCGATAGCCTAATTAATGAAACCGTATTTGAAAACCGTCTGCGTCATGCCTCAGAGTTAAACCGCTTAGGGGCAGACATTCGTGTTAAGGGTAACACTGCCTTTGTACGGGGAGTACCGTTGTTATCTGGCGCACCTGTAATTGGTACTGATTTACGAGCCGCAGCAGCTTTAGTTGTTGCTGGTTTGGCAGCAGATGGTAAAACTACTATTCAAGGACTGCGCTACCTTGATCGCGGCTACGATCGCCTTGATCTCAAATTACAGGAGCTAGGAGCAAAAATCCAACGTTTACCTGGTTCAGAGGTAAAAACAGAAATTGCCCCTAGCAGTATCAATCCTTTGGTTAGTAGTTAGTAGTTGGTAGTTGGTAGTTGGTTGCTAAATTGTTAACCATTCCCCACTAACCACTGACTACTAACTAATGTACAGACGTGCTATGGCACGTCTGGTACAACCACTAACTACTAAATACTAATCACTAACCACTAACAAACAACTAATAATTCTTCTCGCTATACTAGGCTTTGTAGGGCTGGTATCAAACCAGCTCCATTACAAACCTCACAACTTCCAACTGGCTTTGCTATGTTATCCTCCAAAACTCAGCTAATTGGTCTGAAAGCAGACTCATTTCGTCACCCGCTAGATCTAGAAGCAACCAAAGCGCTGAAGCAGATTCCCGGTATAGATATGATGGTGCGGAATTTCTTGGGGCCAGTGGCTGAGCAGTTATTTTATGTGGAAAACATAGCATCTAGTATTTTGGTAGGTGAAAACCAATTACCACATTTACACAAACTACTATTAGAAGCTTGTCATATTTTAGATATGGAGCCACCACAGTTGTATATCAGACAACATCCGGCTCCGAACGCTTATACTTTTGCGATGCGGGGGAAGCAGCCTTTTGTAGTGCTGCACACTTCCTTAATTGACATGCTTACACCAGAGGAGACGCAAGCAGTCATTGCCCATGAACTGGGACATCTCAAGTGTGACCATAGTGTTTACCTGACACCAGTAAATATATTAATTTTGGCGGCAGCGACTTTACCTAATATTGGTGCGGTTATTGCCCAGGCAATCCAGGCACAACTTTTAGAATGGGTACGCTGTGCTGAATTTACATGCGATCGCGCTGCATTATTAGCAACCCAAAACCCTAAAGCTGTGATGTCTGTGTTGATGAAATTAAGCGGTGGTTCACCGACTCTCGCACCACAGCTGAACCTAGATGCTTTTATTGACCAAGCCCGCGCCTACGATGATATCAGTAAAACTGAACTGGGCGAAATGGTCAAAGCCACTCGGACAGCACAACTAACCCACCCAGTACCAGTACTGCGGGCGCGAGAAATAGATCGTTGGGCAAGCAGCAAAGAATATGAAAGTTTGTTGCAAAATCCGAAACTAGAGTATGGTAGCGAGTCCAAAACAGTCGGCAGATGGCGTAACTGGTAGATACTGATTCAGACCTCGCGGATCTGAAGCGAGTTGGGTGTGTAAAGCTATGACGTACTACTTTTGGGTGGCGCGTCTAGCTTGGGCCATAACGCATCCTACAGAAGATTTGCTAAATGTGCGATCGCCACTCATGTCATAGTTGGAATTTCAGAGATAGGATTGTACAATCCTAATCTTGAGAGAAAAGCAATTAAAGGCAATGAAAAAACTTTTGTTCTCTGGATTATTACTAATCTTACTCCCATTAGCAGCTTGTTCTGATGCTTCCCAAACCAGTGCTGTAAAAAAAGTCCAGCCCTTAGTCACAGGTGCAATACCAGACCAAGATCCAGAGAAGTTACAGCGCCAGTATACCAAGCTAGCAGCGTATTTGCAGAAGGAATTAGGCGTACCTGTCGAATACAAACCTGTGACTGATTATACTGCAACTGTGACAGCCTTTAAGGTGGGAGACTTAGATTTAGTATGGTTTGGCGGATTGACTGGTGTACAAGCAAGATTGCAAGTACCAGGTGCAGAAGCGATCGCCCAAAGGGATGTAGATGAAAAATTCCATAGTGTTTTCATCGCCAACAAAAAAACAGGTTTACAACCATTCAAAAATACTAATGACCTCCAAAAACTCAAAGGCAAAACCTTTACCTTTGGCAGCGAATCTTCTACCTCTGGGAGATTAATGCCTCAATATTTTCTGGAAAAAGCAGGCGTCAAACTTACAGATTTTAAAGGTCAACCAGGCTTTTCTGGGGATCATGATAAAACTATCAAATTAGTAGAAGCAGGAACCTATGAAGTCGGTGCTGTAAATGAAAAAGTGTGGTCAAAACGTGTCGATTCCAAAGAAGTAGATTTAAATAAAGTAGAAGTTATTTGGCGTACTCCTGCTTATTATGACTACCATTGGGTAATTAACCCCCAGGTCAAACAACGCTACGGCGAAGATTTTGTCAATAAAGTTCAAGCTGCTTTCTTGAAACTAGACCCCAAAGTGCCAGAACACAAAGAAATTCTCGACCTATTACAAGCAAGTAAGTTTATTCCTACCAAGAATGAAAACTACAAACAAATTGAAGAAATTGGTCGGCAAATTGGGAAAATAAAATAAGATTAATGTCAATAGCGAACAAATATTTCTGGAAACAAGAGTTTAACAATTGAATTTACTTATTAGTAGTGAAACCCAATTGTACAAAATTGGGGGAATTGATCATATGGAAAAAGGTTTGAAGAAATTGCTGCAAGATATAAATTTGAAACAATTTGCTTTTACAAAAAGGTTATACCTGCTATTACTACTGTTAACAAGTGTACTGGTACAAAGCTGTGAATCCAAACCAACAGCCAAGTTAAGCGTCAATTTAAATGTGAATGGATGTTCAACTCAATACCAAACAAACCTCTGGACTGGTAGCCCAGTTACAGACTTACCAACCCTTGACCGCGTAAGTAGTGAAACCACAGAAATTACTGGATGCGGAATAGATGAGTTAGAGTACTCATTTAATGTTTCACCCATAGTCGCAAAGATAGAGTTTGAAATCGATGGAGAGGAAGTAACAGCTTTTGTACCAATGCAAAAAGGTGTCACTACTCCTCAACCCTTTATCGATGGCGATATATCTCTAGAAAGTATTAACGTCAAGGTAGATTTTCCTAACGGAAACCCGCCTGCTGTTGAGGGTTTCTATCGCGTTTCCAAGTAACAAGATTCAAGTTTTTACCCATGAACCCACCTGCACCAATTTTTGCACTCAAAAACGTCAGCAAAAAATTTGGTCAAATTCCATCTCTGGTTGACATCAACTTGGAAATTTATCCTGGTGAAAGAGTTGCTTTTGTTGGTTCTAGTGGTGCAGGTAAAAGTACGCTGCTTAGCTTACTTAATGGTTCCTCCCAACCTAGCCAAGGCGAAGTTTGGATACTCGATCGCAACATAGCACGTCTGCGTCCGAAATCGCTGCGACAAGTGCAACGGCAAATTGGTACAATCTACCAGCAATTACATTTGGTGGATAACTTACGAGTAATTCATAATGTCAACGCTGGACATTTGGGAAGATGGTCATTTTGGCAAGCAGCTGTTTCTTTGATTTACCCACAGGAAGTAGAAACAGCAACCAAAGCTTTAATCCAGGTGGGAATCCCAGAAAAATTGTACGATCGCACTGATCGCCTTTCGGGAGGACAGCAACAACGAGTAGCGATCGCCCGTGTGTTAGTGCAAGATCCTGTGGCGATTCTGGCTGATGAACCAATTTCTAGTCTTGACCCAGAACGCAGTCGTGAGATTATGAATTTGTTGCGGGATTTGAGTGAGGAAACAGGAAAAACATTGATTTGTAGTTTACATGCGATTGAGTATGCCCGCAGTCATTTTCAACGAGTGATTGGGTTACGTCAAGGTAGGATTTTGTTTGATGCGCCTGCTGGGGAGGTGTCGGCGGCGATGGTGGAGGAGTTGTATAGAATTGAACCGCCAAGACGCCAAGGACGCCAAGGGTGATGAGATTAGGATATAAGAGGCTATCTCTATCTCCCTATTTTTTTGGGGTTTGGTGTGGTTGGTGGCGGTAATTTGGTCGCTACGTGTTGCTGGGGTGTTTCAAGGGGATTTGGTGAATGAGGGTGGGTGGAGTCTGGTTGTTGCTTTTGTGGTTGCTGTGGTTTCACCGGATTTGAGTCCGGAGTTTTTGTTGCTAACTTTCGATGCAATGTTGAAGACTCTGGCTTATGCGGTGTGTGGGACGTTTTTTTGTGTGGTGATTGGGTCGGTGGGTGGTGTTTTATCTAGTCAGGTGTGGTGGCAATCTCTAGGTAAGGGTTACAATTCTGCTTGGTTGGTGGTACGAGCAATTCTAGCAATCCCAAGAGCGATTCATGAATTGATTTGGGGATTGTTTTTCGTGAATATTTTTGGACTTGATCCATTGGTGGCGGTGTTGGCGATCGCTATTCCTTTTGGGGCAATTACTGCTAAGGTATTTTCGGAAATTTTAGATGAGACACCTCGTGAAGCGTTGTTTGCATTACTCAATAGTGGCGTACCTCCTGGAAGTGCATTTTTTTACACTCTTATTCCTCAAGCTTTTCCCAATCTACTTTCTTATAGTTTTTATCGCTTTGAGTGTTCAATTCGTTCAGCAACGGTATTAGGTATTATCGGTGCTGGCGGATTGGGTTATCAAATTTATCTGAGTCTCCAGTCTTTACGTTATCAGCAAGTATGGACTTTGATATTTGCATTGCTGTTATTGAGTGGTTGTACAGATTTTTTGAGTGGATGGTTACGTCAACAATTGCAATTACCTAGTCGTTTGGATTTAAATGTTCTGAAACTCAAACAACATTCTCACAATCACCCCATTACCTCATCCCCCAATCTATTCTTACTAGGTGCATTTGTTTTATTAATTTTTTCCTTTTGGTACGTTAAAGCTGATTTTGCCAAGCTGTGGGAACCACGTAGTGCGGAACGTTTAGCGGGAATTATTCAAGATGTTTTTCCCCCACAATGGATTGATCTAAATCAGTTATTTTTTCTTTCTACTCAAACTCTGGCTATGTCGATTTTAGCCATGACTAGTGCGGGTTTAGCCGGGATATTCCTTTCTTTTTTAGCAGCAAGGAGGGACACAGAGATGGGGAGAAATTTGTTCATTCCTCTATTAACACGATTTTTATTACTTTTTGCCCGGGCTGTACCGGAACCAATTTGGGCGTTAATCTTTCTATTTGTCTTATTTCCAGGAATTTTACCAGGTGCGATCGCTCTTGCTATCCACAATTTTGGTATTTTAGGACGATTGATGGCAGAAGTGATCGAAAATTTAGATCAACGTCCTTTACATTCTTTAACAGCTTTGGGTGCTAGTAACTCCCAAGTCTTTATCTACGGCGTTTTACCTGCCACTATTCCTCGCTTTCTTGCTTACATTCTCTACCGTTGGGAAGTCTGCATTCGCGCCACCGTGATTGTCGCTTTGGTGGGTGCTGGTGGCTTGGGGCGTCTGTTGACTGAACAACTGAGCAACTTTGACTACCAAGGTCTACTGACAACTTTAATTATTTTTATTGGTTTAACTTTTGTAGTAGATGTGATTAGTACTTCAGTGAGAAGGTTGTTGAGATAAGCCGTGAATTTTTCTTAGTGTCTTGGCGTCTTTGTGGTGAAGAAGATGATCTTTGAAACACAAAGACACTAAGACACTAAGAATTGAATCTTGTTTTTTTGCCCTTGATGTAGGTTCGTCCTGCACTCACTTTTATCTTGTAGCACTCAAATAAGCTGCCAAAGCTTCAGAACCACCAATGTGTTGACCATCGATAAATACTTGGGGAACGGTTGTTGCACCTGTGATCGCTTTTAAGGAGTGGGTTGTTGCATCTTGACCCAAGACAATTTCTTCGTAATCTAGGTTATTTTGCTTGAGCATGTCTTTAGCACGCGCACAGAAAGGACAACCAGGTTTTGTGAACAGGGAAACCAATTTAGGTTTTACTGCCTGTGGGTTAATATATGCCAGCATAGTCTCAGCATCAGATACCTTGAAGGGATCGCCTGGTTCTTCTGGTTCAATGAACATTTTTTCTACTACGCCATCTTTGACTAACATCGAATAGCGCCAAGACCGCTTGCCAAAACCCAAATCGGATTTATCGACTAGCATACCCATACCTTCAGTAAATTCACCGTTGCCATCAGGTATAAAAGTTATGTTGTCAGCTTTCTGAGCCTTTGCCCATTCATTCATCACAAAGGTATCGTTGACAGATATGCAGACAATGTCATCTACGCCATTTTCTTTGAAAGTTTTTGCCAACTGATTGTATCCCGGAACATGAGTCGATGAACAAGTGGGTGTAAAGGCGCCCGGCAGAGAAAAAACTACAACGGTCTTACTTTTAAATAAATCATCGGTTGTTACATTCACCCATTGATCATTCTGACGCAGGCGAAAGGTGACATTGGGAACTTTTCTTCCTTCACGGTATGGCAGCATTTAATTTACTCCTGGGAAACTTGCTAAATAAAGCGTAGTCGTTATGAGTATATTTGTCAAGATATTTCTCTACACCTTGGTGGGAATTTGGAGTGTGAAGGGTGTGAGGAGTGTGTAGACGCGCCCTGCGCGGCTTCCCGTAAGGGTGGAGTGTGGGGAGAATATTTATAGTAATATTCCCATCCACACCCCGATCTAACCACTGCTTAATTGCAGATTTAATATAGTTGCGGTACTGAATATTGTTTTCATTAAAAGTGGCTAGTCCTGATAATTCACAGTTATGAACTTGCCACTCATCTTCCCAATTTGTAACTTCACCGTAATGGTGATACCAATGGTCTTGATCATCATTAAAGTCAGCAATTTTCACGCCATCATCAGTGTAGAGAAATTCTAAATCAATTTCTGTATCTGATGGTGGTGTTTTGACAATTGCTTCGACTTCTGCGGTTGGGTTTTCTACTGTGTATTGAGTATCTGAAATTTGAGATGGAGGATTCGCTACCATGGTGAAATGATAAATTAGTTAAATTGATGGTAAATTTAGTGTTAAGAAAAGCTGTTTTGCAAAAATAGCTCTCTCATTTTTACGCTTCTTTCATCGCAAGTATCTGTTTATTTATAAAAGAAATACATCTATCTTTAGTTAGTATTTTTTAGGTCTTTAGATAGATTTACTAAATAAGCTTGATTCTATGTAATAGAAGGCTATTTTTCTTGTTTAGTTTATTTCTCACAAATGATATTTGTTTGAATAAAGCTTTATTAACATTGGCCTGTTTGTAATGCTTTAGTTCTCATTAACGTACCCCTAAAGACGGTTTTCTTTATTCAGCAAACAGATGCAGCAAAAAATAGAAAAATGGAATTGTACGATTTAGTTAAACATGATACTCTACCTCGTACATTGTGTTGTCAAGGTAGCAAGTTAGTTTTTGTAAACGAATACACTTAATCTATAGTGTTTCTCTTTACAAGCTCTCAATGCTTAGCTACTATGTCAAAAAAGATTCTATTTTTGCTTAATTTATGCTGATTTTCATAAATTACTCGCTAAATAACTGTGTGAGAGCTGTTTTGTTGATATTTTATTGTTAAAACTAAAAATCAACTTTACAGTCAGACATATTTATAGAACTATATTTATCTAACTACAGACAGTTTTTCATCTTGGGTAAGATAGACAAAATTAGCTAACGTTTAGTTAATATATTATGCTATCAAAATAATCATATATAAATCAAATTTTAAATACTATAGGACTCATATTTAATTTTTGAAAAAATCAGTACACCTCTAACTTCCTTCTTGCCTATTGCCTGTTGCCTCCTTACACAAGTATTTTCAGTAATCAAAATGGATCCTAGATATCATATTCCTTGTATAAGGAAACAGTAAAATAGTTGAGCGATTATTTGGATCGTAGAAATATTGAAATATTAAGAGGGTAAAAATTTGCTATTACAAAGTCCAATTATTGCATTCACAATTCTGCTATTAGTCATTTTTACTGTACCACCTATTTTTGAAAAAATACGACTACCCGGCTTGGTTGGCTTATTGATAGCAGGTGTAGTACTGGGTGAAAATGGACTCAATCTACTTAACTCTGAATCTGAAACAATTAAATTGCTATCGGAGATTGGTAAAGTTTATTTAATGTTCGTAGCAGGTTTAGAAATTGACCTTGGGCAGTTTCGTAAAACTAAAAATCGCTCAATTGGTTTTGGTAGCTTAACATTTTTAGTACCCTTAATTGCTGGAGTGATTGTTGGTAGATTATTTAATTTTAGTTGGAATACTTCTGTATTAATTGGTTCTTTACTTGCTTCGCACACTCTGTTGGCATATCCAATTGTTAGCCGCTTGGGAGTTGTGACAAATGAGGCTGTAACAGTCACAATTGGAGCTACAATTTTTACGGATACAGGTGCTTTGTTAGTGTTAGCAGTTTGTGTGGGCATTCACGGCGGAGAATTTACAGCCCTGAGTTTAATAACACTTTTAATTGGATTAGCAATTTACTCTGCTGTTGTTTTATTTGGTTTTGATTGGGCAGGAAAAGAATTCTTTCGACGTTCTGGTGATGAGCAAGGTAATCAGTTTTTATTTATCTTGCTGGCATTATTTGTAGCATCTGTAGGAGCGCAGGTAATTGGAGTTGAAAAAATTGTTGGTGCATTCCTAGCAGGTTTGGCTGTTAATGATGTGTTGGGACGTAGCCCTGTTAGAGAAAAAGTTGAGTTTATTGGTAGTGTTTTGTTTATCCCTTGTTTTTTTGTGGACATGGGATTATTAATTGATATTCCTGCCTTTATCAAAACCCTTAGTTCTATTTGGTTAGCTGCAGCAATTGTAGTAGCGTTGATTGGCAGCAAATTCATAGCAGCATTTCTAGCCAAACTATTGTACCGCTATAACACCGCAGAATTACTGACAATGTGGTCGCTATCACTACCTCAAGTAGCAGCCACACTCGCAGCAGCTTTAGTTGCCTATAAAACAGTTAACCCTGCGGGTGAACGATTAATCAATGAGGGTGTGTTGAATAGTGTCATTGTGTTGATGCTGGTAACTTCAATAATAGGTCCAGTAATCACAGCACGGTTTGCCAGCGCACTTATAGTTCCGCAGACAGACTGGGCAAAAGATAAATTATCTACGTGGTGGCAAGGAGATAGTTGTAATGTGGATGGACAAACGTACCATCCATTCACTGTTGTTGTTCCCTTATATAATCCTCAAACTCAGCGCTATTTGATCGAAATGGCTGCATTACTGGCGCGTCACGAATCAGGGAAGATTGTACCATTGGCGATCGCCAGAGGTCATGTGCAGATGGATGATCCGCGCTTAACAACAGCACTTGAGCAAAGTCAGCAACGCTTGCAGGGTGTTTTAGAAATTAGTCAAGAATTTGGTGTGGAAGTATCACCAGCTGTTCGGATTGATGATGATGTCGCTTTAGGAATTTGCCGTACTAGTCGCGAACAAAACGCCAATTTGGTTGTCATGGGTTGGTCGCGTAACACAGGTATTCGCGCCCGCTTATTTGGTACTGTGATTGATAGCGTGTTTTGGTCTTCTCATTGTCCAGTAGCAGTGACAAGATTATTGAGTAGTCCGACAACTATCCAGCGCATTCTTGTACCAGTGGGAGATTTAACCCGGCAAACAGTTGGTGCTTTGCGATTTGCCCAAATTTTAGCAGATGGGAATCAAGCAGAAGTAGTACTATTGCATGTGGGCGATCGCAGAACACCCCCAACTCAGCTTGATCAGTTCAAATCCCAACTGTCTGATATCGCTGCTCAAAGTAAGTTACAAGTAAATACTGCGATCCAAACAGTTATCGGTGATGACGTGGCTAGAGTCATCATTCATGAAGCCAAAAACTTTGACTTAGTGGTGTTGCGATCAACTCGTTATCGTACCGCCGGTGGATTAGCTGTGAGTGAAGTGACAACCCAGGTGATTAAAGAGTTAACTTGTTCAATTGTATTGCTGGGGGAACCTCATTCTTGATGAGTTTAC
This sequence comes from Fischerella thermalis PCC 7521, assembly GCF_000317225.1. Taxonomy (GTDB): domain Bacteria; phylum Cyanobacteriota; class Cyanobacteriia; order Cyanobacteriales; family Nostocaceae; genus Fischerella; species Fischerella thermalis. The sequence goes on from NZ_AJLL01000061.1 coordinate 160,660, forward strand.
TCCTTTAAAAAGACATCATTCCTGCGCCTCTCTAAGGAGCTGATTCCAGGCTGCAACTACAACCTGTAAATTTTGTGGTAAGCGATTCTGAGAAATATCGTTGTATTGAACAGTACCATTACTACTAGTGAGAGTATAGCTGATGTAATCAACCGCACCAGAAGGCGCAGGATAACTGAGATTCTGAAATTCCTTTGCTCCTTTTGCTGCGAGCAATTGCTGAAACTGTCGTAACTTCTGTAAAGAAACGTGGTGAACGCTACGTTCAGAATCATTAGCATCACCTATGCGAGTCCGCATCAAAAGTCCATCAGCTAATAAAACAGTTTCGTAGGTTCTACCCGCAAAACCACCACTAGAAATTTGCCGGAAAACTACACTACTATCTAAAAGCGGTGGTAAATTGCTAGTAGGAATTGGCAGAGGTTTAAGGCTATTATTAACAGTTATTTTACTAGCCTGTTTATCCAGCTTAATTGTATCTGGCTCACCAACTCGGTAAACTAAACGCTGTTGTCCATCACTGACAGTTACCCGCCAACCAAATACAACACTCGGCGCACATAAAATCAGGGGTTCGCTAATACCCAAACAGCGATCTGGCCATTCTCGCCTTTCTACACCAACTATCCGTAGCCGGGAAGCGGGTAATCCTAACTCTTCTTCTGCATCTGCCAAAATCGCATCAGCGATGGATTTTGGTAAAATGCTTTTACTTGCAGTTTGATTGAGTCTGACTTGAGAACCATCACGATTGGCGCGATAAACTAAACGTTGTTTTCCTGCTTGTACGTTTACTTCCCAAGCCTGTTGGGCAATCTGAATACAAGCCTCCCCAGGACGTGGCAAACCTAAACAGCCATCTGTGGTAATTTGTTTAAAGTTGACAATGCGTACACCAGAAGTGGGTAATCCTGTAAGTTGGGATGCAGCAGCTAAAACAGCATTTTTCACAGAAGTAGGTAATTTTTTTGATGGGTTATTTACAGGAGTTGCAGAATTAGCTAAGCGTAAAGAACGACCGTTACTATTAGTGTGATAAATCCAGTTCTGACTGCCATTAGATACAATTACCCGCCAACCCGGAACTAAAGCTTGGGTGCAGAATTCATCTGGTTTAGGTAATCCCAAACAACCATCGCGCCAAGTTTGTTGATTGTATGCAACTATTTTCAATTTGCTGGGCAAAACTCCTTGGGTGCGCGATACATCTCGTAGTACAGCCCTTGCCACTGGTAAAGGTAAGCCGTTATTTTTATTAGTTATTTCTAAAATTTCGTTTGCTGTGTCTGGCAAAATATTTCTGGGAGCAGCACTGGCATTTTTGATGAATGCAAGGTCGTTACCAACAGACAAAATACCAGTTAATATCAAAGCAGTGAAAATTTTTACTTGTTTAGTGGTAGGATAATTTTTTGAGGTGGTTTTCATGAGAATATTGCCAAATAAAAAAATAATAATTAGCTATAGTCATTAGTTGAATTTTAACTAACGACATAAGCACAGAAGTATCCAAAGATAAATCTATATTTCGTCTCATTCCTAAATCAATCAGGATGTTTCTTGGTGTTTTTGAACACAGATATACAACTGGACGTAAATGGATTTACCTTTTGTTCCTAAGGCACAGGTATTGCTTGTAATTGTAATTAGGATTACAGTTACTCAACGAAAACACCCTGGCAAATGAGCGAAATTCGATTCATGACAACTACAAATTTAGAGCGGAATAATTCGCTGTGTGATGCTATCCCTTTTCGGCAGATTTTCTGTGGGGGTTCAGCTTTTTAGACTAAAATATGATCGGGCAAATCAATTCTAATCGTCGTAGCCGCCCAGTCTTTGAGATCTGGCGCTAACAAGAGGAGTTTGCGTAGGATTTCATCGTTTACCCACAATACCAAGGGAAACTGAAACTGTTTACGAAACTCATCGCGCATTAAATTTGTGGAAATGATGAGTTGATTAATTGCGACTACGGACTCTAAACCATCTACTATTAGTGCTTCGGGATGATTAGAGCCAATGGCACTGCTAATAGTGGTATAAAGGGTTTGTGCAGAAGCAGGCAGAGATAATTGTGCGATCGCTATCGGTAAAAATTCATTTAACAAACTCATTAACTGCTGTTTATTGCTAGAGTTACAGCAGACCAAAAGTAGGGAAAATTGACCTTGGGAAAGAGTTATCGCCCTCGCCAACCTCGCAATAGCAGCTGTAGTGCTTGTATTATCATCTTGTGTCTTAATTAAGTTGATCATTAATTTGACCTAAGTATATTTTTTATAGTTTTCTAAATAACCAGCAATACTATGCATCTACTGAGAAACAAGGCGATAACTAGGTAAAACTAAGGACATCATTGAGTTTTGACCTGATAATTATACCCATAGTAATTTTAACAAAGAGTGTGGTGTATCACCCCAAAATTACGCATAAATTTACGTAATTTTGCTCAAGATGAACTTTTGGACAAAAATTAGGTTGATGTTGCACGTAATATCATGTTCGTTTGAAGACTTATCATATCTGTGAAGATCGGTAATTGGTAATTGGTAATGGGTAATGGGAAAAATCTCTTGCCCAATGCCCAACTGCATCAGAATAATATCGTAAGTAATTAGCCGGACTTGATATAAGTGGGAATAACCGCTAACTACTAACTATTGACAAATGACTATTGACCATTGACAAACTTGCGCAACTTCTTGGAGATCTGCGCAGTCATAGGTGATGATTTGTTGAAGGCTATGTGAAATTTTGTACCCAATCAATGATGAAAAAGTTTGTTAAATCTTGTCGGCAGTTGTTTGTGTGGAACATTCGTCAAAGTAGTCACCGCAACCTAGCGTTTTTTGCTGTGGTGGTTACTTTGTCAATGATTGCTACAGTGATGCTATCTTTTCCCCTATCGGCTCAAATACCTACGCGCCCGCAAATAGCAGAGTTACGGGGGGTGTGGTTAACTAATATTGATAGCAATGTGCTGTTTGAACGCGATCGCCTCAAGAGTGCATTACAAAATCTCAAACAGCTGAATTTTAACGTTGTCTATCCGACCGTGTGGAATTGGGGTTGGACGCTGTATCCTAGCAAAGTTGCCCAAAAGGTGATTGGGCGATCGCTTGATCCAGAACCAGGTCTACAAGGGCGAGATATGCTTAAAGAAGTGGTCAACGTTGGGCATCAACAAGGCTTAACAGTCATTCCCTGGTTTGAATTTGGCTTTATGGCCCCTGCCGACTCCCAACTAGCAAAACGTCGCCCACAATGGTTAACTAGTCGTAGAGATGGTAGTAAAATTTGGAAAGAAGGTACTCATGATCGAGTGTGGCTAAATCCCTTCCGACCGGAAGTGCAACAATTCATCCAAGATTTAATAGTAGAAATAGTTAGGAACTATGACATTGATGGCATCCAATTTGATGATCATTTTGGCTTACCATCAGAGTTAGGATACGACGCTTATACAGTTGCACTATACAAAAAAGAACACGGTGGTAAAGCGCCTCCTGCCAACTCTAAAGATCCAGAATGGGTACAGTGGCGCGCCAACAAAATTACCAACTATATGAAGCGGGTATTTACAGCGATCAAAGCCGCAAATAAGAACTGTATTGTCTCCGTAGCACCTAATCCGCAACGCTTCTCCTACGAATTCTTTTTAGCAGACTGGCAAAAATGGGAAAGAATGGGACTTGTGGAAGACTTAGTTATACAAGTTTATCGAGACGACCTGAATGTTTTCACGAGTGAATTAGAATACCCAGAAGTCAAAGCTGCTAAAAGTCACATACCCGTAAGTATCGGTATTATCACAGGGTTAAAACGCAAATTTGTACCGATGACACAGATTAACCAACAAGTGCAACAAGTACGCGATCGCAACTTTGCTGGCGTCTCCTTCTTTTTCTACGAAAGTTTGTGGAACATGACTAAAGAAGCACCACAACAACGTCAAACAGGTTTTAAAAATCTTTTCCCCACAGGAACATCCTACCCAAATCTACTAGCCGGGTGGAAGCCGTGAATTAGTTGGTGGTTGGCAGGTAGTTGATGGTTGTTCGGAAATTATATCATGTCCGTTTAAAGACTTATCATATCTGTGAAGACCGGTAATTGGTAATTGGTAATGGGTAATGGGAAAAATCTCTTGCCCAATGCCCAACTGCATCAAAATAATATCGTAAGTAATTAGCCGGACTTGATATTACTAACTACTAACCACTAACTACTAACAACCAACAACCAACAACCAACTATTCATTATCCAATTCCCAATCGCCCAGCTAAACCGGGAGTCAGGGGTAAAAGAGTTGCAACCATTAAGAATAAAGCCAACAAACCTAAAGCGGCGCGTGCATCGTCTGGTTCGCTGATTTCATTCAAGCTGGGGCGTTCTAAGTCGCGTTGTAAAAACAGAATGACGATCGCCCAGTACATCGCTAAAGGATTACCTAAAGCTACTAATCCCAGCAAAATTAAAGTTGCAAAGGTCGTTCTACCAGCAATTTTGCGCCCGTAGATGGCTTGGACAATCCGCCCACCATCAAGTTGTCCAGCAGGCATCAAGTTTAAAGCTGTGATTACCAATCCCAGCCAACCAATAACTACCAAGGGATGCACATCTACCAATGGTGACTGCAAAGCCGAACCCAGCACAACCCGTGCTAAACTGCCTACCAAAATTGAACCTTGGAAAAACTGATTGGGTAATTGAAACATACTCCCTGGATGGGAAAGCAGCAATCCAGCAATCAGCATCAACACAGATACAATTCCTCCAGCAGCTGGGCCAGCCAAGGCTATATCAAATAATACTTTACGGTTAGGTAACAAAGACTCAAAGCGAGTAATTGCTCCAAAAGAGCCGATTTGTACTGCCGGTAAAAAGTAGGGCCAGCTGAGGCGGATGTTGTGACGGCGGGCAAGTAACCAATGACCGATTTCATGGGCCAGTAAAATTACTAAAATCCCCAAACCAATAGGTAAAGTTTCTGGTAAACGTGCAACATTGGCAAACAAATCAAAACCTTGCAGGATGCCCGACGCTTCTAAACTTGTGGCAACTGTTGATACCAGCAGAATTATGGCAAATACTTTTTGCGATACGCTCATCGGACGCGGATCATTGCGGCTGGGTAGGACAATCACCACCGGTTTACCCTCAGTATTTTCAACTAAATAAAGGCGATATTTATCACCTAGAGCCTCCTGCAACTTCGCAGTTAGACGGTTGTGAACCATCTCTGCTTCTCCTCGCAGATTACCTTTAAAGATGGCTCCTTCTTGATAAGCAATAGTTTCTGTGGCAAAAAACGTATCCAGACCGAAAATACTTTTGATAGCATTCAAATCTGCTTCTGGGATTGGCAGAACCTCCAATTTTACCTGTGTAGGTTCCACCGTCGGTGTTGTTTCTGGTGTCGGAGCGGATTCTTGCTCAGCTAGCTTTTGTGTGGCTCGCTGTCTGAGAATTACATCTTGTCCAGCTGCCCTTAACTGTCTACCCAAATAGATGTAAATTGCCGTAGAAACTACCAGTAACAAGAGAATGGCGACAATATTGATGTAAATCCCGGCTGCAAATAAGCCAAAAAACACTAGCCAGGGAGCCATTAAAACCACTGACTGTAACCAGGCAAAGATTCCCAGCTTGCCATAGGGTCTGGCACGATAAAAGCCCCAACCCAAGATTCCGAAAGCGACTAATAAAATTGTCGCAATAATAGGAGTCTCTGATGCAGTAAACATTTCCAAACCCTTCGCTTTGCAAAATCAAGCCTGAATTTAGTCAGGTGTTCACATACATTAATAATTTATCAATAATATGTGATGGGATTGCGATCGCTTTTCATCTTCGATTCTGACTTTGCACAGAAAGCGAAATACATAAAGAAATTAATGTAACGTGAGTTCGATGGAACTAAAAAACGGCAGGAGGTAGTGCAGGCAAATCTTTTGGGTAAATATCAATACAGGTAAAGCAGAACCCATTAGGCGACGACCTCAACCTGATAGGTCTCCACAGTCAGCGGCATCCCACGCTCTGCCCGAACCTGTAAACAAGCCGCGATCGCATCTTTGATATTTTCAAGAGCTTCCTGTTTCGTCTGACCTTGACTCACACACCCAGGAATACTGGGACACTCCACTACCCAAATTCCATCCTCGTCACGATCAAGCGTTACGCTAAATCTCATAACTCGTTTCCTCGACAAAAAGTATCGCTTTTACTATTTTACCTTGTTGTCACTAAACGCTTTTTCAAGAAGCTACTTTAGCTAGAGTGAGATGATAATTCATGGCTTTAGCAAAGGTTTGAGGTTCGATTTTATTGAATGAACAAAAACTGAATTAGGACATTTGACATCGTAACCTCAAAGCAGATTTCTAACTTGTGTCACTGTTTATAACGCTTTATCTTTTTTCTCTAATTCTAGGCTGAAACGCTTTGATACTGTCTCTAATAATAGCGTTCAAATTGATACCTACACCTGCAATGTTGGGCTTGAGTTCCAACCACTCTGATTTATCAGCAATGTCTTCTGCAAGCGCCTTTCGAGCTTTGGGTGAAATAATTCCGTAATCAGTTGGTGTAATTCTATAACTGGTTGACCGTTACGGCTGGACGAAATGGGGACACTAGCTTCAAAGCACTAGTCAATTTCTGTCGTCGTCCTGGGATGTGGCGTTGGCTACTCATTTTAGTTCTGTACCCACTAGGTGACAGCATGGCAAATTCTATGTTTAAACCTCCACTAGTCGATATTGGACTGTCATTGGAGGAAATTGGCTGGTTATTGGGAGTTGTAAGTGCGGGTATAGGAATCTTGGGGGCATTGGCTGCCGGATTTTTGATTAATCCTTTGGGACGCAAGCGATCGCTAATTGTCTTTGGTGTGATGCAGACGATCGCCGTAACGGCTTATATTTTACCTACTGTCGGTGTAACCAATCTAGTTTAGTTTGTCGCCGCTCAGCTAAGTCGTTAAAATAAGTTTGCTATTTCATAAAGACAGTAAATAAGCCTTGAATTGTTATGCGATCGCTCCCGCATTCCGACTGCTAACTCGACAGGTGAGAGAATAACCCCAACAGATGTAACATTCTAACTACCTCACTAGCGGGGCGACTTTGTTCAAAAATCGAATCAACTCATACATCGAGTTTTGTTCCGACACAGCACCGTTGTACCTCACCTGCCAAAAAACTTTTTCACTTGTAGATATCACCTCTATACAAAGCTGGGAATTGCTATCTGATACCACAACAAATCCAGCTCGTTGCAAACCACGCTTTGTCCACATTACTTTCATACCCTCACCTAAAAGACTAACTTTGCCACGAATCGGTGTATGGAGATGAAACTCACCAGTGTATACGTCAAATTCCACACCTTCGCTCTGAAAAGCTTCAGTAAATACACCAGTTAAAACTAAATCTTCCGGTGCGCCGATATGTAGAAAACCACCTTCTGTTAGAAGCCAAACTTTATCAGCAAGGCGCAAAGCTAAATCCAAATCGTGAGTTGAAAGCAAAATCGCCTGATTTGTTTCTCTCACCAAACACCGCAATAATTGCATAATCTCCACACGGCGGGGTAAATCCAAAAAAGCTGTTGGTTCATCTAATAGCATTAAAACAGGTTCTTGTGCTAAAGCCCGCGCAATCATGATTTTTTGGCGTTCACCATCGCTGAGTTCACTAACATTGCGCTTTGCTAAATCTGTAGCTCCTACACTTTCAATTGCCCATTTAACTATTTTTTCATCTTTAGAAGTTAACTTTCCCCACCAATCAGTGTAAGGATAGCGCCCCATTGCTACCAAAGCGTAAGCTGACAATATTCCGACCTCAACTTTCTCAGTGAGTATTAAACTTAGACGCTTTGCTAATTCCTGCGGTGCTAACTTGTAAATGTCCTTTCCTTGAAGTTGCACTTTACCTTTGATGGGGGGTTGTATTCCCGCCAAGGTTCGCAGCAAAGTAGATTTCCCCACCCCATTTGCACCCAGCAAGCAGACGAGTTCACCTGTGTTTAGAGATGCAGAAATATCAGATGCAACAATGCGAGTAGCACGCCGTGATCTTTTGTAACCAATAGTTAGGTTACTCGTATGGAGAATCACATCATTCATTTGGGAAAAGATGTGCGAGAATTACGACGCAAAATTACCCAAGTCACAACCGGAGTACCTATCAAAGCAGTCACAGAATTTAGAGGTAATATCGTTTGACGAACTGCAAGCTGTGACAGTAAATCTGCAATTAACGCGCTTATTGCTCCCATAAAGATAACAGCAGGGATCAAGACTCGATGTTCTGAAGTGTTGAACAAACTGCGACAAAGGTGAGGAATTGCTACACCTAAAAAAGCGATCGGACCACAAAAAGCGGTAATCGCACCTGCTAAAATAGAGGCACTGGTAATAATCCAGAATCTTGCTTGTTGCACGCCTAAACCGAGACTACGAGCATAAGCTTCACCAAGAAGTAAGGCATTTAAAGGTTTAGATAGCATTACCGAAATCAACAATGCTAAGAGTACAACAGGCGCTAAGACTAACATTTGTCGCCACGTTACACCAGCAAAACTACCGAAAGTCCATTGTAAGTATGATTGGATTTGCTGAGTTTCACTAAAATGCAGCAAAATACTAACAACAGCACTGGTTGCATAACCAAATAATAATCCCAAAATCAGCAGTGTCATTGTATCTTGGACACGGCGAGCAACTAGTAATACTAATCCTAAAACTAATGCTGCACCTAGACTGGCTGCCACCACTAAACTAAAATCACCTATTATTCCTAAGTCTTTAAATAACACACCCACACCAGTAATATTTGCTGTTAGTACCACTAGCGCTACTCCTAAAGCAGCACCAGAACTAATTCCTAACACAAATGGCCCTGCTAATGGATTTCTAAATAGGGTTTGCATTTGTAATCCACTTACTCCTAAAGCAGCACCGGCGAAAGTTGCAGTTAAGGCTTTGGGTAAGCGAAATTTGAAAATAATAGTAGTCCAAGTTGCTTTTTCTGCTTGTCCTCCTAATAGTATGGTGACAACTTGTTGAATGGGAATTTGGACTGAGCCTAATGCTAAGTCTAGTAAAAAGGCTAAAATTAAACCTGTGAGTAGGGTAAAAAAAATTAGAGGGTTTATTTCTAAGACTTTTGGGATTTTTGTTGATGAAAAGTTTTTGAATTTATGCTTGATTGGGAACATGATCAACACTAATTAGGAATCTTTCTAAATTCACACTAGATATAAGTCATGTTAAATTACTATTATTTTTCAAGTTTCCGGTAGTAAACTAGCTGATGATTGGGTAATATTTCTGGATGTAAAATTTTAATTAAGTCAGATAAGACGATATCAGGGTTGCTGGTTCCGCTTTCCCAGTAGTCGTTACCACCACTATTATTGACACGAGCGTTGTTATTATAAACATTACCTGTTTTTACGGCTGCAAAATTAGCATAGCGATTATCTTCAGATATTACATCTTTTAAACTTTGCCAAGATTGACTAAGATTAAGCCAGTAATCTGCACTTGCAGCACGTTGAAAAACATTTTCAAATGATAAAGGCTTACTACCAGAAGAATTATCTGCACAAAGATAGTTAGAACCTGCATCAGCTAAATATTTCGCTACATAACTTTGACATCCTGGTATATACCAGACACCTTTAAAATTGAATCCTGTAAAGACAGTTGGACGATTTTTAACAGATTTTGTTTTGGAAGCGATATTTTCGTATTTGGTAGAGATTTGATTAAAGGTTTTTTGAGCAATATTTTCTTGATTAAAAAACAAAGCAGTAAATTTCAACCATTCTGCATGTCCAAGTGGAGATGTTTCCATATACTCGGCGTTAATTGCTACTTTTAAACCGGCTTCTATTAACTTATGATGACTATCTATTTGTGGATTTCCTACTCCATAAGTCATGATTAAATCTGGATTTAATTCTAAGATTTTTTCGATGTTTATACTCTCACTATTACCAACCTCTGCTACTTTACCAGCTTTTATCTTCTGGATAACTTCTGGTGTGTTTACTCTTTTTGTATCGCTGACACCGATAAGCTTATCGACTAATCCTAACTTTGCAAAATGTGGTAAATGAGTTGTAGAAAGTGAAACGACTGTATTTATAGGTACTGTAATTATTTGGCTTGATTGAAAATTCTTTGGTGCGGGTGTTCCACATTGTACTAAAATATATTGAAAACCTGTCTTTGCATTTTGCCAAGGATTTTTGACTGTTACTAGTTTATAGTTTTTGTGATATTCCACATCAAAGCCTGTGGCATAATTTATAGTAACTTTGTCAGGAAAGTAGTCGATGTTATGATTATAATTGTGGACGCATCCTTTAGTGTCTTTTGATGTAGTAATAGTTGTACGATGACAAGCGATCGCCAAAATAGCAATCAATAAAAATTGACACAAATATATCAAAACTTTGGCTTGGCGAAATATTATTATTTTCATCTGAAAATTTTGCAGAAATAACTACATTATTGATTTGTAGTTATTTAAACCGATTCTGGTGGATAGGAATTAGTAACTACTTTTTTACCTTGAACCAAATGTTCTTTGACAATTGTTTCGGCGACATTTGGCTGAACGCGAGTGTACCAAGTTCTATCCTCTGAATAAAATACTACAGGGCCAAGTTTACAAACTTCCAAACAGCCAGATGTTCTCACTTCTATATCTAAACCTGCTTTTTCAACTGCTGCTTTGATTGCGTCAAAAGTAGGCTTCCAGTTTTGAGAAGGAAGACAACGGCTAGAAGTACAAACAGATATATATGGATGCTTTAAGGGATTTTTAGAAAACGGAATTGGCTTTTTACCTAACACATAAATATCTCGCAGTTCTTCATAAAGAACTAATTTCGATAAGTTTGGTTTTCCTTCTGGTAATAAATTTTCTTCTTCAACATACGGATTAGGTAAGAAGATTGTCATCAAATTTTCGCCTGCACCATTCCAAAAATCAATTCCCCAACTTCTCGGATTTCCTTCTGCATTAAAACGTCGATAAAAAGCAGCACGATTAACTTGACGCTGTTGCCTTAATTCTAGTGGTGTTTTACAATGAGGACCACCCAAATTTGCTTCAATACATAAGTGAAGATGCCAACCTTCCGTTACTACAGTCAGATATCCATCATAAAGAATGCAAATTTTAGGTGCAGCAGTAAATTCTAATTCCAACACACCACCTTGGACAATGTGTCCTACTCCTACTTGGTGCCAATTATCCTGAAATAATGTGTAAAGTAGTGGCGATAAAACATCGCAACTGCAATCAAAATCCTCATATTCTATATAACCGCCTGTTGGTGAAGGTTCGGTTACGGTATGATGTAATGGTGTTACCCAAAGATTAAATTCACTCATGGCAATTTTGATTTTGAGTTATTTATATCTAAAATGAAGTCATCTGTGTGCATCGCCTTGCACAGTGGTCAATTTCCAAAACATAAACTTTGTCATAGTTTTAATTCACCTCAGCTATCATCTAAAAACTTGAACTTAAACCAATTTGAAAAACTCTACCTGCATCAGGATAACCAGGAAATAATTGATATCGCTGATTAAAAATATTATCTACACTACCAGTAAATACTAAATTATTATTTAGTGGCACTCGAATTTTCAAATCAAAAGTAGTATATCCAGGTAAGGATTCTGTATTAGTATTGTTGGTTGGATATGCGCCGAGGGAATGCATGAGTATTCCCATATATAATCCTGCTGGTGTTTCATAAGAAATTCCTAAATTCAAACTATCTGCACCAGCAAACCTTAATTCATTTCCTTCTTCCGCAGAGTTAGCACTTGATAATATGCGTGGGTTATTAAGTGTATAATTGACAAAACCATAGATATTTTTTGCAAATTGTACATTCAAAACAGCTTCAATTCCTGTGGTACGAACTAAGCCGATATTTTCATAAGTACCTACAGGAACTACAAAGTTATAAGCAATTAAATCTGAGATAGTATTGCTGAAGTAGGTTAAGCGTAATAAACCAAAGTTCCAAAGTTTCTGGTCAATCCCAATATCATAGCTATCACCTTTTTCAGGTTTCAAATCTGGATTTCCAACAAAGCTAGAACCTCTAGCATATAAATTAAAAAGAGTTGGAGCGCGGAAATTCCGAATATAATTAGCTCTGAGGGTAGTAGAGTCAGTCAGTACTAGTTTTGCACCTACACTTGGTGATGTAAATGAGCCATTTGTTAAACTACTAAAATCTTGGCGTAAGCCAAAGTTCATCGTGAAATCAGGAGTAAAATTAATTTCATATCTCGCAAACAGCGCTCCTTGAGAGATGCTATCGTCATAACTAGTTGTTTTTTGATCAGTTAAATAGTTGAAAGTGCTGTTACGCGCTGAAGTATTACGGTAATCAAAGCCGTATACTAAAACTTGATTTTTAGCAAAGTTCCAACTATGCTGTGCTTGAATTCCGTAGGAATTTTGCTCGTTGTCATATCGCGCCGAAAATGAAGCACCACTATCAAAACGGGTATTCAGAAAATCTGCGTAAAGTTTAGCTGTAAGTAGAGAATCGTTTCCCGAACCTAATTTTGAGTTCCAGGTTAAATCAGTCAGAACTTGGTCTGTGTATTTGCGATCGCGCTCCGTTAAGGAGTTAAAATAACCTTGTCCAAACAGAGGTTCAGGAATGGGAACGCCTCCCGGTACTCCCTGTTCTTTTCCTAAATATAAGCTTGAGAGGATGAGGGTATTGCGTTTACCTAAATTCGCTTCTAACTTGACATTGAAGTTGTTGTAGAGAACATCATTATTTTTCCTGGTTCCTTCAAAGTCAGCTTCTGGAATCGCAAAAGGATAATTATTTTCGGCTTGGATGCGATTATATCCCAAAACCCAACCGATATCACCTGATTTCCCGCTATTGTTAATAGTCTGCTGATTGAGTCCATATGCACCAAAAGTAACACCTGCTTGCGTTGTCACTTTCTCGGTGGGACGACGAGTGATAATACTAATCACACCTCCGATTGCAGAGGAACCGTAAAGGGTAGAACCTCCTCCAGGTAAAACTTCTATTCGTTTAATAATGTTGCTGGTAATTTCGGAAAGGTCAAAACTACCGCCACCAAGGTTGTTAATCGGTCTACCATCAAGTAAAATCAATACTTGTTCGGAGTTTGAACCCCGAATAAATTGACCACTTAAGGCATTTACTTCCGTCCCAACTGTCCCATCAGGTAAAATACCAGGAAGGAAACGCAACGCTTCTCTGACATTGCGCGCCCCCTGGGCTTCGATTTCTTCACCTGTAATCACATATACTGGTCGGGTGGAATCTCTGACTGTCCCTTCGCGACGAAAGGGAGAGAAAACAGGCTGATTCAATAGTGTGTCGATGACTGTCAGTTCAATATCTGGTTCTTGTTCATCTGTATTTTGGGCAAATTTTTCTGGTTGTGGAATTTCGACCGCACACACAGCATAGTTCCACAGTATCAAAGTTGTCATTGCACCTATGCTACACGCAATGACCCTTACCGCCCAACGGCAATTAAAGAGAATATTTCGCATCTGTACCTCGCAGATGGGTGTATGTTTTTTTACCTCTGGCGGGCATTCTGACTAAGAGACAATCTTGTTAGTCTCATCACAGCTGCGGGACAGCATCGGACTTACACCGAATTTTCCCCGTTACCTCTGATGGCTGTGCCCCATCAGAACCAAGGTCTGCCTGTAAATTAACATGCTCGTATATCAAATGTAAATTAAGAATTGTTGCATTTAGGTTTGTAGAGCGATCGCTCAAGACATCTTTTACAATTTCTGGGTTAACAGCGAGCTAAATTTCTTCGTTCAATAATGGATTTGTTGTCATATTTCTACTCCTCCACAGGTAGATGTTTTCACATCACAAACAAGAGTGCATCTCAACTGAAGCGAGATGGAAACACGAGAAGCAGCCTTAACTTCTGTGGATTGTACAACTAATTGTAATAATAATTATTTTAGTTTCAAGATGGGTGGGTTGGCGATCGCTTATATGTATTTAATCGCTAGCATAGTCAGCATTCCCATCACGACAAACAACAAAGCAATACCGTATCCTCGACCAAAACCAATGAATTTGCCGACGCTTCCAGCTAATAACCCTGTAGGGGTAAGTAATGGCTCGAAAACTTGATCGGCTAATGGCCCTGCAATCAGATAAGCAAGCGGTAAAGATACCAAGGCGAGCATACTTCGCACAGCAAATACCCGTCCCTGGACAGCAGGTGCGACTTTGCTCTGCCAGATGGCTTGACTTATATAGTCTAAATGAGCAAGGGCATTGGCTCGATGATTTAGCTGTTGGTAAGTTAGAGACGCGACATGTCGCGTTTCTACATCTGCAAAGACGATGGCGATCGCATCAGGATGTTGTGCTGCGATCGGCTCAAAGTGTTGATGGATACAGCAGTCTTGGGGATATTGGGTAGCGGTATTATTCCACTCCACAAGTAACATCTGCCGTTGGCGATCGCCCAAAAGACATTGAGATTCGTAATGTGCCAACGGCTGTGCAGACATTGCTGTCAGCGTTTCTGTAAAATAACTGCCAATAGTCTCTAACTGAGCATGAGTTATTTGTGTCAAATCACACTCTAAATCGAGTTGTATACACTCTGAGGCATGATTGAGATTAAACTCAGACCGCAACGTAAAATGAGTTTCACCAAAACCCCTCGCCCCCAGAATTTCCAAATCTTTGAAACTTTGCAAACTCTCATAAACATGAAAGTGAGTGTAATTAAAGACAGTTTCAACCAGGGGCTGGAGAGCCTGAAAACCGGTCAGGGGAAATCGGGACATCTAAAAAGCCGATTTCCGGTTTATCTGTGGTGTGGTGACTCACCACCCAACGGGCTAGTTTTGTGGTGACACAACCTGCTAATTTTTGCTTCCAAAAGTTTTGAGATTTAGGCGATCGCAATGATAAAATTTTTGTTATTAAAAAATAATATTTAATACTGACCAAATAGTAGATTTATTATGCTTCTCAAAAAACATAAAAAAACT